>CAZFWJ010000001.1:0-127375 GCA_964522505.1 uncultured Saprospiraceae bacterium
CAACCGATAATCAACTAAAACAACAAACCCTCTATCAGTTGAGATAGAGGGTCCTTTGAGGTCGGAAGCGGATTCGAACCGCTGTACGAGGTTTTGCAGACCTCTGCCTAGCCACTCGGCCACCCGACCATTTTTTACGGACGGCAAATATAGATTAATTCTTACCACGTGGGCAAGATCATTATGAGCTTATTTGCTCGCCTTTCTTTTTGCAGAAATTTCTTTTCTCACCGCGCTCAGTTTGTATCGAGCTACTAAATCGAAAGTGGTCAGCGTAATCGCCAAACTCAATATGGCTATAGAGTTCACAACTATTAAGGACCAATTGACCTCATCCTCGGTGATGCCATACTTGAAGTAATATACTCCACCTATAATAGCACATGACAAGATCAATAAGATCGCTACTAACCTGAGGTCAGTATATTTCTGTTTTAGTTTCTGGCGAATTGCATTTTTATGTAACTCCCCATATACTTGATCATCTGGCTTGACTCCAATGAGCTGACGACTGAGTCTGGCAGCATTTTCGTAGTCTCCTTTATGATAGGTAGATGCTGCCTTGAGAAAAATTAGTTCGGAGAAATTATCTTCTCCAGAGTAAGAAATATTATTTAAGAAAACGAATTCTATCAGGTCATCAATCTCTACGAGCACCTTCTCATAACGCCCAAGGTCAAATAGTGCATTGACAAACTCATATTTCATAAAGTACTGTTGGTCCTCGTCTAATGAGAAGATCTGTTCGCTACGTTGTTCGTAGAAGCGAATCTTCTCCAAGTAGTCGTTAGGCTCTATACCCTGGTACTCTTCTAATATGTTTTGGGAGTCTTGCATCCGATTACTAAAAATAATAACTATTCATTTAATGATATGCCTTAGTTACGCTTATCGTTGCCCCATCCAAGCTTATCTTGGATAGTTTTTAAGAACGTCGTATTCTTAAGACGCATCAGGTGTGTATCAAAGTCACACTTACGCACCGCTAGTTGATGCTCCGATGTGATAGTCTCAAACCTAGAATCCAATGTGCAAAGGAAGTTCTCTGTTCTTCCCTCAATTTCAAAACTGATTACGGCATCATCAGAAATAACTAAAGGTCGAACGTTAAGATTATGAGGCGCAACAGGAGTGATCACAAAATTGCCACAGTTAGGAAAGATGATAGGACCTCCACAACTCAAGGAATACCCCGTAGAGCCAGTAGGGGTTGAGACAATGAGCCCATCTGCCCAATAGCTATTGAGATAATCTCCATTTATATAGGTATGAATCGTAATCATGGACGATGTATCTCTCTTGTGCAACGTAAAATCGTTAAGCGCAAAAGGCTCATCTCCAAAAAGATCGGGAGAAGACTCTAAGAAAATCATCCTCCTCCTCTCAAGCTCATAGCGTGAATTATCGATCTGATTAAAAGATTCTGAAATATACCGCTCCTCAATACTTGCTAAAAAGCCTAATCGCCCCAGATTGACCCCTAATATAGGTATGGCCAGATCTCTTATTAAGGTAGTGGCCTGTAGTATTGTCCCATCCCCGCCAAGGGTCATCACTAAATCCACAGACTTCTTTCTGAGCTCTTCGTGTGTTGCCAATAGTGGAATATCGGCATCTATCCCTATAGCAGATAGATGATCATGTACATCCTGATTGGCAAACACCTCGTAGTCATGCTTGCGGGCACAGTCTATAACTTGTCTAATAGAGTTATAGTTACCTTCTTTCACATACCGTCCGAAAAGCAGAACCTTCATATCTATGCCAAAATAGTTTATTTATGATTTTCTTATGTAGCCATTTACATACATAACTTGATCTGTATCAAAAGTTTACATAGCTTTATATGCTTACTCACGAGTTTTTGAGTGATACAGATCAGTGTAATGTCTAAACAGCATAGTGTATATGAGTAATTCTTCCCATTATTCTCTCCTTATTCAAAAACTTGACCAATTTATAAGGAAGTACTACATCAATAAGGCAATTAGGGGTGCTATACTCTTTGCAGCAGCAACAATTGGAATTTTTCTACTCTACAGTTTCTTAGAGCACCAGTTCTATTTGTCACAGGGAGGACGTAAAGTTCTTTTCTACTCATACATCTTCGGCTCATTAGGATCACTGCTATATCTGGTGATCTGGCCTTTGGCAAATTACTTCAAGTTAGGCAGCGTCATCTCACATGATACTGCCGCTAAGATTCTAGGTGAGCATTTTACTGATGTCGAAGATCGATTAGTCAATGTTCTACAACTGAATCGAGATATTAGCGAGTCTAATCGCGAGCTCATTGAGGCCAGCATAAATCAGAAATCTGAGAAGATCAGCATCGTTCCTTTCAGAAAGGCTATCGATCTCAACAAAAATCGAAAGTATCTCAAGTACGCCTTTCCACCACTGGCACTGTTGCTATTTATACTCTTTGCCGCACCAAGTCTCATAAGAGATAGTACTTATCGCATCATCAATAACAATGAAGATTTTGAAAGAGAAGCACCCTTTCATCTGACACTGAATAATGATGACTTAGAGGTTCTTCAGTATGAGGACTATACCCTAACAGTTACAGCAGATGGAGAGCAGCTACCTAATGAGGTTTATGTCACCATAGATGATTATGATTATCGCCTGACCAAACAATCTAATAATACCTTCTCTTACAAGATGACTAATGTGAGAAAGGATACCCCGTTTCAACTGTATTCTGGAAGATATCGCAATAGAGAACAAGTACTAAAAGTATTACCCAAGCCGAGAATGGTAAACTTTAGTCTTAAAATAGATTATCCATCATACACACAGCAACGAGATGAGACAGTACTGAACACTGGCGATATCACGGTTCCTCAAGGGACCCAGTTAGAATGGCTCGTCAATACCCTATCAACAGATGATGTGATGCTGAGATTCGACGACGCAGCACCTATAGCTCTGGAGCAACAAGGGTCTGCAACTTTCGCCGCCTCAAAAAGGATATACAAAGATCATAACTATGTGATGAGATTGAAGAATGAGCACCTCCCTCAAGGAGACTCATTGAACTTCTATATCAAGACTATAGCAGATAAGTATCCTACCATCCAGGTAGACATGATACAAGATTCTATCGAAAAAGACATCACCTACTTCGTCGGCGATGGAGCTGATGATTATGGGCTCCAATCATTAAACTTTGTCTACACCATCAGTGATGATGCCGGAGCGACAATCACTCAACAACAAAAGCAGATCGTTATCACGCCAAGTACTCAGATCAACTTCGACTATATCTTAGACATCAAGGACCTGGGATTAGAGCCTGGTCAAAAAGTGACGTACTACTTTGAGCTATTTGATAATGACGGTGTCAATGGTTCTAAGTCCGTTAAGAGTTCCATACTAAGCTACCGCGAGAAGAGCCTCGACGAACTGGAAGAAGAAGAACAAGAGAATGAAGAGCTAATCAAGGATAAGTTAGATTCTTCAATAGATGAAGCCAAGGACATCCAAGAAGAACTTCGCAAGCTTCGTGAAAAACTACTACAAAAGACAGAACCAGACTGGCAGGATAAAAAGCAGCTAGAGCAGTTACTGGAGCGCCAGCAAAAACTCCAACAACAGCTGGAGCAAGCTAAAAATGCCAATGAGCAAAATCTTCAAAACCAAAAGAGCCAGGAGAATAATCCGCAGCTCCAAGAGAAGCAAGAGCGTTTGCAACAGCTATTCGAAGAGGTAGTGGATGATGAGATGCAGAGTCTTATGGAAGAGATCCAGAAATTGATGGAGGAGCTCGGCAAAGAGCAGACTCTAGAGAAGATGGAAGATTTCGAAAAGAAGGAAGAAAGCTTAGAAAACGAGATGGAGCGCCTCCAAGAGTTATACGAACAATTAGAGGTAGAAAAAGAACTTCAAGAGAGTATTGACAAGCTTGAAGAGCTCGCAAAAGACTTAGATGAGCTCAGCGAAAAGACTGAAGACGAATCGGAAAGTCAGGAAGAACTGGAGAAGGAACAAGAGAAGATCAATGAGGAATTTGAGGAGCTCAAAGAAAAGATGGATGAGCTCATGGAAAAAAATGATGAGCTAGAGTTCCCTAAAGACGTCCCACAGGACGCTCAAGAGCAGATGGAAGATATCAACGAAGATCTCAATGAGAGTCAGGAGAATATGGAGCAGCAAGAAAATCAAAAAGCAGCTTCTAAACAAAAGCAGGCTAGCCAGAAGATGAAGCAAATGGCGGGGCAGATGTCTAGTGAGATGATGCAGGGAGCTTCAGAGCAACAACAAGAAGATCTAGAGACTCTCCGACAGCTGTTAGAAAACCTCGTGACCCTATCATTCGATCAAGAAGGACTGGTCAACTCTATCAACATTACGACGATCAATACTCCGAGATATGTATCTCTCCTACAGGATCAGATGAAGGTTGCGGATGACTTTAAAGTAGTTGAGGACACACTGCAAGCATTGAGCAAGCGAAACCCTGACCTCGAGAGTTTTGTACTCGAAAAGGTTACAGAAATCAAATATCAACTTAGCACCAGTCTTGATCAGCTCGAAGAGCGCAACAAGCCTGAAGCCAATCAGAGTCAGCGTACCACAATGACTAATCTCAATGATTTGGCATTAATGTTGTCAGAATCCATGGAGCAAATGCAACAACAAATGGCGGGGATGATGTCAGGCAGTCAGATGTGCCAGAATCCTGGGCAGAAACCTGGTAAGAAACCTGGTAAAGGAAATAGCGGTGGCGTGCCGATGGACAAAATATCCGAAGGTCAAGAAAAAATGACTGAAGATCTCAAAAAGATGATTGAGGGAATGAAGGGTTCGAATGGTGAAGGAGGTTCAGCAAAAGATTTTGCCGAAGCAGCAGCTAAGCAAGCGGCCCTAAGAAAAGCTCTTGAGGAAATGCAACAAGGACTACAGGAGAGTGGACAAGGTGGATCTAATGAACTCCAAGATATCATAGATCAGATGGATAAGCAGGAAATAGATTTGGTTAATAAACGCCTTGACAATGAGATGTTACTTAGACAACAAGACATCGTCACAAGACTTCTCGAAGCCGAAAATGCCCAAAAAGAAAGAGAATACGACGACAAGCGCAAATCCACGGAAGGTCAAGATGTAGAACGAAAACTACCTCCATCTTTAGAGGAATATATAAAACAACGAAAAGCCCAATTAGAACAATATAAGTATGTATCTCCCGAAATGAAGCCGCATTACAAGCGACTCGTTGAGGAATACTACCAAAAATTGAAGAGGGCTTAATCACTAACTATATGCCAAATCGTATTCTTAAGCTGCCATCTTGTAGTAAGAGTATCTGTCAATTAGAACAGTTTATCGGAGTAGTTGCTACGCAATATCAGATAAGCCAAGACAAATATCCTGACATACTCATCAGTCTTACTGAGGCTGTCAATAATGCTATCATTCATGGTAATAAAGAGGACCAAAACAAATACGTTGAGATAGAACTTAACAAAACAAATCAGGGAATCTCTTTTGTAATCTCTGATCAGGGAGTAGGCTTTAATCCTCAGGCTATTCCTGATCCTACTCGACCAGAGAATATCGGATGCTGTGGTGGGCGTGGCGTCTTCCTAATGAAGCAGTTAGCAGATAGAGTTGAGTATAGGGATAATGGGCGCAAGGTTGAGATACATTTTTCTGTATAGTTACAGCCTTACCTTTGATCAATTTTCATACTGAAGATAGCAACCCTGTACTTATAGACGACCAACAAACGTCCTCTTGGCTTAACTCTGTGGTGATAACTGAAGGCAAGGAGATAGAGCAGGTCAACTACATCTTTTGCTCAGATGCCTACTTGCTTAAGATCAATAAAGATTATCTCGCTCATGATTACTATACGGACATCATCACTTTCCCATATAGCTATCAGCCAATTAAAAGCGACATCTACATCAGCATAGATCGAGTTGCAGAAAATGCTGACACCGAAACTGTATCATTTAGGCATGAGCTGCATCGTGTCCTTGTACATGGCCTGCTTCATATGTGCGGATATGACGACCAAGACTCTGATGCAACAGCCATCATGCGCCAAAAGGAAGATCAATACTTAGCACTTATTGATCCGACAGACCAAGCGTAATTTGGCGGAGATGCCTTAAGAGGTCTTTGGCCTTCATGTGATTGTACACAGACGATTGGATCGGATCACCAATACTTATTTTGATCGTCTGTCCTCTCTTATTAGTAACCTCGTTGAGGAGCAGACCATATCTAAGACTTTGATTAATATGACTCGCAATCTGAAAGAGTTGACTATTTCTACCGTGAAAGAAGATTGGTACAATAGTTAACCCTTCACGACGGACCATTTTGACCAGAAAATTCTTCCATTCGAGATCGCGTACATCCTTAGAAAAAGGCTTCACTGCTGTTGCCACACCGCCAGAGGGAAAGATTGCTATAGAGCCTTCGTTATCGAGTATGGACAAGACTTCAGCTCTGGTCTTCAGATTAGTCCTTAATGCCGATTTAGTTTCTCTAAAGTCAATGGGCAGCAGGTACTTGTCAAAAAGGCCCTCCTTGCATAATAGCTCATTGACGATCAATTTAAAATCTGCTCTAATCAGGCTAAGGATATATCCCAAACTCAAACCATCAATTACTCCAAATGGATGATTAGCAATGATAACGAGAGGTCCTTTGCGAGGAATTTTAGACAATTGACCCTTGTCAAAATCAATGGCGACCTCCAATAATGGAAACAAGTAGTGCCAAACTGTCACGTCGTCTATCTCCATCTCACTAAGTGTCTGGTATGCCTTTTCAATCTTTTTGCGCCCAGACATGAGCTCCATGGAATTAATGACCACCCTCTTAAGAAGAGGATCCGATGGCGATGTATATGAGATCATCTTCTCATCCTTGCCTACTATGTCCTGAATGATATTACCCACGGTCTTTATAATTCAAGCTCAGTTGCTTCTTTACCACAAAACTCTTACGATGATACTTAGTAGGGCCGATTTCTTGTAATGCAAGGCGATGTGTTAAGGTCGCATATCCTTTGTTAGTACACCAACCGTAATCAGGACACTCGTGGTCGAGCTCTCTCATATGATCATCTCTGTAGGTCTTCGCTAAAATAGATGCTGCTGCAATAGAGGTGTAGAGGCTATCGCCCTTGATGACACATTCATGCTTTATACTATCGTAAGTATTGAATCTATTTCCGTCTATCAACAGTAGTTCTGGCGCTACAGATAGTTCTGCAATAGCCCTATGCATCGCTTTGAAGGATGCATTTAAGATGTTGATTCTATCTATTTCTTCTTCTGATATGGCTGCTACGGCATAGGCAATGGCGTCATTCTCTATGACCTTCCTCAGTTCGTATCTGTCTTTAGATGACAGTTTTTTGCTGTCGTCAATTCTTGGGCAACGATAACCTTTGGGCATGATCACTGCTGATGCATATACTGGTCCCGCTAAACATCCACGACCTGCTTCATCGCAGCCGGCCTCTAACAAATGAGGTGTATATGATGTATTCAGCAATTGGTATAAACTATACTTAAAAGTAACCCAATTGATAATCAATTGTACCCAAACAGATCAAGTAAAATCATTTTCTATCTTCTTATTCTGACACACCAGTGGTTATATATCATGTATCTTTGCTCACTAATAGATCGACCAGCACTATGACAAGATGTCACCTAGGGGCGATTGGAATGATAATAGTGCTATGACAGGGACATCGATCACATAAGAATCACTTTTCATGTTTGATATATTTAAGAAAGTTTTTGGCACTAAGCAGGATAGAGACGTAAAGGGATATTCTGGCCGTGTCGATGAAATCAACGAGTATTTTGATCAATATAAGAGCCTATCTCTTGACGATCTCCGAGGAAAGACTCTAGAGTTCAGATCACGGATCAAAGAACACTTGGCGGGTATAGATGAAGATATTCGGAACTTGAAGGCTGAATCAGAGCAGGAGGATGACCTATTGCAACGAGAAGAACTCTATACTCAGATTGATGCTTTAACCAAGGAGCGAGATGAACATCTCGAGGATATATTAAGAGAGCTCCTCCCAGAGGCATTTGCCGTAGTCAAAGAGACGTCTCGGAGATTTTCAGAAAATGCTACCCTACAAGTAAGAACTACTGATCGAGATAGAGACCTTGCCGCGACGAGAGATTACGTCACCGTTAATGGAGATGTCACTACATGGAAGAATAGCTGGCAGGCCGCTGGTGGAGACATTACCTGGAATATGGTGCATTATGATGTTCAGTTGATCGGTGGCATGGTACTGCATGATGGCAAGATAGCAGAGATGCAAACAGGCGAGGGTAAGACATTAGTCGCTACACTTCCAGCCTACCTCAATGGTCTCTCTGGACAGGGCGTACATGTAATCACTGTCAACAATTACCTCGCTCGTCGGGATGCAGAGTGGATCGGACCAATTATGGAGTTCCTATTCTTAACGATCGATTGTATCGACAAGTATAAGCCACACTCCGCACAACGTGTGGATGCTTATAAGTGCGATATCACTTATGGTACCAATAACGAATTTGGATTCGATTATCTCCGAGATAATATGGTACGATCCCTAGACGAGAAGGTGCAGGGCAAGCATCACTTTACAATGATTGATGAGGTGGATTCGGTACTAGTAGATGACGCCAGAACACCACTTATCATATCAGGCCCTGTTCCTAAAGGAGCAGAAGACCAAGAGTACTTAGAGCTCAAGCCAAAAGTGGAAAAGTTAATCGCTGCACAGCGCAAGCTAGCAACGAGCTATCTTGCTGAGGGTAAAAAATTATTCGCCGCAGGAGATCGTGGATATGAAGAAGGAGAAGCTGGGCAATCCCTATTGAGAGCATTTAGAGCATTGCCAAAGTATAGACCTCTAATAAAATTCCTAAGTGAGGAAGGAGTTAAGGTGACCATGCAGAAAGCGGAGAACTTCTACATGCAAGAGCAGTCCAAGCGGATGCATCTAGTGGATGAGCCACTCTTGTTCACAATCGATGAGAAGAATCGAAATGTAGAACTCACCGAGAAAGGAGCTGATTTCCTGGCTCAAGGTGAAGCAGATGAGCAATTCTTCATCATGCCTGACATTGCGACAGAGATGCAGCTCCTCGATGAACAAGAGAAGACACAAGGTATAGACCTCAATGAACAAAAAACTAATCTCGTCAACGACTATAGCGTCAAAGCTCGGCGATTACACGCAGTAAGTCAGTTGCTAAAAGCTTATACCCTATTTGAAAAAGATGAGGAGTATGTAGTAATGGAAGGCCAAGTCAAGATTGTAGATGAGCAGACCGGCCGTATGATGGAGGGAAGAAGATACTCTGATGGACTCCACCAAGCCCTCGAAGCAAAAGAAAATGTCAAAGTTGGTGATATTACTCAGACCTATGCCACGGTAACCCTGCAGAACTACTTTAGGATGTACCACAAGATGTGTGGTATGACGGGTACTGCCGAAACTGAAGCAAAAGAATTCTGGGATATCTACAAGCTTGATGTAGTGGTCATCCCTACCAATCGACCTATACAGCGGGACGACAGAGAAGATCTCGTATATAAAACCGCTAGAGAAAAGTATAACGCCGTGATTGACGAAATTGGAAGATTGACAGCTGCGGGAAGGCCCATACTAGTCGGTACAACCTCGGTGGATATTTCTGAGAAGCTGAGTAGGATGTTGAATCTGAGAAACATCAGCCATAATGTCCTGAACGCCAAGCAACACCAGCGAGAAGCCGAAATTGTTGCAGAAGCAGGTCGTGCTGGTAACGTGACTATTGCAACTAACATGGCAGGTCGTGGTACGGATATTAAGATATCTGAAGAAGTTAAAAAAGCAGGTGGTCTTGCAATTATCGCTACTGAACGGCATGATTCTCGACGAGTAGATAGACAACTTCGTGGTCGTGCTGGTCGTCAAGGAGATCCTGGGTCATCACAGTTCTATGTGTCCCTTGAGGATAACCTCATGAGACTCTTCAATTCTGAGCGACTCGCTAAGTTGATGGATAAGATGGGACACCAAGAGGGCGAGGTGCTACAGCACAACATGGTCAGCAAGTCTATCGAGCGAGCTCAAAAGAAGGTTGAAGAAAACAATTTTGGTATTCGTAAGCGTCTCCTAGAATATGATGACGTCATGAATATCCAGCGGGAAGCTATCTATAAGAAACGTAACAATGCATTATCTGGAGAGCGCCTATCCGTAGACCTTTATAATCTATTTTCTTCGCTCACAGAAAACATTGTAAGCGATTATAAGTCTATGGACAACTTTGAAGGATTCAGAAATGAATGCTTGAGAGTACTTGGTAATGATCCTGATTTCAACGAAGATGAATTTAAGAGCGCTGCTGAAGACGTGCTCACTGAAAAACTTCAGAAGGAGACCACAGAACTGTACAATCAGAAGTTTGATAAAATCAGGGAAGTACTTCTTCCTGTGATCCAACGAGTACACGAAAATGAAGGACACAGATATAAGCGTATAGCTGTGCCATTTACAGATGGCAGCAAGAAACCTCTTCCAATATCTGCTAATCTCGAGACAGCCATCGAAACAGAAGGAGGCAGTATCGTAAAGGACATAGAAAAAGCGGTAAGTCTTAGCATTATCGATAATACTTGGAAAGAGCACTTGAGGGCCATGGATGAACTCAAGGACTCGGTACAAGCTGCTTCATTTGAGCAGAAGGATCCACTTGTAATCTATAAAATGGAGGCCTATGAGCTGTTTGAACGATTGATTTATAACATCAATGAAGAGGTAAGTACCTACCTGATGAGAGGGCGCTTAGTCATCAATGTCGATGAGAATCTCCGTGAAGCTAAACAACAACGCACCGATCTCAGTAAGACGAGTGCATCGAGATCTGATGATATGGCCCGTCGCAGAGCTGCGCAAGGTGCGGGCCGTCAGAGATCCAAGCCAGAAACGTTCAAACGAGCAACACAAAAGGTAGGACGAAATGAGCCATGCCCCTGTGGTAGTGGGAAGAAATATAAACAGTGCCACGGTAAGAAATAATCTACTATTTTTGAAATAGTATGAAGACTGTCGTTTCAATTTTCGCCTTAGCATTATTCTGTTGGATTAATCTTAGCGCCCAGCAGATCGTCGAGACTCCTGAGGTTAGTCAATTTATGGACTACTTTATCAAAACCGGCAAAGAAGAACCCTACATTGATGGCTGGCGCATTAAGCTAATCAGTACGACTGATCGCCGTGCATTGGAGAGTGCTAAGTGGCTCCTTGAAAAGAACTATCCTGATATGGTCTATGAGCTACAACATGAAGCACCTTACTATAGTATGAAGATTGGAGCCTATGAGACGCGCATAGATGTGGAGCCTCATCTTGCCGCTTTTAAAGAGGACTTCCCCTTTGCCATACCATTCAGGGATAAGGTCATGAAAATAGAGCTCCTAAGAGATGTCTCTGCGCAATAGCCCCAAGGGTCTACCACGATTTGATTGGGTCTTATTCATCACCTATCTCGCTTTAGTAGGGATAGGTTTAATGATGATTTTCGCGACGACTTATTATGATACTCAAGGTGGAAATATTTTTTCCCCCAATAGTACATTTGGCAGACAAGCCATCTGGGCAGCAGTCTCTCTGGTAGCATTGCTTGCACTTGTCCTCATTGATTGGCAAATATTCAACAGCCTCGCAATACCTATATATGCGCTAGGTATAATCTCACTTGTCCTAGTTCTTATATTCGGTCGTGAGATAAAAGGCGCCACCTCATGGATAGCCCTAGGGCCGTTTACGCTACAGCCATCAGAGTTTGCTAAGCTAACTACGGCCATTTACTTAGCTGGCTTTTTAAGCGTCATTAGAAATGACCTTCGCAAGGGATGGACACAACTTATGTCTATAGGTATCTTCATGCTGCCAGCTGCGCTGATTATACTTCAGCCTGATGCGGGCTCAGCTATTACATTTTTCTCCTTATTGATTCTACTGTATCGCAAGGGTCTACCGTCACTATATTTTATAGTAGTAATCCTGCTCTTTTTAACTGTGGTTTTCACGCTGATCTATGGAGTATCTGTCGCTCTGACCATACTATTCTTAATGATGGTCGCCTTCTTAGTTGACTTCAGTAAGATGAGAATGTTCTCTATCATGTTGCTGACGACATTGATATTGGTGTCCTTGGTTTGCTTTCAATTTAAATGGAGTCTCTATTCAGCTATACTTAATGGAGTCGCTGCTGTTGGTGTGCTTTACTTCTTCAATCCGAGACAATCCATAGGTACCAAATTTTCGTTATTGGGCGGTGTAGCCATGCTAGTTTTGATTTCTTTTTCAAGCTTGTTTGCTTTTAATAATGTCTTGAAACCCCATCAACAAGATCGCATTAACGTTTGGCTTCAACCCGAGAAATGCGACCCACGTGGTTCTCTATATAATCTACTCCAGTCCAAATTAGCTATCGGATCAGGTGGTCTGACTGGTAAGGGGTACTTGGATGGCACCTTTACCAAGCTCAACTACGTTCCTGAGCAAACGACAGATTTCATATTCAGTACCATTGGAGAAGAGCAGGGCTTCATTGGAGGTGTCGCAGTAATTATTCTATTCTTAGTGCTTATCGTCAGAATCATCCAAAAAGGCGAAGACTCCAAATATCCATTCGTTAAAAACTACTCCTATGCTATTGCTGGATTCATATTTTTGCATTTTTTCGTCAATATTGGGATGACGATGGGAATCAGTCCAGTAATTGGAATTCCTTTGCCTTTTATCAGTAAGGGAGGTTCTTCTCTCCTTGCATTTTCTATGATGATCGGTATTGCCCTCAATATGTATAAAAGTAGATAGATGGGATTTGAGCTTGTCAAGACGACCTCCACGGGTAATGCTCGTGCAGGAGTGCTAAGTACTGATCATGGGACTATCGAGACTCCCATATTTATGCCTGTCGGGACTCAAGGGACTGTAAAGACTGTCCCCTTCAATGACCTGGAGGAACTCCGAGCGCAGATCATACTGGGCAATACATTTCACCTTTATTTAAGGCCAGGACATGAGCTAATTTCTCGAGCTGGGGGATTGCACCAATTTATCTCTTGGGACAAACCTATGCTGACGGATAGTGGAGGCTTTCAAGTATACTCGCTGAGTGGCATCCGCAAGATTACTGAAGAAGGTGTCAAGTTTCAAAGCCCCGTAGATGGTTCGAGACACTTCTTTTCTCCTGAATATGCCATCGAGATACAGCAGCATATTGGGGCAGATATCATAATGGCGTTTGATGAGTGTACGCCGTATCCATGTGACTATCAATATGCCAAAAGATCTATGCACATGACTCATCGCTGGTTAGATCGTTGTCAGACTTATTTCAATGAACATCCTGCCGTGCATGGCTACCAGCAAATTCTCGCTCCAATTGTACAGGGGAGCACCTATGATGATCTAAGAATAGAGTCTGCCAAGTATATCGCAGATCATAGTGCGGAGGTCAATGCCATTGGTGGACTTTCGGTGGGGGAGCCCGCTCCAATTATGTACGACACTACTGCCTTAGTATGTGAGCATCTACCCAAACATCAGGCGAGATATCTCATGGGTGTAGGCACACCAATGAATCTGTTAGAGTGTATAGATCGTGGTATCGACATGTTTGACTGTGTGTTACCTACTCGTAATGCTCGACACGGTATGCTATATACAAGTCAAGGTATCATTAACATCAAGAATGCTAAGTGGAAAGAGGATAACAATCCTATCGACGGCGATTTAGATTGCTCTCAGAGCAATCGGCATAGCAAAGCATATCTGAGACATTTATTCATTGTAAAAGAATCTTTGGGCTTGCAGATTGCGAGCATACATAACCTCACCTTCTTTCTGTGGTTAATGAAAGAGGCACGCACGCACATCCTCAATGACACCTTCCATGAGTGGAAACCCAAAATGGTTGAGCAGATGAGTCGAAAACTCTAACAAATTAAAAACGCCCATTCAAAGAATGGGCGCCTCAAAACAAAACGAAAAACCAACTTTATCTTTAAAGGATCTCTAGAATCCTATTATACTCCTTTTCTAAGTTTTACAGGAAACTTAAGCCGCTTCCCTTCTCTAACAATTTCTAAATCGACCGTATCTCCGATCTTCGAAAACTTCAAGGCATCGGATAATTGCTCAAAATCTCGAACCTCCATGTTATCAACGCCTATAATAACGTCTCCAATCTCTACACCTGCTGCCTTTGCAGAGCTAAAAGTTCTGCGACCGTATCTATCTTGCCCAAAGTCAGCTACAACGACGCCATAATCTATACCAGGGTCATAGCCTTCTTCTTCCGCATGATCAATTGGCAAGATATTCACGCCGAGCATAGCACGTTGGATATCCCCTCCTGTTTCTTTAATCTCGCTTACAACACGTCGTACTAGATTGGCAGGAATAGCGAACGAATAACCCGCATACACTCCTGTCGGTGAAGATATAGCAGTATTTATGCCAATTAGCTCACCATCAACATTAACTAACGCTCCCCCACTGTTTCCAGGGTTCACTACAGCATCAGTCTGTATAAATTCTTCAATAGTCTTTTGTCCCTTTATAATATCAAGCTCACGGCCCATGGCACTAATAATCCCAGCCGTCACAGTCGAAGTAAGATTGAATGGATTACCTACAGCCACCACCCATTGGCCTACCTCAAGGTTATCACTATTGGCAAACTTAAGATGGGGTAACTTTTTACCCTCTCCTTCAATTTTAATTACTGCCAGATCTGTACTTGGGTCTGTTCCTAACTTCTGTGCTTGATAGGTCCTGCCATCTTCTAGAATGACCTCTATATAATCTGCGAAACCAACCACATGGTTATTGGTCACAATATAGCCATCCTCAGAGATTAATACTCCTGATCCAGTACCAGCTTGAGGTCTGGTGCGAGATCTTCTATATCCCCAGAAATCCTCAAATGGATCATAATTATCTCTCTCCTGATAGTCTACATAGGCCTTGTTCTGTGCCTTGATGTGAACTACCGCAGGATTGGCAATCTCTGCTGCCACAACAAAGTTTGTCTGCCTACTTGTGCTAGCATCAAGCTCCTGTATACTCCTAGAGCTATCACTTGTGTCATACTTCTGTGAATCCGAATATTCATAGATCACCGTATCCTTGTCAAGCATCTTGAACGCTCCAACAGCAATAACTCCACCGAGCACTCCAGCTATAATTAATTGCAATATCGTTTTCATTACTTTCTAAAAATTAGATTATTAAAACCACTCTTTTTATCTATTTAAGCATCTCTTCCATAGGTAACAAGAGTCCTTATTTGGAAGTTCTTCCTCTCAAATCTAAAGTTGTAAATGAGAATATGAATATAACCTAATTTCATACCTCTTATTACCTCACTCTCAGTTAAAGCAACGTTAATTAAGTCTATCAAATGAGAGAGGAGCACATGACTCCTCCCCCTTTATTCATTAGTGCGTCAGGCCTTTAACTACAGCTGTGCTTGCCCCAAAAACATTGTTCTCCCCATAGCGAGACTTTCCTTGTCTTGCCCACTCCAATTCTATCTCAAGTTCCTTGAGTTTGAGCTGATCAGTAGTCGCTTTGAGCTGTGCCGCTTTAGCCTCATATTGCGCTGCTTCATACAGAGCCTTCGCTTCGGCTATCGTTGCATTACCCAGATTTGTTTTTTCCTCAGCCATCTGCGCTGCAAGCTTGTTTTTTTCAATCTGCTCTGCAGTACGCTTGGCCGCTTCTGAAATCTCCTGTGGGATATCAACATCAGTTATCTGCACTCGAGCTAACTCTAAATAGAATTCAGTCAACTCTTCTGAGAGAATCGCTGATAAGCGCTCTTCTGCTTCACCTCGCTTGGTTAAGTTAAGATCTACCGCTCCATAATTTGGTATCACCTCTTTACCAGCTGACTTAATTGTCTTTATGAGCTTAGTCTCTACATCAGCAATCTCCGTATGGAGGAAATTAACCTTCTTGGGATTATACCTGAAGTCGACTGAGATCTCAACACCTGTAGACATATTATTCAAGTCGTTAAACTCAAAATCATTCACTACGGTCTGCTCTCTACAATCATACTCAACCATGTCATCCCACATCCAGTGCAAGCCTGTATTCAAGCCTTCATCATAGATCTTTGTCATGTTAGTTTCTCCTCCCCATGAGACCTCTACTCCCTTGTGACCCGGCTCTACCGTTGTACACGATATCGTAGCCGCCAATGCTAGAAACATCAATAACTTTTTCATACATATTCGTTTTTATCGTGAGCAATATCTTCTCTCGATCCCTCTTGCGGAGCCGATCGATTAAAGACTTTATAGGTAACCCAAAAAACATAAATGATAATGGCGGGTATAACCATCCAGATCAATATTTTCATGATAATAGGTTTTGTTTGAACCCAATATATCGGCAAAATCTACTTGCAAAACGGTTATATCGATGAACTCCTAGGCAAATTCGACGACTCCAAGGACGGTTCAGATTTGATCTATTAATGGATAAAATTTCCGAACTGAGGATTATAGCAAATAACTCAGGTTATACCAATTTGGAAATAGCTTTTGCAAGTCGATGATCCCTATCCGTCACCGTATTGCCAGCATCATGTGTAGTCAACTCAATCACCACTGTATTGTATACATTGGACCAGTTGGGATGATGGTCCATCTTTTCTGCAATTAATGCCACCTTGGTCATAAAGGCGAAAGCCTCCACAAAGTCATTAAACTTAAATGTTGCCTTGAGTTTATTGTCTTGTTCTGTCCACATAAGCATAATAGAGATTCCTAATTAGCCAATGAATCTATGTCACTATTTGTTCTACACAATACTTAAGCACTCAAAAAATTAAACTTATAGCTCAATCCTATATTAAATAATCAAGCTGTCTCTAATTACAAAATTAACTACCATGAAAAAGAACATCCTTTCTCTATTGGCAACATTGACTATCCTCGTCTTCTTTGGATGCGACGAAAAAGTACAATATCAGACTGTAGAGGCCTCTATGGCAAGTGAGGCTCCTGCAACACCTCGCTCAAAGGAGTTTGATGACTATTGGTACAATGGCACTGGAGAAATCAGCAGCTATGAACTTAAGCAAGAGCGTTATGGACAACGCCGAGAAGGTGATGTAGTACTGGTCTTTGTCACAGAGCCATTCTCTCAAAAAAAGCAGGTCAAACTTGACCGTCCTCAATCAGCAGGAAACGACAATGTATCAGTTCTCAAGCTTAATCACATCCGCAAGTTTAATACTGGAATCTATGACTACTCCATTATCACATCTACGTTTACACCAGTAGAGTTGGATCAGCATCCACTTACATTCAAGTCCACAACAAGCTCTCAAGAGTGGTGCGGTCATAGCTATACTCAACTCAACCTGGAGGGTAGTAAGTACCGGTTGCAGGAGTTCTCCTATTTTGAGTCAGAAGGAGACAAGGACTCTAAAATGAATGCGGCAATACTGGAGGATGACTTGTTTTCCAGAATTAGAATCACTGGAGGACTCCCCGAAGGTGATGTCACTATTATTCCATCCACGATATATAGCAGGTTTGCCCATGTACCAATGGAGCCTACCATTGCCACGATCACCAAGTCGATGAGTGATGGCGTCATCCTATACGACGTGAGTTATAAGAATATCAATCGCAAGCTAAGCATTGATGTTGAGTCTGAGTTTCCTTATAAGATCCTAGCTTGGAAAGAAGACACTGGCAATGGCAGGATCACCACTGCAACGCTACGCAAGTCCATCAATTCTCCATACTGGTCAAAAAATGGTAACGAGGATGAAAGGTTGAGGGATGAGCTGGGTTTAAGTAAGTAAAAAATTCAGTCAGTGAAATCGTAGCATGTAAATTCAAAGTAATCCTCTGATAACTCCCACTGTTCTTCATCAAATAAACAGATACCCTGATCAGAGAAAAATCTAAAATATCCCTTGTGTCTCTCGGGAACTCTGACTTCATGTAGGATCTTCAGATTATCATCTAAGACCATTAAATGAGGGTTTTTATAGGCATCATCCCAGGAATTATATATCGGATATGGTGCATAGACATTGCGATAATATATATTGCTATGTTGATTATAATCTATTTCAGCATAGAATCCCGTCTTTGCGTTGAATTTAAATTCTTCAACTTCTGAATTTTTCTTGACTCGATTAGACAATGCTGGAAAATTACTTTTGATATGTTTTGAGCGAGAAGATTTAGTCTTCCTTTTGTTATTGACAACAGGAACCTCATAGATATACAGATCATGTCGGTTAGGAATGGAGATCACGAGCTCCTTAGTATTCCTATTATAGGTAGCATGTGTATAGAAGTTAGCATTACTCGTCCCGTAGTACTTATTATTTAAAATTGAGGCACGGTCTTTCAATATCCAGTCACTTTCTCTGGTATCTAAATTTAAGTGATAAATATCGCTATTGACCGTATACTCGAAACTACCTCCCGCTGTAGAAGAGAATAAATTGCTGTGACCATCACTATAAATTTGTCCACCAAAAACTTCAGGAACACCATTGATATCAAAATCCGAAATAAACTGTTGTTTATATTCAATTTGCTTCAATTTCTGCCCATCTGGATTAAAATAATGTACTAACCCTGCCATTGAAAAAACGACTATGCTTAGGTCATCTAAAATATGGAACATTGTGCTTGAGGTTCTTATCCCATTTGGACCATGTAAGTCAAAACTGTACTCTTTTATGTGCTTGAAAGTTAGGCTCTCATCCAACTTGAACTGATGAATGATATCCTGTCCTACCATTTTTAGATATAAGTAACCCTCTCCTCCATTCTTTACAAATTGTAGGCATCTGATAAAGGCACCATGTACAAGTTTGTTTTCCACTTTTAGTGTGGTAATTTTTTTAGCACTTTCAATGTCATTTTGAGCACTCATTTTAAATCCAGAAGCTGAAAGAAATATAAGAGCGAGAAATCGGAAAATGTGTTTTTTCATTGAGCAGATATTATCAGTATTTATAGAATGACACTATAAATCTATAATAAAAAGAATCTGCCCAGTTTAAAATATATAGTTACAATTTATTCCTATTTCTACTTAAAGGACCAATCATAATCACTGATCTCCGTTAAGGATACTTTCAAGAGATCAATACAATCTCTGACATCCTGCTTATGCGTCATCTCGATATGCTGATGCAAGTACCGGCACGGTATTGAGATGCCGCCAGAGATTGATCCGCCATTGGCATGTCTTTGGATCGCGGCAGTGTCTGTTCCGCCCGCAGGCAGTATCTCGAGTTGACTCTTGATCTTATGTTTAGATGCTAACTCCTTCATGAAGTTGACCATTCTGTAATCACATATAGTCCCTCCGTCGAGCACCTTAATTGCAGCTCCTTTGCCGAGTGAAGTGATCACTTCATGCGGTTGGCTGTTGGGCATGTCACAAGCCAGTGTTACGTCTAAGTTTATTCCAAAGTCTGGATTCACTCCAGAGGCTACAGCTGTTGCTCCCCTAAGTCCTACTTCTTCTTGTACAGTGAACACACCATAAACATCATATGGGCATTCTGTTTTAGCCAGTTCTTTGAGCGCTTCGATCAATATAAAGACAGACACTCTGTTGTCAAGAGACTTAGCATTGACGCAATCTCCCATCTCTATCAACTCACTTATACGAGTGATAGGATCACCAATATTCACGATCTTCTCGACTTCCTCTTTGCTATATCCGGTATCTATGAAGAAGTCAGTTACCTCAGGCATTTTCTTGCGCTCTTCAGGCTTCATGATATGGATAGGCTTGGTACCCATAACTCCGATGATGTCCTTCTTCCCGTGTATGATAACCCTCTGGGCAGTCAGAGTCTTTGGATCAAACCCCCCTAAGGGGTGAAATCTGATAAATCCATCGTCATCGATAAATGTGGTTATAAAACTGATCTCATCCATATGAGCCGCAACCAAAACCTTCTTGTCCTCCTTGCCTTTCTTGAGTGCAATGACATTTCCCATGGCATCAAGCGAAATAGAGTCAACAAAGGGTTCAATCTCTTTAATGATTTTTTCTCGCACCCTCTGTTCATAACCAGGAGCGCCGGCTACCGCACATATTTCTGCTAACAACTTAGTGTCTATCATATCTTCATTCGTTATTAGCGCTAAGATTATAATTAATTCATGAATAAGTAGTTATCAAGTCTCAGTAGTTTAGCCACTGATCATCTACAACTATATCCACTGTCACTTATCAAACAACTAGCAGGCGATACTATTATCTACGGCATAGGCCAGATAGTACCTCGAGTGCTGCATTTGATTGTCTTAACGACCTACTTGACTAATCGAGTGCATCGCACCGATTATGCTGCCTATTTAGATCTATATGCCTACACAGCAGTATTAATTGTGCTGTTCTCGTACCGAATGGATACTGCGTTGTTTCGATTTGGTAAGAATAAAGAAGACCTTCCAAAAGTCTATGGTACGGCAATCATCCCGATATTCTTGAGTGGCCTGGCCATTGTAGTCTTAGGTTTTAGTTTTAGTGAGCACATCGCTACCTGGCTCACCTATCCCGATAAAACCTATTACATAGAGTGGTTCTGTCTAATAATAGCTTTCGATGTGGTCAACTTGATACCCTTTGCTAAGTTGAGGCTTGAAAGCAGGGCCAAACTCTTCGTGCTCTATAAGTTAATCAATGTCATTTTGACCGTCATCCTTGTGTTACTCTTTATTGAGACGGACCTCTTGGACTTTATTATTCGGTTATTCCCAAATGCCACAAGTGACATAGACTACGTCTTCTTATCTAATCTCATAGCAAGTGCATTGATATTTTGCTTGCTTTTGATTTTTCACTTTCCCAGACAAATAAAGGTAGATATCAATCTATGGCGCAAGATGGCTCTGTATGGTGCTCCGCTCGTTATTGTTGGTGTTGCAGCAAATATTAATCAGTATTTCGCCGTACCCCTTCAAAAATACTTCCTTGGCGCCGAGACTCTAGCAAACAAAGATCAAGCTGCCGTATACGGAGCAGTACAAAAGATTGCCGCCCTACTAGCTCTGTTTACCACCGCATTTAACTATGCAGCAGAACCTTTTTTCTTTCGCAATTCGGGTAGAAGCGATGCTCGTGATCTCTATGGTCAGGTTGCGCTCTATTTCGTCATCAGCGCTGGTATTGCAAGTGTAACCATCTATGGCTTAGTGGACATCTTTCAGCTTGTCATCGGAGAGCGGTTCAGAGAAAATCTCTTCTTGATCCCAATCTTGTTGATGTCATACATGTTCCTCGGACTCTATTATAATGTATCAATCTGGTACAAGCTCGCTGATCAGACGATCTATGGAGCCATGATTTCGTCAGTAGGAACCGTTATCACACTTGTCGGGAGCTTTATACTCCTTCCAATCTTTGGGGTGACATCATCTGCATGGCTTTCACTCCTATGTTATGTTACTATGGTGCTCCTTGCTTGGGCTATTGGCAGGAAAAAATATCCTATCAATTATCCAGTACGACGAATATCTACCTACCTCTTAGCCACATCAATAGTATTGGCTATTTGTTGGCTGGTACAGAGCTATACCAATATTCCTCTGCTTTACGGGGGTCTAATTCTCCTGACTTATTGTGGTGTGATCTGGTGGCTTGAAAAGGATCGACTAACGGCATTATTGAAAAAGGCTGCCTAGCTTACTAATAGAAATAAGTGCTCAAGTGGTCAATGATCTTCACTCGATTTTTAAGACCATAGAACAATAGAGCCACTGCAAGTATGATCAAAAAGGCCCTCATGTTTTTGAATGCGCTCTGGTTCTTCTCTCGTGCTGTTTTAAACTTCTTTCTACCTGTATAGGACATATGATCATTTCAGATTTAATATATGTCCCATTGAGTCCGCCTTCGTCTTCAAGTATGATCTATTGACATTGTTTGGTTCTATCTCAAGTGGTATGCGATCAACTACTTCAATGCCGCTGTTATCGAGTTTATTAATCTTATCAGGGTTATTGGTCAACAGTTTGATCTTGGAGATATCGAAGCTTTTCAGGATATCTGCGGCTATTGTATAGTTGCGATAATCTGCCTCAAAACCTAAGACTTCATTAGCTTCGATGGTATCTAAGCCCTGCTCCTGATGGCGATATGCCTTGATCTTATTGATGATTCCGATGCCTCGTCCCTCTTGGCGCAGGTAGATTAATATTCCCTTGTGTTCATGGATGACCTTCATGCTCTGTAGTAGCTGTTCGCCACAGTCACACTTCTGGCTGTGAAAAATGTCACCCGTCAAGCATTCGCTATGTACTCTGGTAACAACAGCATCTGTTGCGTCCATGTCCGGATGTCTCAGTGAGAGGTGCGGCATTGGATCACCATCTTTGTCAGCAAAAGCTGAAAGTATCAATTCTCCCCATTCTGTAGGAAGCAACGTTTCAGCTTGATTTACGATCTGATTGTTTTCGTTAGACTCCATCATCTAATAATCTGTAATACGCTCCCAGTAATTTTGGTTCTCGATTTCATCAACTATTTGAAGATAGTTTTCATAGCGCAAGGTACTTATGTTTCCTGATTCAAGGGCTTCTTTAACTGCACATTTCGGTTCATTACGATGCGTGCAGTCGCTGAACTTACAGTCCTTAGAGTAACTGAATAATTCTCTGAAGTTGTGTGCAATATCCATCACCTCGAGATGATTAAAGGCAAGGCTTTTAATTCCTGGGGTGTCTATTAGTTCAATACCACCCTCTAAATCAAACATCTCAGCAAATGTCGTAGTGTGCTGTCCCTTTCCACTATAATCCGAAAGGTCTTGAGTGCGCAAGTCAAGATTGGGTGCAAGCGCATTTATCATTGAAGACTTCCCTACTCCAGATTGTCCAGAACATAGTGTTCTCTTTCCAGACAAGCTAGTTTGTAACTCAACTATGCCATCTCCACTAACAATACTTGTAGATATGATCTGATATCCAATAGGCGTATAGATGTCTCGCAGATATTCGAATATCAAGCGATCTTCTTCGTTCCACAGGTCAGCCTTATTAAATACAACTATGACAGGTATGTTATAGGGTTCTGTCATCAAGAGAAATCGATCTATAAATCCCTGTTTCAATTTAGGCTCTACTATAGTGACTACCAGCAAGGCTTGGTCTATATTGGCCGCCAACAAGTGCATAAAATGCTTCTTGCGAGGGGACTGCCTAACAACATAGTTTTCTCTATTCTCGATCTTTTGAATGATCGCATATTCCCCTTCGATGGTAAAATGCACCTCATCCCCAACCCCGACAGGATTGGTTAATTTATAACCGTCGAGCTTAAATTTTCCTCTGATCAATCCGAGATGGGAAGATCCATTAGATTGGTCTTTGATAATGTAGTGCTTGCCTGTGGATTTTGTGATGGTGCCTGTTTTCATGAACTAGCTTGTTCAGCCACAGCAGACCTTTTTCTATTATGCTTTGCTAATTTCTCTGACAGCTGTATCAACAACAGCGGATCTTGCTCTAAAGCGTTTCCGATCACAATTAGGTCTGGAGATTCTGCGGCAACCTTGGCTAACTTGTCCACGCTGTCTATCCCCCCACCGACTATAAGAGGGATACTAATCGATGATTTTATTCGAGAGATCAAATAATTATCTATGCTGTTCAATGCTCCGCTACCTGCCTCAAGATACACGCAGCTCATGCCGATCATCTCGGCAACAATGGCCGTATTTTCAATTGCTCGTATATCCTTAGCATCCATAGGTAGCGAAGAAGTCATCAGACTAGTACTGCTCGGCTGACCGCCATCTACTAATATATATCCGGCAGAATTAACAGGAAGATTTAGCGCTTTGATCTGTTGAGCATGGGTGATATGCTCTCCAATTACATACTGAAATGAGTTGCCAGAAATGATACTAGGTAGTAATATCATTTCTGCATCTGTTGATAACTGATTAGCGTGTCCCGGAAATAGTACAATCGGTTGCGGACAGGTATGCCTAATGCGTCTTAGCAAACTGTCTATGTCGACTGGAGCCGTAGTGCTCCCACCTACAAGTATCACATCTGCATGACCGCTTGCTATCACCTCGATCAAGACCGCAAGCGACTGTAGATGTTGCTTCTCAGGATCAATTAAGACCGCAAGGCTCGTCCTGCCTGGTGATATGATGTTGGCTATACTCATCACCATCAAAGTTAGCCATTTTATACTGCTAGAATCAGGTACAACTAAAAGTGGAGACTCAAATTGCATTTGAATCTCCCTATGACAATGTCTATATCTGTTATGTCAGACTTATATAGATATGTTTTCATAAAAGACCTCTCCCAGTATAGCAACTCTGATCACGTAATCACCTTTGTCTGCATTGCTGAAATCTATAATTTCATTTATTGAAGGCTTTTCCTCATATGTCTTTGAGTAGAGCTCTTTACCATTCCTCGTAACAGCCAATGTCACTTTCTTATTTCGTGACAATAAATTCAGATGTACTTTGTCTTTAGTTTCAGTTATGATGGTAGGCTTGTAAATCGGCTTAGCCTTCTCGATATGCGTGATCTTTGAATTGGACATCTGTAAAAATATCTTATCAATACTCATCTCATCCTCTATAATCATAGTGTAGTTTCCTTTGGTCAAACTACTGAGATCATAACTTTTTAATTCCTGATCTAGTGCATTGATTCTGTTATTATAAAGGACTCTACCTTGCTCATCGACTAGCTTACATGTGGCATTCTCACCATACATATGGGTGAAGTCTATGATTACCTTTTTCCCATATGATTTGACGTCAACATTAGCATAAACACCCGAACTGAACGAGCACATGGTCAAACAAAATAGAATAGCAGTTAGAATAGGATAGTTCTTCATGTTAAAAAGTACCTTTTTCATAATGATGATTTTAAAAAAATGACGAATAAATAAATTACGTCAGATAGTTAGGAGTTTTCATACTCGAGATTATCATCCTCTATTAGTTAGACATAGAATCAAATCTCGATACAAAATTGAGCTGTTCTCTCATTCTTCGCTTTCTATATTTAGACACATTTGTGATGCCTACTTCATATAGGATTAGGTTCGGCAATACTCTTTAAAGTGTATGGACTTCCTAAAATTACTGGGGGTTCGGGACACTAATGTGATGATTGATAGGAGTTTGAACTCACAAAATATTGTGATGAGCAACAAGAGGAATGACCTAAAAGAAAAAAGACCGATATCTCTATCGATCTCCTATTCATATTTAATTGGTTTCACAACGGGGTTATGTTGTGGATTGTTTCATCTATAAGACAGCCTTTTTGCGGATGCCCCCTACGCAACAAAACAAAAAAGAGCCTATCTCTCGATAAGCTCTTAAGTAAGTTAGTTTTTCGCTCGTTTGATCCGTTATATGTCTCGTTTAGCGGATATGTTCAAACTATCGAATCTGGTTATTTGGACGAGAAGTGTTAAGAAAAGTAACCCGAGGGTAAGTGTAAGATTTAACATTTTCTGATTTGATTAAGAGAGAAGGAGAACAAAAGGACTTAGAGCCGTGAAACAATCTTCATTGATCCATTCCTCACTTTTTCATTTTGAATGAGGTACGATTGAGAAATCTTCATCGTCTGTACGACTATTATTATATAGGTGATCCTATTTCGGAGAACTTGACCAACACAATGTTGATTGCGACCAGAATAAGAGTTTCAACTAAGATGATTGATTCCTCTGTCATCTTAAAGAATGAGTTTATGCAAAAAAAGCCCTCTCAATCTTGCGACTGAGAGGGCTCTTAAGTTGACCCACAAGGACTCGAACCTTGAATGACGGTACCAAAAACCGTAGTGTTACCATTACACCATGGGTCAATTGAGGCGCAAAATTATAATAAAATCAAAACCCTGTAAAGCAATGGCAACATAATTTTGTACATGGTAAAAATCATTCATCTATTTTCGCAGCTCAATTACGAGTACATGAAATCATTACAAATACTTTTTATCATCAGCGGATTAGTTCTATCGAGCTTCGCTTATGGGCAGATAGATACCATCAGCTATAGTATCGGCATGAGTGTCGGAGCCCGTATGGCTAATCAAGGGGCTAATGATATAGACTATCAGGATTTTCTCAGAGGCGTGCGTGACATGATCGAAAAAAACGAAACACTCATATCAAAGGCTAAGAGTGACAGTCTCAACTATGCATACTATCAAGAACAAAAGGATAAAATTTTTACAGAAGTGAAAGAAGAAGGAATCAAATTTTTAGAAGACAATGCCAAGCGACCAGAGGTGGCTACTACCGAGAGTGGCTTGCAATATGAAGTATTAACTGCTGCAGAGGGGGCTAAACCAAGTGCGACCAACTCAGTCACTGTACATTACGTTGGTCAGCTCATCAGTGGTGAGATGTTCGATAGTTCAGTAGATCGTGGGGAGCCTGCAACATTTCCACTTAATCGAGTAATCCCTGGATGGACTGAAGGGGTACAACTGATGAGCCCTGGGGCCAAGTACAGATTTTACATCCCCTTTGAGTTAGGATATGGAGCGAGAGGAGCCGGAGCTGCAATACCTCCTTATAGTGCCCTAATATTTGATGTTGAACTATTGAAGATTAATTGATCAGAAACTGATCGTATAGCTATATGAAGAGTCTCCATTTTGGGGGCTCTTTTTTGTTTGCACGATGTTATACTTGATCTGCGTTTTCTTCTGCTCTTTTTTCTTAGGTAGCTTAAATCCGATACGGATATTCTTATGGAATGTAGTTCTACCCTTACGGACCACTTGATCCAATTTAAACTGCATCAGACCGGCGATGCGCTGTGCCTCTTCATCACAGCCATGACCAAGTGACATCTTAACCTTAGTACCCGTAACTACGCCTTTGTGATTAATGTCTATCCTCAGTAATACGATGCCTTCAATTTTCTGCTTTAATGCCTCTTTGGGGTACTTCAAGTTTTTTTTAATAAACTTTGACAGCGCCTTTGGCCCACCAGGATAGTATGGCTTCACGATGAACTGGTGCGGTTTTTTATTTTTTCTCACTTCCGACAAGGTACTTTAATAATTTCTTAAGATGAGTAATTGCTCTTGTCGCTATCTTTGGGATATTCGTAATAAATCTAAAAGACTATGAGACTTATATATGTAATATTCATGATGTGCCTCTACTCGCTCCTTATCGCTCAGGACGGAGAGAAAAAAATTATCATCAAGAAAAGTGCTGACGGTCAAGAAGTAAATAGCTGGGTAGAACAAGAAAAGCTCGTATCGGTCGATGTCATGAAAGATGACTCGGGCGAGCGCAAGATTAAAATCGTCATGGACGCAGATGGAGAACAATCTGTGTATGAATGGTCTGACACTGGTGAAATCCCTGCAGAAGTAAAGCAACAGCTGGAAGACGCTGGAATAGATCTCCAAATTCTCGATGGGTCCAAAGGCTCTGGAGTAGAAGAAAAAGTAATCGAAATAGAATGGGATGGGGATGGCGAGATGCCTGAGGAGCTCAAGATGCTCAAAGAAAAGCACGGAGTTGACCTATCAGAATATCTCACTGGTGAAGATATCGCTGGCAAAAAGAAAAAGATCGTCATGGTCGAGAAGCATATCTCTAAAACTAACTCAGGCGATCCTACTATCCGTACAAGAGTGCAGAAGGGTCAGCGTTTCAAGACAGTTACCATAGATGGTGATGGAAATCAAAATGTAATGGAGTGGGAAGGTGATCCGAGCCAAGTACATGAGATCCACAAACTCAAGTCTCATGCTGGAGATGATATGATCTTCATAGGAGATGGCAGCAGTAAAGTAGAAGTATCTGACGCCTATATGGGTGCACAGATTGAGTCAGCAGATGGCGGCGCTAGAGTATTAGACATGCTCAAGGATAGCCCAGCTGATCATGCCAAGCTAGAGAAAGGAGACGTCATCACCAAGATCAATGGCGCTCGTGCCCGCTCAATGGAGGGCTTATTAAACCTACTCAATCATTTCGAGCCAGGTGATGATGTAGAGCTCACAATCATGCGAGGAGATCAAGAAAAGACTTTGAAGATGACGCTGGGCGAAAGACCTGGACACTTCAGATAAGTATTATATCCAAAAACAGTAGAATTCTATAGGCTCAAGCGTTTGCTTGGGTCTTTTTTTGATTTACACGCTCGACTTGAGCTTCTTCTTCAGGGCAAAGAGCTCGTCCCTAAATTGAGCTGCACTGATAAAGTCGAGTTCTTTTGCTGCCTTTTTCATTTTTCTCTCGGTCTCTTCGATGAGTCTATTTAGCTGATCTTTGGACATATAGGCTATCACTGGATCTGCCGCTACTGATACCTCATCAGGTTCTATGTAAGCTTTAGGCTTCTTCCCTCGTATATCGAGGATAGACTTCTGATTCATGATTTCTTCCTTCGTCTTGCTGATCGTAGTCGGAGTTATGTCATGTTTCTCATTATAGGCGATCTGAACGGAGCGTCGACGATTCGTCTCATCGATCGTGATCTGCATGCTATTCGTGATCTTATCGGCATAGAATATGACCATGCCATTAGAATTCCGTGCTGCACGTCCTGCAGTTTGAGTTAATGAGCGTGCATTTCTAAGGAAACCTTCCTTGTCAGCATCAAGTATAGCAACAAGGGACACCTCAGGCATATCGAGACCTTCTCTCAAGAGGTTCACCCCCACTAACACATCGAATCCTCCAAGTCTTAAGTCTCTTATGATCTCTACCCGGTCGAGCGTATCTACTTCGGAGTGGATATAGCGTACCCTTATATTTAGTTTTTGAAGATACTTCGTGAGCTCTTCAGCCATCCGCTTTGTGAGAGTAGTGACAAGCACTCGCTCGTCGGCTTCGATGCGCAGATGTATCTCTTCTAAGAGGTCGTCAATCTGGTTGATGCTCGGACGTACCTCTATTGGCGGATCAAGCAGGCCTGTAGGGCGTACGATCTGCTCTACTACGAGGCCTTCTGTCTTTTCGAGTTCGTATTCTCCCGGAGTAGCGCTTACATAAATAATCTGATTAGTCAGTCCTTCGAATTCATCAAAGTTCAAGGGCCTATTGTCCAGTGCGGATGGCAATCTAAATCCATAATTGACTAAGTTGATCTTACGTGCTCTATCTCCGCCCCACATCCCTCGGACTTGAGGTACTGTAGCATGACTCTCATCAATCACCATCAGATAATCATCTGGAAAATAATCTAACAAACAAAATGGTCTTGTACCTGGCTTACGACCATCAAAAAAGCGTGAGTAATTCTCCACGCCATTACAATAGCCAAGCTCGCGCATCATTTCTACATCAAATGTCACTCTTTCTTTAATTCTCTTGGCTTCGATATAACGACCCTCTTGCTCAAAAAACTTCTCATGATCATCGAGTTCATGCTCTATCTGGCGGAGTATCATCTTCAGCTTATCCTTAGGAGCGATATACAGATTAGCTGGAAATATCGCCGCATCTTTCATCGCCATGATCCGCTTACCGCTCTCGATCTCTATCTGATCAATTGCTTCAATCTCGTCGCCAAAAAATACGATGCGATAACCATAGTCCACATAGGGCAGATTGATATCTACTGTGTCTCCTCTTACCCTAAATGAGGCTCTCTTAAACTCTGCTGCTGAGCGACTGTAGAGGCTCTCGACAAGCTGATAGAGCAACCTGTTTCGAGCTATAGTCTGACCTTTCTGAATTCTGATGATGCCCCCTGCTAAGTCCTCAGGATTACCCATCCCATAGATGCAGGAGACCGATGCCACGATGATTACATCCCTTCGACCAGACATCAGACTAGAGGTGGCTCGCAATCTGAGTTTATCTACTTCCTCGTTAATACTCAGATCCTTCTCGATATAAGTATCACTCGTAGAGATATATGCTTCTGGTTGATAATAGTCGTAATAGGATACAAAGTACTCTACCGCATTGTCTGGAAAAAACTCACACAGCTCGCTATACAGCTGGGCTGTCAGCGTCTTATTATGAGTTAAGACTAAAGTAGGGCGATTCAACTTGGCAATTACATTTGCCATGGTAAAGGTCTTCCCGGATCCTGTTACCCCAAGCAAGACTTGCGCCTCCTCTCCAGTATCTATCCCGTTGATCAATTGATCAATTGCTTGGGGCTGATCACCTGTAGGGGTATAATTAGATGTTAACTTAAATGCCATTGACAAAAAACTCTTACTAGCCTACTTCGACAATACCAATACAACGCATACAACTATTACTATAAACAGGCCATTCAAGAAGATCATATAGGCTCTTCTGATAATCTGGTACTTACGGGAAACGATGCGTCCTATATGGAATATGTCTTGTAATACGAACTCTGCCAATCCTTCTCTTGAACTCACCGTACTCTGATAATATGACCGGAATTCCTTAGGGTTCATCTTGAAGAAATTGCCAAAGAAAAATGGACTCGGCACATTGGAATTGCTATAGATCGTCTTATCGTAATCGAGGCTGATTGGCTGCAAGGCCTTAGCTGCTAAATACAGCGTAGTTGTACAGGTTATAGCGATTACAATCAGTGGAATATAATACAGCTCTGCTAACACCTGATCAAGATTAGCAATGATAGCAGGGATCAAGATCGTAATCATAATTGCATTGAGTGACATGAGAACGCTAGCTTTCTGATCAGCTATTTTAATACGCTCGATATTGTTCCGACTCGTAGTTCTGATATGATTAAGCGTCTTCTTATCAATCTTATACTGCTGGTCGACTTCAGGCTGATCTATATTGGTTAATTCTGCTTCCATATGGTTGTATAAAATTAAAGGCTTTCTGCTTATATGTGTGCTCCTTCAAATATTCCTTCGTCTATATCACGAATTATTCACGATAGTTTGACCGAGCCATTATCTTTGTGTCTTTATTTAAGAGCCTCCGTTATTAAAACCAGTCTGTTTTAACAAGTTCATAGTTTCGTCATATGATTAAGATTACTTTCCCTGATGGTGCCAAAAGGGAATTTGAGTCGGGTACAACATCCATGGATATTGCTAAATCAATTAGTGAAGGTCTTGCCCGAAATGTGCTGTCTGCTGAAGTGAATGGTGAGGTGTGGGATGCATCAAGACCAATACATGAAGATTCCAAAGTAAAGTTTTATACCTGGAAGGATCAGGAAGGCAAAAAGACCTTTTGGCATTCTGCCGCCCATCTTATGGCAGAAGCTATAGAAGCCCTATATCCAGGGACCAAATTTGGTATTGGCCCAGCGATTGAAAATGGTTTTTACTATGATATAGATATGGGTGACAAGGTCTTGTCAAGCGATGAGTTTGGTAAGATTGAAGCTAAGATGAAGGAGCTCGCTGGTCAGAAGAATGAATACCTAAGAACAGACGTCTCCAAGGCAGATGCTATCACATATTTCACAGAAAAAAATGACGAGTACAAGCTCGAGTTGATCGATGGGCTCGAAGATGGCTCCATCACATTTTATCAGCAGGGTAACTTCACAGATCTCTGTCGTGGGCCACATATTCCTAATACGGGAAGCATTAAAGCCATCAAACTGATGAGTTTAGCAGGGGCTTACTGGCGTGGTGACGAGAGTCGCAAGCAGATGACACGTATATACGCTGTCGCCTTTCCAAAGAAAAAAGAATTAACGGAATACCTTGAGTTATTAGAAGAAGCAAAAAAGCGGGACCACCGTAAACTTGGTGCTGAGTTGGAGCTATTCATGTTTTCAGAAAAAGTCGGTGCAGGGCTGCCAATCTGGTTGCCAAATGGAACGGCGCTTAGGACTAGGCTTGAAGACTTCTTAAAGAAAGAACAGATCAAACGTGGATATCAACCAGTAATTACGCCTCACCTAGGCAAAAAAGAGCTCTATATCACATCAGGTCACTACGCCAAGTATGGTGAGGATAGTTTTCAGCCGATACACACGCCTCGTGAAGGAGAAGAGTTCTTACTCAAGCCAATGAACTGCCCTCACCATTGTGAGGTCTACGGGCATAAACCAAGATCATATCGCGATCTGCCAATCCGTATTGCAGAATTTGGCACGGTATATCGCTATGAGCAGAGTGGTGAGTTGCACGGACTTACACGTGTACGTGGATTTACACAAGATGATGCGCACATCTTCTGTACTGATGATCAGGTGAAACAGGAGTTTCTCAACGTATTAGAGTTAACCCAACATGTCCTTGAAAAATTAGGCTTTGACAATTACACAGCACAGATCTCTCTACGAGATCCAGATAATAAAGAAAAATATCTTGGCTCAGATGAGTCGTGGGAAAAGGCAGAGCGGGCAATCATCGAAGCTACAGGCGAAGTAGACCTTGAGACGGTCACAGAATTAGGTGAAGCTGCGTTCTATGGTCCCAAGCTAGACTTCATGGTTAAGGATGCACTAGGGAGAAAATGGCAACTAGGTACTATACAAGTCGATTACCAGCTTCCGGAGCGATTTGAACTAGAATACACAGGAAGCGATAATGCGCCGCATAGACCTGTAATGATTCACCGGGCGCCTTTTGGCTCTATGGAGCGATTTATCGGCGTACTTACGGAGCACTGTGCGGGCAGATTTCCGCTATGGTTGACGCCTGATCAATATGCTCTACTCCCTATTTCTGATAGATTTAATGACTTGTGCAAGGAGATACAGATCAAGCTGAGCGAGCACGATATACGTGGAATTGTAGATGATAGAACAGAATCTATAGGTCGTAAGATTAGAGATACAGAACTGAAGAAGATTCCGTACATGCTGATCATCGGTGATAAAGAGGCAGAGTCAGGTCAAGTATCTGTACGCAAGCAAGGAGAAGGAGACATAGGTTCTAAGACGATTGAGGAGTTTGTGACATTCTTTCAATCACAACTGTAGTTATGAATCTCAATCCAAAGCGGTACTTAATTACATCAGCCCTACCCTATGCCAACGGGCCACTGCATATCGGGCACTTGGCGGGGGCTTATCTCTCGGGCGACATCTATGCAAGATTCTTGCGTTCAATGGGTAAGGATGTTGTTTATGTCTGTGGTTCCGATGAACACGGTGCAGCAATTACCATAAAAGCGCTAAAAGAGAAAAAGAATCCAAAAGAAATCATTGATACCTATCATGAACTCTTTAAAGAGGCATTTAACGAGATGGGGATTTCCTTTGATATTTATCATAGGACTTCGGCCGAGATTCATCACGAGACTTCCCAAGAGTTTTTTAGGACTCTCCATAATAAAGGAGAGTTTGTCGAGAAGGAGTCAGAACAATACTATGATACTGAGGCCAAGCAGTTTTTAGCCGATCGATACATCATGGGCACTTGCCCAAAGTGTGACCATGATAGCGCTTACGGAGATCAGTGTGAGAACTGTGGTAGCTCATTGAGCCCAACAGAATTGATCAATCCTAAGTCTACGCTATCAGGATCCAAGCCAATCCTAAAAAGCACTAAGCACTGGTTCTTACAGCTTGACAAATATGAGGACTGGCTCAAGGAATGGATCTCCACTGGGCATAAAGATGGCGCACAGCTACATGACCCAGCAAGCTGGAAAAATCATGTCCTTGGTCAGTGTAAATCTTGGCTAGAAGGTGGGCTTCATCCTCGTGCGATGACGAGAGATCTGGATTGGGGTGTGGATGTACCTCAGGAAATAGAGGGATCCGAAGGTAAAAAGCTCTACGTCTGGATGGATGCGCCGATAGGTTATATCTCTGCGACTAAGCAGTGGGCAATCGACAACGATAAAGATTGGAAACCATACTGGCAGGATAAGGATACTTCTCTCATTCATTTTATCGGAAAGGACAATATCGTATTCCATTGCTTGATATTCCCAGCCATACTTGAGGCACATGGCGGATACGTTCTTCCTCAAAACGTCCCTGCCAATCAATTCGTCAATCTCGAAGGCGATAAGCTATCGACTTCTCGCAATTGGGCAGTATGGGTAAATGATTATGTAAAAGAGTTACCCGGCAAACAGGACGAGCTACGCTATCACATGATCAAAAACATGCCCGAGCAAAAGGATAGTGAATTCACTTGGAAGGGCTTTCAGGATAGTGTCAACAATGAACTGGTTAACAACCTAGCAAACTTCGTCAATAGAGTAATCGTCCTGACTAATAAATACTATGAAGGTGTTGTTCCAGAGTATGACCTCAACTTAGACTTTGTTAGCCCATCAACACAACAGTTTGATGGATATCACGATGGAGAGATGCTCCAACTACATGATGACCTTCAAGAATTGAATCAGTGCCTCCGAACCTTTGACTTTAGGGGAGGCTTGCGCAAATTAATGGAGATCAGTAGCCAGGGCAATCAGCTATTACAGTTCAATGAGCCTTGGAAGAAAGTCAAGCTAGATGCCTATGATGGTCTTGTGAAAGTGATCATGAACCTCGCTAATCAATATGTTGCCTCAATAAGTGTGGCCATGTATCCATTCATGCCGTTTTCATCTGATAAACTCAGAGACCTCCTCAATCTACCCCGAATCGAGGGACAATCAGAGATGATCAACTTGTTGGTAGACTTGGCTGAAGGAGAAGACGTCATTAAATCAGGTCACCAAATTGGTAAGCCTACACATCTATTCAGTAGAATTGATGATGAGCTTATCAATCAACAAATCGAAAAGTTGAAGAATAGTGCCGTCGCCAATGCTGCGTCATCAACCAGTGATGCCGCTCCAATTAAAGATACTATTCAGTATGATGACTTCATGAAGATGGATATCAGAGTTGCAGAGATCCTCAGCGCTAAGCGAGTTCCCAAAACGGATAAGCTCATGGAGCTTCAACTAAGCTTGGGGGCAGAAACTCGGACAGTGGTTTCAGGAATAGCCGAGCATTTCACAACTGAAGAAGTCATTGGTCGTAAGGTGAGTTATCTCGCTAATCTTGCGCCTCGCAAACTCCGAGGCGTACTATCCTCAGGCATGATACTTATGGCTGAGGATCAAACTGGCAAACTCAGTTTTGTAGATCCGGGATCAAATGCTGAATCTGGCAGTATCATCCGTTAATCATATATCTTTAGTGCGATGTATGTGCCAAAGATTTATAAGCCTAGTAATCCTGAAGTAGTCTACTCCTATATCGAGAAAAATGCCTTTGCCACATTGGTAACTCAAGGTGAGGGCTTAATAGGAAGTCACATTCCATTATTATTGGAAAAGTCGGAGCACGGCAATTATCTCACTGGACATGTATCCAGGGCTAATGAGATTATTGATCAACTGAAGGATGGTCAAGAGGTTCTGGCCATGTTCATGGCGCACCATGCCTATGTTTCATCATCGTGGTATGATCACATCAATGTACCTACTTGGAATTATATCGCTGTACATATCTATGGCACAGCAACCTTGCTTAGTGGAGATGACTTATATCACTCGATTGAAAATATGGTTAACAAGTATGAATCAGGGCGTAAAGATCGTTTTCGTCTTAAGGATTTTGGACAGGAAGAGCTTAATGCCCACCTGAATGGATTAGTAGGATTCAGGATAAGTATAGATCGTGTTGAGGCCGCTTATAAGCTTAGCCAAAATCGAAAATATCATAACTATAAAGAGATCATATCACAGCTTAGATTAGGCGGTACTGATCTGGAACTGGCCATAGCACAAGAAATGGAAGAACTGCGTTGAGGACATTACTAATCATATTAATATCACTATTCTTTAATGGGTCGATAGAGGCTCAGGCTCAGATTCCTCATAGTCAGCATACTGAAATCAGTATTGTCACTTGTAATCCAGGAAACAGTATCGATGAGACTTTTGGTCACTCAGCAGTGAGAGTAAAGGATGATAGCCTAGGATATGACTTTTACTTCAATTATGGCGTCTTTAGCCCTAGCACAGAGAACTTTGCGCTTAAGTTCCTAAGAGGGAAGCTTCTGTATTCCATCGGAGGAGGGAGGTTTAATGCTTTCCGCCGCAGTTACCAAATATCGCAGCGAGGTATGAGAGAACAGGTCTTAAACCTGTCCACGGAGGAGGTCGTAAATATCTTTCAAGCTATTCAGGAGGATATCAAACCAGAGAACAGAGACTATTATTACGACTTCTATTTTGACAACTGCGTAACTCGCATCCGAGACGTATTGGCCGAGCATGTGAATGGTTTAGACTATCCGACTGAGACCTACCAAGAGCTCAGCTTCAGAGACTTGATACACGAGTATACAGATAGGATGCCATGGACACAGTTCGGTATGGATCTAATACTGGGGTCTGACAATGACAAAATCACAACAGTCTCGGATCAGATGTTCTTACCTGATTATTTCAAATCATATCTGTCTGATACTAATACCACTCGAGGACCTCTGGTACAATCTCAAGAAACCCTATTGGCATATCCGACAACGCATATAAGGGCGTCGACTTTTACCCCCACAGTGGTGTTCTCAATACTGTTAATAATTGAAATATTATTTTTCATTTTGCTCTATATTTCTGGTGAACCAAGTGGTTGGAGGAAGCTTGATCTTATATGGTTTACTCTTACTTCTATCTGTGCACTGATATTCTTATTCATGTGGTTTCTGACAGATCATGAAGTCTGTAGTAAAAATTGGAATCTGCTATGGACCACGCCATGGATGTTATTCTACTACTATTGGGAGGACAACTCGCCATTAAAGAAAGGATTAGCCATGTTAACAGTAGTGTCGTGTGTTATTGTAATCTTAAGTCCCTGGGTATTACCGCAACAATTTTCAATGGGTGCCGTATTTATATCGTCAATTAGCTTAATTAAAGGATTGCGACTTATGGGCATCTTTAAAATTTTAGATAAAATTATCCGTCACAGTACGCTAACTACCGCTATGGTATTTATCGCTGTAATCGGATATAGTCAGGAGAAAATAGGTGGCTTAACGGTCGTCGCACCACCGCAGGAATATACTACAGATCCTATGCCTGCAGTAACTGCGGTCAATGCCAATTGGATAGCCTTAGTACCATTTGCATTTAATAGCATCAGTAACCCCAAAGTCTCCTATGGCTCAAGTGGACAGTGGTGGGGAGAGCGTAAGGAAGGTGTTGTAAAATCTATCCAGCTCGCTAAGGCTCAAGGGCTTAAGATCATGATTAAGCCACAAGTATGGATGCATAGTACATGGGTTGGTGACATGGATTTTAGGCAAGAGTCGGATTGGAAAATATGGGAAGAATCATTCCGAGAGTATATTATGACTTTTGTTGATCTAGCTATCGAGCATGATGTAGAGATGATCTGTGTCGGCACCGAATTTAGAAATGCTGTTAAAGAGCGTGAACAATTCTGGAGAAATCTAATCACAGAAATACGGTCAAAATATGATGGTAAGCTGACCTACTCTGCCAACTGGGATGATTATGAGAAAGTGCCCTTCTGGGATCTTTTGGACTTTATCGGGATCTCGGCCTATTTTCCACTAAGTGAATATGACACGCCTAATCAATTATACCTCTCCTTCCGATGGAATAAGGTGGTCAATAAACTTGAGAAGTACTCCAAGAAGATTGGTCGTCCCATACTATTTACCGAGTATGGATATCTGAGCGTAGACGGGGCAGCAGGTAAGACATGGTTATTAGAAAAGAAAGTTCGAGATCTTGACATCAATGAAAAAGCTCAGGCTAATGCTCTTGGTGCTCTGTATAGTGCATTCTGGGACGAGGACTGGTGGATGGGAGGCTTCTTATGGAAGTGGTTCCCTAATGGTCAAGGCCATGAAGGATATCCTGAGCGAGACTATACTCCACAGGGTAAACTAGGGCAAAAAGTAGTCGCTAAGTGGTATGATAAAACGGATGGGGAATAATGCTTAGAATTAATAGCTCCTCGGAGATTTATCAACTCATAGAAAAGTATAAAGCTCTAGGAAAATCAGTAGGCTTTACCCCGACCATGGGTGCTCTTCATGCTGGCCATCACTCCTTGATCAAACTATCCAAATCACACAACGATATCACCATCTGCAGCATTTTTGTCAATCCTACCCAGTTTAACAATGCTGATGATTTGACTAAATATCCGCGCACAGTTGAGGCTGATTGTCAAGGATTAGAGGAGATCGGTTGTGATATCGTATTTCTTCCAACCACAGAAGAAATTTATCCTGGAGGCGAAGAAAACTTTGGCGTAGAATTAGATCTCAAGGGTCTTGATACACTTATGGAAGGACAGCATAGGCCTGGACATTTCGCAGGTGTAGTACAAGTAGTAAAGAGGTTGCTAGACGTCGTCCCTGCATCGAGATTATATATGGGACAGAAGGACTATCAACAGTTTACCATCATCCGACATATGATTAAGACCCTAGAGATTGAAACAGAACTGGTCGTATGTCCTATTGTGAGAGAGAAACATGGGCTTGCCATGAGCTCTCGTAATACACGCTTAACAGCTAATCACCGTGAGCGTGCGTCGATTATCTACAAGACCTTAATCAAGGCAAAAGAATCGATAAGAACTAGCTCTATTAAAAGTATTCAATCTGAAGCTATGTCCGCAATGAACATTCCAGGGTTTGAACCAGAGTACTTTACTATCATCAATGGTCATACTCTTGAAACTATTGAGAGCATTTCTGGTGTTAAGGAGGTGGTCGCATGTACTGCAGTTTGGGCTGGCGAGGTTAGACTGATAGACAATATGCGCCTGATTGTGGAGGACGAGACTTCTACAACTTAAAGGATTGATTAATTTTGCACTCCATAGCGAAGCAATACGATTAGAAGCATGCTGATACAGGTTAAAAAATCTAAAATTCACCGAGCAACAATTAGAGAGGCCAATCTCAATTATATGGGCAGCATTGCTATAGATGAGATCTTGATGAAAGCTGCTAATATCTATGAAGGCGAGCGAGTACAGGTCCTAAATGTCAATAATGGCGAACGCCTTGAGACTTACGTGATCAAAGGCGAGAAAGGCTCTGGCATCATCAGCATAAATGGTGCTGCAGCCCGTAAGATGGGTGTCGGTGACAAGGTGATTATCATCTCTTACGCATGGATTACTCCAGAAGAACATCCTGGGTTTAGCTCAGTCAATGTATTTCCCGATGACAACAATTCGATATAACCTTGCCTCTTGAGTGAAGTAAGAAAAAGCATTATACAAACCATCATTTTTGGCTCTATTGGAGCCATCATTCTCTATTTTTTATGGCAGAACTTAGCAAGCTCTTATGCTGAAGAATGTGCCATAAAGGGAATAGCGGTGGCAGATTGCAGTCTTTTTGATCGATTGATCAGTGACTTCAAGACAGCAAACTTTGGATGGCTGGCAGTCATGTGCCTTGCTTACCTACTGAGCTGCGTGTTCAGAGCACTGCGCTGGATGATGCTACTGCGTCCTATGGGGTACAATCCTCGATTTGATAATTCTTTTTATACCGTAATGGTAGGCTATTTCGCCAACTTAGGACTACCCAGGATGGGCGAGTTTATTAGGGCTGGATTATTGTCTAAATATGAGGACATCCCCTATGAGAAAGTCTTAGGGACGATTGTAGTGGGTAGGATTATTGATGTAATCTGTCTATTGAGTTTGCTACTGCTGGGGCTCCTGTTACACAGTGAGATTATGCTACAATACTTTGAAGAAAATCTCAACTTAGATGTAACGGCACTCATAGTCTTAGCTCTGATAGGTCTCTTAGGCTTAGGGATCGCCATCTTATTCTATCGTCGTCTCAGTAATAGCAATAGTAATTCTGACCTATTCATTAAGGTCAAAAAAGTCGTTGACGGATTCGTTGAAGGTTTATCTTCATTAAAATCTGTTAGCAATATCCCCTTATTCGTTGCTTACTCCGTAGGAATCTGGTTCCTATATGTTGGGATGCATTGGATCGGATTTCTATCCTTTGGCCCGACAGCACATCTCTCGTTTAGTGAGTCACTACTTTGCTTTGATTTTGCCGCATTAGGCATGGTGTTTCCTTCTCCAGGAGGTATGGGTACCTATCACGCCATGCTCATTGAATCTTTGCTTATACTCGATGTCAGTGAGATAAGTGCGTTCAGTATTGCTATGATCACATTTTTCACAATTAACATCTTTTGTAATATCTTATTTGGGCTTATCAGTTTGATAGTACTCCCGATGGTAAACAGATAATGGGACTCAAGAAAAAGGTATTTACTGATCCACAACAGCTCCTACGTGAACTCTCTCTTAAGGGCCAGACAGTAGTATGGACTAATGGATGTTTCGATCTACTACATCGTGGTCATCTGCACAGTCTCAAGCAAGCCTCAGAACTGGGTGACTTTTTAATTGTAGGACTCAATAGCGATACCTCTGTACAAAAACTTAAAGGACCCGGTCGCCCTATTTTTAAGCAGCATCATCGAGCTCATCTCCTGGCAACTTCGGTTTATGTTGATGCCGTCTTGATTTTTGATGATCTTACCCCCGCCAAAGTTCTGGAGTTAATGAAACCAGATGTGTTTGCCAAAGGCGCCGATTATGACCTAAGAACCTTGTCCGAAGCTAAGATTGTCCAAGGATATGGTGGGCGACTTGTATCTTTAGATTTGGTCGATCATATCTCAACAACAGATATTATCAATAGAATTAAATTACTATGATACCACTACATGATATCATCAGCTATCTCGAAGAGATTGCACCACCGCACTTGCAAGAATCATATGACAACTCTGGATTAATTTATGGTCTGCCCAACCAAGAAATCACGGGAGCGTTAGTTTCCTTAGATTGTACTGAAGCCGTCGTGGACGAAGCGATAACCCTCGGGTTCAACTTGATTGTGTCTCATCATCCTATAGTATTCTCGGGCATCAAGAAGTTCAGCTATGACAACTATGTCCATCGAGTTGTGATCAAGGCTATACAACATAAAATTGCCATCTATGCCATACATACCAATCTCGATAATGTCCTCGACCATGGCGTAAATCAAAAAATCGCCCACAAGATAGGTCTTAACCAGTGTGCAATCCTGAGACCCAAGGATACTGCACAACCTCATATCGGCTCCGGTATAATAGGAGAGTTACAAGAAGAATTAGAACCTTTAGCGTTTATGGATCACCTTAAGAGCTCCATGAATCTCAAGACTATTAAACATACAGCTCTGATAACGCGACCTGTCCAAAGAGTTGCTGTCTGCGGCGGGTCAGGTAGCTTTCTATTGACAGATGCCAAAGCTGCTGGTGCTGATATGTTCATCACAGCAGACTATAAGTATCACGAGTTCTTTGATGCAGATCATCAACTCACGATTATAGATATCGGTCACTACGAAAGTGAGTACTTCACCATCGAATTAATATTTGAACTTCTTACAGAGAAATTTCCTAAATTTGCAGCCCGTTCCACGAAAGTGGTTACGAATCCAATAAATTATTATTGAATCATTGATGAAAACCCGCCTAGATCATTACTCTGACAGGCGTATCTATTAAGCATTTAATTTAGACATAATGGCCAAGTCTTCATCTGGAATAGCTGACAAATTAAAGGAGTTATATAACCTACAACTCATAGATTCTAATATCGATGAGATACAAGTCTTAAAAGGTGAGTTACCTATAGAGGTAAGTGATCTTGAGGATGAGGTCGCAGGTCTTGATAAGCGTATCAAAAGACTCGAAGGATCAGTGTCAGATTTAGATCAAGACATTAGCGCTCATAAGGCTAATATGCAAGAGTCAACCATGCTTATCGAGAGATATGAGAAGCAGCTTGATGATGTTAAGAACAATCGAGAGTTCGAGGCGCTAACTAAAGAAATAGAACTTCAAAAACTTGAAATCCAATTATCTGAAAAGAAGATTGGAGAAGCAGAACGCAGTAAGGAAGTAAAAAACACTACGCTTACAGAAGCTCAAGAAAAATTAGATGCCAAGCAAAAGAATCTCGATGTCAAAAAGGTTGAGCTCGAAAAGATCATCGAAAAGACAAATGCTAAAGAAGCAGAACTTCAGAAACTATCTGAAAAAGCTAAAGAAAATATCGAAGAGCGTTTGATTAAGGCATATACTCGAGTTCGCTCAAGATATCGCAATGGTCTTGCAGTTTGTACTGTTGAGAGAGATGCTTGTTCAGGATGCTTTAACAGGATACCACCACAGCTTCAGATAGAGATCGGACATTACAAAAAAATCATCGCCTGTGAACACTGTGGTCGAGTTCTTGTCGATAATAAAATCGCTGAAGATTTATCTAAAAAGTACGATTCAGTAGCATAGTCTTATCACTCTTGAGACCAAGAGATAATCAATGATTCCATATTTTTCTTAGGACCACCGATCCTGACCTATACGATAGAGCTGGTTGTAAGGGAGCCAAGAAAAAATTGTCTTTCTATTTTACTTCAGATCCTTCAGGTATACCATAGCATCCTCTGATGACTTTAGCAGGGTAATACGACCTGATGAGCAATTAGGAGGCATAGTCTCGACTTGTATCCCAGACAAAATCACTTCGCTATCTGGAAATTCTCTGCTGATATATTTCATGTAGGCAACCAAATTCTCGCCCGACAAACTATCGTTTACTATAGTCATGATATATTCTGGCACCCGTACTTCTTTGATCTCAACTATGTCTTCAATACTGACATCAACACCTGCATTGATCACCTTGAAGCCCTGCGAACTAATCATGTAGTTGAGGAATAACAAACTCAATTCATTCCTCTCCCCTTCTGGCAAATAAATCAAGAAAGTTTCATCTCGTGTCGGTTTTAGACCATCGATATAAACTATGGACTTACGCTTAATAAGGTTTGAGACGAACTTTTCATGAATAGCCTTAATGCTGTCTGTAATCCACATCATCGCCAACTTGTCCAAGAATGGATATATTACCTCAAGCATTGTATTAACGAATCCTCTCTCCTGCAGATTCTTTTCAATTATTCTGAGAAACTTAACCTCGTCGAGATCAATTAAAGAGATGGTCAAAGTATCCAGTTGTCCCTTAAACGATTCATCTATATCAGCTATTTCCGCTACCCTACGCTGCATTTCAGCGATGTCCATACCTGAAATCTTTGAAATCTTGATGCCATTGCGGTTGAGCAATGCAATATTAAGAATGTGTTTGAGGTCATCATCGAGATAATAGCGGATGTTGCTTTCGGTACGTTTGGGCTCAATGATATTATAGCGCTTCTCCCATATGCGGATAGTATGTGCCTTCACACCTGTTAATTTCTCTATATCCTTAATGGAGTATACCACCATATGTGTACGAGTCCTTTGTCTACTTTATGGCAAAAACCATATTACCTATCAATTTTCATATGAGATTATGCCACAACCTGAAACAATAAAACAATGAATAACTTTTAAATTGCAATGATCTTCCTTTCAACCTCAATTTTGGCAAAAATACAGTACACTTTTAAATAATGTGAGATGAAAATCGGAATAGTCTGCTATCCTACCTTTGGCGGAAGTGGTGTGGTCGCTACAGAACTAGGAATTAACCTAGCGAAGAAAGGTTATGAAGTACATTTCATTACATATGAGCGACCAGCAAGGCTCAATGTGTTTATGAATAATGTATACTTCCATGAAGTATTACCATTTAAATACTCCCTCTTCAAGTATACTCCTTATGAGACGACTCTAGCCGGTAGGCTTGTTGATGTAGTAATGAATGAAAAGCTGGACTTATTACATGTGCATTATGCTATACCTCATGCAGCTGTTGCATTTATGGCTAAGAGTATCTTAAAAACCAAGGGCGTCAATATTCCGATCATCACCACATTACACGGTACAGATATCACACTTGTTGGAAAAGATCCGGCCCTCTCAACTGTAGTAGAGTTTAGCATCAATAATAGTGATGGTGTAACGGCAGTATCTAACTTCCTTAAGGAGAGCACTTACAACAATTTTAATATTTCAAGAGAGATCGATGTCATTTACAATTTTATTGATTTCGACAAATTCAAACGTACAGACAAAGAACATTTCAAAAAGGCGATCGCTCCTAATGGCGAAAAGATATTGACTCACATCTCTAATTTTAGAACTGTCAAAAGGGCCGAAGATGCCATTTATGTCTTTCAAAAGGTATACGAAAAGATTCCTTGTAAACTATTGATGATCGGTGATGGTCCTCAGCGTTCTAAAATGGAAAAAATCTGTCGAGAAATAGGCATCTGTGGAGAGATACGATTCTTAGGTAAGCAAGGAGCAATAGAAGAGCTCCTTTCGATCTCTGATCTATTCTTGCTACCATCATCCAATGAAAGTTTTGGTTTGGCCGCTCTGGAAGCCATGGCACTTGAAGTACCAGTAATATCGACTGATGTAGGAGGTATTCCAGAAGTAAACATCCATGGAGAAACTGGCTATCTGAGCAAAGTAGGTGAGATTGAGGAAATGGCACAAAATGCCATTAGCATTCTGTCCTCCCCAGAGAAGCACAAACAATTTAGAGCTCAGTCATTGGCTAAGTCCCAGGAGTTTCACGTAGATAAGATTCTCCCTCAATATGAGGCCTTATATAACCGGGCACTCGCCAAGGTCTCTAGCGAATTACTAATATCTTAGTCGCAACACCATCTGGATTACTAAAACTATTGCTTTGATTGCTAAACACTAAGTAGACTCCCGTCTCAACTGGCTCACCAGATAATCCCGTAAGATCCCAAGTTGCTGTCCCTCCAAGTGCTTGAGAGCTCTGGACCAGATTGCCATTAAGGTCTGTTATCCTTATTTCAGCATCGGTTGCTAATCCCTTGATAGCAACAGAACCAAAAAAGTCAGGTTGAACTGGATTAGGGAATGCATAAATATCAGATGCTCGGTTGCGCAAGCTTCCTCCCGAAGTTGCTGTTTTGAAAGAGATCATTCCGCCGCCGGTAGAGATATACATCTCACCAGATATCGGCTCATACGCAATATCTTGGATGTCATTATCAAAAAGCGGGCTATTATCTTGGGTGAATCGCAGAAGTTGTTCGTCACCATCTTCTGACTGAACAAAAATTCCATTCTCGCTACCTAGCCATTTTCGATTAGCTCCATCTATCTCGATAGCTGTAATATTTTGGTCTGCTAACAGAAAAGCAGCGATGCTATCGACTTCTACGATCCTTCTGATCCCCGGACATTCATCAGTAATGACATCATTGCCACAATCAAATATGACAGGTCCTTGCGCCGTAGCTACCCACATATCCCCAGAAAGGTCTAAAGTAACTTCATTTACTGGGGCATCTATCTGCGAATTATTTTGATTAATAAATCGTTGCTGATCATCATTGATAGAGAGTACGTCCTCTCCCATATCATAGATCAGTACACCCCCATTGGCGCCACTCACAGTGCACCACAGGTTTCCTTCCTCATCAAAGGTGATATTGGAAAGTGTAGAGGGAGCATTGATATTGAAGTTCATCCATTCTCCAGCTGGAGTTCTAACATTTAACGGTTGTGCTGCTCCAAATACGCTAACCCAAAGATTACCATTCTCATCAAATGCTATTCCTGTGATTCGTTCTCTAGCTAAGTCTCCTATCGCTCCTTGTAAAGTAGAATTCTCCTGAGTATACACCATGATTTCACCAGTCGTACGATCTAACTCCATTAAGCCTCCCCAGTAGCTGCCCACATAAACTAAATCTGAAAAGGGGTCCGCCTTAATCCTAAAAAAACTGAGCAAGTCATTATCATCAATAGCTTGGGTATTGAATTCATTGAAGTTTGTCCAGGTGGACCCTTCTTGAATATATATTCCATTCCTGCTGAACAGGAATTGAAAATTATCAGAGACGCCACCATCACTTGCATGAACGATTCCATCCTCTATATCGATGTCACTCGCCGTATGAAAGAATGGAGAGTCGAATGTTATTCGCTCACAGCCTTGATCTATTGACAAGGCTCTCCTAATCTCGGGAAAGCCATCGGCGTACCATACCTGTCCACGCTCATCAATCTCAACTCCCGTTGCGATATTAACACAACCTGCCTCGCCTTGCTGAATCTGATCCCTTTGAGCAAAAAACACCTCGCTCACGAAGTCAGGCCCCTGATATCCCAGCACCACAAATCCCCCAGTATTATTGATGAAGCTTATAACAAAGCTCCGTGAATCAGAACTATGAAAAAACTCAAACCCGTTATCAAAATCACCACTAAAAACCTCATTACCGATTCCAACAAAAACGTCTTGGCCATTATCTTCAACTGCAATTATTTCATTGAGAGATCCAATACCACGATTATCTTCTATGATCTCCCACTGACCGAAATCATTCAAGTTAACACCCGCCAAATTAACATCGATGCTATACAATCCATCAAGAGTGCCTGCATAGAGCCTACCTCTCAGAAAGGCGATATCGTTGACTCGAACATCCGTTATGGTCGTCGATCTAAATATGCCTGTGCTGCCATCCAATGAAACAACTCCAAAGCCCGTTGCCAGATAAATGACTCCATCGGGATCGATGTCTAAACCATTAACCCTTTTGTCGGTGATTATGGTGGTGTTGAGCTTAATATTAGGGACGTTAATAACAGACCCGTCAGATTGGACAAGATCAATGTTAGCATCATCATATATGACGATGAGTTGGTCATTGACTTCATCGTATTCGACTATGTCAATTCCTACATCCGTTAATCCTTCAACCTTAGATAAAAAAGTAGGGCTGTCGTCCTCTTTATCGATAATAATGAGATTCCAAATGTTGGAATAAACTATAGAAGAAGGAGTCTGGGTCACATAATTGCCAGACTGCTGTGGCAGATGAGATTGCCATTCACCTATTCCTAAGTTGTTACCTTGACCCAACATGCTTATGGCCATGCAAAGATTTATACAACAAAGGATTATTCGATTCAAAGCTTTTTATAAATATTGTTGGAGTTCAAGTAATTAAACACCTCTTCAGTAACTAAATATTGTACTGACTTACCTTGTTTGATTGCACTGCGGATATAACTAGCTGAAATATTGAGTAATGGGGCTTCTGCATACTTGATTCGATCTGTTGCTCCTAGTTGATGCTCATTATTCTCTCCTCTCTTGTATACATAGATGTCATGCTCCGCCAGTATCCGCTCATAATTCTTCCACTTATGAAAGCTCGTTATATTATCACCACCCATGATCAAAGAAAATCTCTTCTTGGGGTATTTCTCTTTAAGATAACTCAGCGTATCTATGGTATATGATGGTTTAGGCAAGCTAAACTCTACATCTGATGCTTTGATTTTAGCATGCTCGCCTATGGCCAATTTTAATAGATGTAGGCGATCATAGTCATTAGCCAGAGATTGCTGAGACTTAAAAGGATTATGAGGACTAAGGACCATCCACAACTCGTCCATGGCCGTATATTCTACCATGTAATTGGCGATAATCATATGCCCGACATGTACTGGATTAAACGACCCAAAGAACAGTCCTATATGAGTCATTGCAAAAGTTTAAAATTAAAAAGGCGTGGTTAATTAATTCCCCATCATAACAGGCATCACAAGCATAATCAGGTCTTCGCTCTCATCCTGGTCGGTCGGAACCAATATGCCTGCTCTGTTAGGTGTTGACAGCTTAAAGCTTACATCGTCAACTCCAATCACCTGCAACATCTCGATCAGGAACTTGGCATTGAATCCGATATTCATGGTGTCTCCGTCATAGTTACAGCTGAGCTGTTCAGTTGCTTCATTTGAGAAATCAAGGTCTTGAGCTGAGATCGTTAAGCTCCCATCTGTAATATTCAGAACGACTTGATTAGTAGACTTATTCGCATAGATCGCTATACGACGTAATGAATTCTGAAAGTCTGCCTTGCCTAAACCTAGAATATTTGCATTATCGTATGGAATCACTGCATTGTAGTCCGGATATTTAGCATCAATCAGACGTATAATGATCTGCGTATCTTCCAGTTTAAAGAAGACATTGTTAGAATTATAGTTGAGTTCAATAGTCTGGTCAGGGTCCAAGGCATTTTTCAACTGCATCAAACCCTTTTTGGGAACGATAAACGAGTTCGGTGTATTCTTGCCATCAACCTTGAAGCTATACTTCACAAGCTTATGTGCATCTGTTGCAACAAAGATTAGCTCTTCCTCTTCTATCTGGAAATATAGTCCTTGCATCGCCATTCTCAACTCATCGTTACTTGTCGCAAAGAGTGTTTTGTTTAAAACCTTGGAAAGTATCTCTCCACTGATAGATATAGATTCCACTTCATCAGATGACGGCAGCTCTGGATAATCTTCCGGCGAATCTCCAGATAATTTGTAACGACCATATGCTGAGGTAATCTTTACAGCTTTGGTTCCGTCATCTATTTCTACAGTAATTGGCTGCTCAGGTAGTGCTTTTAGTGTATCCATGAGAATCTTAGCGGGGATCGCTATCTGTCCTCCCTCTTCCATAGCAACTTCTGCCTCTGTGATAATAGTTGTTTCGAGATTTGACGCAGTTATTGTTAGCACATTATCCTGTAAACTAAAGAGAAAGTCCTCTAATATTGGCAATACGGTATTAGTGCCGATAACGCCATTGGCGAGGCTTAGTTTCTTCAATAGTTCTGAGGACGAAACGCTAAATTTCATGGAGTTCTAATTCGATTAATTCCAAAAATTAAAACTAAGCAAATTTATTGCAAAGGCAAGTGCACTCTTAAGATAGAACTCACAGGCGAATGATTACTTTTGCCGCTCTCTGAAGCAATACACATTGGCAAATCTGAAAAACCGACCTTCAATAAATGCACTGGACACCTATGTGTGCCCCGAAGTTGTAATTGATAATGCACCTAATGGTGTTCCCATCTATCAAATACATAAGAAAAAAGCCCAAGTGGTGCTTGTGGATATCGTGTTTAAAGCAGGCCGGTTACAGGAAGAATCGCAGATGTCAGCGAGCTGCACGGCAGCGCTACTTAGCGAAGGAACGACTCATAAGTCGAGCCAAGAGATTGCCGAATACGTAGACTATCATGGTGCCACATTAAGAGTGAGGTCTGATTTCGATACGATCTCTATTAAGGTACTGTCAATGACTAAGTACTTCGATAAACTCACTGGTCTGATCGAAGAGATTTTAACCATGCCATCATTCAGTCAGGAAGAGCTTGATTTAATCATATCGAGAAGAAAAGAGCGGCTTAAAATGGATCTTCAGAAGAACGAAATAATCTCTTATCGTAAACTTACTGAGTCATTGTTCGGATACGATCATCCATATGGATACAATAGTGACCCTTATAAATATGAGCAGATTGCACGGTCAGACCTAATTCATCATCACTCACAATTCTTCAATGCACAGAATTGCTCTTGCTTTGTTGCTGGAGATATTAACCCTACTGTTATAAACCGTCTGAGTGCGACTCTGTCTTCGTTACCAAATGGTGATGGTATTATCAATAATATTGTGCCGAATAAAAAGCCATCATCCTTAAAACGCAGTTCTGTCAGTGGTAATCCATTGCAGACATCTATTCGTATGGGACGACATTGCTTCAGTAGGAATCACCCAGATTACCATTTCCTTCTTATGGCCAATACAATACTAGGTGGATACTTTGGTAGTCGGTTGATCTCTAACATACGTGAAGACAAAGGATGGACATACGGCATCTATTCTATACTTGACACACATATGGCAGATGGTTCTCTAATGATCTCTACAGATGTTGACAAGTCTAATGTTCCCCTGACAATAGCAGAAATAAAGAAAGAGCTGAATCGCATGTGTCAGGAAAAAGTACCCGAAGATGAACTCAACTTAGTTAAAAACTATGTAAGTGGTATGTATATCAATTTTTTTGATGGCCCTCTCAATAGTATTAAGGCTATAAAAACATTAGCTTTGAATCACATTCCCTTGGACGAATTAAAATCCCTATTAGACATCTATCGCTCTATTACCGCAGATGAAATCCTCGATACTGCACAGCAATATTTTAATAGGAACGATTTTTGGATAGTAACCGTGGGTTGAGCGGAAACCGCAATCCAGGATATATTAAATGACGAAAACTACGACAGAAGAGATTAATGGGAATATTTAGTTTTTTCAGACAAGAACTAGCAATAGACTTAGGTACTGCAAATACGCTTATTGTATATGATAATGAAGTGGTTGTAGACGAGCCCTCTATTGTTGCCATGGATAGGAATACTCGCGAATTACTCGCTGTGGGCACCAAGGCCATGAATATGCATGAAAAAACGCATAGCAACATCCTTACCATCCGTCCGCTTAAGGATGGCGTAATAGCAGACTTCCAAGCTGCAGAAAACATGATCCAAGGAATGATCAATATGGTCGAAGGTCGAAGACGATTCTTCTCTCATCTAAAGATGGTCATCTGCATTCCATCAGGGATTACAGAAGTGGAAAAACGTGCCGTTTTTGACTCTGCCGATCATGTTGATGCTAAGGAAACCTACTTGATCCATGAGCCAATGGCTGCGGCCTTAGGAATTGGAATCGATGTGATGGAGCCAATGGGTAATATGATTATAGATATTGGCGGTGGAACTACAGAGATCGCCGTGATTGCATTATCAGGGATTGTTACAGATCAATCTATACGTACTGCAGGTGATGAGCTTAATGAAGATATTATAGAATTTGTTAAACGAATGCACAACCTATTGATAGGAGAGCGTACAGCAGAAATCATAAAGAAAGAAGTTGGTGCAGCAATTACTGATATTGAGAACCCGCCTCCGCCTCTTGCTATAAATGGTCGCGATTTGTTAACTGGTATCCCAAAGCAAATCTTGGTAAATCACGTAGAAGTAGCAGAGTCTATTGACAAGTCAATAGGAAAAATTGAGGATGCAATTATTCGCGCTCTTGAAGAAACCCCTCCGGAGCTTGCCTCGGACATCTATAAAACGGGAATTTATCTTACCGGTGGTGGCGCCTTACTTAGAGGTCTTGATAGAAGGATAAGCGAAAAAACTAAACTTAATGTATTTGTTGCAGATGACCCACTTCGAGCTGTAGTGCGCGGTACTGGAATAGCACTGCAAAACACAGGAAAGTTTACATTTTTAATGGATAGAAGGAGTATGTAATAATGACTTCAGTTTTTGGATTAGCACAGCGGTATGTTCATGTAATATTGTTCGTCTTGCTTGAAATAATATGCCTAAGCTTAGTAGTCAATTACAATCGTTCTCAAAATCAAATCCTTACGAACTCAGCGAGCCAAATTACAGGGTCCATTAGAACCCAAACTTCTCGCATAAATAATCTTCTAGATTTAGAAAAGGAGAATGCGATGCTCTCCGAGCAAAATGCCGAACTCATTAGAGAAATCATTGAACTTACTGATAGAATCAAAAATCAAGACTCGCCTGTAGACTTAGACTTTGATTACGGCATCACACCCGCAAAGATTCGAAGTCAGAATATTCATTCATTGCGCAACAAGCTCATAATTAATAAAGGGAAGGTTGATTCTATTCGGATTGACCAGGGCGTCATTTCCTACGAAGGTGTGGTGGGCACAATAAGTAATGTCAGCAAAAACTATAGCTCAGCAATGAGTCTTCTCAATATTGACCTAAAAATCAGCGCTACACTCAGAGGGCAAAACTACTTCGGTACTGTCTCATGGTCAGGACAGTCCTATGAAACTCTCGATCTCGATGGCATACCTAATCACGCCGAGATCCAGAAAGGAGATAGTGTTCTGACCAATGGATACTCAACGATTTTTCCTCCTGGAATAATGATTGGAATTGTCAAAGATTGGTCATTGAAAAAGTCTGGAGAGTTCTTCAACATAAAACTTACACCAAGTGTGTCTTTTTCCAAGATTGACAATGTGATGGTTCTTGAAAATAATTCATTTGCAGAGATAAAATCGCTAGATGAATAGTAATAGCATCTTATCGATATCTATTCATGCCGCAATCCTGATGATTGTTCAGGTACTACTATTACTGAACTTTGCCATTCCTTTCGGAAGTAACTTTTCCCTCACGATTTATATCTATCCTTTAATTATCATTCTCCTACCACTTTCTACTTCCAGAAGTGCCGTTTTGATGATCTCTTTTGTCTTGGGGTTGATCATTGATTTTTTCTATCAATCTCCTGGAGTTCATGCTTCTGCATTGGTGTTAATGGCATTTTTGAGGCCATATATATTAGCTCTACTAGAGCCCCGTGGCGGATACCGTGCTGACAATACTCCTAATTCGAAAAACTATGGCTTAAGTTGGTTCCTATGGTACAGCGCTGTCATGCTAATAATCCATCTACTGACTTACTTTTCTATCGATGCCTTTTCTTTATTGTTCATAGTGAAGATCTTAGTAAATACAATCATAAGTTTTATAGCTTCTTATCTTATAATCTGCCTATATCAGTTGATCGTTAGGATATAGTTATGTACATTCTGACAAATGGAGTACAAAGAGCGATATAGGATAATTTTAGTCCTGTTTTTCTTGGGTTCTGGGGTGCTAATAGCCAATTTGTTTGATCATCAGGTGATCAATAGTGACTATAGCCTTCGTGCTGAGAACAGAACTCTTGTTAAGAAAACTATTAGGCCTTCGAGAGGTGTAATTATGGATCGCAATGACAAACTTATCGTCGTGAACGAGCCTACTTATCAACTCGAGATAGTCCATAATGAAATATCAACAGATTTTGATAAGGAACGTTTTTGCGCATTACTAAATATTGAGCCCGTAGAGTATGATCAGGCGCTTGAAGTCGCTAAAGGAAGAAGATATTTCCAGAGCCACTTGCCGATCACCCTACTTGATAATATTAGTCCACTATACTATTCTCAATTTCAGGAGCACCTGCATAAATTTTCTGGTTTTTATCCCGTCATAAAGAGTAGGAGGTCATACCCATATGCTGCGGCTGGTCATGTGATGGGCTATGTCAATGAGGTAAATGCACAAGAAATCGCTACCTCTGATGAATATGAAATTGGTGATACCAAAGGTGCCAATGGACTTGAAGGATACTACGATGCAGAGTTGAGAGGAGTGAAGGGTGTAGAGTATCTGCTCAAGGATAATTTCGGTAAAGAGCTTGAAAAATACGAGTATGGCGACAATGACTCGACCGCTCAGAGTGGCCTCAGACTCACTTCGAGTATCGATATCGATTTACAAGTTTATGCCGAAAAGCTACTACAAAATAAACGAGGGAGTATAGTTGCTATTGAACCCAAGACAGGCGAAATCCTCACTCTGGCAAGTAGCCCAGGCTATGATCCGAACAGCTTATCTTTTGGCAAAGAACGATCTGATGCTTATCTCTCTCTGCTTTCTGACACCCTCCATAGACCTTTGTTGGATAGATCAGTACAAACGAAATATCCACCAGGATCCATTTTCAAACCAATATTAGGACTGATCGCAATGCAAGAAGGCATAACTTATCCGACTAAGTCCATACATTGCTCAGGGGAATATGTCATCAATGAGAAAAAGGGGTTCATCCAAGGATGTAGAGATCATCCTCACCCATATAACATGCAAGTCGCATTGCAATATTCATGCAATACTTACTTCTACCAGATGATGCGGGATTTTATCAACCATTATGGATATAGAACCCCTGGCAAGGGTCTTGATTTACTCAATGAATATCTCGAGCGCTTCGGTCTTGGAAATAAGTTAGGTATAGATTTAAGAGAGGAGATTGATGGATTTATTCCAACTACAAGCTACTATAATGATGAGTACAAATGTGATCAATGCTGGAGATCAACCTATATCCTCTCACTCGGGGTAGGACAGGGTGAGCTTCAGCTTACGACAGTTCAAATGGCAAACCTCGCTGCAATAATTGCTAATCGTGGATATTTCTACAAACCTCATCTAATTAAGGAAATCACTAATCAGGACATTGATAGAAAGTACAGAGCGAAGCAGACAGTTGGTGTTGACTCAATAATCTTCGAGCCCGTTATCGAAGGCATGGAGAAAGTCGTAACAGGGGGAACAGGGTTTAGAGCTTCCGCACCCGGTATTTCTATCGCCGGAAAAACTGGAACTTCGGAAAATCCCCAAGGAATTGATCACTCAGTCTTCTTTGCTTTTGCGCCCGTCAAGGATCCTAAGATAGCCGTTGCTGTATTCATCGAAAATGCAGGTGGCGGTGGCACATATGCCGCTCCAATCTCAGGCTTACTCATCGAAAAATATATCAAAAAAGAGATATCTAAGAGGCGCTTGCCTGTCGAACAAGGTATCTTGCAGACAGATTTAATAACTCTTCAATAATTTATCTGTGATCATCTCTGCGATTGTTGCCAAAGGAAAAAACAATGTAATCGGCAAAGACAACGACTTGCCTTGGCATCTTCCTGGAGATCTTAAATGGTTCAAAGCAAAGACGATCAATAGACATGTCATTATGGGGCGTAAATCATTTGAGTCTCTTCCTGGCATATTACCGAATAGAGTACATGTGGTTGTCACTCGTGATGCATCTTACTATCATAGCAATATCGTAGTTAAGAATAGCATCGACGAGGCTTTAGCATATGCCCACAAAGAAGGAGAAGACGAAGTGTTTATTCTGGGGGGCGGAAATATCTATAGTCAGACTCAGGATCTATGGCAACGACTTTACCTCACGGAAGTTGATGCTCAACCAGAGGGAGATACCTATTTCCCCGAAGTCAATTATGATCTGTTCAAACTTACATTCGATGAGCACCATGTGGCAGATGATAAAAACCAATATTCATATACCTTTAAGATATATGAAAGAGGTATTTAGGTGACTAACAATAATATATCAGAGGATTTCATACACTACATCTGGAGACTTAAGAATTTTGATCTCCAAGACCTTCTCTTGACATCAGGGGATCAAGTAGATATATTGAACTTTGGTAATTACAATACCAATGCTGGTCCTGACTTTCTAAATGGCGCTGTGAAAATCGGGGATATGACTTGGCACGGTCACATCGAAATACATATCAACTCCTCTGATTGGGACAAACATAAGCACTCATCAGACGAAGCATACCAAAATGTAATTCTACATGTTGTCCTTAATCACGACAAGACAATACTAGTTGGCGATCATGCAGTACCAACGCTTGAGCTCAGATCAAGAATTGATCAATCATCCTACAATGCCTATCATTTGCTCAAGCGAAATAAGAGTTGGATACCGTGTGAATCTTGGATAGCTGATATAAATGAGATCACTAAATCTGTGACTCTTGACAAGGTCCTCGCAGAACGTCTCACCATAAAGGCGCAAAGTATTCTGAAGCAGCTTAGTGCACAAACCGACAACTGGTTAGAGGTAATTTATCAAAGACTATTTTGGAGTATCGGCCTTAGTGTGAATGCCGAAGCATTCCTGCGCTTGAGCCAATTAGTGCCCTACCATATAGTTATAAAACATATGGACTCCATCGAAGAACTCGAAGGAATATTATTCGGTGTGGCAGGGTTTTTAAACACCAAGGAAGAACATGAGTATGTATTGAAACTGAAAGCGCATTACGAGTTCTATCGACATAAATATAACCTCCTCCACATGAGACCTGCTGAATGGAAATTTATGCGGATGAGACCTTCTGGATTTCCAACCATCAGATTGGCTCAGATGGCCAAACTATTATCCAAAATTGACCGACTGGATGCCCTTTTGTTTGAAGGTGATAATAAGGCTATCATAAATGAATTACAAGTTAGTCTCGACCAAGGGTTTTGGTATGAACATTACCGATTTGACAGTGAAGCAAAGCCTATTAAAAAATCAATTGGAACTGATAAAGTCAATTCAATCATAATCAATGCCGTCGCACCACTTAAATATGCCTATGGTATATACCAAGATAGTGATGAACTTAAATCTAAGGCTGTAGACATTTTAGATGCTATAGCTTGCGAGAAGAATTCCGTGATAAAAAAATGGAAAGAACTCAAAATGCCAACACAATCAGCAGCAAGTAGCCAAGCTCTCCTTCACCTAAAGAAACATTTCTGCAACAACAAAATGTGCTTGCAATGCTCGATAGGACATCAAGTATTTAAACAGATACAAAGTGCTTAGAGAATATTTAGTAAAAGGTCTTTTGCTTCCGTTCTCATTGCTATTTGGTCTTGGAGTACTGATTAGAGATTTGTTCTATAGAACTCAACTATTGCGATCTATCGAATTTAATATCCCTGTCATAGGAGTGGGAAATCTAGCTGTCGGAGGATCTGGCAAAACACCCCATGTCGAATATCTCATTACACTACTTCAACCATACCTAAATATTGGAGTGATGAGCAGAGGATATAATCGAAAATCAAAGGGTTATCGTCTCGTCAATAAGAGAGACACAGCAAAAACGGTCGGTGATGAGCCTAAGCAATACTCCATGAAGTACCCAAACATCAGTGTGGCTGTATCTGAAAGTCGTTCTATCGGAATACCACAAATGCTATCTCAAAAACCGAATATTCAAGCGTTAATCCTAGATGATAGTTATCAACATCGCAGCGTTACCGCTGGACTCAATATCCTATTAACTGACTACAGCAAACCTTACTTTGAGGACTTCCTCTTGCCAGCCGGGAGACTGAGAGAGTGGCCTCAAGGCGCCTCTCGTGCGGACATTATCATAATTAGTAAATGTCCTAACCAAATCAGTCAACAAGAACAGCAAGCAATAATCGATCGTCTAAGACCCGAAGAACACCAAAACATTTACTTTTCCAAGTATCGTTACCAAAATCCTTATCATATTTTTAAGGGTAGTAGAATTGCTCTTTCTTATTATGATACAGCCATATTAGTAACCGCAATTGCCTCAACGGACTACTTGTTAGAATATATAGATAGTCAGGTTCATAATGTAAGCTCATTCTCATTTGAGGATCATCATTACTTCAGCCCACACGAAGTATCCAATATTGCCAAAACATACAATGAATTAAAAGGCCAAAAAGCCGTGATCATTACAACTGAGAAAGATGCTACCAGACTTGGCCTGCATTATGACTATCTTATCAAATATAATATTGACATATACGTTTTGCCGATACAGGTTGAGTTTCTCAATGACACCTCGATTGCTTTTGATCGTGAGATACAAGACTACCTGCTTAACTTTACCGTGTGATCAAAAATCTGTACATCGTACTTTTCATAAGCCTGTCGTCAGGGTTATGCTCACAAGTAAGTTTTCTAGATTACAATCCCATACATTTTCATTCCCTTGATCGGATATCTAGTATTTATCCCGACAAGTTTACTAGTCATAGCTCGATTAGGTATACGGACCCCATCCAACTCGTTGATATGTTGGACTCCATACAATCATACAGAGCAGTTGATCAAATCGGGCTCAAGAGATTGATCTTAGAATACGATGAGATACTACCTTTTCTAGCAGATTCCCATTCTCTCAATCAGAAGAAGATCAAAGGAATCTTTAATTCCTTCTACAAGACTCCAACCCAATTTTTTGCTGTCAACACAGATAATTTTGAATTGAGAGTTAATCCGCTCTTAAATCTATCTGTGGGTAATAATGATGGAAATGCTCTCTATCAGAATACAAGAGGAATCAAACTCCGTGGCTCTATCGATAAAAAAATCTATTTCTATAGTGCGATCTATGAAAACCAACGTGAGTTCTTACCTCATGTAAATGCCCGCATAAATAGATGGAATGCCATTCCTGGACAGGGATTCTTTAAGTCCTTTGAGAGTCGAGCATTGAGCTCTTTTCAGGGATGGGACTTCCTGAACGCACAAGCATATACAGGCCTGAAGATTTCCCCATCTGTTGATCTTCAGCTCGGGTATGGAAATAACTTTATCGGCGATGGCTATAGATCCCTCTTGTTAAGTGATTATAGCCACAATTACTTTTATCTGAAACTGAGCACCAATGTCTGGAAGTTTCACTATCAGAATCTATTTACTGAATTATCGCCTATTAGCACCGCTGATAACATCGGTGATAATTTGCTACCTAAGAAGTATATGGTGGCGCATTACCTTGATTTCAAGGCGTCCCCTAGATTTAGCATTGGCATTTTTGAGACGGTAGTGTTCAGTCGTAACGAACAATTCGAATGGCAATATCTTAATCCTGTAATCTTATATCGATCAATAGAGCAATTTTTAGATAGCCCAGATAACGTCTTAATTGGTCTAAATGCTTCATACATACCTATAAATGGGGCCAAATTATATGGCCAGCTCTTAGTCGATGAGTTTAGAACTGATCAAGTTTTTGCAGGGAATGGTTGGTGGGCGAACAAAGTTGCTTATCAGGTTGGATTGAAGCACTTTGATCTACTTGGCATTAATACATTAGACCTACAGATAGAATATAATACAGCCCGCCCTTTTACCTACTCACATCGAGTAGCGGATGCTAACGGCAATGTTTTGACCAGTTTTAGTCATTTTAATCAAGCTCTGGCACATCCCCTCGGGGCAAACTTTAAAGAACTAATTGTCCTGCTAAAATATCAACCTCTTCCTGCTCTCACCTTAGATGCAAGATTCATAAGGACCACTTATGGAGACGATCTCAATAATAATATTGGTTTCGACTTCCTACTCAATAACGATTCTCGTCAATCAGAATTCGGAAATTTTACGGGTCAGGGTACACCGATTGACCTTAGCTTGTTCGAAATAGGTCTGACTTATGAACTCTTCAGCGGTTACTATATTGATTTGCGATATTTGCACCGCAATCAGAGCAGCGTAGAAAGTCTCTTTAATCAGACTACTAACTATACCAGCTTTGGTATTAGAGCGAATGTTCACCACAAAGCGATAGACTATTGAATTTTACACATAAAGATCTAAAAGAGGTTTTAGCAGATAGAATTTTAGTGCTGGACGGTGCCATGGGTACCATGATCCAACGATATAAATTGACTGAAGCAGACTATCGTGGTGATCGGTTTGCTGCTTATCATATGGATATAAAGGGTAATAATGAGGTGTTGTCCCTTACTCAACCTCATGTGATTAGAGAGATTCATGAAGAATATTTGAATGCTGGGGCTGACATTATAGAAACTAACACCTTTAGCGCTAATAGCATCTCTCAGGCTGATTACGATATGGTTGAGTTTGCCTATGAGATGAACAAGGCAAGTGCCCAAATCGCAAAGGAAGCGACAAGCAAATTTCAGACAGCTGACAAGCCACGATTTGTCGCTGGAGCTCTTGGGCCGACCAATCGCACAGCGTCACTGTCTCCAGATGTTAATAATCCAGGATATCGAGCAGTTACATTTGATGATCTTGTAGGCGCCTATTTAGAGCAGGCAAGAGGATTAGTAGATGGAGGTGCGGACATTCTATTAATAGAGACAGTCTTTGATACCTTAAACTGCAAAGCGGCTTTATTCGCTTTAGACTCATTGTTCGAAGAGAAAGACCAATCATGGCCGATTATGGTTTCAGGTACAATTACTGATGCCAGTGGTCGAACTCTAAGTGGTCAGACGGTGGAGGCCTTTTGGATTTCTGTTTCTCATATGCCCTTATTATCAGTAGGTCTCAACTGTGCCCTTGGATCAAAAGAATTGACTCCATTCTTAAAAGACTTGGCTAATATTGCTACATGTCCAGTAAGTGCTTATCCTAATGCAGGCCTTCCCAATGAACTTGGGGAGTATGATCAAGGAGCCGTTGAAATGGGTCAGTATATCCGCGATTTCGCTTCAACTGGTTTAGTCAACATCATTGGAGGTTGTTGTGGCACAACACCAGATCATATTAAGGCTATGGCGGACAATGTAATCGGCATCCAACCACGTGAATTTTCAACCAAAGCCAAATACAGCATGTACAGCGGGCTAGAGCCACTGATTGTAAGAGAGAACATTAACTTCATCAATGTAGGAGAAAGAACTAATGTTACTGGATCTCGCAAGTTCGCACGACTGATCAAAGAGGGCAACTATGAAGAAGCTCTAACCGTCGCTCAACATCAGGTAGAGGGCGGAGCTCAAATCATTGATGTTAATATGGATGAGGGACTCTTAGATTCAGAAAAAGAGATGACGGAGTTTTTAAATCTCATGATGGCTGAACCAGAGATCGCCAAGCTCCCTGTGATGATAGACTCCTCCAAGTTTGAAGTGATTGAAAAAGGCCTGAAATGTGTTCAAGGCAAGTGTATTGTAAATTCGATTTCTTTAAAAGAAGGTGAAGAGATTTTCATTCAACATGCTAAAACAGTTAGGCGCTATGGCGCAGCAGCAGTCGTCATGGCATTTGATGAAACTGGGCAAGCAGATTCAACTGAACGTAAGGTGGAAATCTGTGTACGCGCATATGACATCTTAGTAAACAAGGTTGGCTTCAACCCAAATGATATCATTTTTGACCCGAATATTTTTGCCGTTGCCACAGGTATCGAAGAGCATAACGAGTATGCCATTAATTTCATAGATGCTACAGAACAAATAAAAGCACGCTGTCCAGGTGTCAAGATTAGTGGAGGTGTCAGCAATATTTCTTTTTCTTTTAGGGGCAACAACAGAATAAGAGAGGCAATGCATAGCGTCTTCCTATATCATGCCATACAGAAGGGTATGGATATGGGTATCGTTAACGCTGGCATGATGGAGATCTATGACGAGATCCCCGTTGAGCTGCGAAACCTCATCGAAGATGTAATTTTCAATCGTAGAGTCGATTCTACGGATCGTTTGATCAGCTATGCCGAGAATGTTAGAGGTGCTGGAAAATCTAGAGTAGTCGATCTAAGCTGGCGTGAGAATCCTGTATCAAAAAGAATCGAGCATGCGCTTATCAAGGGTATTACAGAATATATAGACGAAGATGCTAAGGCTGCCATGGAAGAGCTAAACTCTCCGCTTAAGGTGATCGAAGGGCCACTTATGGATGGCATGAATGTAGTCGGTGATCTCTTTGGTGCAGGTAAGATGTTCTTACCACAAGTAGTTAAGAGTGCTCGAGTGATGAAAAAAGCAGTAGCTTATCTCACCCCTTTTATAGAGGAAGAGAAACAAGGAGTCATACAGACAAAAGGGAAAATCCTTATGGCCACTGTAAAAGGCGACGTCCATGATATCGGCAAGAATATAGTTGGTGTAGTCCTGGCTTGTAACAACTTTGAGATTATCGACCTAGGAGTGATGGTGCCGGCTAACAAAATACTTGATGAGGCCCAAAAACAAAATGTAGACATCATCGGGCTCAGTGGATTAATTACTCCATCACTCGACGAAATGGTCAATGTCGCAAGCTTGATGGAAGAACGAGGGATGACAATTCCTTTACTTATTGGAGGTGCTACGACAAGCAAGACACACACCGCTCTCAAGATAGAACCCGTTTATAATGGGCCCACAATTCATGTGCTAGATGCCTCTCGTAGTGTCGGCGTATCTACGATCCTTACCTCTTCTGATGAGGACAACAAATCCAATTATATCCTAGACATCAGAGCAGAATATGACAAGGTTCGTACTCAACGACTGAACAATACTAGGAAGAAAGAGTATCTAACCCTTGAGCAGTCAAGGAAGAAGAAACTGCATATAGATTGGGACAATTATAAGCCTCCAACCCCTAAGAAGTTAGGTGTTCACTCTCTGCTGTCTTATGACATTAATGAGCTCGTAGACTATATAGACTGGACCCCATTCTTCAGTAGCTGGCAGCTCAAGGGCAAGTATCCGCAGATATTCAAGGATGACATCATCGGTATTGAGGCCAAAAAGCTATACGATGATGCTCAAGACATGCTAAAGCGGATCATAGATGAGTCTTGGATTACGGCCAACGGAGTTTATGGTCTTTTTCCAGCTCAACAGATGAATGAAGATATTCTCATCACTAATCCAGATGATGACAAGTCATATACGCTTTATGGATTAAGACAACAAAGAAAAAAGAACGATAGGATACCACAACTATGCCTTGCCGATTATATAGCGCCTGAAGGCAATGAGGATTATATTGGAGCTTTTGCAGTTACCGCAGGTATCAATATCGAAGGCAAGCTTAAAGAGTTCGAGGCGAATCACGATGATTATAATAGCATTCTCCTCAAGTCACTGGCTGACAGATTAGCCGAAGCTTTTGCTGAAAAGCTTCACGAACTTATCCGAACTGATTTCTGGGGATATAGTGCCGAAAAATTGAGTGCTGTGGATCTCATAAAAGAAAAATATCAAGGCATCCGGCCGGCCCCAGGATATCCAGCTTGTCCAGATCACACTCAGAAAGAGACCATATTCGAGTTATTAAATGTTGAAGCGCATACAGGGATATCATTAACGGAGAGTCTAGCCATGTATCCTGCGGCATCAGTCAGCGGATACTACTTGAGTCATCCAGAGTCTAAATATTTTGGCTTGGGCCAAATCGAACTTGATCAAGTGGAAGATTATGCGAGTAGAAAGAGCATCTCCGTCGATGAGGCTGAAAAGTTTTTATTTCCATCTTTAAACTATAAAGACTGATTGATAATGGCTGAGATGAAATCCATGAGACCTGAAGACGAAATTTCCTTAGAGGATTTCATCAGATCTATCAAGGGATATGTTAATCTTATGCTCAGCAATTGGAAGGTCTTTGTTCTTTCAATCCTATTGTCATGTGGAGGCCTCTGGTTTTGGTCACAAAGTAAAGCGCCTACTTATAATGCTAAGCTGACCTTAATGCTGAGCGATGATTCAGGACAATCTATTACAGGAATATCAAGCATACTAGGTCAATTTGGATTGCCCGTTTCCACAGGAAAATATAATATAGACAAGCTCATTGAAATAGCACGATCTAGATATATCCTAGAACAGGTGTTGAAATCTCAGTGCGAGATTAATGGAGAGACCAAGAGTATCGCAGATCATTTGATTCAGCTTTATAAACTAGATGAAACGTGGCAAGCGTATTCCGAAGAACCTTTTTCAGGCAACTTTACAGAGACTATTGGAACAACTGAGTATAATTACTTGGTTAAACAGCTCCATACTCTAGTAAACGGAGCAGAACAGAATGGTGGTCTTCTTAAAATGGATTACGGGCGAGATCACTACATCATGACTTTTGATTTTGAATCACGCTCTGAGGAGCTCTCTATTAACTATCTTATTAATCACTTCGAATACCTCAAAGATTTTTACACCAACAAGTCCATAGAGCGTCAGCAGTTGTCCTATGATATTATCGAAAACAAACGTGATTCCATAAGAATTTCCCTTAACTCAGTAGAAAACGAAATAGCTACCTTGGAAGATCGAAATCAGAATGTATTTGGTAGTAGTAATACAACTCGACTAAGTAGATTGTCTACGGAATCTATAATCCTAAAAACAGCATATGCAGAGGCTGAAAAAAACTTGGCGATCGCTGAGCTGGCACTTCAAAATAATACGCCACTCATCCAATTGATTGATAAACCCTTAACCCCTATACAGGCTAATGTCTTAGGGCTATCGAGAATATTATTATATGGGGTTTTACTCGGAATATTTTTAAGTATTATCATCCTTGGTGCTCTTTATGTAATCAGGTTATAACACAACCTATTCTACAATCAATAATAGTTGTAGGTTTGCGTGAATTTTAGCGCAGCTAATGTCAGAAACTCATAAGGAATCTCATTTAAGAAGTATACTCAAAGGGCTAACTTGGAGGATTATTGCCACAAGTACCATCTTTGGGATTACCTATTTTACCACTGGTCAAATGGAAACAGCGGTTAAGGTTGCTTCAATAGAATTCTTTATAAAGTTGATCATTTACTATCTACATGAGAGAGCCTGGCAATCGGTACCAAGAGGGAGTATTAGAAAGCTGTACCCTTTTAAGAAATAGTTCAAATGGAAAATATTCATTCCATATTTGATCAGCTGGTTCAACGGAACGAGCGTGAACGCTTCCTAAGTCAGAACTCAGGCGTTTATTGGCTGACGGGGTTATCCGGTTCTGGCAAAAGCACCATAGCTAAAGGGGTCGAGCGTAAGCTCTTTGATGCAGGCTACTTTGTACAAGTATTAGATGGTGACAATATTAGAACTGGCATATCCAATAATCTCACATTTAGTGTAGAAGATAGACAAGAGAATATCAGACGTATAGCTGAAGTGGCTAAACTTTATGTTCACAGTGGAATTATTACACTGTGCTCATTTATAAGTCCGACAATCGAGATCCGAACTCTGGCAAAAAAGATTATTGGAGCGCAAGATTATAATGAAATCTATGTTGAAACATCTCTTGAATTGTGCGAAGAACGAGATGTAAAAGGCCTGTACAAAAAAGCGCGAAAAGGATTAATAAAAGGATTTACAGGAATAGACTCTCCATATGAGGCTCCTGTAAATGCCGATATGGTCATACCAACTGCATCTCAAAGCGTCGAAGAGAGCGTTGATGCACTGTGTCACTTCATTATTGAAAAATCGAAATTGGTATAATACATGGATTATAATATCAGTCATCTAAAAGAATTAGAGGCAGAATCAATCTTCATCCTCCGTGAAGTAGCCGCTCAGTTTGAGCGTCCTGTTATCATGTTCTCGGGTGGAAAAGACTCTATCTTAATTGTACATCTAGCCTATAAGGCCTTTTATCCGGCCAAAATCCCCTTCCCTTTATTACATGTGGATACAGGGCATAACTTTCCTGAGACCATCCAATACAGGGATAATCTTGTAAAGAAATTAGGGGCCAAGCTTATAGTAGGTTCAGTCGAAGAGGCTATCCAATCAGGTGAAGCAGTTGAAGAGAAAGGAGTCAATGCAAGCAGGAATATGCTCCAGATCGGTGTTCTTCTCAATGCCTTGGAAAAAGGAAAATTTGATGCCGCCATGGGTGGTGCACGTAGAGACGAAGAAAAAGCCAGAGCCAAGGAAAGGTTCTTCTCCCATCGTGATGAGTTTGGTCAGTGGGACCCGAAGAACCAAAGACCAGAATTATGGAATCTGTTCAATGGTCGTAAGAGCATGGGCGAACACTTCAGAATATTCCCAATTAGTAACTGGACAGAGCTCGACGTATGGCAATACTTAGCCATGGAAAAGGTAGAATTGCCTTCACTATATTTTTCGCATGAGAGAGACGTATTTGAAAGAGATGGCACCTTACTGGCAGATTGTGATTACATCATGAAAAAACCTAATGAAAAGGTGTTTAAAGAAACAGTTAGGTGTCGAACCATTGGAGATATGACCTGTACTGGAGTATGGAGATCCAATGCGTCAACAGTTGAGGGGATCATAGAAGAGGTGGCGACAACAAGAATGACAGAGAGAGGTGGTCGCACAGATGATAAGCGAAGCGAAACCGCTATGGAGGATCGCAAAAAAGAAGGTTATTTCTAGACCCAAAAAGAGAAAAGAATGAGTGACAATAAGAATAGCACAGAATTATTACGATTCACTACAGCAGGTAGTGTAGATGACGGTAAATCAACTCTGATCGGTCGACTACTATACGATAGTAAGAGCATATTTCAAGATCAGTATGATCAGATAAAGGATGCCACAGAGCGACGTGGAGAAGAAGGTGTTAACCTAGCATTGTTGACAGATGGCCTAAAATCGGAAAGAGAGCAGGGAATCACAATTGATGTGGCCTATAGATACTTTAGCACTCCGAAGCGAAAGTTCATCATAGCAGATACTCCTGGTCATATTCAGTATACACGTAATATGGTTACGGGGGCCTCCACGGCCAATGTTGCACTAATACTAATCGATGCTCGTCACGGTGTAGTTGAACAGACTAAAAGGCATGCGATAATCGCGTCTCTCCTTCAGATACCACACATCGTTGTCTGTGTTAATAAGATGGATTTAGTAGACTTTAGCGAAGAGGAGTATGATAAGATACAAGAGTCATTCGAGGCATTTGCTGCTAAGCTTGATGTGGTAGATGTGCACTTCATTCCAATCTCTGCATTGTTAGGTGATAATGTAGTGACACGATCTGAAAAGACACCATGGTACGATGGTCCTACATTAATGTACTATCTAGAAAATGTACATATAGCAAGCGACCATAACTTTATCGATGCCAGATTCCCCGTTCAGTTTGTGATTAGGCCTAACACTGACGAGTTTCATGACTACCGAGGATATGCTGGTAGAGTAGCTGGTGGCATAATGAAAAAAGGTGATAACGTCACCCTGTTGCCTACTGGATTCTCAACAAAAATCAAGAAGATCATGGGACCAGACGGTGAGCAAAACGAAGCTTTTCCTCCCCAATCTGTGACGGTTCTATTAGAAGATGACCTAGACTTGAGTAGAGGAGATATGATCGTTAGGGAGAATAACCAGCCTGAAATAACTCAAGATATAGAGGTTATGCTATGTTGGTTTGATAGCAGTAAGCCGCTCCGATCTAAAGGAAAGTATAGTTTAAGACACACTTCTCAAGATGCCCGCTGTGTTGTCAAGGAGATTAGATATAAACTCGATATTAACACGCTTCATAGAGATATGGAGGATAACAACATCAACATGAATGACATTGCTCGAGTAGTCTTACGCACTACTAAGCCTTTGTTTGTTGATTCGTACCGGAAGAATCGCACTACTGGTAGTGTGATACTTGTAGATGAAGCGTCTAACAGTACGGTCGCTGCGGGTATGATTATTTAATGTCTATTTTGCCAGAGATGAATAAGCCTATTTTCATTTTTGGGCTTGGCAGGTCTGGCACTACATGGGTATCAGATATTGTCTCGAAGTATAGTGGTCGGCTAGTACTGTTTGAGCCATTGCATCCCAAGCTATTTGGCGATGTCAGAACCACCATCTATCGTGAATCAGCCCTAACTACTGATCTCATTCGACACATTGATGGAATACTCAATAAGCACATTAAGCATGACTGGTTGCTGAGAAATCATCTTCCCTCGACTATTGATAAAGTAGATCCTAAATATGTCGAGACAATTTGGTCACTCTCGGAGATCATTGGTCTTAAATCCATCCGACTTAATACTTCATTTGCATCATTAGTTGAACATTATTCAGCTAGAGCTATATATATTATCAGACACCCACTGGCTGTGATTGCCTCGATCCAAAACAGACCACATTTCTGGGAAGACTTAGGATGGCGCGAACATTGGAGTCAATTGAACAATGAGGTTGGGGATTCAAATTTCAAAAAAATTTCCGCTGGTTGCTCATCACATATTGAACAACTAGCCTTCGTATGGGGATATCTCAATCTTCAAGCATTAAAACAGCTGGATATGATAAAGAAGAAACCTGTTTTTTATGAGGATCTATACGCCAACCCTTTTGAACATGTCAAAGTTCTATTAACCTCTCTTGAGTTATATGACCATCCAATCCATCCATCCCATATTTTCACACCATCTATGGTCTCACTCAACACTTTGCATTCTTCACATTATTCTTCTTTAGGTGATACTCGGCAAAGCTTAGACTTCTTTTGGAGAGACACCCTTAAAGATGATCAAATCAGAAGTATCCGTGGAGTTATCCGCAAGCTTTGTGATTCTGATCAAAATTTGGCTGAGATGTGTGCTGAGCGCAACTATCTTTGAAAAACATGAATCCTGTCAAGGGCGGTGCAATATCATTTATCGGTGTTGGGTTACAACAGTTGATTAATCTGGGAGGTGCGATTATATTGGCTCGCATTCTTGGACCTGAAGACTTCGGTGTATATGCGTTGTGCTTCGCTGTATTTCTCTTTTTTCAATCCTTTCTAGACTTCGGTCTCACACCAATCTATCTCAAGTATCCCCATGTGGATAAGCTTATAAACTCTTCATTCCTTTCAATTAATATCTTTTTCGGAGTGCTCGTGGCATTGATTCTATTGCTTGTCTCTCCTATTATGGTCCATTACTACGATATAAAACTCCTCTACACCTTGTTTCCGATTATGTCTGCCTCTGCAATCTGTATGGGTGTGTCTAATCAACCTTTCAGTCAATTACTGCGCAGTCAGAAATTCTACTCGACTGAGTCAATTTCTATAGGATCGGCTGCCGTATCACTTCTCATATCAATAAGTATGGCTCTCTCTGGTTGGGGCGCCGTTGCCTTGGCTATTAAACACTTCAGTTATAGTTTTACGCGCCTGATTAGTGCTTTTGTACTATCAAGAGCTAAGTATCAATTAGTATCTATTAAAAATATTTTAGCCATCAAACCATATATTATTCAGGCCTATCATTTGATGATTAGCCGTCTGATAACCGGTGTAAGCGGGAACATAGAAAAACTATTCGTAGGTAAAATCTTCGGAGAATTTACATTAGGTCATTATGAGCGGGGACTCTTCGTAGTAGATAAACCAAATACCTTTCGAAATGCCCTAACCACTCCTGCCATGACCTATCTCAGTACAATGAAAGGTGAGCGCCTGCAGCATGCTTATAAGATCCTTTCTTTGTTTATTCTTAATTTCATTGGTATTCCTTGTTTATGCTTTCACCTATTTGGACTAGAGGTCACCACGCTCATTCTTGGTGATCAATGGATATCTGCAGGATCATATGTTGTTTGGCTTGCCTTCTTAGGCTTGTCCTTAATCTTGAAAGGTCTAACCAATATCATGTATATCAATGACCTTAGGACCCAGGACCTTACGAGACTATATTGGATCGGAGCACTGATCGTTTTTGCTCCAATTATTATTGGTCTGTTGATCTTCAATATAGATATGCTGGCTTTCGTGATAGTATATAGCCTATTATCCTTGGCGTACTGGTTTATTTGCTGGAGCAAAACTCTGTTTAAATATGTAGATCACAAAAGCGCCCTTAGGATAGTGAGCTATGTTGTTTTACTCTTGACACTATTCGTGATTGCTAGTTATCTGATTCAACATCTTTTTTCAATTAACTCAATCATAGATATTCTCTTAACATTCTTTCTCTCTTGGCTTGGCGCAATGATCATAACTGGAATTATCTTCAAACCTGAGATGCGAATGCAAAAGAAATTTATTGTTGATAGACTTTACAATCGGTCATGAGTCAAATAGCGCAACCGGATATCTCTAAAGTCAGTATTAGCATAGTATCCTTTTTCCTGCTAATGGGGCTTCTGCGACTGACGTTTTTTGACTTTTACTTATCGCAGCTTTTCGGTTTTCCTGTTGAGATCAATGCTCTTGGTGGAGGTGCGTTCAATTTTGTTAACTACATCTGTTTTGGTGGTTTATTAATGGTGTTTATACAGCAAGGACCCAAGCTGTCAACGTTCTGGCCATCCCTAAGCCAATATGCCGTTCTCGTAGTCTTGTACTCTATCAACTTTGTGTTAAGTCCTTATGTAGATTCATCATGGTTTCTCTACCAATTGATCTTTATAACGATGGCCATTGTCGTGCATATCTTCACATTTAAAGTACGAGATTGGGACGACAGATTCTTTTACCGACGCACTATATGGCTATTCTGGATAATGATTGCTTTGGTGGCATTCTGTACGATCCAAATAGTGATTCAATATCCGATATCGTATTACTTCTCAGAATTCAACGATGCCTTCGTGCATAGCTTGGATGACTTTGGAATTATGAAACAGCGATATGGCTATCTACTCGGGTTCTTAAGTGCCTATACGCTCTATATGATTAGGGACAAATACATAAAAGTTCCTATACTCATGCTGATCCTATTTGCAGGTTTTGGTATTCGGAGCTATATGATTGGGATGATCGGGGCTTTATTTGTTTTCAATTTAGGAAGTCTCAAACGAGTGTTGGCAGCAGCTCTCTTCACGGGAGTTGTTATATTCTTACTTAAAGACCAGTACTTTGACAATCTCATTTATGACACGCGGTTCTATAGCTATGCTAACGCCTGGAACATTATCAATAATTTTCCTTTTGGAGTAGGATTGGGAGGTTATCCGATATATACAGATATTTTCAACAGACAGATATTTGCTGACTTTTATAATGTGAATGCCATTCTCGATTACGTACCAAACTCACCAGAGTCCGACTACGTACATCTCTTTGGCAGTCTGGGATTGGCATTAGGGTCATTACATCTGCTAGTTCAGGCCAGAGTGATCTGGCTAACACTGCAACTTAAAGCAATTGCAAGACCATTTGAAAAATGTACCCTATTCCTGTTTTGCTTCATGACCTTTTTTGGGCTTGGTGAAGATTCAATGTTTACCGTTTACTTTTGGATTTTCTTCGGTATGGCCACAGGAGTGATAACAGGTTTAATCTTCAGAAGCAGACAGCATGACTCAGCCTAAACTTAGTGTCGTAATGTCTTGCTATAATGCAGAGCAGACCGTGCAAAAAGCAATAGAGAGCATCCTCAATCAATCCTTTAAAGAGTTCGAATTTATAGCTATTGATGATGCGAGCTCAGATCAAACATTAGAGATTTTACAGCAATATCAGCAACAAGACAAACGAATCATTCTCCTCACTAATGAGTCCAATGAGGGATTATCCTATTCCTTAAATCGTGGGATTAAACATGCTCGTGCTAAACTTATTGCACGGATGGATGCCGATGATATATCATATCCTAACAGACTTCAACTCCAATATGATTATATGAGCACTCATGTCGAAGTAGACATCCTCGGAACAGCGGTACAATATGTAGCCGAGTCTCGTCAGCCCATTAAGATTATGCGTCTCCCTGTCAATGATCATGACATCAAATTAAGAGTTTTCAAAAAGACTTTAGTCTTTCACCCTACTGTGATGATAAAGAAAGAAGTCTATGAACAACATGGATATTATGACCCCGATATTCGGTGGGCCGAGGATGCAGATCTTTGGTATAGATTATATGACAAGGTGGTATTTCACAATCTCTCTGAAGTCCTGCTCGACTATACCATCAAATCAAAAATTAACCGAAAAATCCTCATTAATAACTTGAAGGTTAAATGGAGAAATCTCAATCGCCGAGGGAAGACCCTGAGATACATGCCTCTCTTAATCAAGGAGATTTTTACCTTGTCCATTCGAAGCATAAAAAACTATTGAAGCCTAAATTTCAAAACAAACTGATCGCCTTGCAGCGGTATATCTTATGGCATCAGCCTATAGGCAGTAAGAATTACTATGTTTCAGAGTTTCCTAAGTCAGGGGGAACTTGGTTTTGCCAGATGCTTTCAAACTTAACAGGCACTCCATTTCCTCGTAACAGATTCGTTAATAAATTGCCATGTATTCTGCATAGCCATCTCATTCCTAATCACAGGATACATAAGCCCATTATCATATTAAGGGATGGTCGTGACATTATGGTATCTGCTTATCACCATTTCATACTCCCCAATGACCACTGCCCAAAACATGAGCAAAAAAAGTGGCAAGCTTTGCTTAAAGCATCAGAGCCTTTAAAGATCAGACTGAACCTAGTCAAGTTTATTAATGTGTTTCATGAAAATTATAAAGTTGGTGGTGCTTCTGTTACTTGGCAAAGTCATGTTCTTAATTGTCATAAGTATGATCCAATCATAATAAAATATGAAGACCTCTTAACTAACCCTGCTCATGAGCTATTAAGGATAGCAGCGTATCTCGGATCTTCTTATAGCGAAGAATCGATAGGTCAAACAATAGAAAAATTCTCCTTCGAGAGATTAAAACAAAAAAATCCGGAATCTAATTTTCTCCGTAAAGGAATTACTGGAGATTGGAAAAACTATTTCACATATCAATCGGGTGAGCTCTTCGAATCCCTAGGAGGAGAGGCCCTAAGGCGCTGCAGCTATACCTCAGATAATTCATGGTACCATGATCTCCCGAGATAGTCCTAAGGTGGTACATATAAGCGAGGATAGCCGTGGAGGTGGTCAATTTCAATATATCTTAGATATAGCGACTGATTCAAAGGGAGATTATACTGTTATATGTCCTGAGTTAGATGAATCATTAACCAATAGTGTAGGCTCCCTTAACTTCAAGCTCATCACGATTAATCTTCAGGTTCTAAATACAAAAAGAATATTTGCATTTCTCGTCAGTTTCATAACAGAAATTAGGACTATAGCTAAAATATTGGAACAGAACAATCCCGACATTGTAGTCTGCCATGGTGCCACACAGGTAAAGGGAGTTGTTGCGGCCTATCTAGCAAAGATACCGAGTATCTGGGTCATGCATGATAGCTATCTGTCAGGCATCAGTAAAATAATCTTTGGGGTGTTTCATCGGTTATGCAGTAACTACATATTCGTAAGTGAGCGTTCAAGAAAGTTTTACAACAATACTTTCTCAGGATTAAATTCAAGCCTACAGGTTGTTATACCCTCCTCAATTGACCATGATAAGTATAAACCCGGAACTAGTGCAGTCCTCCCAGAAATAGGATTTCATGTCATTACGACTTGCTACATTAATAAATGGAAGGGTCTTGAGCTACTTATTGACATAGCTCATTACATACAGCAAGGGGGTCATCATGACATAGTTTTCCATATAATAGGTCCCATACTTAAAAGTCGCCAGAGATATGCCGATACACTCATGGACAAGATATCTTCTCTGCAAGTTGAAAACATAACGTTCCACGGATATCGATCTAATATTCCGGAATACCTCAAGAGTGCATCCATATATCTATGTACTTCTACACATGAGTCAAGTCCTATAAGTATATGGGAGGCTATGGCCACAGGCCTGCCAATAGTGAGTTCTGATGTGGGAGATCTAATATCCATAGTCGGGAACACCAATGGTGGAATTGTCTTAACTGACCGCCTTGCTAAGTCGTATGTAGACGCCATCCTTGAACTGCGTGCAAACGATGATCTCAGAAAAAAATTTGGCCAAAACGCTTATCAAGCTACCTTAGTACATTTTAGTAAGACGTCTTTTCAAGATAATCATCGTAGATTTTATCTGAAAGTTGCTGATAGATGATATGAACATAGCGATCATTAATAAAAGATTCTCTCCACTACGATCAGCGACTGGGTTTCACGCATATCAACTCGCACTTTATCTTAGAGATGCTGGTCATCAAGTTCAGTTTATCAGCACTCTCCCGAATAATACCGAAGTTCCTAAGACCACCGATGGAATAGACAGAATATGGATTAATAGTTCATATGATAGAAAGAATATTATTCGACGACTTTGGGCCGATTTCAAAGATGCTTTGCAACTTATTCGCAGAGCACATTCTTCAGGAGCCGATCATACTATAGTGATGTCAGATCCTCCATTCTTACAACTTATTGCAACCTACTTTTTAGTTCCTTCTGATACCAGCTTTTGGTTTATGGATATCTACCCTCAGGCATTTGCAGCAAAAGGGTTAATTAGGAAGGGTAATCCTATTTATAAGTGGTATCTGGGAAGGCTTAAGGCATATAAGCCCGAGCATGTATTGGCGCTAGGGGCGCAACAAGCGGGGTACATTCAAAATGAGTTTGACTACACCAATAATATCAATTTACCAATAGGGCTACAAGAGCTGAACATAACAGATTCCGCCCAACATCCCCTTTGGTACAAGGGAGACCATCTTATCTATTTACTCTACAAGGGGAATTTGGGCTCAGCACATGATGATCAATTTCTTGTAACTCTAGCCAATGAACTAGACCCTAGTAAACATCGGCTCATACTAAATGTCTCTGGGGCTAAATCAGAACATTTCTTAAATAGGATCGGAAACAATATCTCAGTCCATATCGTGAACAAAATGACTGAGCTTGATCTCACATTAGCCGATATTCATATTGTAACCCTCCTCGATGAATGGACACACATCTGCGTTCCTTCCAAAGCATTATTTGCGCTCTCAGCTGGAGGTGCTGTCCTGTATCAAGGTAGTGATCAGAGTGATACCTGGGGATACATAGATTCTGTTGGCTGGAGGGTGAGCAATGACTATGCGAGCAGTTCAGAGATTACATCATTTCTAGCTGAGCTTACAAATGAAGAGATTAAAAAGAGGGAAGTCCAGTCTATTCAATTATATCAGGCACTAAGCTCCCAGCTCAAGGAATCTTATGCAAACTATGAATCAAAATTGAGATAGTTTTATATTGCAATTATTTCTAATATGCTGGTCTTTTAAACTAACATTTCTTACAGATGAAGAGCAACTATTTTATCGCTATAATGGCCGGAGGAGTGGGATCTAGGTTCTGGCCAGCAAGCAGAGAGATGCGACCAAAACAGTTTTTGGATATCCTTGGCACGGGGCAGTCCTTAATACAATCTACCTTTGAGCGAGCGGTTAAAATCGTACCTAAAAAGAACATCCTAATCGTCTCTAATCACTTGTATAAAGACTTAATTCTCGAGCAGCTTCCAGAGATCACTCCAGCACAGATATTGTTGGAGCCTTCAAGGAATAATACAGCGCCCTGTGTAGCATACACGGCATTACACCTACAAGCGAAAAACCCTAAAGCTGTTTTTGCGATGCTTCCGTCAGATCATGTTATCATGAAAGAGAGTCAGTTCATATCCGACCTACATAAAGCATTTGATTATGCCGAGAATAAACCAGCAATAGTAACATTGGGCATCAAGCCAACTCGACCCGATACGGGATATGGCTACATCAATTACCTTAATGACAACTCTGATGTCAAGACAGTGAAGGAGTTCAAGGAAAAACCCAATATGGAAACTGCTCAATCTTACTTGGACCGAGGAGGCTTTGTATGGAATGCTGGAATCTTCGTTTGGGGCGTAGATACTATAATTAATTCGTTTGCTCAATCGGCTGCAGATATTACGGAGGTTCTATCGGCAGATATGAGTATGTACAATACCTCTCAAGAACAAGAATACATTAACGAAGTATATCCACAGACGAGAAGTATTTCTGTAGACTTTGCCATTCTCGAGCATGCAAAGAATGTGTATACCATCCCAACTGATATAGGTTGGTCGGATCTTGGCACCTGGAACTCCTTATATGAATTTAGTAATAAGGATGATCAAAACAATGTCTCGGCAACAAAGCATATCCATCTAGAAGATTCATCTCAAAACATGGTTAGATCATATAGTGCAGACAAGCTTGTAGTGATAAAAGGGCTTAAAGATTACATCGTAATAGATGAAGAAGATGTTCTCTTGATCTATCCTCGAGAAGAAGAACAAGCCATTAAACAGCTTCGAGGTTCATTCAAGGATAGCCCTTTTGTGTAGACCATGCCGACAGATAAACTTAAGATAGCCTTTGTTTCCAATACTTCTTGGAGCCTCTACAACTTTAGGATTGATGTTATAAGATATCTCCTGTCTATAGGTCAAGAAGTATATGTGATTGCTCCTTGGGATAACTACAGCAGTAAATTAATCGCTGAAGGGATCCATTTTGTGCCTATCAAATTAGACAATTACGGGATTAACCCGCTTCAAGATCTCCGCTATGCATGGTCACTATTCCGCTTGTACCGACAATACAGTTTTGATAAGGTTTATCATTATACTATCAAGCCTAACATCTATGGTGCCATTAGCGGATACCTCGCCCGTATACCATTGAGCATTATTGTAGTCACAGGCCTTGGAAAGATGTTTCTATTTAAATCACAACTCTCTAATCTAGTGAGCAAGTGGCTTTATACCTTGGCCGCCTCCTTGGCGGACGAGGTGTGGTTTTTAAATGACCATGACCGATTTAAATTTATCAAGGCAGGAATCCTTAAACGGTCTACATTCCGTATCCTCCCTTCTGAAGGAATAAATACTCAAAAATTTCGACCAAAGGCCAAAAAAGAAAGTGGAATTATCCGATTTCTCTTCGCAGGACGGCTCATAAGACCCAAAGGAATCTACCAATATATCTCAGCTGCAGAAGTTATCAAAAAGACCTACCCGCATACACGCTTTGAAGTACTTGGCTTCATTGATGAAAACAACCCTGAATCTATTCATTACAACGAATTGATACACTGGCAAAATAAAGGTGTAATCAATTATTTAGGAAGTACAGAAGATGTACGACCATATCTTCAGCGAGCTGATTGTCTGGTTTTTCCTTCATATTATCAGGAAGGTTTGTCTAGGATATTATTAGAGGCGGCAAGTATGGCTACGCCTATCATAACGAGTCAACAGCCCGGTTGTAAGGAAGTAGTAATTGATCGTATAAGTGGATACCTCTGCACAGATTCAGAAGTCAAGGCACTCATTGAAGAAATTGAAAAAATGCTCTCTATCTCTCATTCAGATAGGATAGTAATGGGCCAACAAGGAAGAACTCATATCAAATCAAAATATGATATTGAGCTTATCAAATCTTATTATTCCTCTGATAACTTAGGTGAACTTAGTTCTGCTGTAGCCGAGCGTCTAACATCTTAGCGGTCTCACGATAGGAGAGATTAGTCCCAATAATTTGACCTTTAGGATTAAGTAAAAATTTCGTAGGTAGTTCTTTGACATTATAGTCTTGTGCGATCCCGGAGAGCATAACAATCCGAGATACATCTATGATATGATACGGCCAGTTAAGAGCCCGATCTTTTATAATTCTACGTGTATGTCTATCGGACTTTTCAAGAGCAATACTCAACACCTCGAAGTCAATGGCGTCCTTATAGCTTTTACCATTATAGTCGCTATACAGTTTCTTTAGTTCGGGGATTTCCCGGATACATGGTCCACACCACGAGCCCCAAAAATCAATTAGCACATATTTGCCTTTTAGATCTTCGAGTGTGAAGTCTGTTCCATCAATTAATTGTGCATCTATAGCTGGAGCACTCACCCCGTTATCGAAACTTGGTGTCTTGAAGAAGAAGTCGTAGATAAAGAATGTTATGACTACGGCTATAGCACCGGTAAGAATCTTTTGCATATTCATAGGACCATATTTTTAATCATTAATCTTGATCTAGTAAATCAAAGAGGTAATTACCATATCCGCTTTTGATGTATTTATGGGCCAGTCGTTCTAACTGATCATGGCCGATAAAACCCATTTTATAGGCAACCTCTTCAATACAACCAATTTTAAGCCCTTGTCGTTGTTCTATAACTTCAATAAATTGTCCTGCCTGCAATAATGACTGGTGGGTTCCCGTATCTAACCATGCCACTCCTCTATTGAGGACTTGTACATTTAATTTTCCCATCTCTAGATACACTCTATTCACATCCGTGATTTCGTACTCCCCTCTTGGGCTGGGCTTAAGATTCTTGGCAATCTCTACAACATTACTATCGTAGAAATATAATCCAGGTACAGCATAATCAGATTTCGGTATTTCAGGTTTTTCTTCGATCGATATCGCCTGATTATTCTCGTCAAATTCTACAACACCATACCTTTCTGGGTCTTTAACTCGATAGGCAAAAATGACTCCACCATCAGGATCAAAACAAGATTGAAGGCTCTCCGAAAGTCCATTACCATAGAAGATATTATCCCCTAAAATCAATGCGGCCGGATCGCCGTCAATAAATTGTTCACCAAGGACAAAGGCCTGTGCTAATCCATTTGGCTCATGCTGTACTACATAGCTAAAGTTGCATCCTAATTCAGATCCGTCCCCCAACAATGACTGAAAAAGAGGAAGATGATCCGGGGATGAGATTATAAGTACGTCTTTTATCCCTGACAACATAAGTGTGGACAGTGGATAGTAGATCATCGGCTTATCATAGACTGGCATCATCTGCTTGCTCATAGCCAGAGTAAGTGGATAAAGCCTTGTTCCAAGTCCTCCAGCTAAAATGATTCCTTTCATATACTTGATTTACTATTTTTTGGTAAAAAAATGAAATTCGCTCCAAGCTCACTTAATACGAAGCAACAGAAGTACTGATCGGTATCCTTATAAACATCGATAAATGAATCGACTTTCTCTGGTTGTATTACTTGTTTAGAGACAAACTCTTCCAATGTTGATGCATGAACTGACCATAATAGGCCTAAGTTACTTCCGTCAACCAATAGCACCCCGATTTCAACCTCATGCTGATGAACCACAAAAATAGGGTACTTGGAGATCTCCTGATCAAGGATAGCTTGTTGAGCCTTCTCCATCGTTGAAACATAGTCCTGGAGGTCTTCTTCAAGTTGTATAAACTTAGTCGTTGACATACTACGAAGGTAATTGTAATAATGCTACAGATTCAATATGGCTCGTATGTGGAAACATATCTACAGGAACAACCTTCACTAACTCATATTTTTCCTTCAATAGCGATATGTCTCTGGCCTGAGTAGATGGATTGCAACTGATATATACAATCTTGGGTGGGCACAGCTCTAGAAGCGTCTCAACGACATCGCTATGCATGCCTGCTCGAGGTGGATCAGTTACGATGACATCAGGATTGCCGTACCTTTCTCTGAATGATATATCGAGTACGTCCTTGACATCACCAACTAAGAAATCTGCATTGGTGATATTATTTAAGACGGCATTCTGATGAGCATCTCCTATCGCTTCTGGTATTTGCTCTATTCCTACTACCCTACTACAATCAAAGGCCAGATAGAGTGCTATACTGCCGGTTCCGGTATACAAATCATAGACAATATCTGTAGGCTCAAGACCCGCAAGATCCTTAGCAATATCATAGAGCTTCTTAGTCTGAAAGCTGTTGGTCTGAAAAAATGATTTTGGGCTGATATAGAACTTCAGTTTGCCAATATGCTCGATAATATTTTCATCTCCAGCTACATGCACTGACGGCAAATCAGCAGTGCTGGAGTTCGCTTTTGTGTTGATGATATAGTGCCAAGCGTTAATCTCTGGAAAGTATGGCATTAGTACATCGAAGAACTGGCTTATTGCTTCTTCATCAGCTGCTCCAAAGATCATCGTAAACATCCACGAACCTGTCGAAGTATTGCGGATCATAACATTCCTCAGTAGGCCCTGATGATTACGAATGTCATAGTAGCTCCAATCATACTCCTTGGCAAGAGCCCTGATCGTGTTTCGGATCTTATTGGTATAATCATCTTGCAGGTGGCACTTCTCAATATTGAGCACCTTATCGAAAGCTCCTGCTACATGGAAGCCAAGACCTTGCTCGTTCCCATAATCTTCTCCCGATTTTATTTCTTCGATGGTGAGCCATCGCTTAGTGCTAAATGAATACTCGAGCTTATTGCGGTAATGATAGAGTTGATCACATCCAACAATAGTTGAAACTTTTGCTTCCTCATCTTTCGCTAAGCGTTTAATAGCTTGAGATACATATTGATGTTTATACTTGAGCTGTGCTGCATAGCTTAGATTCTGCCACTTGCAACCCCCACACGTTCCAAAATGTTGGCAGACTGGCTCTACTCGATCTTTAGAATACTCGACCACCTGCTTGGTGATTCCAAACTTTAGACCTTTCTTTTTGCGAAGCGCAACATAGTCGATGACATCTCCAGGTACACATCCTCCATTGATAATTACCACTTCTCCTTCTGGAGTCTTCCCTATGGTCTGGCCTTTATCTCCTAAATCGATCGCCTTAACGCCTTCGATTATTTTCTTTCTCCTTTTGGGCATTGACTAGTTCCGATTAATTTTTAGTTCAGTCCGACGATTTATCTTTCTTCCTTCTTCGGTGGCATTATCAGCAATAGGTTCCGACTCCCCTCTTCCTAATGTACTAATCCTTGCTGTAGCAATACCTTGACTTACTAAAGCAGACTTAATAGCCCTAGCTCGGCGCTCAGAGAGTAATTGGTTATCAGAATCGGATCCAATATCGTCTGTGTGTCCTATGATTGTCGCTTGTACCGTTGGATCGTTGTTGAGTAGGGTATAGATGTATGAAATCTCTTGGTGTGACTCTGGCTTCAGATCAGCACTTCCACTATCAAAAAAGATATTATTTAAGATTATCGATGGCGCTTCCTCAACAGCAATCGCTTCCTCTTCAATCGGTTGCAGATATATGGTGTCAATGTATGGATCTTGGCCATGTCTCAACTCTGGATAATGAATGTTTTCTGAATGAAACAGATAACCTTTATGTTCTACATGTACTGCCAGATTTCGCCCAATTAGTAAAGTCGTCAACAATAGTCCAGATTGATTTGTCATTAGTGTCTTGATTCCTTCGCCAGTTTCCAAATCATCAAAGTCTATCTCCGCCATCAATGGCTGATTATCAGATTCATCCAAAACATAAATCTTGAGATAAGTGGTCGGTAAAGGCTTCACTGATTCAGGTAGCGTGATCTCGTAAATGTTGCGATCGGTACTTCCAGAGTCCTGTCGAGCGTAATAGGCTCGCTGGCCATCTGTGCTGACAATCAGGTTGTGATCATCGTAGACGGTGTTTATTGGAGCACCTATATTCTCAGGTGTAGACCAGCCATCTTCACTATTCCGACTTAGGAACAAGTCACTACCTCCAATTCGTTTATGCCCGTCTGAGCTGAAGTATATAGTCTGTCCATCTGGATGAATAAACGGTGATTTTTCTTCTTTAGGCGTATTTACAACATCTCCTAAATTAATGGGTTCGCCCCATTCTCCCAGTGCATTAATAGTGCTTTTCCAGATATCGCTGCCTCCATATCCATTGGAACGGTTACTCGCAAAATACAACGTTGTTCCATCTGCACTTAATGATGGTTGAGTGTCCCAAGATTTTCCATTTATTACAGGGCCCATGTTTTTAGGCTTGGACCACTGTCCATTGATATTCTCCGACTCATATAAATCACAACTTCCATATCCAAAGTCCTCATTGCAATGGGTAAAGACCAGCTTTTGCCCATTTCCAGAAATAGACTGCGCCCCTTCATTGTATTTTCTGGTGTTGACCGCCTCTATCGGGTTAACTATATATTTAGAGTCGATGAGCTCTGCCTCATAAAGATCTTCTTGACCCCGTACCTGCCGTGTGAAGATCAGTCGCTCTTCGTCCAGTGTGAAGCTCGGAGAATACTCAGAATAATTACTGTTCACTGGGTTGTCAAGCTTGTGAACCGTTACGTTATGTGGATTCTCCAAGAGATTGATGCCATCCGTCAGTTCAGTGATGATCTTATTAACCCGTGATACATTCCGGCTTTCATCAGGTAGTTCGGATAAATACTGCTCGTAATACTTGAGTGATTCATTTAACTTTCCTCGATCACGATAGAGTCCTCCTAAGGCGCTTAGTAAAAAGCGATTGTTCGTGAGTTCACTCTCTTGTGCAAGAATTGGTAAAAGCTGATCTACCTTTCCTTGGTCTTCATATACAGCTATTATTCCACGGAGACCATCATTGTAATATTGAGTAGTTCCTTTCAAGGTGTTATATCCCTCTAAGGCTTCTACATACAATCCTCTTTTTAAGGACGCCTGAGAGGTCCTTAATAGCTCTTGATAATCTATCTGTTCGGGTCCTCCGCATGAGATGAAAAATAGGAGAACTAACAGTTGTGAGATAGTGAGATAGTTAGGCATAACGTTATAACCTAATTTTATGAGATCTTAGTTCTTTAGACTTGGGCTAATAGCTCCTCAGCCTTCTTAGATCCGAGTTCTTGGGCTTTCTTGAGCTCTTCTTTAAAGTCTTTCTTGCCCAATGCTTGCTTAATCAGTCCTCTATAGTAATGTCCTTTTGCAGGAGTAAATCCTTTAGAGTCCTCAGAATAGTTCTCAAAAGCTAAATCTATCTGCTCCAAAGCCTCTGTGGTCATTTCCTTCTGCAGTAGCACATAGCTATACATCATATGTCCATATGCTTTCTTACGCAAGTTTTTGTCTCCTTCCTTAAATTTCCTTTTGGTGAAAAAGCGAAGGTCGAACTCTGCTTTATCCCACTCCCCTCTATTGATATGACATTCTGCTTTCTTTACTCTAGCCTTCCAATACAACGACTCAAGAGCTACGGATTTCTTAAGTGTTAATTCAAAGTTTTTGATCGCCTCCTCAAGATTGTCTTCATTTCTGGCAATGATGGCCTTCCCATGATAAGCGAATGCTATAGAATCATCAATTTTAATCGCTTTATTAAAATCGTATAGTGCATCACTATAATTCTTGAGACGCATATTAACCCAGCCTCGACGCTCATAGGCTTGTGCATGAGCATCATACTTTTCGAGAGTTCTATTCAGAGCTTCTAATGCTTCACCATCATGTCCCAACCTAAAATACTCATCCGCTTTGCGAAACTGCATGACTATAGCCTTATCACTATCAGGTTGAATGTTCTTTTGGTTGATAACTTTTCCTTCATTAATCATCCAAGCGTTAATCTCTCCTGAGACCGCAAACTGGGAACAATATTCTAACAAACTAACCGTATTCCGAAAGCTCTTATCCGTGGCATTCCCAACAAATCGAGGTATTGATAGTGTAAGTGCCTCATCATTGAAAATCTCTTCTTGATCGACAAGCACGTCATTCTTGTAATAGGTTTCTGTGCGGTACTCAAACATCTTATGCACCTTGCCAAAACTCTTCTCATTGTTAAATGAGAGCCTTCCTTGTATGATTGTCTTATAGAAGATCATGTGACAGACGCTTGTTTCTTCTGGGGTTTCTTTTACGGAAGGGTAAAGATAATGGGGAGAAGGAGAAGGTTACGGTGAAGACGCTTTAGATTCTACAAATTTTTCGTATTCAATTATTCCTTATACATCAGAGCTAACCAAAGTCCGTCTATTAATGACTATGCCTATGACTATCGATAATATCGTATACGCAGTAAAAAAGAAGGCCCCTAAAGCCAGCCTACTATAATTCAGTGTCTCGATTACAAAGCCCTGTCGCCCGTTGTCAATCGCACTAAGTTGCGAAGTAATAATGCCATACATCCCTATGTATGCCATAAATATAGCTACGACAAATACATCTGCCATACTCCATTTTCCGAGGTGAAAAATGATGTTCTGCACCAACTTGCTCGATCTAAGCGAGTTCATAAACAAATAACCTGCTGACAGCAACAACTTAATGAAAGGAAAGACAATACTGAATAATAAAACCAACGCCCCAACGGCCTTTAAGTCTATTCCACCACTATCCCATAAGGTCTTAGTTACTTCAACAATAGATTTACTCTGAAAGTAAATCACTTGTTCATCAAATGAAATCGGTTCTCCTAACAGTTCGAATACAAATGAATCTAGCCTGGCATCAATATCAATCATCGGCAACGAAACTCCCATAACCAATAATAAGATTGATACCAATGTTAGCCCGCCAGTAGCCCACTCAAATGAAAACTTATAGAGAATCACACACAACAACAGCAATACGCCAAATCCAAACAATAGGTAAGTAAACTTTTGTGATATAGTCTGGTCTCGCAGTGCGATCTCAGCAGTAAGAAATTGCTCCGTTTCTTCAAGATTGCTTTTAGCATATCGATCATAAATATGCTGTCTTCGATCTGAAATCTGTTGCGCCGAATCATCCAAAACTAGTCTTAGCAACTCACGTTGCATATAGGTTTTGATCAATGATTCATTGGCTCGTATTTCATCAATTACTTGTTTGGACAACCCTGGTATCTGTTTTCTTAGATCCAATTGGTCTACTTGCTCAACAACATTTGTTTTAATTACATTCAGAAAGAGCTTGGGTACCTTTCCTCCTTTTTCAACCTCCTCAATGATTAATTCAACAAGTTCGCCTGACTCAATATAGCGATCATACATTGTATTAAGATAGCCCTGTACTTGCTGATCCAGAAATCCATACATAGTACTTGAGATCTCGAATTCTGTTATCTTTTTTTCAAATATTGATAGAGCTTCTTTCTTCCATAATTCCACATTGAATAACTCATAATTCACTCTATTAATCTCTGCGAGGTCTTCCTTGTGAGTTTTGCGGGTCATGACTTCTTTGTGAAGATCCATAGCAACCCACCCACAGAACCCAAGGCCTATTAAAAACAGAATAATGAGCACGATACGCATATAAAAAGTATGTAGTATTTAATATTTCTTTAAAGCCAGCAACTTTGTGCAATCTTCATGAATAATTTCGTCTAAGGTATAGACAGTCATTCTTAATATCATTAATTGATTACTATGAAAACGATAATAACCGCATTAATAGTTACACTTAGCTCTATCATTATGGCACAAAACACATCAGGTCCAATTCAAACTATTGAGGTATCAGGAGAACATACCATGATTGTTGAACCAGATGAAGTACACTTCACAATTAACTTTGAAGAATACTGGGAAGAAGAATTTGAGGGAAAGAAATGGAAAGACTATAAAACGAAAGTTGATATTGTGTCAATCGAAAATGACCTCATCAATGAGCTTAAAGCCCAAGGGATTGAAATTAACCAGATTACGCTCAAACAGTCTGGCAATCATTGGAGACATAGAGGCAAGGACTTCTTGATTAGCAAAAGCATCGACTTAAAACTCTCAGATATAGCTAGTACCAATGATCTCAGCAATACGCTCAAAACCCGAGGGATTAAGAGTATGAACATTACGAAACTGGTCAATCACAATATTGATCAACATAAGATATCCGCACAAAAAGAAGCGTTGCGATCTGCAAAACAAAAGGCGCTGGCGTTGGCCGAAGTCTATGATCAAAAGCTCGGTCGGCCACTGACCATAATAGAAGTAGATCAAAATGCAGGAATAAAGCCCATCGTTCAAGCAGAAGCACGAGCTCTCAAAGCCTCATATAATGATGCCGGAGCTCCAGCTGTAGACTATGAAAACTTTAGAAAAATTACAATAAAAGTTTCTGTCCGTGTAGCATTTGAAATGCACCAATAGATCTCGAACCACATCGCTGCTTTTAGCCATTTTGGCCTTTCTAAAATAATGTGCTCATAAATAATTAAAATTTTCATATACAAATTATTTTCATGTATTGATATATTTCTATCTTCGGCACGAATAAGTCTAGCTGGTGTCTAAAAAATTGTATAACAGTCATGGTAAGCTGCTACTCTTTGGTGAGTACGCTGTTATTGACGGAGCTAAGGCCGTTGCTATACCTTGCAAAAAAGGCCAGTCATTAGAAGTTAAACCTCATAGAGGCTCTGACTTAATCTGGGAGTGTTATGATCAAAACGGGGAGTTGTGGTTTGAATCCCAAATTTCATTATACGATTTCTCTGCAGTACGTACCTCTGACGAGGGAACTTCTAAGTTTATACAGAAACTCCTCAAGGGCGCAGTAAGATATAATACCGAGTTCCTTAATAAGTGGAATGGTTTCAAGGCCATCAATAAAATCGATTTTCCCATTACATGGGGCTTAGGCTCAAGCAGTACATTGATCAACAATGTTGCTAACTGGGCACAAATAAATCCATTTCACTTACATTTTAAGGTTTCATCTGGTAGCGGCTATGATATAGCCTGTGCCGAAGCAGACGGTCCCATTACCTATCAGCTTCGTGAAGATGAGCTCAATTATCAGGAAATCGTTTTTGACCCTAGCTTTATGTCGCAAATATACTTTGTGTATTTAGGCAATAAGCAAAGCAGTGAGTCCGCTATCTATCACTATTCCAAAAATGTCAAAAGGCGAAAAGCACTCGCCAAAGAGGTCACTGAGCTTACAGAAAAAGCCCTGTCAGATAAAACACTCAAAGAATTCATGAACACCATGGATGCTCATGAGAGGTTGCTCGGCAAGGAGCTTAAAATGGACTGTGTAAAAGATGTTCGTTTTTCAGATTTCGAGGGTTCCATTAAGTCCTTAGGTGCATGGGGAGGAGATTTCGTGATGGTAGCTTCAAAAAAGTCAGAATCAGAGACCAAAGCTTACTTCGTAGATAAAGGATATGATGTGTTCATCCCATATCACACCATGGTACACAACACCGATATCAGTGTCCCTGCATAACCCCAAGATTAAAGCGAAGCTTTAATCCCCATACCAAGAGCCACAATTTTATCTTTTTGCTTAGTCCAAGATCATTAAGATCTCGGTATTGCAAGTTTTCTTTAAAGAGGCCTAATCTCATCGGTAAGAATCCGTAAATGGTAGCCCTTATCGATCTCTTGTTATGATAAGCTACACCTTTCGCATATTTAGACATTTTAGTTTTGAGCTCGTCATAGCCATGTCCTGGATATTCTACTACTGCGGTATGAACGTAGTGGATCTGAATCTCCTCTTCTATTAGCCTCCTCGTGAAGACAATATCATTTCCTGATATAGTATCTGTTATAAATCCTCCATAATGCTCAAATACTGATTTAAGTGTTATCAGATGCCCAGCGGGCACACCATATTTTCTTTCGATGTTCTTCTTGTTGTTTAGATATAACATGCCGTGAGCTTGATCTTTCAATGCATCACTCTGAGGTATGACTTCAATCTTACCTGCTAAAGCCTGAGCCCTTGGGTTGAGGAGAATGTATGAATCTAACTTGGTTAACCAGTTGGGTAGGGGGAAGCATGAGCTATCCATAAAACAGAGGTACATACCTTTTGCAATTCGGGCCCCTATGTTTCTGGATCTATACGGGTTAGGTTTTTCTTCATTCATTATCCATCTGACGCTTGGATAATCATCTTTTAGCTGATCGATGTGCTCCTCCATAGGGTGATAAACAACAAGAATTTCTATCTCCCCATTATACTCCTGGTCAGATAATGCTCTCAAACATCTAACCACAGCAGCTTTCTGCTGGTAATAAGGTATGATGACGGAGAACTTTATGTCTATTTTGCTATCTTTTAGAGTCACGCCTCCAAACTAAATAAATCGATTAAGATTCACTCCGGTAAAAACATAAAGGTTCTGATTATCCCGGGATGGTACCCCTCAAAGAGGTCTCCCAATAATGGTGATTTTATCAAGTATCAAGCCGCTCTGTTGCGGAAGGAAGGTATAGATATAGATATTGTTCACGCTGATATAAGCATTCATAACTATCAGAATATGTTGCATTCTAACACTCCAGAATATACAGAGCAACTGCACGAGTTTACTTCAAGGTATTGGTCCATTCCTAGACTGGGTAGCACCGGGATGAATTCTTGGCGCAAAAAGTTTATCAAAGAAGTCCACAAGTATATTGATCGTGTCGGCTCTCCAGATATAATTCACGCTCATACCTTTCTCGGCGGATGGGTCGCCCATGAGATAAAAGAACAGTTGAATATTCCCTATGTTATCACAGAGCACTCTACGCAGGTATTAGCGAACATTCTCTCGAAGACTCATGACAATATAGCCAATGAGAGTTACCGACATGCAGACGCAGTTCTTGCCGTAGGACAACAACTAGCTGATGTCATCACTAATAAATACAAGGTAGTAACCCAAGTAATTCCAAATTTCATCGACATCAACATCTTCACTATTCCAAAGACTAAACCTAAGCTGAGCGACAGGTTTCAATTAATAGCAATCGGTGACCTTATCAAGAGAAAACGTATTGATAAACTCTTGAATGCCTGTGCACAACTCGATATAGATTATCATTTGAGCATTATCGGCGATGGACCAGAAAGAGCTTCACTCGAAAGACTAGCAAAATCTAAAAATATTCGTGCCACATTTCATGGACGACAGTCTCAAGAAGAAATCAGTAAACACCTCAAGAAGGGTCATCTATTAGTGCACCCAAGTCAATCAGAAACCTTCGGAATTATTCTCATTGAAGCCATGGCGACAGGCATACCGGTCATAAGTTTTGACAATGGTGGCGCAACAGATATAATTACGCCCAAAACTGGCGAATTACTAAATGAAGAAAGCATTTCTACCCTAACTACGGCCATTGAAAAGATGTACAGTGAATATGTAGATTATAGCCCAGCTGAAATCCGCCAAGTAGTAATGGATCGGTTTTCTCCAGGTGCAATTGCTGACCAGTTAAGAGAACTATATAAGACTCTTACCTGATAATTTCCATTTGTAAAATCGATACATCTCATACCATCTGGACTTTGGGTAAGATCGATCCTTATACCATCGATAAGAACTAAACATCCGCTTTTGTGCTCTGTCAGATAATTCGTAAGGAGCATCTATCAACCACTTACGGTAAAAGTCCGCTCTGCCAGGATCTTCTCGATCATGATTTGATATATGCACTCTCCTTACGGCAATTGGCTCTGGCGTATTAATCTGATCTAAGTTTAGCTTGTGCGCTAACCTCCAGATTAAATCTGTGTCTTCACCTATGGTAAGCCGTTCATCAAACAAGGTCGTACTTAACAGTCTATCACGACGGATAGTCATTGAAATAATAGAGAAATAGTGCTCTGAATGTTCAGTGAGACACTCGAACAGTTCTTCTGGCTTAATCCTTATGGGTACACCAGTTAATACTCCGCTTTCATCTGTATTGACAAGGTTCTCACTTACTATAGTTCCATAATATCCATCCAATTCTGTGTCCCGATCGATCCCATCAAACCTGTTCGGTAAGAAATAATCGTCGGCATCAAGAAAGGCGATCCATGGTTGTGTGGCCATCTGAATTCCAAGGTTTCTTGAAGCACTGCGCCCTCTGTTTTCATTATTCTGATGGCTAAGCCTGACGATTCGTGGTTCGCTCTCAGCTAACTCACTGATAAGCTTAGGCGAGTTGTCTGTAGAGCCATCTTCTACCACGATCACCTCCTTTACCCTGTCAAACTGCAGGGCAGAAGCAATACTTTCCTCAAGCCATTGCTCACAATTGTAAACTGGTATGATAACGGATATCCCCATCTGATATCAAAATTATAATTTCGCACGATACAGTATACCTCACAATTTTGAATGATATGCCTATAGGGACTGCACAAATCTTTGATAACTATAAATCCCTCATTCTTGAGGACTTAACGTTTATGGGATTTTCGACTGAGACATCCTTAATAGAAGATCAGACCGCCTTAGTATTTAAACAACTCATGATCTGGAGAAAAGACTCGGAAGAATATAGGTCGCAGCCCGTCTATGATATCAAAGTTTATCCCAAAGATTATTTTTCTTCATTTAACCCGAGTAGATCTTTCACGAAATTGGCTGCCGTGCAGCAGAAGGACACCAAACAAGTAGAGGGTCTCCAAAACTATACTGTCAATAAAGGCAACTACCTCTGCTTTACTTGTGAGGGCATCGTTTCAGCACAATTTTTTCAAGAGCTATATTCTTCTTGGTTGCCACAATCAGAATATGAACTGAATCATAGACCACAATTTGATAAAATATGGCCTGACCCTGCTCAGCGTGGATCTGTCCTCAAGGAAGAAATATACATTCCCGTCAAATGATCAAGCTATCATTGATTATATGTACCTACAACCGGATTGAGTTGCTATCAGAATGCATCTCTTCAATCCAACAAGCTTTAGAACTTATTCCTACCGGTACTTATGAAGTCATAGTCGTAAACAATCACCCTGACACGCATCAGCAATTATCTTCAGCCTTGCATGATCATACAGAAATCACGATCGTAAGGGAACCCACTGTGGGACTCAGTGTAGCCCGAAATACCGGAGTCGATAATGCCTCGGGTCTCTGGCTCGGGTTCCTCGATGACGACGCCATCGTTCCCAAGGAATTCGTAAATCGAGCATTAGAGATAATCGATCAACACGATTTTGACTGTTTCGGTGGCGGAATCGAGTCATGGTGGAAATACCCTAAGCCAAGGTGGATGAACCAAAACTATGGTTCAAAACCTCCTCTGCGTGATGATGTCGGCCTGCTCAATTCAAATGAATACAATTGGGGAAGTAACATCTTTTTAAAATCAGATGCTTTGGCGAGAGTCGGCGGGTTTCCAATCAATATCGGCATGAAAGGAAAACACCTCGGGTATGCTGCTGAAAACATAGTACAAGACAATATGCGAGCGCACGGATATCTGATCGGATATGATCCGAATTTGTCCATCTTGCACCTAGTCATGGAACAAAAACTATCCCTATTCTGGCACATACGAGCTGCTTACGCTACTGCTAGAGATGGTTTCTCGACATTCCCAAAAGATTACGAAGTAGTAGGAATGATCAAGACATTAAGGCGTATAGTCGCGGCTCCCATAAAGGGCATATTCCAATTATTTCAACCAGATTACTTCTTGGAAAACTTGCTGCTAGACACCTTCACACCATGGGCTCAACTATTTGGTAAAATAAGAGCTCACCATAAAGCTATTCTGGGTTTATCTTGAGAATTGATCCTCTCCATCGTTCTGACCTCTTCTGAAGATTGCTGATCACTTCATAGTAGTACATCCCATTAGCTACAGGTTGGCCACTCTCATCGAGGCCATCCCACTGGTATCGGTTAAGGCCTGTATCTAGCTCACCAAAGTCTTCAATATTCACTTGCTTAACAAGTCGCCCTCGAGCATTGTAAATTGAAAGATTGAATACATCAGGTAGTGTTTCACCCAAGCTAAATTGAACATTTAGCTCCTCCCGAAATGGTACAGGCCAAATCTTAAAAGGTGTTTCTTCGACATCACTACTTACCTCAAACTGCACTCTATAATCAGTCGTACCTGCCACATTCCCCGCTTTATCTTTGGCATTTACCCTAAGCGTATAAATTCCTTCTATTGACAAATTTGGATTGATCAAAAATGACGCAACGTTGTCATCAAGGCTTTCTGCTGGAACAAATGTCACATCGGGATCAAATTCTGTTATACGTCGCTCTAAGAATTCAGGATACATCAAACTGATTGCAAAGTCTTCAGGATTATCCAATAAAACAAAGGAGTTCGGATCTCTCAAGGATACAATGATCTGCGGATTGTGCCCGACAGCATCACCATTGGCAATTGTTCGACCATCAAATGTTACATCCAAAAATGGGTTGAACTCGTCAGGCCTGATGAATACTTCTGTTTGACCAAAATTGTTCAACACAGATAACTCAAATGGATTTTGACTCGGGTTGAGTTCAATAGTTAATCTATACATACCTCCAAGTCCATCAGTCTGTATCGTCTCAGAGAAATTGATCTTGCCATGCGCAGGAATTTCTTCAGCTCGCTTCACAAATACTGTGGAGCGCCCTTCTTCATCTGTAAGTCGATATCTCACTAAGATTGGGTCGAGCTTAGTTGAGCTAATATTGAGCAAGTTGAAGTCCAAGATCAAATCTTCTCCAGCATTGATCGTATCAGATAGGATGAATGGTTCATCTGCTGAAGTGAACAGTGCAGCATCTGGTAGCTCTGGGCGCAATATCCTCCAATGGTTCAACTGTGATGCTGATCGCTCTGGATCAGTGATCTCATACTCTAACCTCAAAAATGGAAATAATCCTGCATCGACTCCTGATAAGTCAATCTCTTGCCTTCCTTCAGCGACTCTTATTAATGTCTCGCTACCGTTGAGAGATGACCTGCCATATAATCTGACCTCGGAAACATCTTCTCCTTCAGTCTCATCTTCCCAAATCAATCTATCCCAACTATTGCTTGGTCCAATGATCGTGCTGACAAGCTGGCCTTCACTCCATGTACTACGACCAACGGAGCTTAAGTCGATAGTACCTTCTATCTGATCAGCTATATCCTCGATCACTAATCCCTCTCCTTTATCAAATATCATGGTAAAAGGAAGCGCACCCCTTGTCAACATCTCTCTTACACGCTGAGAACCATATGACTCTAATTCTTCTATTAGATTAGTCCCATATATCTCGCTGTCTCCTAACCAATCATCAATACTAAGTGTCGTGTTTTCATCAGCAATCATCGTATGCAGAAAGACTCTCGAACCCTGTGGCATAAAGTCCAATAACTCTATAAGTCCTCTCCTGCCCTCTGGACTATCTGTTTTGAATATAAATCCATCTACAGAATGACGCTCACTACCAAAGTCACGGCCAGAATTAGAAATAATAACCTGCTCTGGATGCCATGCGAACACCTGAATCGCAGGGGCCAAGGATCGTGCATTAAGTGATTCCCAAGGTGAATTATTTACGAATACCCAAAAGTCATTCGGATCTCTGATTTGATTCTTAATTCTGATATCCCATTCTCGCTCATCATAGTGAATCATGCGATCAAGATCATCCAAACTCAACTTGTAGAAGTCGTCTTTCTGCCATTGATAAAAATGGCTCTGATTCCATCCAGGTTGACTATCTGGAAGGAAAACAAAAGACTGTGTACGCCATCGACGTCCCTGCTCCAATAGAGCTACATCCGCTGTGGCTATCCGCCAGTAGTATACTGTTCCTGGCTGCATGTTCAGATTCGGCCGCCAGCCAATCTGACTGCTATTGTTATCGACGATTTCAGTAGTGAGTAGTGGACTATCAAATAACTCTGTGGTATCAATCTGTAACTCATATTGGCCTCCAAAATCAAATGCATTGTTTATTGCTGCAATTAACTCAACATTAGGATCATTGACGATCGCAAAGTCTGCTGGCGATACAGGTGATGCTGACTTGTCAAATATAAAAAAGTCAAAACCTTCTTGTCCGACATTGTCAAACAACCGGTTATTGAGCTCTGCATTGTCATCTGGCAACTCTTCAATATCATCTTGTGGGTCGATGTAAATAAAGATTTTATTCTGACCGATGGCATCAAAGCCTGGATTAGTTATTTCGACTGACACACTTGATCTAAATGGCGGTGCCACAATTGTGCTCATGATCGTATCAGACAATCTTCCCTCATTATACTGGTGAACTAACATGACATCCAGAGGGCCATCTACTGCACGACCCAAATTGATAATATCGTAATCTATAGTAATCGACTCGGAGCTTGCCGTGATCACGTCTGGATTCACTCTGATTGAAGCATTATCCACTACATAATCGGGACCATCAAATATTAACGGTCTGTACGCCGGATCGCCGTGCAAAGTAAATTGCTGAATGAGGGTTTCTATCGACAGTGTCTCCCGATCCGCTCGCATTTCGAGGGCTCGTTGTAATACGCTCCCAATGGGCTCTCCATACATCTCTTCGCCGATGAGGTCATATAGGTCGAGGCCCATATTGTATTGCGGGTTGATATATGCCGTCCCTGATGAAGCAAGAAATATGGTCGCTCCATTATCTTTTTCTAGGACGAAATCTTCACTAATACCTGTATTCCCAGTATGGATGTTTCCAGAGTGGCAACCTAATGACAAGATGATCGGATTACGACCAGCATTCTCATATTTAGAAGGGTCTTCTAAGCTGAAATCAAAGGTGCCTACAGCTGAGTGTCCGAAAAATGAAATAATACTTGAGCCATCATTGATCGCATTTATTATTGACTCAGATGTTGCCGTCTGAATAGGATCCGAAGAGGTCTTCCTAAATGTCAGCAAGTCTGCTCCGAATGTCCTATTTCCAATCACATCTCCCATATCGTTTAAGAAATTGAACAGGAGATTCTGGATGTCTGATGATCCGCCACTTAGGTGGATGATCTGCTTTTTCCAATTCTGATCTTCGTAAGTCTGAGACTCTTCTCGGGGCGCCTCATGTGTTCTAATCTTATCGAGGTAGTCTGTAATTGCAGTTTCTGAGACTGCTGACAACCGTCCTATAGGAATGGCTGGGTGATTTTCACCTTCTCGAGCTACAAGAAGATTATCAGACCCTGGCACACCCCATGTTGGAACATAAGATATGTCATCACCGTCCTCTCTTATTGAAGAATACTCGAGACTCTTACCGAGCAGAAACACATAGTCCATTGCTTGATCTCCTTGCATAGCGTCAGCTAGAAATCGCTTCAGTGCGATAGGATGATGCTCAATACCAAATCCATACTGACATCTCAGCTGATTCATATCCACTATTGCAACATCATAGCCTCCACCTTGTGCAGAGCGTCTATATGCTCCATAAGCTTGGGCAGCATCCATGATTGCCTCATGAGAGATGATGGTATAAGTATCTGTTATTTGCTCTTCAAATGAAATAGATTCAATCTCACCGACTTCTAGCATGTCATCTGAAGCTGCTTGGTAAAACCACTCGGTAGTACTGAATGACGAAGGCACTAAGTATTGTATGTCTTGGCCTATTGACTGAGGTGTCACAATCTCCTTAGCCGTCTTATTAATCAGCAATGGATTTTGCCCTTCTATATTAGAGATCTGGATATGTCTTGGTAGTAGCGATGCCTGCTGCGTAAAGCTTAATGATAGAACATCTTCAAAATTATATCGCCTAGAATAGGCTAACTCATAATACCCAATCGTGCTTCTTTCATTTTCATTATTGCCTGTCAAGACTGTTATCTCAATAGTATCACCCCTCAAAAGATTAGGATCGATACGCTCGTTGAACTCTACGACATCATAGCCATCAGTTGGTCGAATGCGTAGGAGTTCTCCATTAATAAGTAATGATACACTGCGGCTAAATACATTGGTAGCTACACGAATGCTAATGTATGGATCTATACCAAATGGATTTAATTCTTCCATTGGAATCCTCAGGACATGCTGATGTCTTAAGTCAGATCCATAGCCTTCTCCAACATCATAGTCAGAGTATCTGATGAAATCACGATTGTTATATGTTGGTTTGATCGCCTGATCAGAAAAGACCTCCGTCACCGTGTGTATATAGTAATCCTCCAATGGAGGCAAGTCGCTATCGTCAATTCCCGAATCAACCTCTTGATATCTTAAGGCTTCGTAATCATGGTTCTCAATAGTTAAAAAATAACTGCTTCTGTCTGTGTATAGACTGTATAACGGATTGAGTTGCTCCTGCTCAGCTTGATCATAAAGCTCCGCATCTAAACGTCCATCATTCGGCTGACCTATGAAATATAGGAAATCACCTGTTGTCCATTGCTCATCAGTACTTGTGAACAGATCTATGCGCTCACCAAAAGAATAAATGGCCAAGTCTCTTCCCTGGATAACAGAAGATTCTATCCCTGCTTGAAGGAGCTCTTCATAGCTGATTCTATAAACAGCTGTGCTGTCCACACCGAATTCATAATATATCTGGTCGAAGTTATACCATCCTGTAGCATTCTGAGTCTGTCCTTGTAATCCAATAGACAGCATTAATAATGCATACACAACAGATATGTAATTGGGGAACGTTTTCATCACAAATCTTATAAAAAATGACTTAGATCATAAGTCATTCACAGGTATGGCAAATTCCTTGATGGAATACTCCACAAATATAAGCTTATCACCATTCAATTACTACCATAAATAGCATTAATCCAAGGATACTCAGCTATTTTTGAAGGCCGATGTCGTTTGTGCTACTCTCCATTCTTGTTGTCTCGTTTGTAATTCAGCTGCTGATATACATCGGATTGTTCGCTAGATTGTCAATAAAAGACGACTCTATCTCTGAAAAAAGGCCTGTACATCCTGCTGTAAGTTTAGTTATCGCATTCAAAAATGAATCGCCTAACTTATCCGCACATTTAGCTTATTGGACAAGCCAAAATTACCCTAACCTAGAAATCATTTTAGTCGATGATCACTCCACGGACGATAGCGTTAGCATCATAGAGCATAGCCTTTCAGAAAACACAAATCTTAAGATTTGTACTAATGAAGGAGCAGGTAAAAAAGAGGCTCTATCAACAGGAATCGCTGCCGCCATTGGAACCTGGATAATAACCACCGATGCTGATTGCAAGCCTGCATCTGATTCTTGGATTAGTGAGATGATCAATGCCCGACAACAATCAGATGTAATCCTAGGATATGGACCATATAAGTCTGGTTCAGGATTCCTCAACAAGTTTATCCGCTATGAGACTTGGTTCATTGCCATGCAGTATCTCTCATTAGCCAAATTAGGCCTGCCATATATGGGTGTAGGGCGGAATCTCGCCTATAAAAAGCAAGTGTTCTTGAAACAGGGAGGATTTGCAGATCATGCACATATCAAAAGTGGAGATGATGATCTATTCATTGCAGGATTAACACCCGACACTATAGTCGGGCTAAACCTAAACTCCTTTACTTACTCCATACCTGCAAATTCGCTAACCGAATTAATACAACAGAAAAGAAGGCATCTCACAACCGCATACTCCTATAGGTTGAAACATAAGATCATCTTGATTGCCATGTTTGTATCACAGTTCATGTTTTATACTAGTGCTGTTGGGTTATGCATCAATAGCACCTATGTCAGTTTAGTCAGCTGCCTATTCTTGATTAGGACTATCGTCTTGTTATGGATTGCTCAGCAGAAGATGTCAATGCTAAAAGAATGGCACTTATGGTATTGGGCTCCTGTATTAGACATATTATTGTTGGTCTATTACTGCCTTATGGGTCTATTGTTGCCGATGAAAAAGAAGACATGGTAGAAATCATTGAAAAGTACTTCCCGCAGTTGACAGAAAAACAATCACGTCAGATGGGTCAGCTGTTACCCCTCTATACTGATTGGAATGACAAGATTAATGTGATCTCTCGGAAAGATATCGGCAATCTTTATGAGCGACATGTCCTTCACTCTTTATCGATAGCCAAGTGGATATCATTTCAACCTGGCACCAAGATTATGGATATCGGTTGTGGTGGTGGATTTCCGAGTATTCCCTTAGCAATTTTGTTTCCAGAGGTGAGTTTTCATTGTGTGGACAGCATCAACAAAAAGCTTAAGGTTATCAGCGCTGTGGTCGAGGAACTCGGCTTGGACAATATTCGAACTACTCACTCCCGAGCTGAAGAAATCAGGGAGCGATATGACTTTGTAATTAACCGGGCCGTAGCGCCATTCACCAAGTTATTGTCTTGGAGCAAAAAAAATGTTTCTAATAAACAGCGAAATGCCGTCCCCAATGGTATGATATCATTGAAAGGAGGAGACTTAAGTTCTGAATTATCAAGCATCAGAAAGAAAGAATACTATGAAGTAACTCCATTAAGTGATTACTTTGAAGAGGAGTTTTTTAGCACTAAATACCTCATATATATCCAACTCGGGTGATAGAACTTATGACAACCAAATTGCTTGAATACGGCACGTTTTATATCTCCATTTCAGATGTAGCACTGATGTTCCTGGCTGCTGCCGCTATTATGGTCGTTTACTTCATCTCAAGACGTAGACTACATGCTTATTCCCTGAGGCATAGTACGGTACAAGCTGATGAGCCCCGCAACCAGAGAATACTGATTGCACTGTGTGTCCTATTATGGATAATCATCTCGGTATTCATCCTGAGACTAGATTATAAGATCGTGCCAGATAAGTTGTTTGACTTGAGTGTTTCACGAATTTTAATGGCCTTCTTTATCGTGGTCTTATCAAGACTCCTGGATAGCATTATATCCAAACGGATTGATGAGGAGATTGTCAAAAGTTCTACTTCCCGAAGAAAGTCAGAAAAGAACGGCTCTAGACTCGCTCATTATATCATCCTCCTATTGATGGTCTACCTTATCATCAAAAATTTTGACTTTCTCAACATTACATTTTATCAAGTCTGGGCCAATAACCACACCATTGATATTAGCTTGTCTAACATTGTTGTCGCCTTATTGATATTGCTTATCGCAAGGCTTGCTATATGGTTGCTAACCAATCTATTCTTCTTTAATTTCTATCGAAGCAAGCAGATTGCATCGGGTAAGCAATATGCGTACAACCAGTTATTAAGTTATCTGATCTACTTCTTTGCGATTCTCTTTGCTTTGCAGCTTGTCGGGGTAAATATGACATTGGTATGGACAGGTGCTGCCGCACTTTTAGTAGGTATAGGTATTGCCTTACAACAAACGATCAGTGATTTTTTCAGTGGAATCGTCTTATTATTCGAGCGATCAGTAAAGGTTGGCGACTTCCTTGAGCTCGATGCGTTTTCTGGCACATTAAAGCGGATTGGACTAAGATCCTCTGTCGTCGAGACCCTAGATAACAAGTTATTAATCATTCCCAACTCGCAATTGGTCAATGACCGTGTTACCAACAAGTCCAATGCTTATAAGAGCACACGCTTTTCAGTCACTGTAGGAGTAGCGTATGGTAGTGATCCGCGACAGGTAGAGCAGATCTTACTTGCCGTTGCGGAGGAGCACAAAGACATCCCTCAATACCCGATACCCTTTGTTCGATTTCAAGACTTTGGCGATAATGCGCTGTTGTTTGAGTTGTACGCCTTTACCAGTACTTCAATATTGCTGGGAGATATTAGGAGTGACCTTAGATATGCCATCTATGACCGTCTTGCAGAAAACAATATTGACATCCCGTTCCCACAAAGAGATGTCTGGATTAAGAATTCAGGAAAATTAAAATGAAATAATCGATCTTTGCGATCTTATTAACATCGATACCGTTAAAAAAAGATAAACACCAAGCTTATGGACGCAGCGATTAAGAGCCCAGTAATGTTATATACTGAGCAGACACCCAACCCGGAATCTCTTAAGTTTGTTACTAACAAGATCATCTACAAAGGAACAGCGGATTTCCGTGAGGAGCCTTTAGCTCAGGAGTGGTCGCCCCTTGCAACAGAGTTGTTTGCTTTTCCATATGTCAAAGGTGTGTATATCTGCAACAACTTCGTAACCATTACTAAGGAGTTCAACTATTCTTGGGAAGATATTATGCTGAAGCTTAAGGAGTTTATTAAGGGATATGTAACTGACGACAAGGCAATCTTAAATGAAGGCTTCGCAGAAGCGATGAAGGCTAGAGAAGCAGAGCTTGGAGCTGGTGCCGAGTATACAGGAGATGAAGCAGAGCTTGTTGCAAAAATTAAAGAACTCATAGATACTTATGTGAAGCCTGCTGTAGAAATGGATGGTGGAAACATCGAGTTCAAATCATTTAATCAAGGTATAGTTACTGTGATTCTACAGGGTTCTTGCAGTGGATGTCCTTCATCTACCGTTACACTTAAGTCAGGAATCGAAGGAATGCTAAGACGCATGGTGCCAGAAGTTAAGGAAGTAGTCTCCGAGATGGGATAGTACTTTTATTGTTTTGTTAAAGGCCTCTTCGCTCTGAGCTTCAATATGCTTATGACAAATAGTCGTATATCTTTGCCCTACTATTACTGGATCTTATGATTAAATCACTAACACGGTGGTCTCTTATATGCTGCTTGATCTGTTCAATGACAACAGCTTATGGACAAAACTATAATATCGGCATACGAGCTGGTTTGAGTCAATCAACCTTTGTCGGACCATCTGAAGCAAATGCTGATGAATCTTTTGGCCTTGCTGGAGGTTTTCATTTTGGCCTAAACTTCCAATGGAACTTTTCAGAGGTCATCGGTATACGAACAGAAATAATCTACAACCAGACAGGATCTGGATATAATTTTAGCTCTACTGATGGTTACAATTTCTATCGACCACTCATCTTAGGAACGAATGTTATTGATATCAACGCACCTCGTGAAGAGTGGCTCTTTCTGCGGGATCAGACTGATGTAGAACTCAACCACACCTTCGCATATCTGCAATTGCCGCAGACTTTGAATTTTAAGATTAGTGACAAATGGGAAGCCTTCGCAGGAGCATATATCAGTTTCCTGTTAAATCCATTAGCCACAGGGACTCTTAATTTTGGTGGCGATCAAAACCTCCTCGAAAATCCACATATCTTTTCTCAAGGCTTAGACTTTGATTTTGACTCTGATCGACCAGGAGAGTTTAACCCACTCCTTATCCCAAGACTGTTAATCGTCGAAGGGCAAGATGTAGACATCCCTGGTGCTGTAGGTGCCTACTACCTATTTGAAAATGAAGAGCAGTTTGAAGAGAAGTTCAGATCACTTGATTTTGGTCTAATTGCGGGTTTCTCTTATTATTTCAACCGTGGGTTTTATAGCTCTTTAAGAGTTGAATATGGCCTGAACGACATCACTCGTACCGAAGGTGACGTGTCATTACAAGAGCTTAACCCTGACCGTTCATTTGTCTTTAATGACGATAATGATCGTACTCTGGGCATATTTCTCTCTTTAGGTTTTAAGTTTTAGAAGAGCAAAACTTAATAGCCTCTCAGTCTAACTTCTTAATTCTCAATGTTTCCAAAAACTCCTTTACTGAGTGATGGGATACAATCTCGTTACTGAAGTGCTCCACCGCTAACTTAAACTCCTGCTCTGTTGCTTTAAGTTGATTCAACACGTTAGAAAGGTGCATCTTCATATGTCCTCGCTGGATACCAGTGGTAACAAGAGATCTTACTGCGGCAAAATTCTGGGCCAATCCTACACAAGCAACTATTTCCATTAATTCTGTAGCACTCGGATTGCCAAGTAGTTCTAGGCTTCTCTTAGCAATTGGATGAAGTTTAGTTAGACCACCTACAGTGCCAAGGGCTAAGGGGACTCTCAAGCTAAAGGTGAAGACATCATCTTCAACAGAACAATGAGAAAGTGACCGATACTGACCATCTCGAGCTGCATATGTATGTCCTGCTGCCTCTATAGCCCTAAAATCGTTGCCCGTAGCTATCACCACTGAGTCTATCCCATTAAATATTCCCTTGTTATGTGTTGTTGCTCGATATGGATCGATCTCTGCAATCCTGATGGCTTGCCTAAACTTCATGGCCAAGCCTTCAACATCATCTCCTGCTATCGCTCTTAAGTCTGAGACTGGACAAGAGACCGATGCCTCCACTAGACAGTCAGGAGTAAAGTTAGAAAGGATACACATGATCGTCCTATACTGATACAGTCCGGCAAATTCATCTTTGACCTTGGATTCGAGCAAGAGCGCGAACTCTTCTAATATCGAGTTGATGAAGTTGGCCCCCATAGAATCTCGTGTGTCAAATGACACCATGATCTGGTAATAGCCCGGTTCCTCCTTAAATTCCTTCAGTTGAAATCCTAAGATACCCCCTCCACGAGCATCCATGTTTTGGGTATATGGCTTGAGTTTTTCTCTGAAATATGCCTCGTGCTTTTGTAACACTAGCTCAATCCTATCAACGGTGCCATTAAAGTTGAAATGCAGTTGGCCCAGCTTGACTATGTCGATAACCTTAGCTGTAAAACCCCCTCGAGACATCCAGTATTTAGCTGCGCTTGAAGCGGCTGCTACAACGGAACTCTCCTCGATAACCATGGGGACACAGTAATCTCGACCATTGATCACAAAATTTGGTGCAACACTATATGGCATTGGAAATACTGATATTGTATTCTCACTGAAGCCATCGAGTATCTTTTGTTGCTCTTCATTATTGAGCCAGTAACTTTTGAGCTCTCGCATGACGACCTCTGGATCCTTAAAGAAGGTCTCAACGATCCACTTGATTTTGCCTAGTTTGTTCAGCTTCGAAAAACCTGAAATCGTCTTTCTATTCTCCATCTTTAGAACCTTTGATGGTGAGATACGATTGTGCAAACTGATACCCTTTAACTTGTTGGTCCACGTAATAGGACAACTCGTCATATGAACCATGAGCATGCTTAAGAAATCCTGCTGCCTGACCATAGACACTATTACACTTTAATCTCTGATTGTAATAGAAACCATCGAGATAGTTTTTCACCCCTCCAGATATGATGAATTGCTGACACCTTACACCATCCTCATGCTCCTCTATAATATGATGGACCATGTCGATCATTTCATTCGGATCATGTCCTATGTAACAGATCGGATCTATAGATTGAGTCCGTGGATCTCGTAAGTTTTCAAGCTTAGCGAAATTCGTTCCTCCATATCCTGCAAACTCTATAGCTGCGAGGGGTAGTTTCATCAGTGCGAGTAAGCTCTTTGGCCCGATTCCCTGCCCAACTTCCTTAACAATGATCTTACACTTCAGCCGATCTACGGTTTCTGAGATGACTTGTATCGGTGCAGGCCCTGATATAACATCACCCTCTGGCTGCAACCACTCTTGCACAGGATTAACATGGATAATTAATCCATCTGCCGAGAGCTTATCTATCATATTTTGAATAGTAGCAATCTGCTTGCTTTGGATTAAGGAGCTCAACTGAGCTATCCCAAGATTAGCATAAAGCGGTTGATCCCCTATATATTGTCGGACGTCGAAATCAACAAAGTTGTCATCACTGTCTAGCAGCTGCCGACAAGAGCCGAGCCCCATCCCCAGTCCAAAGTCCTTACAGGCTCTTGCCAGGTTCTCATTAATAGTTTTGGCAATGCCCGTCCCTCCTGTCATGGATGATACCCACATCGGGGATTTGAAATTCTTATCTAAGAATGTTACTCTAGTACTAGTGCGCTCTGTAGGATGAACACCTAACATAGGTTCATAATAGAATCTGTCATCCTTAGTAGAGACTATTGTAGCAGAAGCTACAGCAAGGTCAATATGGTCTTTTTTGCGATCGGTATTCTTGGTCAAATCCAATGTTTTAACTCCGTCTTATGGTTGTAAATGTACTAACTCTTAAAAATCATGCGTTTCCTAACCGCTTCTAATCCGTAATAACTATGATGAATATGAAAACGCACGTTGTAATTGCTGTGTTCTGTTGTGGGTTGATCACTCAGACTACTCTATTGGGTCAAGTAAGCCGAATAGCTGCTACACACTATAATGATGCGGTACTTGCGATTAAACAAAATGATACAAAAGCTGCAATAGCCCATTTTGATCAAGCAATTAAAGTTGAGCCTGATTATCAGAAAGCTTTTTACAATCGTGGTAAGAGCTATCTAAAGCTTAAAAAGTACTCATCAGCCATTGAGGATTTTAGAACAACAACGAGACTAAATCCAGATCATGCGCTAGCCTATTACTACATGGGATATGCCAACCTTCAAACTAAAAAATATCCTGCTGCAATATCCGCTTATAACAAAGCCCTCTCTAAAGATCCTGAACTTACCGATGTGTATAAAAACCGAGGGATTGCCTTCATGAAAGAAGGAAAGTATAAAAATGCCGTAACAGACTTTAGCAATTCGTATAAACACAAACCAGCCGATCTATCCGTAATCTATAATCGAGCTATCTGTTTCGCCAAGCTCAAAGCACATGACAAGTCTGCTGATGACTATCAACTCCTGGTCAATAAGGGATACAAACCAGAAATTACGGCTAAAGAATTAGGTAAGTCTCTAGTGAAACGAGAAAACTACCAACATGGCTTAAAGGCGCTACAAGTTGCCGCTAAGCATGTCGCCGATGAAGACTACGAAGTATATTATCTGATGGGTTACAGCTATCTAAAAATGGATAAGATTGAGCAGGCACATGATCATTTTAAACAGGCAATCAGCCGAAAGTCAGATCATGTTCCAACCTTGAAAAACCTTGCTTTTACCAGCTTTAAGCTTAAGGATTATGAAACAGCGGCACAGAGCTACGATCTATTGATTTCTAATTCTCCAAAGGATGCCACTTTACACCTTAATAGAGGATTGTCATACTTGCAATTGAAAGAATATGATCAAGCTATTACTGACTTTAGTACTGTAATAAAGTATGAGCCACAGATGGCAACAGCATTCTATAATCGGGCAACTGCCGCTATAGCAATTAAACAAAATGATGCGGCTTGCAAGGACATGCGTCAAGCCGCAAGACTCGGTTATGAAGACGCCTTTAACCACATCGCCTCAGTCTGCCAGGATAATTAATGGATAGGCCGAGATGATTGCTTCGTTGTGATATCTTAGCAGAAGACCACAATCTTAGAAGCATGTCACAAGTTATACTGGGAGATAAAGAATACTTCACAGGCATCGGTAAGATTCCATTTGAAGGCAAAGAGTCTCGTAACCCTTTAGCCTTTAAATATTACGACCCAAGTCGAGTCGTCAGAGGAAAATCTATGGCAGAACATTTCAAGTTTGCCATCGCCTATTGGCACAGCTTCTGCAATGATGGCGCTGATCCATTCGGTTCGCCAACTAAGATATATCCATGGAACACCGCTGAAGATCCCGTCCAAAATGCTAAGGACAAGATGGATGCAGCATTTGAGTTCATGAGTAAGTTAGGAGTTAATTATTTCTGCTTTCACGATGTAGATCTGATAGATGACGCTCCTTTGGCCCAATTCGAAAAAAGATTAGACGCCATTACGGATTATGCCCTCGTCAAGATGAAGGGAACCGATATCAACGTCCTCTGGGGCACGGCAAATCTGTTTAGTCATCCCCGCTATATGAATGGTGCCGCCACTAACCCTGATTTCAACACCGTGGCATATGCAGGTGCTCAAGTCAAAAACGCAATCGATGCAACCATCAAGTTAGGTGGCGAGAACTATGTCTTTTGGGGTGGCCGAGAAGGTTATATGTCTCTCCTTAATACAGACATGAAGAAAGAACTCGACCATATCGCTCAGTTCTTTCATCTGTCTAAAGACTATGCTAGATCACAAGGGTTCAAGGGAGATTTCTTTATAGAGCCTAAACCGGCCGAACCTTCTAAGCATCAATATGACTATGATGCAGCAACAGTGATTGGGTTCTTGCGAGAGTATGATCTTATGGGTGACTTCAAGTTAAATCTAGAAGTAAACCATGCCACCCTAGCTAATCATACAATGGCACATGAGATGCAAGTTGCCGTTAATGCTGGTTTGCTTGGTAGCATGGACGCTAATAGAGGAGACTATCAGAATGGTTGGGATACAGATCAGTTTCCGGTCGATCTCTATGAGCTCACGGAGATGATGTTAGTCTATTTAGATGCAGGTGGATTCCAAGGAGGGGGCGGTATCAATTTCGATGCTAAGACACGTCGTAATTCTACGGATCTGACGGATCTGTTTTATGCTCATATCGGAGGTATGGATGCCTTCGCTAGATCATTAATCATCGCTGATCAAATCAAAGAACACTCTGATTATGACAAGCTCCGTGTAGAACGATATCAATCTTTCGATAGCGCCAAAGGATTGCAATTTAAATCTGGACAAATGAGTCTTACGGACTTACATGCTCATGCACACAGCAATGGAGAGCCTGCACATATCAGTGGCAGACAAGAATTGTTTGAAAATATCATCAACCAGTTCATTTAGAGCTTCAATTATTATTGTTGACGTATCAACACTTTGTTGATTTATATTAAGTGTCTCTGAATCAATCGCTTACATTAACTTGAGCAGCATACACACTCATCGTGTTGATATATCAATTATTGTTCTGAAGAGTACGCGTCAGTGTTTTAAGCCCTTTCACTTGACGTAGGGAGCAATCACTTGACGCCATATGTCATAACCTTTATCATTCATATGCAAGTCATCATGAATGAAAATATCTGTCATTACTTTGCCATCTTCTTCTAACATGGGTGTCCAGACATCTATAAAATGAACTTGCTCATGAGACATAGCCAATTGACTCATTAGGTTATTAAGGTCAATATACTGTGATGCATATGACCATCTCGCCACACTGGGCTTTGGAGAGATAAAGTAGATGTCGCTCTCCGGCAGATGGCGAAATATATCTTCGATAAGTTCCTGTGCCTCTAGGATAATAGCTGCAGGTTCCTCTCCATCAGCGATGTCATTATCACCTTCGTAGATAAATATTCGCTTAGGGGTATATCTATAAATTAATTCTTCCCTCTTCAACCAAAGGTCGCTCATATGAGAGCCTCCAAATCCTCTGTTTAAGATATCTGCATCAGGATAGTCTTCTGATAGACTCAACCAAAAGCGAATACTAGAAGAGCCGACGAAGAGATTGTCAACAGCGAGATAATGGTCTGCTTCGCTATTGATGCTGTCTTGATTATCAAAGACTCGATACTCAGCATCAAAACGCTCAGGATTTTGAGCAAGGCCGAGAATTGGTACACTGAGAAATAATATGGTTAGGAATTTATGTAGCATCATTAATGATACGGATAATTATTACAGCGCCATTCAAATTGTATTACTTGACTCTACGTTTTTATTGAGGCCAGTTTTAGTTCAATAAAACTTTATCATATAAAAGCCTGAAGGGCTGATACTACTATTGATTGATACATTCATAGATTTTCGAACCCTGAAGGGGTGATGTGATACTTTCCCTTAGCGGAATTATTAGGATCCGTCTTGCAAAAACCTTCTTCCAAAGGCGCATAGAATGGCGCGCCCATAAGAAGGGCTGGATTCAGACCTAAGCATCAGATTTCATGACCTTGATTACTGGAACAGACTATGAAGATTTTTCAATCGTCCCTCATTCAAAATGAAAAATGTGAGAGATTCGACTATCAACTATTCGTTCTTGTCCGACAGCAATAATTGCTCAATTCGTAAAAGGCGCTCCTCGAGATTCTTTATTTCCTGATCCTTCTTGATGAACTGTTCCTTCAACTCTTTTATCTCAATATCTTTTTCATCAAGTTCCTCTCGTTGCATGGCGACCTGATCAGTCAATGCCTGAATAGCGACAAGTGATACACCATCAGCATCTATCGTGGAGATATTATCTCCGCCAGTTCCTAAACCAAAAGCCTCATAAAATGACTCCGCAGTAGGACCGATATGGCGCACCTCTGGATCATGCTTATATGACCACTCTGAGATATCCAGCTGATTAATCTTATCGAGGACAAGCATAGGTGCTACTGTAGCAAATCGATCCTTAAGCTCAATGCTCGATGGATTAGTCAATCCTGCTGTTACCTCGAAAGTGCCATTGATCCTCACAAAGTCATTGTCGAACTCGCCGTAGATGAGGGGGTCGTCGTTGCCTGCTGAAGTAGAACTTGGGTCGACATCTATATAGAGTCTATGATCCATCCCTGCATTTGTAGCAGTCGGTCCAGCACCTCTTCCTATTGCAATATTATAAGATCCTGAGAGATTTTTATCTCCTGCGGATTGCCCGAAAAAGGAGTTACTTATACCAGTTGTATTGCCTTGACCAGAGTCCTGTCCAAAATATGTATTCCTGGCTCCTGTTGTGTTCTCTAAACCTGAAAATGCACCAAAAAAAGAATTACTCACCCCAGTTGTATTATTTAATCCTGAGTATGAGCCAAAAAAGGAATTGTTGCCTCCTGTCGTGTTTTTTTGGCCCGAGGCCTGACCAAAAAAAGAATTGCTCACCCCAGTTGTATTACCTTCACCAGAATTTCTTCCAACAAAGGTATTATCCGATCCCGTTGTATTACTTAATCCGGCTGCCGAGCCAACAAAGGTATTGTCAACCCCCATAGAATTGTTAAAACCAGCAAATCTTCCTAAAAAAGTACTATTACCTGTACAATCCGATTCACATTGGGCAAATACATCATATGACCAGATAAACATCGCCAATATTGTTATTAAGATCGGCCGGGTTGATAGATTTAAGAATTGCATCCTCTTTAGTTTATTTATTTAAATACCATTAGAAAAGTATAAAAAAGAATCGGTAACTCTTTGGCTCTTTTATTTTTTATCAGATCACGTACAAAAAGAGATTTGTGTAATCTGATATTACTTTCTTGTGACCCAGCCTATGGAGACAGGCTTGAGCAGAAATCTTAAATGGGTTGTCATCCATTTTTTAGATGGGCTCCAGGTTGAACGAATAACAGCACACTCATATGAAGGCCTAGTTTCAGACCTAAACATTCAGATTTCATGACAATGATTAGTAGAACAGACTATTAAGATTTTTCAATCGTCCCTCATTCAAAAATGAAAAAGGGGTCACTAACTGCCTTGTCTTATGCATTTACTCCTCTCTCATCACTACACTTTTTAAAAAAGATGCGATTTTTTTACTGATTATCAATGAGTTATAAACCCACTCAACAAAAAGAATCACTCAAAACCTTGTTATATCTATCATGAGGCTGTACTTTTGCGGCTCTTTAAGAAACACATAATTATATATTGTGAGTAAGATACAAGGTTACAAAACGCAATCCCTCCGAAATGAGGATGTCCAGAGAGACTGGCATATCGTTGATGCTGAGGGTCAGACAGTAGGTCGTCTTTGTACTAAGATCGCTACTGTATTAAGGGGTAAGCACAAGACTAACTATACTCCACACATCGATGGCGGAGACTATGTCATCGTTGTCAACGCAGATAAGGTTAAGTTCAGCGGTAACAAGTGGAGAGCTAAAGAATACTTGAGATATTCTGGTTACCCAGGTGGTCTGAAGAGACGTACTGCAGAAGAGATGCTGGCTAAGAAGCCTGAGGCAATCGTTGAGAAGGCCGTAAAAGGGATGCTTCCGAAGACGAGGTTGGGTAGAGCAGTATTCAAAAAACTATTTGTGTATACAGGAAGTGAGCATCCGCATGCTGCTCAACAGCCTAAATCATTAAGCATTTAATTCATATGGAGACTATAAATAAAATAGGAAGAAGAAAAGCCTCAGTTGCGAGAGCTTACTTTTCTGCCGGTACTGGTAAGATTACTGTTAATGGTAAGGACTATAAGGAGTACTTCCCTATGCCATACATGCAGTATAATCTAGAGAACCCGCTTAAGATAGCTGGAGCGACTAACACTTATGACATTAAGGTTAATGTTAAAGGTGGTGGTTATAAAGGTCAAGCGGAAGCAATAAGGCTTGCAATCTCAAGAGCACTTGTAGAATTCAATGAAGATATCAGAACATCGCTCAAAGAGCATAAGTATCTGATGAGAGATGCGAGAGTAGTGGAAAGGAAGAAATACGGTAAGCCAAAGGCTCGTAAGAGCTTCCAGTTCTCTAAACGTTAAAATCGAAGAAGATGGATAAAATAGAATATAAAGACTTACTAGGTGCAGGTGTTCACTTCGGTCACATGCGTAAGAAGTGGAATCCAAAGATGCGTCAGTACATATTCACTGAGCGCAAAGGTGTTCACCTTATAGATCTCAATAGAACAATCGATTGTCTTGACACAGCGGCAAGAGCGATGCAATCAATAGCAAAGTCGGGTCGTAAGATCTTATTCGTTGCGACTAAGAAGCAAGCAAGAGATATCGTCACTGAAGCAGCTCAAAGTGTCAACATGCCATATGTAACCGACAGATGGTTAGGAGGTATGATGACTAACTTCTCTACTATCAGACGCTCTGTTAAGAAAATGGAGAATATCGATCGCATGCTTGCTGATGGAAGCTTAACATCTATCACTAAGAAAGAGAAGCTTACATTGACAAGAGAGCGTAATAAGCTTGAAAAAGTACTCGGTGGTGTAGCGAAGCTAAATCGTATTCCTTCTGCGATGTTCGTCGTGGATATCACCAATGAGCATTTGGCTATTACCGAAGCTCAGAAGCTTGGCATTAGAACATTCGCTATGGTGGATACTAATAGTAATCCGAACCTTGTTGATTTTCCTATTCCAGCTAATGATGATGCCTCTAAGTCTATCAAGATCATCACTGACTACGTAGTTGGTGCAATCAAGACTGGATTAGAAGAGCGTCAGCAAGCTAAGGCCGCAATGGAGAAACCAGCAGCTACAGCATAGAAGAAAAATAATTCTTACAAATATCAATTTTAATAGATAATGAGTATATCTGCTAAAGATGTTAAACAACTGCGTGACCAGACCGGCGCAGGCATGATGGATTGTAAAAAAGCACTTACAGAAGCCAATGGTGATATTGAAGGTGCTATCGAAATACTTAGAAAAAAAGGTCAAAAATTATCTGCTAAGCGTGCAGAGCGTGAAGCGAATGAGGGCGTGGTAATCGCACTTACTTCTAGCAACAGAAATAACGGAGTAGTTCTACGCTTAAGTTGTGAGACTGACTTCGTATCTAAAGGAGAAAGTTTCATCGGCTTCGCTAAGTCTATTGCAGAGATTGCCTTGAAAAAGCTTCCTGCCGCACTAGAAGATTTATTAGTTCTTCCTTATGATGGCAGTTTAAGTATCCAAGATAAGATCACTGAACAAGTCGGTGTAATCGGAGAAAAAGTAGAAGTAAAAGAATACGCTAAGATCGAGACTGCTCCGGGTGCCGGACAGGTAATTCCTTATATCCACATGGGATATAGAGCTGGTGTTATAGTAGCCTTGAACCAAGAAGGTCCAGACCTCATCGATTACGGTAAAGATGTAGCTATGCAAGTTGCAGCTATGAAACCTGTCGCTGTAGATAAGGACGATGTTCCTCAAGAGGTAATCGACAAGGAGATAGAAATCGGTAAAGAACTCGCTCGCAACGAGGGCAAACCTGAAGCAATGCTTGAGAAGATTGCTACTGGTAGATTGAACAAGTTTTTCAAAGAGACCACCTTGATAAATCAGGTGTTCGTGAAGAACTCTAAAGAGACGATAGGATCATACTTAAAATCTAAGCACCCTGAATTAACGGTGACGGAATTTAAACATATCTCGTTGGCATAAGAAATAGCATGACATTAAGAGCGACTCATTTGAGTCGCTTTTTTTATGTCCATTCATCAGTTAGATTTAATTTTAGCACCATGTCATTAAAATATAAGCGTGTCCTCCTTAAGCTCAGCGGCGAATCATTATTGGGTGATCAAGCCTTCGGGATTTCTGCCGATATGCTCGAACATTACGCTAATGAAATCAAGAGTGTAGCTGAGCTAGGTATAGAAATCGCCATCGTCATAGGCGGGGGAAATATATTCCGTGGCATGGATGCCCACTTAACAGGTGTCGATCGAGCCCAAGGTGATTATATGGGTATGCTGGCTACCTGTATCAATGGCTTAGCCCTACAAAGCATGCTCGAGAAACATGGTCTATATACTCGTCTCGTTAGTGCCATTGAGATGAAAGAAATTGCCGAACCATATATCCGCCGTCGTGCACGGCGACATCTCGAAAAAGGTCGGATAGTAATCTTCAGCGCAGGCACCGGTAGTCCATATTTTACTACTGATTCTGCGGCGGCGCTCCGGGCCAATGAGATGAATGTAGATGCCATTCTCAAGGGTACTCGTGTAGACGGCATCTATACTGCTGATCCAGAAAAAGATTCCACTGCCACTAAATACGATGAGCTATCATTCTCTAATGTCATAGGTAAAAATCTCCGTGTAATGGATATGACGGCATTCACCATGTGTCAAGAAAATGATATGCCGATTATCGTATTTGACATCACTCAGCCTGGTAACTTAATCAAGGTGGTATTAGGTGAGTCGGTCGGAACTGTCGTCAGTAATAATTAGTCTATTACAGCCAGATCCATCCCTTCATAAAATCCTAAATCTCTATCCGTGATTAACTTGCCGAGATAAGCTATCTGACCGACGTGATAGGAGAAGTGCTCAATTACATGTATAAGTATCGACAACACCGTCTCATCAAAGCCTTGAACAGTTCTCATTTCGCCGAGCATTTCTACATTCAGCTTATCTATGATTGGTGTCGTGTATTCCTCCACTTTGTAGAGGAGCTCCTTGAGTTCCGATTTAGTGTGTGTGCCATGAGATGAGAACTCCAATTCTCTCTGTCTTACGTCTTTATGCTGTGCAACTCCTGTACCTATCCATTGGGTTACATTGCCATTCAAGTGTAAGACCAGATTTCCAACGCTATTCATGTTAGCATTGGGACTATGCCACACTTGTTCTTCGGTTAGCATGTCTAAAACCTTGTTGATACGTACGATCCCTTCGGTGTATATGCGCAACTTGAATTGCTCTTTGATGATGTCTGTCATGCGAGATATTATATAGTAATTGCTAAGGTGGCTACAGATATTTTCTCATAGCCCGCTTCATTGAGCAGATGGTAACATGCACTTATGGTAGATCCCGTTGTAATTATATCATCGACGATAACTGCATGTTGATTAGCATCAATGCTAAAATTCTTGCTCAATGCAAATTTCTGGTCTTTGACACCTTGGCGTTCTCGGGCACTCTTTTTAGTCTGGGATTCGTTGTACTTGATTCTCTTTAGGATCTTATCATTAATAGCTATACTTAAATGCTCTGACATGCCCTGAGCAATTTTGTAGGCTTGGTTGTAACCTCTTTCATGTTGCCGCTTCGGATGCAGCGGGACAGGAATTAGCACTGAATCAGTTGGGACAAAATCTTTAATCCTATCGGCTAATTGTTTTCCGAGCTTTATCCCGATGTCGGGACGACTTCTATACTTAAGGGCATCAATCACTGTCTTAAGCAGGCCTGATTTACTATAAGTCATTAAACTATAAAATGATTCTATTTCAGTAGGTAGATCATCCTTTCCAATTAGGAGTCCAGGTATGCTCTCTTGGGTTTTGATATAAGGGACATCAACGAAGCAACTCAGACAAAACAGCTTTCCAGAGATAGGCTCATTCTTGTAACAGCCGATGCAGAGATCCATAAATAGCAGAGACCTTAGATCACTCAATGCCCTACTTATAGATCCTATCAACATCACTATTGCTGTATTAAAATTTTCTTGCGTTCAACGAGATATTCATTCTCTGTCAAGACTCCTTTCTTCCTAAGCTCCATGAGACGATTCAATTGTGACAACAGCACATCATCCATTGGTTCATTAGTCTGTGTGTTAGTTTGCCTACTTGTGGTTTTTGGTCTTTGACCAGTGTTTGCGTTTCTATATCCAGAGTTTTTAAACGATTCAAAATCATCTTGTATCCTCAAGAAGGCAAGATCATCATGAGTATTTATTTTATCAAAGTCCTTGAATCCTAACTCCACTGCCTTAGCAAGATACTTATAGCCAGCTTCCTTATTTTCTAATAGTGAGTACGCACTGGCCATATTGAAGTGAAGTGATATGTCATGAGGCTCTAACTTAATCCCCTTCTCAAAATCCAAGATGGCCTCCTGGATATCATAATCTTTATACTTTTTGATCCCACTTTTTTTGAATGGGTTATTCCTAACAGTCCTCTTTGACTTAGTCTTGGTCTTCTTTGTCTCGTAGTAGTCGTGCTGTGGTGTTTTCTTTCGTTGATACTTACGCTGACGTGATTTGAAGTATTTCGAGTTGAATTTTTTATCAAATTCTGCCTGAGGCATCATCAGATATCGTAATCCATCAATAAATCCTAAGATCATACCAATGGGGAACTTCAATGCTGATGTCATTACAGTCAACATGATATAAAATATACCAGCGCCGGGTTCTCGGAGATAAAACTTATGTCCTCCTATAAAGCCCACAAAAAATGCCAATACCGCGGCAACATTTTTATTTTTCATCGTATTGAGTCGTCTATCTATTCAAAGTACTAAATCCTAAAAGATTTTGCAGGTTAATACGGCGATGTCATCTGGAAATTCTTCAGAACCCTTGTAATCTTCGATAGCCATCAAAAGTTCAGCGTTAAACGTCTCGGCATCTAGGCTTCCATTTGCCCGAACAAAACTCTCGATCCCTTTATCCTCAAAAAGTTCACCTTTTTCATTTCTTAAATCTGCCAAGCCATCTGTAAAACTCATGATGAGTGATTCTCCATCCAGTTCAATTTTCTCTTCCACTATCGATGGTAGGTTGTCAAATATCCCAATCACAGTACAGCCCTCTGTGAGTCTTCTGATCTTTCCATTCATATATAATACTGGTGGATAATGACCTGCATTGATATATTTTAAGGTCTTTAAGTTCATGTCGATCTCTCCAATAAAAAAGGTGATAAACTTATCGCTCTTAGTTACTCGCAGAACCGTCTGATTCAATGCGAAAATGAAGGTCTCCAGATCTCGGTATTGATAAATCAAGCTTTGGATCATAGCTTGGAAGTTAGCCATCAATAATGCGGCAGCTACGCCCTTACCAGATATGTCTGCAATACAGAAAATAAACCTACCATTCTTGAAATCAATGAAGTCAAGGTAGTCTCCACCTATATTGAAGTGAGGTTGATAGATCGAGGATAGTTCATACTTGTCGTTCTTAGGAAGGTTATCTGGGATGAGCATCTGCTGCACATTTTGTGCGAGCTCTATTTCTTTTTGTAAGCGTTCTTGTTCGATTTGTTGCCTGAATAGTTTTTTGTTTTCAATAGCAACGGCTATAATATTAGTAATCGTGGTGATGAACTGTATCTTATTATATAGATCATCTTTCGACTTGATTCCGCCTATAAGTGAATACGCAATCGGTTTCTCCTTGTGGAACACCGGTATTACGATGTCAAAGTCCCACAGACATTCATGATCTTCGGGCTTAATGGTGTGCAGTCTGTTGAACCTCAATATGTTCTCAACGATTTTCTCGTAATTAATCTTCTTGTTTTCAAGATTGATCTGAGACACACAACTCCAAGAAGTCCGGTCGTCATCATCTGGGATAAACAAGCCCATCTTACTGATCCCCATCTCCCAACTTAAAAAAGAGCGATACATATTAAACAAGCCATCAGCAGAGACATTGTCATTGATGGCTTGAGTGATCGTTAACAAGCTTTTGATCTGGAGCTCCTTAAGGCTAAGCTCCTTTTCCAGTTTTTCTAATACAGCTATCTCTCTACTCATCTCGTCTTGCTCTTATAATCAAAAACATCTCGCAGCGCTGTCCCTAATAAATTAAAGTTGAGCACAAGAAACATGATCATAATGATTGGGCACATGGCCAAATAAACATAGCCACCAGTTGCATAAGCGTAATTTTCCTTAAGCATATTCCCCAGTGATGGCGCTGGCGGCTGAATACCTAAGCCAAGATAACTTAATCCCGCCTCAACTAAGATCGCTGTAGCAAAATTTGCTGCGGCAATCACCAGTATTGGAGCTAAAATATTGGGTAATATATGTCTCACCACGATTCTTACATCGGAGAGACCCAGCACTTTTCCACTCGCTACATAAGGCTTTTCTCGTTCTTCTTTTATCTGTCCACGTACGAGTCGGGCTACATCCACCCACATAGTCAGTCCTACTGCAAGGACAATGACCATATATCCTTTACCTAATGACAGTATGATAGCAAAAGCTAATAACAACGTCGGTATGGACCAGCTGGTATTGATGATTATCATAACGACCTGATCTGCCCAACCTCCGTAATAAGCACCTATACTGCCGATGAAGATTCCAATAAATAAGGATACAATAACGGCTAAAAATCCTATGGTCAGTGATACTCTTAAGCCTAAGATTAGGCGACTCAACACATCACGACCAAACTTGTCACTACCTAGTAAAAATCTCAGCTCCTTTGTTTCAAATCTTCCTTCTCGAGAGATCAGACTTTGCTCATAAAGGATTTCTGTCTCTCCATCTCGATAGCTAATCTCGTCGTAAGGATAGTATATCCTATTATCCCTCTTGCCCACAATCATTGCACTCATTTGTACTTGATTGTTCTTTCTCGCATCCTCAGCTTGGTAGCAGATTTTATGAGCAGAACCTGGCGCTTTTAATGCGAGCTGCAATATCTGCCGATTGGCGTTGTGGCTCTTATCAGGTATAACGAGGTAGGCCAGCATAGCAAGAACTGATGTGACCATCAGCATCACTAATGTTACTGATGCAATTCTATTAGAGCGGATCTTTGTATACCAAGACACTGTAGTCATAATGGGTGACCAAGGTCATAAAAATCTTACTGATATTGTTTATCTATTGCTATAGCTTGGGATTCTCACGATGTCTATCTCGATCACGACTCGTCTTTTTATCTAAATTCTTAGTCATAATGGCATCGAGGTCAAGATCCATCTGATTGGCCAGACATGTGATGACAAACAAGATATCACCTAATTCCTCTGCAATATTGGCATTGGCATTTTCTTGATCTTCTTTTCTCTTAAAGGATTGTTCTCCATAAACTCGAGCTATCAGCCGTGATAGCTCTCCTACTTCCTCCATTAAAACTATTGTATTCGTGGTCTCAGCAAAATATCGAACCCCATATGTCTTAATCCATTGATCCACGGTTTCTTGCAATTCTGTTAATGTCATTATTCCCGATTTTTTGAATCAATGATTATAGTAACTGGCCCATCATTAGTTAGGGAGACCTTCATATCCGCTGCAAAGATTCCTGCCTCGACTTGTTCCAGTTCTTTATTCAACGTTGTAAGAAAATCTTGATAAAGTTGATTGGCCAGCTCTGGCTTAGCAGCATTGATATAGGAGGGGCGGTTACCCTTTTTAGTTGAGGCAAACAATGTAAACTGCGAAATGACCAGTGCTGCACCTCCAATATCTAAGACACTTAGATTCATCTTATTGTCATCATCCGAGAAGATTCGCATGTTTACTATTTTTTTAACCAGCCAGGCGATATCTTCTTGACTATCATTTTGGCCCACGCCAAGCAATATCATTATGCCATCTTCGATGGCGCCGACAATTTTCTTATCGACTGTTACCCTTGCCTCTCTTACCCGCTGTATCACTGCCCTCATAGTCCTAAATACTACTTATTTTATGTATTACTAACATATAGAATTCTTCAGATATGTTTGCCGCTCGTAATCAGTTTCATAGGTTTTTATATTTTCCACTTTTAATAACAAGTTTTACTTAACTGATCTGCTCACTATGTTATGATAGACTCAGACTTCCCCTTTTATTCACACTCTCTAAAGTTATTCACCTAAGATTCTATATGAGTCTATTTATTAGTATTCCACAATAAGCCTGTTAGTCACAATTCACAATATTAATTATCAGTAATCACATAATTGATTATCAATTACTTAGATCAAGTATGTTTTGTTAGTAACCTTGTGAATATCTGTCTATAAAATAGAACACTACTGAGTTATCCACATATAAACGGCACTAATAATGATGATTTTTATTTTAAATAATTAATAATAAATACAAACAATGTGGACAATCTTGTGATATGATATGAAGTGTGTTTTGATGCTACATTTGAGTCATGATCAGGAAAGACACTGCGGTTTCAATTTGGCTGATTATAGGATTAGTCATGGTATACTTTCAAATAATTATTGGAGGTGTGACCAGGTTGACGGGATCAGGGTTGTCAATAACTAAATGGGAAATTGTAACTGGCACTTTTCCACCGATGAGCGAGGACGCTTGGATTGAGGAATTTGGTGAATACAAGAAGACACCTCAATTCGAAAAGATTAATGACGGAATGGAATTAGGAGATCATGTATTTCAAGGTGGTACTTTTAAGTTCATCTATTTCTGGGAGTATTTCCATCGTTTATGGGCCCGGAGTATGGGATTTGTATTCTTGATACCCTTCCTTTATTTCCTATACAAGAAGAAACTGTCTAAGGAACTAAGATATGATTTGCTGAAAGTTGTTGGACTTGCAGGACTTGCTGCAATATTTGGTTGGATCATGGTGGCAAGTGGACTTGTCAATCGTCCTTGGGTTAATGCCTATAAGTTATCGGTCCATTTGTCTATAGGAATTAGTGTTTTTATTATGTTGTGGTGGGCACTTTTATCTTTTCTTCGTGGAGGTAGAAGTCATAAAGTAAGTAATGGATTAACACGTGCTACTAGCTATTTTATAATCCTGGTGTGTATCCAGATTTTTTTTGGTGGTATCATGAGTGGAATGAAGGCCTCTTTAATTTATCCTACATGGCCAGACATAGGAGGTGATTTAGTCCCAGCTGAACTCTTTGACAGTGCTAAGTGGTCTATAAATAGTTTTGTTAACTATGATACAGGGTCCTTTACGTTTACATTGATGCACTTTGTTCATAGAGGTCTAGCTTATCTAATTGTCTTGATGTTTGCAGTTTATTGTTGGCGTTACAATCGGCAGTTTAGCAAATCTATATCAACTAGCTTTTGGATATTTGGAGGATTAATTCTGGTTCAGATAACCCTAGGCGTCATCACGCTTTTAGAGAGTATTGGTCATATTCCTGTATTGTGGGGTGTGCTGCATCAGGGTGTTGCAGTGCTAGTGATAGCATCATTGTTCTACCATTATTATCTATTAAGATATACGCCATATTGAGTCATACAAGTTATGTATTGTAGGAGCTCAGAAATAATATTAGATCATATACTTTCATATTTTTGGACCTCATTTAATAATATTCCATGCAGCCATCGATTGTAGAAGAAAACGGCTTTAGCTATGTTGAAACAGGTGGTACTGGAGATTGCTTATTGTTGCTTCATGGACTATTTGGTGCACTTAGTAATTTTGAACATCTGATCAATGCGTTTAGTCGTGAGTATAATGTAGTTGTACCGATATTGCCGATCTATACTTTATCACGAGAAGAAGCTGGGCTTACAGGTTTGTTGCGATATGTAAGGGAGTTTGTTGATTATAAAGGCTATAATAAGATTCATCTCGTTGGTAATTCTTTAGGTGGCCATATTGCTCAACTTTTTGCTTTAGAGCGTCCTGAATTTGTTGCGAGTATTACGTTAACGGGAAGTTCTGGTTTGTTTGAATCAGGTATGGGAGATGGTTATCCACGCCGAGGTGATTATGATTATATAAAGCGCAAGACAGCAGAGACTTTCTATGATCCATCTGTAGCGACTAAAGAACTTGTCGACGAGGTCTTCGAGACGGTCAATGATCGGAGTAAGGCGATGAGTATATTACTGACAGCAAGGTCAGCATTACAACATAACTTAGAAGATCGCATCCCAACTATAGCTTGTCCTAGTTTATTGATATGGGGTAAACAGGATACGATTACGCCACCCTTCGTTGCTGAGAAGTTTCATGAACTATTGCCTAATAGTACCTTAGTCTTATTAGATAAATGTGGACATGCTGCTATGATGGAAGTGCCTCAAAGGTTCAATATGGAGTTGAAGGCCTTCTTAAAGGAACTATAGTTTAACGGCTCTCCATCATTTGTCCATAATGATGACCTCTTTGATACTCGTTTGTAATATCTTTTTCTTTCCATGTAGAGATAAGATTGATGTTTTGCTCAGTCCTAATTGATATGAACAAATGGTTCATGTCAGAAGAGCAGAAATATATTTGGAGGAAATGTACTGGACCAACGCTAAGAACTGAAGATTTCTATGCTTAACCAGTTAGATATAGAATTTTTAATAGGCTGTATCTTGTATCTTGTCTCTTGTTACCTAAAAATTAATGCTTATGTCTATGCAAGATTATGAAGATACAATTGAGGGCGATTTAGAAGAGAAGAAGTTAGCAAACAAAGAAGCAAAGCTCAGAACAGCAGAAGCCAAAGCTGCTAAGAAAGAAATGAAATTAGAAAAGACTCGGAGGAAGCAAGAAGAGTTAGAACTCAATTCTCAAGGGATGTATGGTAGCGTCGATGAACCGAGAAAATCACTAGGTTCTTACTTAAGAAATCAGAATAAGTTAGAAGTAAGTCTTATTGCTATAATGGATAGAAAAGCCGCTATCCTCATTCGAATCTGTACCTCCGTGATCACAGCTCTTATAGTGTTTCATGATTATATTGATAAAAATGTGGACAATGGTCATACGGTATCACAGATCTTAACAATAGGGTTATTAGTTTCTTTGGTCTTAGCCATATTCGCTACTAAGCCATTTGGTGCTTCTATAAGAAGACTGTACAAAAAAGAGATTTTACCAACACATCCTAAGCCTGAAGAAAATAACTTTTTGTTCTACAATTTGGTCTGTCTAGAGGATTATGAGGAATCTATGGCCAAGGTAATTAAGAGCCAGAATCTTCAGATTGGTAATCAGGTTCGAGCGAATTATGTATTACAAAAGAATAATATGTATAAAGCAAAAATGCTCGATATATCCTACAATATTTTCTTAGTGACTTTTATTCTTGTAGCCATAGTCTTTAGTTTATCCAATTTCCACGTGTCAATATAATCTTGTAAATACAGTAGACTCGCTATGAAAAGAAGCTATAGTAGAACGACGTCTCTTGTGTACTTCAGTGTAGTATTGTTGTTCTTTTCATGTGGTACGACCAATGCGCCATATTATGCGGATAGTGCAGAAGGCTGGAACCTAAAAACTGTCACATCTAAAAAGGAGAAAATTCATTCGCTATATCTTCTTGGAGATGCAGGAGAGTTAGATGATCATCAAGGACGTAAGAATTATGTAATCGACGCGGTAGCAGATGAGTTGAAAAGGAAGGAAGTAGAATCATCCGTAGTTTATCTAGGAGACAATATTTATCCTGCTGGCTTGCCGTCAAAAGAAGATGTTGACAGAGATTACGCGGAGAATGTCTTGAATGCTGAGTTAGAGTTAGCTCATTTCGATGATGCATCGACTTATTTTATTCCCGGTAACCATGATTGGAATGAATATGCCTCTGGAGGGAGGAAATCGATATTGAGATTGCAGGACTATATTGAGCAGTATGAAGAACGACTTGATCGAGGCAAAATCAAATTGTATCCTAAGAATGCCTGCGGAGATCCTAAAGTTGTGAAGATAAGTAAGGATTTGGTGTTCATGTTCATTGATACACAGTGGTGGTTGCACGATTGGTCCAAAGAATCCAATATGAATAAGAACTGCGAGATTAAATCCAGAAGAGATCTACTGCAGTCCATGGAAGAATTGTTCTTACATCACAAGAATGATGAAATTGTAGTGATGATGCACCATCCGATTTTTAGCAATGGTAAGCATGGTGGAAACTTTTCAGCTAAAGATCATCTGTTTCCTCTGACTGAGTTGAATCTAAAACTTTGGATTCCTCTGCCAGTATTAGGCTCTATATATCCTTTGTTTCGTAAGGTGTCTGGATCCAAGCAGGATATTGCTAACCCTCAGAATCGTGATGTGATGCAAGGTATTTTGGAGGTGGCTCAAAAGACGAGAGCAAACATTGTGTTCTGTTCTGGTCATGAGCATGGATTACAATTTTTTGATCAAGGAAAAATTAAACACATTATTAGCGGGAGTGCAGGCAAATCTGATTTTGTTCGTAGGGGAGGTGATGCAGAGTTTGCTCGTGACTCAAGAGGATACGTCAGAATAGATTTTTATGAAGATTTCGAAGCATGGGCCTCATTTTATACGGTTGATGGTTTTGAAGGTGGATCGTCAGAGGAATATAGAGTAAGAATTAGAGAACCACGCCCTGGGACTATTGAAGAGTCCGTAGAGTATCCTGAGATAGATCAGGAATTTATCACTATTGCAGCCAATGAAGAGTTTGCGGCGGGCAAAGTCAAGGAAGTCTTATTCGGGGAAGAATATAGGGATCTTTGGGCGACCCCAGTAAAAGCAGATATTATTGATTTAGACAATAAGCATGGCGGTTTAACACCAGTTAAGAAAGGTGGTGGTCAAGCGTCTAATTCTCTGAGACTGGAGACGGATAATGGACGACAGTACGTACTCAGATCTATCAAGAAAGATTATACGAAGCTAGTCCCCCCTGAGTTTAAGAACCTAAAGTTATTTGATGTAATCAAGGATCAGAATAGTGCAAGTCATCCTTACAGCGCATTGATAATTCCTTCCTTATCAAGAGCGGTTAATGTATATTATACTGATCCAGAATTGGTCTATCTACAACATCAAAAAAGATTGGGTAATTACAACACTTTGTTTGCACAGGAACTGTACCTATTAGAAGAACGCCCTAATGGAGACTGGAGTGATAATGCTAATTTTGGTAATGCTAAAGATATCATCGGTTATGTTGAGCTACTAGAACTATTAAGGGATAAAAAGCGACATGTTGTAGATCAGGAATGGGTGCTTAAGTCTCGCATTTTTGATCTTTTCATCCATGATTGGGATAGACATGACGATCAATGGCGCTGGGCTAAATTTCAAGAAGGGGACTTAAATATTTACAGACCTATTCCGCGTGATAGGGATCAAGCATTTTATAAGTTTGATGGATTTATTCCATGGTATATCTCTACGTTTATCTTGAGACAGTTTAAGCCTATAAAAGGGAATGTCAAGGATGTTAAGCACTTAGCGTTCAATGCTCGACATTTTGATAGATACTTTCTTAATGAGCTCGAATGGTCAGATTGGGAAGAAGTTATAAGAGAGTTACAAGTTAATCTTACGAACGACGTGATTGAACAATCTATTCAAGGCCTTCCTGATGAGGTTGAGAGCTTCAATGATGAGCTCGTTGTCTTTTTAAAATCTAGGAGAGAGAACCTGATGGATATAGGGAGGCGTTTATATGATTATATAAACAAAGAAATCGAAGTTCATGGATCAGATAGAAAAGACCATTTTATCCTGATCACGAAAGAGGACGGTTCAATAGATCTGACTGTTCACGTTCATTATGATGATGAAGAAATCATAAAGTATCACAGAGTTATAGATCCGGAAACAACAAGAGAATTGAGACTCTATGGATTGCGAGGTAAAGATCAGTTTGAAATTAGTGGGTCGAGTAATGACAGAATAAAAGTCAGAATTATTGGTGGGGAGAATAATGACAAGGTGATTAATAATACCGCTAGTAAGAAGATTTTTCTATATGATCAGACTAATGGAGCTAGTTATACTGGAGAGATCAACAATAGGATGTCTGATGGACTGGGGAACAACGAATATGATCGGGAGGCATTTACCTATAATAAATTATTACCCTCCTTCACTTTCGGTAGTACTTTAGACGATGGATTTTGGGTTGGGGGTAATATTAATTGGACGAGTCATGGATGGCGTAAGATTCCCTATAAGGCGCGTCAATCATTATCATTGAGTGTGGCTGTCACAAGTGGCAATGGTATACAGTTGAATTACTCAGGGCATTTTCCTCGACTGTTTGGAAAGTTAGATTTTTATCCGAGGGCAGATTTAAGTATACCGCACTTTGATAACTTCTTTGGCCTAGGAAATGATACTGACAACCCATTAGTAAATAGAGAATTCCATAGAGTGCGTCAGCGCAACCTTGTGATAAACCCAAAAGTAGGCCTGTCTACGGCGAATAATGCAACAAGTGTTCAGTTTGGACCAATCTATCAGAACCGAACAGTAGAGAACACAATAGGTCGTATCTCGGATGATGAGGTGTTGGGCTTTGATGATAATGTCTTTGACACTCGTAACTATTTTGGGGTGACAGGTGATGTGTCATTATCTGTTATTGACGACCCGAGATTACCCAGCAATGGCATTGATGTCACTCTGGGAGCATCGCATCTGCATGAACCGTTGCAGGTTGAGTCAGTTACTATGTTAGATTTGTCTGGGAGGTTCTACTTAAGATTGCTTAACAAACCATTTCTTGTTTTGGCCAATCAAATTGGTTATGAAAGATCGGTAGGAGATTTGCAGTTTTATCATTATGCTTCTATTGGAAACAATAAGGGGTTGAGAGGATTCAGAAATGAGCGTTTCCGAGGAAATGATTCCTTCTATCATAATATCGATTTAAGATTGGGCTTGTTCTATTGGGCTAATAACATATTACCTATGGATGTAGGAATACTTGGAGGTTATGATTATGGTAAGGTTAGTTTGGATGGTGTAAGCTCTGAGATCATACATAATAGTCAGACTATAGGATTATGGTTCGATCTATTAGGTTCATTCATAGTTCAGGCTTATTATTCACTCAATGATGAACAGAATATGTTCAACATACAGGCTGGATTTAGTTTTTAGAAGTTAGAGCCTAGGAAGAAAAAAAGGCTGTATGCATCATGTGCACACAGCCTTTCTAGCTTATGGCTTAACTTCTTTTTTCATTTCTGCTGCTCGTCGTGCTCGCTGCATTGGATTTTCTCTCGTAGCTCTCGGCTTCTTATTCTTAAATGCTTCAAAGCGAGAAGCTGATCTCTGTGGAGGATAAGCATTGTCATCAGTGTTCACATCAGCTATTTCCAAGTAGGGATCTAATACAATGCTTTCTACCTCTTTCACGGTAGGAAACACCTTAGTTATTTTCTCTGCATTAAATCTCCATACTTCTACTGGAATGCGCATGTCTTCAGAAGTTCCATCAACATAGTTGAACTGCAGGATTACAGGCATCACAAGACCACCATTGTTTTCTATGGTTAGTTCGTAATAGTTCATACCGCTTTCGAGTAAGTCTCTTTCAGACTGATTTAGACTGTTGTAGAACTGCTTGTATTCTGCCTCATCAAGAGCATCTGGTACCAACTCATCATAGGTAGAATAAAAATCTATAATTGACGGGTCACTCTCTGAGTAGGTCTCTTCAATTTCATTCTCTCGCATACGGCTTATGTTCATTGGACCATTATCACGCATCTCTCGAGCTTTGTTCTTTTCTTCAACAGGATTACCACTGTCGAGATTATAATGCTTCACAGATGTGAGTGCCTGATCTACATGATCATTAGTATAGAACCATCCTCTCCAGAACCAATCAAGATCTACCCCTGAGGCATCTTCTATAGTTCGGAAGAAGTCTGCTGGATATGGATTCTTGAATTTCCATCGATTGGAATATTCTCTGAAGGCATGGTCGAATAGTTCTCTGCCGACAACGCTCTCACGGAGTATGTTTAACGCAGTCGCCGGTTTGCCGTATGCGTTGTTTCCGAATTGCCATATACTTTCCGAATTGGTCATGATAGGAGATATTTTGGATTTGTCTCCGCCCATGTAGTTGGTGATCATATTGGCAGGGCCTCGTCTATGCGGATAGTTACGCTCCCAGTGCTGTTGGGTGAGGTACTGTACATATGTATTGAGTCCTTCATCCATCCAAGTCCATTGGCGCTCATCAGAATTGACAATCATAGGAAACCAGTTATGACCTACCTCATGAATGATTACTCCGATGTGACCATACTTCATGCGCTTAGTATAGGTATCATCTGATTCGCAACGACCATAATTGAAGCAGATCATCGGATACTCCATACCCATGCTTCCATCTATAGAATAGGCTACTGGATATGGATAATCAAAAGTGTAATGCGAATACCATTTTACTGTATGAGCGACTGCCTTGGTACTGAACTTTTTCCAGAGACAATCTCCTTCTGGTACCCACATGGATGAAGCCATCACGGTACGGCCATCACTCATCTTTACACCCATTGCGTCCCAGATAAATCTTCTTGAAGTAGCAAAAGCAAAATCTCTGATGTTAGAGGCTTTGAACTTCCAGGTTTGATATTTATCTGTTCCTTCTTCTGCATTTTCTTGAGCTTCTTCAATATTCTGGATCATTACAGGTTGCTCATATTCGCTCATAGCCTGGTCAATTCTATTTCTATGTTCTGCAGATAACACTTTGTTCGGATTTTGCAGTTCTCCTGTTGCTGCTACGAGGTGATCTTCGGGTACAGAAATCTCAACTTCATAGTCACCAAATTCGAGTGCAAACTCACCTCTACCTAGAAACTGCTTGTTTTGCCAGCCTAATACATCGTTGTACTTAGCCAACCGAGGGAAGAATTGAGCTATGCAATAAACTCTGTGGCCATCAGCGAACTGCTCATATCCTGAACGTCCACCGATTTCTCGGGTATTGTTGATGTTATACCACCATTTAATCTTAAGTGATGTTTGACCACCTTTAGCTCTTACGGCAGAAGTGAGATCCACTCGCATCATGGTCTTATTAATTACATAGTTTAATGCACGACCATTGCCGTCAGTTACTGCTTCTATATTGAATCCGCCTTCAAATGTTGGATTAAGTCTTCTGAGTGTTCGGGTAGAAGTTGACTCAGGATTAATTGACTCTGTTCCTATGATATGGCTATCACTATCCTGTGCTCGGACATTTTGATCAAGCTGTATCCAAAGGTAGGGCAGGTCATCGGGTGAATTGTTTGTATAGTATATAGTCTCTTCGCCGTATAATCTTTTTTCGTCGTCCTGCAAGGTCAAAGACATCTGATAGTCGACATCTTGTTGCCAATACTCATGACCAGGAGCTCCTGATGCTGTTCTATAATTGTTAGGTGATGCTAGGTCATTGCCTAATTGCCTGAAGACATTGTTATTGGTATTGTCTTGCGCTGATAAACCAATAGCAATGAGTGGTAATAGTAGATAAATAAATTTCTTCATAGTCTCCTTCATATGTTTTTTGTAAAGGCATGAAGATAATAATATTGAAGCTTATATGATAGGTAGCGAATACGACATGAAGTGAAATAAAAAAGTTCCACGTGGAACGGATTCAGTATCTAGAATCATTTGTTCTACGTGGAACATAGGATCTTCTTTGCGAAGGTGTGTTTAGATATATTATTCTATAAAACCATTTCCCACCAAGCTTGAGCAAAGTCCTTATCTAATTGGGTCTTTTTAGATGTAAGAGACGTTAATAACTCTGATTGGCGTGGAGACAAGTACTGGTTGGGGTTTTGTTTGCTTCCGATTGCACTATTGATTTTTGTTTGCTGTATATCCGTTAGCGGGATATACTGGTAATCGGTATGTCTCAAGTAATATTTGTCTTGACTGTCCTTTCTGTACTTCCCTTCTTTCTTGGTAGGAATAGCCGTATTCACTACTTGATCTGTATAGATTGCATCGGCACAACTTACTTTAGAAGCCTGCTCACCGATCTTAGCCAGGTCTGTTTTTGTTTCATCGTATTCGACTTTTACGACTTCTCGACCGTGCATGAAGCCAGCTTCAGTACTTAAGACACCATCTATTTTAGCAATCTCTCTTTCACCAGTCCAAAAGCAATACATGCTTAAGAACCCTTCTTCACCAGTTGTTTCTAGACCTATCCATTCTTCACTTAACAGTTGCAGATAATTAGGAACAGTTTTATTCTCTTTTTGTAGCACGTCCATCATCGTGCTTACAATCTTAGTTCTAGACCTGAAGTTGGCAACTCTTTTTGCCAGATCATTTCCTTCTTGGTCTATAATACGGACCACAGGGTTATTCCAAGATGGCTCACCAAATTGTACCAACACGGCACGATCCTTTCCGGACTTATTATTGAATATGGCTAAAGGCACGAATTCTGTTTCTATAGCTTCAACCATGAGCGGATGACTCAAGATATCTTGACCATACTTCGTACAGTTGGCACATCCAGGCACCTCTTGAAATAATAGAAAGATTGGCTTACCAGTAGCCTTACTTTGTGCGATAGCTTCATCGTAGTCACGTAGCCATTCGACCTTACCCAGTTCTATGGGATTGTCAGAACGCTGTGCTGCCAAGGTAGAAACCGCAAAAAGAAAAATCATTAATGTCTTCATATCATCCTTGTTTAATTATTATATAACAAACACACCAAACTGGTTGTCTGGCTGTTTATCTTTTTAACAAATTCAATTAGATGTCTATTATTCAAGAGAATATAAAGAATCGAAGAAGTCGCTTTCCTGACATGTATCAGGATCGACCGATTGATAAGGAAACCATGCTTCAAATCCTTACGGCAGCCAACTTTGCGCCCACTCATCGCAAAACTGAGCCTTGGCGCTTTAAGGTGGTACAGGGTGCCGCTAAGAAAAAGCTGGGTAGTTTCTTAGTGGATAAGTATAGACAGCTAGAAGATAGCCCCAGCGAGTTCAAAGCCAAGAAGATCTTGCGCAAGGCTGAGAAATCAGCAGCTATCATACTAATCTGTATGCAGAGAGACCCAAAGGAAAGCGTTCCAGAATGGGAAGAAATAGCAGCTACCGCTATGGCGGTTCAAAACATGTGGCTGGTATGTGCAGAACTTGGTATAGGTTCTTACTGGAGCACGCCGCATTATATCTCGGCGATGTCAGAATTTACTGACTTAGCAGAAGGAGAAAAATGTTTGGGTCTTTTTTATATGGGTTATAGCGTTGTAGATCTGCCAGTATATGATCGAGGAACTATTGCAGAGAAGGTTGAGTGGTTCAGCTAATTTGGTTTAAGTGATCGACAAAGGTGAAAACTGGTTTCAATCCATGGGCTGGGAGGTATTCCCATTCCAACAAAAAGC
>CAZFWJ010000001.1:127475-130475 GCA_964522505.1 uncultured Saprospiraceae bacterium
GTGAAAACTGGTTTCAATCCATGGGCTGGGAGGTATTCCCATTCCAACAAAAAGCATGGGAACATTACCTCTCAGGATACTCAGGTCTCATCAATGCCCCGACAGGTTTTGGGAAGACCTATTCTCTGATGGTACCTATTATCATAGAGGGCTTACAAGATTCTTATCCCAGCAAATCTGGTATCCGAGCGATTTGGATTGCTCCAATCCGAGCACTCACCAATGAAATCAAGATTACTTGCGAACGAGCTCTTAAAGGCCTCGGCCTAGATTGGCGAGTCGAGATCAGATCAGGTGACACATCCACTACTCAACGCAAGAAGCAGCTAGAGAACCCTCCCGAGATCATAATAACCACACCAGAGAGCATCCATGTCATGATGGCTACTAAGGGCTATGAAAAACTATTCAGGCAGATGAAGACCATTGTCGTTGATGAGTGGCATGAACTGATGGGATCTAAGCGTGGTGTACAAGTCCAGTTAGGTATATCCCGCATACGAGGTCTCAGCCCAGAATTGAAAGTATGGGGGATATCTGCTACCATCCAAAACATAGATGAGGCACTAGATATACTCATAGGACCTAACAAGAGCAATCTCCCTCATATCATTATCAAGTCTGGGCTTACTAAAAAGATTGCTGTAGAATCAATTATTCCGGATGAGATCGAGCGATACCCCTGGGCCGGTCATCTGGGGATTCAGTTATTAGAGAAGGTGGTACCCATCATCCAGAAGAGCACGTCAACGATCATCTTCACTAATACTCGCTCACAATGCGAGATCTGGTATCAGCGACTATTAGACGTACATTCAGATTTCGCCGGGGTGATGGCTATGCATCATGGGTCTATAGGGCGAGATATAAGGGAGTGGGTAGAAGAGGCGCTACATGAAGGACGCCTCAAGGCAGTCGTAAGCACCAGTAGTTTGGATTTAGGGGTGGATTTTAGGCCTGTGAAGACCATTATACAGGTAGGAAGCCCTAAGGGGGTGTCAAGGTTTGTTCAGCGTGCAGGAAGGAGCGGACACCAACCACTGGCTGTCAGCAAAATCTATTTCGTGCCGACGCATACGCTAGAGTTGATCGAAGGCGCTGCTCTCAGAACAGCGATCAGTCGTGGTATCCAAGAACCAAGAATACCATTCATCAGATCATTTGATGTGCTGATACAGTATCTGATGACATTGGCAGTCTCAGAAGGGTTTTTACCATCGCTGATCTATGAGGAAATCAAAAATACACATTGCTACGAATCCCTCAACGATGCTGAATGGCAATGGATACTTCACTTTTTATTATATGGTGGCTCATCCTTAGGGGCATATGACGAATATCAAAAGATAGAAGTCATCAATGGCCTTTATAAAGTGACTAATAGACGTATTGCAAGAATGCATCGATTGTCTATTGGTACCATCGTCAGTGCGGCATCGCTAAGTGTGGCATTTCAAAGAGGCAAGCGCATCGGTAGTATTGAGGAGTGGTTTATTGCTAATATTAAACCAGGTGATGCATTTTGGTTTGCAGGTCAGGCTCTGGAGTTTATACGAGTAAAAGACATGACCGTACAGGTCAAACGATCCAAAAAGAAAAAAGCAAAAGTACCATCATGGGGTGGAGGACGCATGCCATTGTCATCGATGTTATCCGAAATGATCCAAAATAAGATTCATGGCTATGCCGAAGGCCAGATAGATGAGATGGAGACCGAACTCCTTAGCCCTCTCTTCGACTTACAAGCCGCTAAATCTGTGCTGCCAAGGAAACATGAATTTCTGATCGAGTATATACACTCTAAAGATGGCTATCATCTATTGATGTATCCATTTGAAGGTCGAGCAGTCCACGAAGGGATGGCTGCACTATTAGCGAAGCGTATTGCTGATCAGTATAGTATAACTTTCAGCATAGCGATGAATGATTATGGATTTGAGTTGCTAACTGATCAGGAGATCGACTTGTCAATTATAAGCAAGGAGTTATTCAGCACTAAGCAGCTTGTTGAAGATATCCAAGGAAGCCTTAATTCTGTAGAGATGGCACGACGCCGCTTTAGGGATATCGCCAAAATCTCGGGCCTGATTTTCCAGGGATATCCCGGTAAAGCCAAGAAACAGCGTCATCTTCAATCCTCCTCGTCTCTGCTATTTGATGTGTTTAAGACTTATGAGCCAGACAATCTTCTGTTTCAACAAACTTATGAGGAAGTCCTCACTTTTCAGCTGGAGGAAGCTCGGCTTCGAATGGCCCTTAATCGTATTCAAGATCAAGTGTTGACTATTACTAAACCTGATGGCTATACACCTTTATCCTTTCCAATAATAGTAGATCGCCTGAGCAGAGAGCGACTATCATCTGAAAGTATGGCGGATCGTGTGAAGAGAATGATCGCTCAAAGCTAAATCTTTTTTACAGTACTCTGGCAGCAAACGTGTCTCCCTGACTGATATCACCAGTTTCCAAACCCCTACGCAGCCATCTCATACGTTGCTCCGATGTACCATGGGTAAAATTCTCGGGAACAATATATCCCTGAGATTGCTTTTGGATATTGTCATCACCGATTGCCTCAGCAGCTCTCATTGCTTCTTCTATATCACCACGCTCGAGGATGTTATTCGCTTGATGTGCGTGGTGTGCCCAGACCCCTGATAAGAAGTCGGCCTGTAGCTCTAATCGTACTGAAAGATCGTTTTGTTCCTGTTGGCTGATTCTACCACGTTGGGCATCTATCTGACGTGTAATGCCCAGCAGGTTTTGTACATGATGCGCTACTTCATGTGCTACGACATAAGCCATGGCAAAGTCACCACTTGCTCCAAATCGTTGACTGAGTTGATTATAAAAGGAGAGATCTATATAGATCTTCTGATCTGCAGGGCAGTAAAATGGTCCAGTCGCCGATCTTCCGACACCACAAGCAGACTGAGTTGCATCAGTGAATAACACAAGTTTAGCTTCTTGATAATTGCGCTGTAGTTGATTCCTAAATAT
>CAZFWJ010000001.1:130575-161519 GCA_964522505.1 uncultured Saprospiraceae bacterium
ACTAATTATTCCTGTCTTATACCACACTGCAAAAAAAGTGCAGTGACGTAATGTATATTGCAATAACATAAATTTAAAAATTCAATACTATGGGAAATTTTGAAAAATTCAGAAGTGCTAAATTGACCAATTCCAATGATCAAAGAATTGTAGGAGGCTATTGTTATGAAGGTAATGAACAGAGTTGTAATCTAGTTGACTGCAGATTTGAAGAACAATTAGGATATTGTTTTACACCATGTGGAGATGTTTACTGGAGTGACTGTGATTAAAAAATTAGACAATCATCAGTTGCTAATACTTTATCAATGTTAGTGTGTTGTAGGGATATTGGTTCTAAAAGCACTAAACACATATAAGTTATTAATATATTAAATTTTTATATACGTGAAACATCAGTGCACGATATCTGTTATATTTGTAATAGATTCATCTAATCAACAACCTGAGGTGATTGGATCTTAGAACCTTTTTTTTGAATCCATCATTCAAGAAAATTTGAGGGAGCCCATTGGGCTCTCTCTTTTTGTTTCGAGACTTTTTGTCATTTTCTATTCGTACTCTTTTATACTGCTTTTTCATTTTGAATGAGGCACGTTGAAAAATCTTCAAAGTCTGTTGCACTAATCATGTTTATGAAAAAGTAACGCTGAGGTTTGAATCCCCTTTTCATCAGAGCTTGCCGATTACCTTCAGTCTGTGAAGATTCTCTTCAGCTAAGTCTTGCCTGTTTGAAGACTTCTCTATAATCTGTCGGGTTATGGGCAGGCCTACCTGCCTTTGAACGCATAGATAAAAAAACGTGTAAAATCATAGCCCTGAGAATCAATCAGTCAAGTCCACTGTACAGCCTATAGTAGAATAATGAATTCTCAAGCAGAATAAATCAATTTGTACATATATATAACAATCTGTTTATCAAGCATTTAAGGCCATTATTGGACATTATTATGAATCATTTCACTCGATCCACTCTCAGAGCGTAAAATCACCCTCTTGACCGCAACCAGGCCTTAAATGGATCAAAATCTGTAGTCATGTCGATTGCGGCCTTTTCTTTATCAGACAATACTGCAAGACGTTCAGGAATATCGATTTTTCCAAGAATGGGTTCCATGACGGGTAAGAACTTAGCTGGATGCGCCGTTTCTAGGATCACTGTTTTTTGATTAGGGTGATTCTTGCCATAAGCTTGAGCGGCTAGATAGCCTACGGCCCCATGTGGATCTATGACATAATTGTGTTGATCATGCACTTCCTTTACTGCTGCACAGGTTTCCTCATCTGTATATCGATAGCCGAGGATCACTTCTTTGACAGATCCCCAGTTGTGATCGAAAAGGTTTTCGATGCGGCGGAAATTAGAGGGATTTCCTACATCCATAGCATTAGATACGGTTTGAACAGATTTTACTGGATCGTATGATCCGCTTTCCAGATATCGTGGAACAACATCATTGACATTAGTAGCTGCTATGAGCTTGTTAATAGGAAGTCCCATGCGCATAGCAAGAATTCCTGCGGTTAGGTTTCCGAAGTTTCCTGATGGTATGCAGAAGTTAACTGTTGCGTCTCCGGTCATCACTTGCTTATAGCCCTCGAAGTAATAAAATGACTGAGGGATTAATCTTGAGATATTAATTGAGTTAGCAGAGCTCAACAGGTATTGCTTGTTGATTTCCTGATCTAAAAATGCTTTCTTCACCAGTGCTTGACAATCATCAAATGTTCCATCAACTTCAAGGGCAGTAATATTCTGGCCCAGTGTCGTCAGTTGCTTTTCTTGCAGTGGGCTGACTTTTCCTTTGGGATATAGGATAATGACCTCAACACCTTCAACCCCAAGAAACCCAGCTGCCACAGCGCCACCCGTATCGCCACTTGTTGCTACGAGGATGGTGAGCTTTCGATCTTCGTCTACTACTAAGCGACCCATGATGTTGGCCATAAATCGAGCACCGAAATCCTTAAACGCCAATGATGGTCCATGCCATAACTCCTGTACGGATAACTGTTCAGTAAGGGTAATTACTGGGGCTGAAAAGTTGATCGCCTCCGTTACTATATCTACTATTTCTGCACCAGAGAAGTCAGCTTCTAAAAACCGCCTACTTACCTCATAGGCAATATCTTGAAAAGACATCTTGTCAAGATTTTGAAAGAAGTTGTGATTGAGGGCATTGATCTGTTCTGGCATGTAGAGCCCATTATCTGGCGGTAGACTTTTCAAGACAGCCGTCTTCAAGTCTACCATACGTTCTTTATTCTTAGTGCTATAATATTTCATGAAGGTCGTATAAGAAGGGTTGTTTCCTCCGCTTACGCAAGAGCATTACATTTTATAAGCGCCAGTATTGTTTATTGGTGACATATATGCGGTAGAGTGGATGGACGAGCTTTCAAGGTATTTAGTAATCTCAGTGACGGCATTCTCCGCGATCAGCGTGTTCTGAGCAAATCCAAACATGCTCGGTCCTGCACCACTTATAGTATAGTTCATGGCGCCATTTTTTAGAGCTATATCCTGCAGATCATAGAAATAAGGAATTAATTGTGCCCGTTGCGGCTCGATGACATGATCTTTCAGGCTTCGCTTCATAAGTTCCAGATCTGACGTATAGAGACTCGTGACGAATGCCGCAATATTACCAGCTTGACTAATCATCTGACCTAGGGCAACTTGATCACTCAAGACAGCACGCGCATCTTTAGTTAGAATTTCTATGTCAGGATAGATGAGGAATACTGTCAATCCTCGAGGAGTGGGCAACTTGACGAAATCATAGCTTGGATTATCTCTGATTAACACAATCCCGCCAAGTAGAGAGGGAATGACATTGTCTCCATGAATTGCGCCATCTGCTGCACTTTCTCCGATTACAGCATATTTTGCAAGCGCTCTTTTCTCGAGGGGTCTACCTAACAGCTCATTAACAGCTAATACTCCTGCTGCAGCGCTTGCTGCACTGGACCCCATACCGCTGCCAAAAGGCATCTTTTTATAGATTTCCAGTTCTATACCTTCATTTTGAAGTCCAAGGTCTTCGAGCAACTTTAGGGCACCAAAGCTGGCAGTATTCTTATCTGCTTCCATTGGAAGCTTCTTTTTGGTCCCATTAATTTTAGTGATTCGAAGTCCAGGAGTGTCACTTAGCCTAGCTATAATCTCATCTCCAGGGCGATCGATTGCAAATCCCAATATGTCATATCCAACAGCAACATTTGCTACTGTAGCTGGCGCAAAAACTCGAACTGCTTGCTGTCTCTTACCCATTAGTCATTGTATCGAGTGACGAAGGTAAGTATAAGGGATAAATGTTTCGACGATCATTCAATTATCTGAGTAGCCTAGTTTGCCCTATCCATAGATGACATAAAAAAACCCAGACCTAAGTAGGTCCGGGTCCTCTCATCTAATTCTGAGATTGGTTTAGTTATCCTAATCTGGACGCCACAGCATCCCAGTTGATTACGTTAAAGAAATTGCTGATGTAGTCGCCTCTTTTATTTTGGTAGTTCAGGTAGTAGGCATGTTCCCAAACATCAATACCTAATAATGGAGTTCCCGACTGTTCCACGATATTCCCCATTAATGGGTTATCCTGATTAGGCGTTGACGTGACGAATAGTTTGTCATCCGCACCCTTACATAGCCAAGCCCAACCTGAGCCAAATCTCGTAGCAGCAGCCTTGGAAAACTCGCTCTTGAACGAATCAAAATCTCCAAATGCACTATTGATTGCATCTGAAAGATCTCCTGAAGGAGTTCCTCCACCTTTTGGTGACATGATACTCCAAAACAAAGAGTGATTGTAGTGACCACCGCCATTATTGCGGAGTCCCGTGTCATCGGCGGAGATACCTGCCATCACATCATCTAAACCCTTACCACTAAACATTGTTCCTTCGAGAGCCGCATTAAACTTGCGGACATATCCTGCATGATGACGATCATGGTGTATCTCCATAGTCTGAGCATCAATATTTGGTTCAAGAGCATTGAATGCAAATCCGAGAGCAGGCACAGTAAAAGAACCTGATGGCTGCTCAGCTGGAGCTTCTGCAGATTTCTGTTCTTTTTTAGGAGCGTCGCACGATTGAATCAGTGGACTTACAGCTGTACCAGCAAGTAATATCGAGCTAGCTTTAACAAAGGTTCTTTTTTTCATGTTACGATAGTTATATCAATCTATATTGAAAGTAATAACAAAAACAATACTGCTGGTGTTATGCTAAAATTTTTCTTTAATAGCCTCAAAGTCCTGTCCGTTTTATGCTACACACTTACCTGTCTCATGGCTCAACTAGACATATCTCCAAGAGAAAAGGTTTATATCCATACGGATAGGGCAAAATATGGAGCAGGAGAGACGATTTACTTTAGCGCATATCATTATGACCAGGGATATGGAGATGATGCGGAAACGAGTCGCGTTTTATACGTAGAGCTTATCAATCAAGATGGAGAACAAATTGGCTTTCAGTGGTTGAAGCTATATAGCGGTCGAGCCGAAGGATCTATAGATATCGATTATCAGCAGAAGAGTCAGTACATTACATTAAGGGCATACACCGGCTACATGCGGAACTTTGATGATAGCCTATTCTTCAGAAAACAAATTGAAGTTGTTGGCTTATCTGAAGGTCTTGTTGCAAGAGATCAGGAGGACAAAGTGGTGATACAGGCATTTCCTGAAGGAGGACATCTACTTAGTGATATCGTTTCCATAGTAGGGGTTAAATTATTAAGCGGAAATAAGGGTATAGGTGGAACACTTATGCTATATGAAGATGATGAGCCGATTAATGACATCCAGACGAATGAAGTTGGATTAGGAAAGTTCGTAGTAAAACCTCAACAGGGTTCGATCTATACTATAAAGTATGGAGAAGAAACCCACACACTCCCTACAGCATTGGACGCAGGTCTGCATCTAAGAACTAGAACTACAACTGAAGCGATCAGCATTTACATAGATCAGCGTGGGGTAATCAATAGTTCTGAGCACAGCATAATGCTCATATCCGATGGACAAGTCTTGTACAATGAAAAGATTGCTGAACCCATCTTGAAGCTGCCCAAAAATGAACTTCCTACGGGATTGCTGACCGTCGTAATTATTGACCCCAATGGTCGCCCAATCCAGGAGCGATTATTATTCAATCATTATGGTATTGATCAATTATCTGTAGACGTTGCTACAGAGGAGTCATATACCACGAGACAATCGATTACAATCCCTATAGATGTCCTGGCGGGAGACCAATCAGACCTACCGGCATCTCTTTCTGTTAGTGTCGTAGATAATCGTTATTTCTCCTCTTCGTCAGATATAGTAAGCAGTTTTTTGTTGGAGTCGGAAATCAAGGGTGTGATTGAGAATCCCTCACAATATCTTAAAGCCAATGATCTCGAAGTCATCAATAAAACAGACTTGCTCTTGCTCACTCAGGGATGGAGAAGATATAATTGGGGCAAGCCTGAGCGTATTGATTTTCCGAAGGAGCAAGGTATTGCGCTTAGCGGCAGAACAGTTAAAGCAAAAAAAGTAAATCAAGGACTTAAGACTTATGGAACACTGAGCATTATTGATGAGGACTTTGACATTATTCCAATGGAAACAGATGACCAAGGATATTTCAATTTGGGAGAAATAGGACGCTTTGATGAGGTTCCATTGTTTTTTCAGTTAGGTACCAAGAAACAGAAGGAGAGAAATCAGGTAGGAGGATCCGCTAAAGGCAATACAGATATACAGATCCTATTGGACCGACCTATACCTCATCCCATAACTAATAATGACATCGCCACGGGATCTGATCTTATAGATGCTTCAACTGAGCAACTAGATTATCAGGTGGATGCTATAGCTGATGATGAGTTTTATATAGATGAAGGGCTGCTACTTAACGAAGTTACCATTGAAGCTAAAAAGGTCGATGAGTGGGTTGATTACTATGATGACGTCATTAATTATGCGCCTTCTGGAAATCGAGTATTTACTGACAATATATCGTCCTTAGGTGCCTACAGGGATATATATGATATCCTCAGAGGAAGAGTAACAGGGATCGAAATCACCAGAAGTTCATCTGGCAATAGTCGACGTGATGTCATCATCAGAGGAAGCTCCTCAGGCCTTTCTGGAGCGACATCAGGGAACAATGCTGCTGGGTTTTTATTGAATGGCAGTTTAGTTTCTGCAGGGACAGCAGAGTCTATTAACCCTGTTGACATCGCATTTATTGATGTAATAAAAGGTTTAAATCAGCTTACCCAATTTGGAGCAGAGGGAAGTGCTGGGATAATAGCTATATATCTAAAGCCTCCTGGAGCTCGTTCGAATTCGAGAACCTCCGGCAAATCAAGCAAGAAGAACAAGGGGCTCCATGTCGACTATCAAGCCTATAGTAGTGCGAAGGAGTTTTATAAACCAAATTATGGGGCCGATGGCAGCTATGAAAAGAACACGATCAGAAGGACTATACACTGGCAGCCATTACTCAAGTTGTATGAAGGAGGTTCCGCTGAGATATCATTTTATACCTCAGATTATATAGGCACTTATCATATAGACATTCAGGGTATCAGCGCTGAGGGTACTCCGATAAGTCATCAAACCACCTTTAATGTAGGGGGGTAATAGCTCTGTCGAGAATTAATCACAATTATCACTTAATTTAATAATGCTAACGATCGAGATATGACTAAAACGCTATTCAAGTTAGGCCTTCTAGTTCTTCTGGTTTGCTCTTTTCTGACAATAGAGGCTCAACCAAAGCTATTTCAGAGAGAGAAAGTATATCTCCATACGGATCGCATAAAATATGGTGCTGGAGAGACTATATTCTTTAGTGCTTATCATTACGAACCTGTTGATAGCCAAGTAGAAGGATCAAGCGAAATACTCTATGTAGATCTAATTTCTAGTCAAGGAGAACTGATTGGCACCGAACAACTCAAACTAATCGAAGGGCGTGCTTCGGGATCAATCGATATTGATTATGATCTGACAAGTCAAGTTATTACGCTGAGGTCCTACACGAACTACATGCGCAATTTTGACGATATCGATTTCTTCAGACAGCAAATAGAGGTTGTAGGATCGGATCCGAGTCTTACAAACCAAGATGCTAACCCAAAGATTACGCTCGCGGCATATCCTGAAGGGGGAGACTTGCTCAATGGCGTAGTATCTAACGTAGGTATAAAACTACAGAACGGCAAGAATGGAATCGAAGAAGAAGTGGAGTTTTTTCAGGATGGGGAAAGTGTTGACTTCTATGAGACTAATGAATATGGTTTTGGCAATATCGTCTTTACACCAGAAGAAGGCTCCACATATACGCTGCAACATGGCGAGGTGAGCGCTACATTGCCCAAAGCTAGGAGTCAAGGGGTCAGTATTCGGACAAGGACTACGACGGACCTATTTACGATATATATTGCTGAAAAAAGAGTGCCAGATATAGCATTACATACCGTTATGATCGTCAATAATGATCAAGTCATCTATCATGAGAAACTCACCGACCCCATACTTAAGTTGACCAAAGAAAAACTACCTACAGGACTGCTCACAATTGTTATACTTGATCCTAATAATCGCCCGGTATGCGAGCGACTATTGTTTAACCATTATGATATCGACAGCGAGTTTTTAGATATAGGCATTCCTGAAGATGCACCGACCACAAGATCTTTAGTTGAGATTCCTATCGATGTCTACGATATTGATGGGGATCCTGTCGTGGCATCAATGTCCGCTGCAATTGCTGACCATCGATATTACGGAGCTTCGCCAAGTATTCGGTCGAGATGGTTGTTATCGTCCGAAATCAAAGGATATATTGAAAATCCCGAGCAATATCTGCTTGAAAACAGTGAAGAGGTAATTGAGAGGACCGACTTATTATTACTGACGCAAGGCTGGAGAACCTACGACTGGGATGAATCTTTGACTATTCACTATCCGAAGCAACAAGATCTTCCAATCAGAGGAAGAGTAGTCAAACCCAAAAAAGTCAATGAGGGCCTTAAAACCTATGGCTCTGTTTCGATTTTGGATGAAAACTTTGATATCCTCCCATTGGAAACTGATGAAGAAGGATATTTCACAATTGATGATTTAGATCGATCGGGCGAGGTGCCACTATTCTTTCAGATGGGTACTAAGAAGCCTAAGGATGAGCGTAAAATCGGAGGCGCAGCAATGGGCAATACGGATGTTGAAATTTTAATGCAATTAACCGAAACTCACCCAGCTACTGATAATGATCTAAATCCTCATTATCTAGCTCATTCCACGGTTAAGGGGCAAATCGACTATCAAGCCGAAGCCTTGCCTAATGATGAGTTTTATATTGATGAAGGCTTACTCATCGATGAGGTAACTATCGAGGCAAAGAAACTGGATGAATGGGTAGAATATTATGATGATGTTATAAATTATAGTTCTGGGAGTACTGATAGAGTGTACACCGATGAAATAGTTGGAATAGGCAACTATGACGACGTCTATGATATCTTGAGGAGCAGAGTACCAGGCATTGAAATTACATTCCCATTGTCGCCAAATAGCTCAAGCAGAAGAGATGTAATCATTCGTGGGTTTTCAACCGGTCTAGTAGAAGCGACAAGACAAAATAATGCAGCTAAATTTTTGCTAAATGGTAGTGCCGTTCCTGCACCCACTGTAGAGGCTATAAATCCCATTGATATTGCATTTGTGGATGTGATCAAAAGTCTTAATGAATTAGCCATATACGGAGAATATGGCAGTGGAGGAATTATCGCTGTCTATCTCAAACCACCGGGTGCACGATCGAATAGCCGAGCTCCTGAGATAGGGAAGAAGAATACAGGTGTATATATAGATTATCAAGCATATAGTGCGGCTAAAAAATTCTTTACAACCACCTATGGCGCAGATGGCAGCTATGACAAAGAAACGATCAGAAGAACAGTCCATTGGGACCCTATAATAACGACTGATGATGATGGAGTGGCCAAAATTTCTTTTTATACCTCTGACTATATAGGCACATATCATATAGACGTCCAAGGCATAACGAGCAAGGGGCAACCGATATCTCAAACAATGACTTTTAGTGTAGAATGATGATCCGGATCATCATATCCTGCCTACTACTCATCACAGGTCATAGTGGATTTAGTCAATCCTTAAATGGAATAGTTGTCAACCAAGACAGCGTGCCAATAGGAGATGCATTTGTATTCATATCCAATAGTAATTATGGAGTAGTCACAGAGGAGGATGGCACATTTCATTTAGAGGTGTCAGGTCTGGATCATCTTGAGTTAACAGTTTCTCAGATTAATTATGAACTCAGTACAATGAGAGTGGCTCTTAAGAGCACAGACTATGTTAGAGTTGTGCTGCTATCGAGACCTAATGAATTAGAATCTGTAGAGTTAGTCAAGAAATATGATCCGAAGATCAGGAAACGTAGATTAAATAGATTCACAGAAGCTTTTCTGGGAGAGGAAGCGATCGGCAAAAAGATAAGAATATTGAACCCTGATGACCTGTTGTTTTATCATGATGGTGATGGGTTGAGGATAGAAACTAACGAGCCAATTCGAATAGATAATGCCTATCTGGGCTACTTGATACAATTTCATGTCAAGGACTTTATTCTCTATGACAATGAAGATCTGATTTATTCCGGCTCCGTGTTTTTTGAGGAACAAGAGTTGAAAAGGAGAGACTTAGCGAAAGCTAAAAAGAACAGGAGGCGCACCTATAAAGGGAGCAGTCAATATTTCATGAGGCAGATGATATTGGGTGATGAAATGAAGGGATATACACTTTCTATAGCAAGTCGTAGAGACGCCACTCACAATGAGGAGTTCACCCAGATCAACTATGAACAGCTCAATATTAAGTATACCCCAATGGATAATACTTATCGTATGTTAATCGGGACCATGCTGAGGGTATACCATAAACAATATGAGACTGACTCGTTCATATCTCCTATGAATAGCGTTATTATAATGGACACTTATGGTAACATTATTAACTCTCAAGAAGTGGAGGAGTTTGGGTACTGGTCCAAGAGAAGAATGGCCGTTATATTGCCCTTTGATTATTTGCCGGATTAACCACTACACTTTCACATTGCCTAATTGAATAATCTCGGCAAATACACCTGCCGCTGTAACATCGGCACCAGCGCCTGGTCCCTGTACCACAAGCGGTCTTTCTTTATACCGTGCGGTTTGAAATACAATCATGTTGTCAGTGCTTGCAAGATTATAAAACGGGCTCTCGGTGGTAACCATCTCGAGACGAATGGAGGCTTTGCCATCAACTAAGGTGGCAAGATATCTCAGTTTTGCATTATTGGATTGAGCTTTTTCGATAAGACCTCTGAAGTGATCATCATGACGCTCGAGTTCTACAAAAAACTCATCTATAGTCCCTGCATCCATACATGCCCGAGGAAGTATTGCCTCCACAGAGACCTCATCAGGTTCGATTTGATAGCCGGCTACTCGTGCGAGGATGATAATCTTACGCTTAATATCCTGACCAGAGAGATCATCACGAGGATCTGGTTCTGTATATCCACGCTCTCTTGCCTCGAGGATGAGATCTTTGAAATTCTTATCAGGAGTGTAGTTGTTGAAGATGAAAGAGAGTGACCCTGAGATTACTGCATTGATGCTCTCAATCTTATCACCACTGCGCACTAATCCGTCAAGCGTTGATAGTACTGGAAGTCCGGCACCCACATTTGTTTCAAAAAGAAAATGTGCGTTTTTCGCAACAGCTGTTTTCTGTAAGGTTAGAAACTGATCGTAGGACGCCGAGGCGGCCACTTTGTTTGCAGTTGAGATAGAGATGCTACTCTCCAAAATCTGTTCATAATAGTCAGCAATCTCGAGATTAGCAGTACAATCAATAAATATGGAGTTCGCATAGTTATAACCCTTCATGCGCTCGACATATTCACGGAAGCTTGAGACTTCGCCCTTCGATTCTAGTAGCGCTGACCATTTGCTGAGGTCTATCCCGTCCTCATCAAAGTACATCTTCTTAGAGTTGGCTATTCCGATGACTTGGATGTCGAGATTGAGCTCTTCAAGTAATCGCTGATGCTGTTCATGAATTTGCTTAAGCAAAGTTCCCCCTATGAGGCCTATTCCTATTAGGAAAACGTTGAGTCCTTTGTTTTCTGAGAGGAAGAAGGCATCATGTACTAGATTTAGCGCTTTCTTCTCGTCATTTTTCTTAATCGCGAAAGTTATGTTTAGCTCTGATGACCCTTGAGCTATTGCGATGATGTTAATGCCATTGTTGCCCAGTGATTTAAATAAGCTTCCTGCTAAACCTGGGACACTCTTCATATTTTCACCTATAACGGCAACGAGAGATAGATTTTCTTCTGATCGCAGTGGTTGGACGAGGTCACTTTCCATTTCTCCGGCGAACTCTTCGTTAACCGCTTCTACGGCCTGCTTCACCTCTGCGGATTTTACCGCAAAGCAGATAGAATGCTCAGATGAGGCTTGCGTGATCATTATAATATTCACATCATGTCGGCCTAGGCAATTAAAGAGCCGTGCTGCAGACCCTGGGATACCCATTAGGCCGCTTCCCTCAAGAGTTAATAAAGCGATATCTGATATTGACGTTACCCCTGTGATTTGCTTGCCATTGTCAGCTGTTTTTTCCTTACTGATCAGCGTGCCTGGGAAATCTTGATTAAATGTATTCTTGATATAAATCGGGATAGACTTTGATAGCGCGGGCTGAATGGTTGGAGGATAGATCACCTTAGCGCCAAAGTGAGAGAGCTCCATGGCCTCATCATAACTTAGAGAGGGTATTGTGTATGCATTGCCCACAGTATGGGGGTTAGAAGTGAGGACGCCATCCACATCTGTCCAGATTTCTAATACCTCGGCATCAAGGGCACTCGCGAGCAGCGCTGCTGTATAGTCAGAACCGCCACGACCTAAGGTTGTGGTCAGACCCCCTTGATCTGATGCGATAAAGCCTGTAACAATATTTATTGTGTCCTTATGGTCGTGATAATAGGCCTTGATGAGTTTGTTAGAACTCTTGACATCTACCTTGGCTGCACCGAAGTCCTTATTAGTTTTAATCAATGCTCTGGCATCAGTGTATTGACTTACTATACCGATGCTATTGAAGTATGAGGCAATGATGTAATTGGAATTACGCTCACCGAAAGAGAGCACATAGTCCATTGTCCTAGGAGAGGCTTCTCGGACTAAGAAAACCCCCTTGAGCAAATCCAAAAGCACTGTAAAGTTTTGCTCGATATGTGTTCGGTGTTCAGTGTTATCCTCAGTAATTAATGCATCTATGGCGTTGAGATGACGATCCTTTATATCATTGATGATGCTGGCATATGCTTCTTGTCCTGCAGCTGCGCTTTGAGCAGCATCAATTAGTTGGTCTGTCACACCACCAAAAGCAGAAAATACTATAGTAAGTTGTTCTTTTTTATTTCTCTTACTGATTAGTGATCCAATGGATCTGATGCGCTCTGGCAAGGCAACAGATGTCCCTCCAAATTTCAATACCTTCATGATGTATACTTAATCTATCGAAATAGCGCGGCCAAGCGCTTTTCTCAAATTATCACAAAGATGATAAAATCCAATGGGCTAGGCGTAATAATATCTTGAGGGGTTTATCCGGATACTGGACGAAAGAGGTTTACTCAAAATCTGACATAATAGACATCAGTTTGATTTCTATCAATTCCATGTACCTCAAAGCCGTGTGATTCGGGAATCTCTTCAACTAAGTCAAAGGAAGTAACAGACTTTGGTAAGCCACTAAAGAACAGGGTGAAAAACCCCGATCTACCTGCCTTGATATATTGCCAATCTGGATATGCGCTGATATTTTCATGGTGTACTAGATCGCTTTTATGAGCACCAGATGCACAATAGAGATAGGTCGAAGGCCATATCCTAATCCCTAAATCACCGATAACAGGAGCTGATACGACACAATGCACGACAACTTGACTTTCGACCGCCGGCATCGCTTCGATTTCAGCCAATATATCTGGATCGATAGAGACTTTAGGTTTTTTGATGATCTCAGGAGAAGACATCGTAAAGAGGTTTTAAATTTGCAGCAATTTAAAAGATTAACTCCTCAGAAAGTATTAATCACAGCTCGACGCCAATTTGATTGATGCCCTTTAACACTTCTTCCCTCGAGTATTGATTGATAGATACCTCAGTCACCTCAGCTTGATTATCGTCAAGAACGTATGGATAGCTCAACAAACAATGGTCTGATCTACATGAAGAAAGCCATGATCCACGAGCATCGGATAGTTGAATAGAGATAGTATCGGAGGTAGATATTTGCCCTGCTGTACTGACTACGAGATATAGATTCTCATAGCCATAGTCGATGCTATGGTCTACTATAATGTTGAGAGCAGCAGCACCTCTGTCTTGTTCTTCTAATGAGAACGTCACTCGATTACTATAAGACCAACCTGCACTGAGGTTCTGACTGGCATAGTCCATTGAGTTACTACAAGCGAATAATAGGACAATCAAAGTGAAGGATATTATCCTCATTCAAAGAGGTCTTTCATTCGCTCGAAGAATCCTTTTTCTGACTTATCAGGTGATGGTTGAAAGTTAGGAAGCGTACGCATCTTCTCAAGTATAGCAGTCTCTTCAGCATTCAAACTCTTAGGAGTCCAGATATTGACATTGATAAGTTGATCTCCCTTGCCATATCCTTGCACCTCTGGGAATCCTTTTCCTTTGAGCCTGAAGATTTTTCCTGCAGGAGTTCCTGGAGGAATCTTGATCTTCACTTTCCCTTCAAGGGTTGGAACCTGAACAGAAGTGCCCAGTGCAGCATCAGCAAAATTCAAGAATAAGTCGAAGATCACATTGTGACCATCACGGACGAAGTGTTCGTGCTCAAGCTCTCCGATTACGATTAGTAGGTCGCCAGTTGGGCCACCAGCTTTTCCGGCATTTCCCTTGCCTCTCATCGAAAGCTGCATGCCCTCGCCAACACCAGCGGGGATATCTATTTCGATCATCTCCTCGGCATACATCCGACCGTCACCTTTACACTTCGAGCAATATGAGCTAATTGTTTTACCTGATCCTTTACAGCTTGGACACGTACCAGTAGTCTGCATCTGACCAAGGAAAGTATTCTTAATCTGTCTTACCACGCCATTTCCTCCGCATGTATTACAAGTGGCGACAGACTTAGAGTCTTTAGCTCCAGAGCCATTACAGGTATCACAAGCAACTTGCTTTTTGACCTTAATCTTTTTTTGAATTCCTTTGGCGGCCTCTTCCATGGTGAGAGAAACCTTAATTCTGAGATTAGAACCTCGTTGTCCACCTGTGCGTGTACGACTGCGGCCTCCTCCGAAGAAGCTTTCAAATGGGCTACCCCCATCGCCAAAGATGTCCCCAAAGTGTTCGAAGATGTCTTCCATATTCATGGAGCCTCCACCACCGAAGCCACCTTGATTGTTTACGCCTGCATGTCCAAAGCGATCATAACGAGCTTTCTTGTCAGCATCGCTTAAAATCTCGTATGCTTCAGCCGCCTCTTTGAATTTATCTTCAGCCTCCTTGTTGTCAGGATTCTTATCGGGGTGGTACTTCAACGCAACCTTGCGGTATGCCTTTTTTATGGCCCCAGCATCTGCATTTTTAGGTACACCTAGTACTTCGTAAAAATCTCTTTTTGCCATGTTAATTTATTTGCCTACCACTACTTTCGCATGGCGTATGATCTTATCATTGAGCATGTATCCTTTCTCGATAGTATCAATGATTTTTCCTTTCATTTCTTCTGTTGGCGCAGGTATTTCAGTAATGGCTGCATGTAATTCAGGATCAAAGACCTCTCCTGTACTAGTCATTTCTTTGACTCCTTTCGATTCTAATAGCCCTTTAAATTTATTATAGACGAGAGTGACCCCCTCTGTAAACACTTCATTGGTCGAGTCATCGTCTGCACTCTTTTTGGCTCTGTCAAAATCATCTAAAACTGGTAAAAGAGACGATATAGTATCTCGTCCCGCAGTATTGATGAGATCAAGGCGTTCTTTTACAGTCCGCTTCTTGTAATTGTCAAACTCAGCATACAACCTGATATACTTGTCTTTAGCTTCAGCTACATCAGCCTCAAGCTCGGCAATTTTATCTTCGAGTTTTGCAGTTTTAGAAAAGCGACTCCGCTTCTTTTTCTTTTTAGGTTCTTGTTCCTTTACTTCTTCCGTTTCTTGTTCTTCTGTACTCATCGGTGGTTCAATTTAGCTTAATATGCTAACGGCAATATCTCTGCCATCGTCAGATTACGGTCATTATGTCAGTTAATAATGGAATAAGTGCTGTCAAGAGTTCATATGGCAGCCAAAATTTGCGATATTTTCTGTCTCCAAGACAACGTATCTTCAGCATAAGACCTCATCTGTATTCTCAGATTTTGATCTCGGCACTTTCTATCAAAAGCGACTAGCTTTGACAAAGGCACAGCCTCGTCATGTGCAGGCACTTCCATTGCAAAGGTACAGTTCTTAAAATCAGGATCAGTGCTAGAATAAATAAATGGTATTCCTCGTGAGCAGTATTCCCTGTGTTTTAATGAAGAATTGATGGCTACGCCTTTTCTGTGTATGCCAAGCGTTCCAATTGCTATGTGACACCGTTCAGCCAACTTGTCTAATGGTGAGCCCGATAGAGGACCATAAAAGAAAACCTTGCTAAGCTTGCGTTCTGAGCACATGGCTTTCAACTTGGGCAGATATACTCCACCACCGACTATATGAAGCGACGCCTCGGCGTGCTCATCCCATCCTGCTAAGATGCGATCCAAACCATGCCAATAGCGCCATTTACCGATAGCTAAGATATGGGTATGATTAATCTCTTCGGGGGTGGACTCTCTAAACTGGTCTATATCTATCCCATTAGTCATAGAGAGGGTCGGGATTCCGAAGATTGTTAGTTCTGGGCCACTGTGCGCAACAAGATCAACATAGTTTTTCAAATGTGATCTATAATGCCGATCCATCGTCCTTACCATCAACCCTTTGAGACCAGACCACTCTTGAACATATGGATAGGTAGGCATATCCATGATGATGGTGATATGTGGATTTTGTTTAAGAGCCCGTTTGAGGTATGCAATCATACTCGCAGTGGATACCTGATGTCTGAGCCACATTATATCATAGTCCTTATGATTTATGCCTTCGAGATTATTGAACCAAGTCATCTTCTTTAGTACAGATGGGCCAATCATCTGTCTAAGTGGCTGTTCATTAATGACAATAGTATTTCCAAGGTTATGAACGATATCCACGGAATAGTTATGAGCGATAAAGCCCTGAGCTTGGCCCTTGGTTTTAATCGCTATGCCTGCGTTATTGTCATCGGCGAGATTAACATTTGCTATGAGTAGGGCTCTCTTAGCCATTTCTTCCTGTAAGAGTTAAGAGCAAGTCGATGCCCCGGTGTTTGGTGGCAGAAAGCCTACTATATTTGGTCATGGTCCCGCCGAAGGATCTAAAAAACTTCTCGATGGTTGGGATCATGCTCCCCTCAAAATCAAAGGTCTGATGGCTTCCATTGAATCGCTGGATCGCATGCCATATCATCAAGGGAATGCTCCCCTCACTGCGCCATTGTGGGTCACTGCCTATGGCTAAAAGATATACCGTGTGCAGGTCATGAACCAAGTATACCATGCCATGGACATTTTTATTCTGATCGGCCGCTACTAGTATCAATCGCTGAGACCGTTTCTTCAGCGCTGTGTCCAAGACCTTGATCATATTATGGTCATAAGGCATAGGAAGATCTTGCCTTTGGAATGACTTTTTATTTATGTCATAAAATTGATCAATGTCTTCAGTTTCTGATACAGTGAGTGAAGCTTGAGCTTTGCGTATTATATTTCTCTGTTTAACACTGATGCCATCCCAGAGGCTTTGGTTGTCACCAAGATCGAGCCGATAGGTATACCTCGATTTTTCTTGGTAGCCATTCCACGTAGTAGCAAGTAAATTATTCATCAACGGATGCGTATGGGTCGTACTAAAATGCACTTGGGGAAGATTATCACAGAGTTCTCCTATGACCGTGTGTTCATAACTATAGGTTTTATGAATCTTTTTAGGTTGCATATTGAGCACCCAGGGGCCTAGATAAGGCGTCAGAGGCGGCATAGTGATATAAGAGAGACCATATTTAGTTTTCTTATAGTATGGCCAGATGGCACGAACCTCATCGTTCTTCTGGTATACTGCGGCATCCCATTGTTCTTCACCACATACTGCATCGAGATACCACCCTTGATAAAATAAGGGCAAGTCTGCTTCATGCTCTGAGCAGAACTTATCATACCAACTTGATGTAGATTTGCCAGCCATCCTTATTGATCTCTCTTATATTAGGGACATGTAGCAAAGAAAATCAAAAATATATGCCTAATCTCGTCTCATCTATATATAGAGCGAATTGACATTCTATTGCTCGATACCTTTTAAGATTTTATTTATAAGAGGAACATGATAGAATCTGCACTCAGACGTTCATACAGAGAGGATGACCTTTATATCTGTAGATAATATTCTATTATGAACCTAATGACTGATGCTTAAGAAGCTTGATAAATATATTATTAAGAAGTACATAATTACTTTTTTCTATACTATCATTTTGATCTCCGTAGTAGCAGTGGCAATGGATGTGAGCGAGCGTATCGGCAAGTTTATATCTAATGACTTAAGTTTTAAGGAGGTTGCCTTAGACTATTACGCACATTTTTTGCCTTGGTTGAATGGAGAACTATGGCCTTTGTTTGCCTTTCTATCAGTTATATTTTTTACATCAAGAATGGCGAGAGACTCTGAAATCATCGCCATGTTATCCTCAGGAATGAATTACAATCGTATTCTGAGACCCATGTTAATTGGTGCAGCTATAGTAGCCTGTCTCCATTGGGTTGGGGAGAACTATGTGATTCCTCGGAGTACCTATCATCTCAATGAATTCAAAAGCAAGTACATTAAGCGATCAATCAAGAAAGTATTATCTAATGATATCCAGTTTTTTATAACCGAGGATGAGAAGATTTATTGCAGGTACTTTTTTAAGAGAGATTCTTCGCTAAAGCACTTTAGACTCGAAAAGTTTAATGTAGAAGGAGAAATTGAATCTTTCTTCAAAGCAGAAAAATTGACTTATCAAAGTGAGTCAGGAAAATGGAGAGCTAAAAATTATGAGATGCGCTCCTTTGATGGCTTGAATGAAGCCTTAATCATAGGAGAAGAAGACGCTGAGCTTGATACGACCATCAATATTAAACCTGGAGACTTTATCAGACACAGTAAGCAGATGGAGATTATGAGCACTCCCGAGCTGCACGAATATATTACTTATGAAAAGGTACGTGGACTGGACAATACTAAGCGATTTACCATAGAATCCTACAAACGAACAGCCGGGCCATTCACTATCTTCATTTTGACACTTATTGGAGCTTCCATAGGCACTAAGAAGATTAGAGGAGGCTTAGGCATGCACTTAGCTTTGGGAGTGGGATTAGGAGCAGTTTATGTTGTCTTATCTAAGTTTAGCGAAACCTTTGCGAGCAACCTTAATGTGCCCCCGATTATTGGTGTTTGGGTCCCCAATTTGCTCTTTTTGGGCGTTGCTTTCTATCTTTTCAAGAATGCTCAAAAATAAAATTTCAAAATATATTGAAAATATGCGAAATTGAATTTCTCCACAAAACGCTGATTTTCAAGATTTTATGATGATAGTTTCATTGTTTTCACATCAATGTTTAAACAATGTTCAGCCATATACTATGTCTTGTTCAGCAAATTTGTATCTTGCGAATGTCAAAAAATTATTTGCTATGCTAACAATGAATGAAGCAGACTTCAATGCTAAATTCGATGAGCTCACGCCATCTTTGAAGTCATTTGCCTACAATCTCACTAAGGATAATGAAGAAGCCAAAGATCTGTACCAAGAGACAGCTTTCAGAGCAATGACTAATCGAGATAAGTTTCGTGCAGGGACTAACCTCAAAGCATGGCTATTCACTATTATGAAGAACATCTTCATCAATAATTATCGCAAGAAGACTAAGGCAAATACAATTGTAGACACAACTGACAATCTATACTTTATTAACTCCAGTAAATCTGTCGTCAGCAACGGAGCAGGTACTATTATTCAGATGGAAGAGCTTGGGAAGATGATCACGGATCTCGAAGATTCCATTCGCATCCCTTTTCAGATGCACTATGAAGGATATAAGTATCAAGAGATTGCAGATCAACTCATATTACCATTAGGTACTGTAAAGAGCAGAATCTTCTTCGCAAGAAAAGAACTTAAGAAGACAATTATGGGTCAGTACGGCAACTATAACACCATCAGAAGTAAGTTATCTGCATAAGATATACAATTCAAGATATTACTATTATAGGGAGGCTCAGTATTAATGTGCCTCCCCTTTTATTTGTGGCATTTTAGGGATTAATTGAGCTAGTTTGAATTTCGCTGAAGATATACTACAATGGCATAAGACAGTAGACCGGAGGCTTCCATGGAAGGAGTCTAACGATCCCTATAATATTTGGATATCTGAAATTGTCCTTCAACAAACACGAGTAGAACAAGGAACTCAATATTATCATCGATTAATAACGCACTTTCCGTCTATAGAGTCACTAGCTTCTGCTGAAGAGGACGAGATAATGAGACAGTGGAAAGGCTTAGGCTACTATAGCCGTGCGCGCAATATGCACAAGACAGCCAAGATCATTGTTGATGAATATGCGGGTCGCTTTCCAGATATTCATTCAGAGATTTTATCATTACCAGGTATCGGACCTTATACCGCTGCGGCCATCGCAAGTTTTGCTTTCGATTTACCCTATGCGGTGTTAGACGGCAACGTCTTTAGGGTACTGAGCCGAGTATTTGGAATCTTCACTCCCATCAATACGACTGCTGGTAAAAAGGAATTTGGCAAGCTTGCCGCAGACCTTCTACCTCATGAGCAGTCGGCTGATTATAACCAAGCGATTATGGATTTTGGGGCATTATGTTGCAAACCAAGAAAACCGAATTGCAAGTCTTGCACACTACTAAAATGTTGCTCAGCCTATAACAACAATCTTATAGATCAATTACCTCAAAAGGAGAAAAAACTAAAGAGGCGATCAAGGTATTTTATTGGATTAGTTTGTACTAATAAGCGAGGATTGCTCATCGAAAAGAGAACGAAAAAGGATATCTGGCAAGGGCTATATTCTATTCCGATGTTAGAGCTTAGTGGCAAGACGACCAGAGAAGAGATGAGCGAGCAAGTCATGTCAAAGTTTCCTGACCGAAACATCAGCCATGTTGCAACTAGAACCCAAAAACTAACGCACCAAGATATCTATATCGACCTCTTTCAGGTGGACCAAACTACACCGGATGAATCAGAAATAGTTGTATCACCAGAGTCTTATGATAATTATGCGTACCCACGAGTTATCGACGAGTATATCAAAGACTACTTGGGAGTCTTCCAAAACGACTAAATAGCTATATCTTAGTAGATACATCAAGACTTAGTATGATAAATAAAGTGACCCTAATAGGAAATCTAGGGAAGGATCCTGAGATTAGACATTTTGAAGGAGGATCTAAGGTGACCAAGTTCTCGGTTGCAACTAATGAAAATTACCAAGATCGCAATGGTCAATGGCAGACACGGACGGAGTGGCATGATATTGTATGCTGGGGAAATCAAGCCGAGCGTGCCGAGCGTACACTTAAAAAAGGCGGTCTCGTATATATAGATGGAAAGCTAACACATCGCAAATGGCAAGATCAAGAGGGCAAAGATCGCTATACGACAGAGATCGTCACTAACTATTTTAGATCGTTAGAACGACGAGAAGGATCTGAAGCAAATGGACAAATAGCTCAAGGAGGTAACTTCCCTAACATCGAAGAGCAATTTCCCAAAGTTGATAAACCATCTATCAGCAGTGCACCTACATTGCCAGAGGAAGATGACCTTCCATTCTGATCGAGGTATTTTTTAATCAAATAAGGAAAATTGGACCCTGAGCCCCCCACCGAATTCTTATTAACATATCAGATACAACTATTAACTAGCCTCGTAGGCTATACTGGTATTGGTGCCATTTTATTGCTGTTGCTGCTCGCATCAGCGCTTATATCTGCTTCTGAGGTAGCCTTTTTTTCACTCTCCCCGCAGGATCTCGATAAACTAAAAGAAGACGGAAAAAGAAATGACCAGCGAATATTGAGCCTAAAAGATAAGCCCAGAAATCTGTTGGCGACGATCCTGATCAGCAACAACTTTATCAATATTGGGATCGTAATCTTATCTGATTACCTGTTGAGGCAGCTGATCACTCAAGCTACGCTCAAGTCGTGGGGACAAAGTCTTTTAAATATAGTTGGAGTAGATTGGATTAGTCTGTCGGCAATGGCGTCGGTCATCAGTGTTTCTATAACTATCGTAGGGGTAACCTTTTTATTGGTTCTATTTGGGGAGGTAGCCCCAAAGATCTATGCCAATCTCAACAATGTTCGCCATGCCCGACTCATGGCACTTCCACTCGCATTGTTGTCAAGTTTGTTTAGGCCTCTTAATTCCTTGCTTGTTGGTTTTTCGAGTAAAATGGAAGAACGGATCTACCGTCAACGGCTCACAACACAAAGTACCACGGACAAAAAAGAAATCGATAAAGCCATTGATCTTGCCGTTGCTGAAGAAGAGGACAACGAGGATGTCGACATCCTCAAGGGCATTATCAAGTTTGGGGACGTGATCACGAGTCAGATTATGAAAAGCCGTATAGATATCACGGCATTAGATATTGAAGTAGACTTCAAGGAGGTCATGAAAACAGTAAAAGAATCTGGCTACTCACGAATCCCTGTGTATGAGGAAGACTTTGATGATATCAAGGGGATACTCTATGTAAAAGACCTCTTGAGCTATACGCAAGAAAAGGCAAAATTTGATTGGACGACATTGATTCGTACCAATACGCTCTACGTGCCAGAATCCAAAAATATTGATGAACTGCTTAAAGAGTTTCAGCTTAAGCGTACTCATATGGCTATAGTAGTTGATGAGTATGGAGGAACTCAAGGAATCGTGACCTTGGAGGATATCATGGAAGAGGTTATTGGAGAAATCCGAGACGAGTTTGATCCAGAAGAGGAGATCGACTACACAAAGATTGACGACAACAATTATGTTTTCGATGGGAAGACCCTCCTTAATGATGTTGCTAGAATAGTCGACATAGATAGTGAGGTGTTCAATGAGGGTAGAGGACAAGCTGACTCATTAGCTGGGCTGATATTAGAATTAGAAGGTCAGCTACCTCGTCGAGATAAAGAGATCTCGTATAAAAACCTGAAGTTTAAAATAATCTCAGTCACAAAGCGTCGTATAGAGAAGATAAAAATTAGTCTGTGAGGTTAATCATTTTTGTTGTTGTCTTAATCATCTGTCAATCTTGTGGTCAAGAACAGGTCGCTATACCAAAGCCTAGGCAATATCCCCGTGTTAATTATCCTGTAGGAGAATGGGGTCAGTTTAGGGAGGCGCTCTGTCCATTCGTTATAGATGTTCCGAGCTATAATACTGTTGTCCTTAACGATATGAGAAAGGATAGGGAGCAAGACCATCCTTGTTGGTTTGATATTGTGAACAAAGATTTAGGCGTAATTATTCATTGCAGTTATTATGAAATGGATGCAGTAAATACATTCGATAAGCTCAGAGAGGATGCCTATACGATGGCTAGCAAGCACAACATTAAAGCCAGCTATAGAGACGAGATACAGATTGAAACTAAGCAGGGATCGAAGGGAATACTATTCAAAATTGAAGGACAAGTCGCCACACCATATCAATTTTATATTACAGATGAGGAAGATCATTTCCTGCGGGGGTCATTATATTTTAAAGAACGTGTTGAAGTTGATAGTGTCGCTCCTGTCATTGATTTCTTGCGGGAGGATATTAATAAGATAGTGGGTTCAGTGGCCTGGATAGATTAGAGAATATTCAGTTTATTCGTCTAAAGCGCCAAGGTCTTTTCGGATTATAGTTTGAAACAATTCAGGAGTGCAGATAAGAGTCTTTTTGTAATGCTTCAAGACCAATAAGTCTTTGTCTCCATTAACTATATATTTAGACTCCCTGCATGAGCTAATGCAAGAAGAAAATCATCTTTCAGATCTCTACATACGGTGTCAATAAAGATCGTTCGATAGTGATACTAGTCGTTTGTCAAAAAGTTCTTACCCTGAACTATCCAACAATTCTTTCAGCGTATTTAAAGTATCTGCCTCTTGAGCCTTTTTATCTCGCCGCCAACGCTTAATCCGTGGAAACCTCAGCGCTACACCAGACTTATGTCTCTTTGATTCGTTGATACCCTCAAAGGCAATCTCAAAAACGAGTTCAGGATTGACAGATCTAACGGGGCCAAATCTTTCTATGGTGTTCTTATTGACAAACCGAGTTAGCTCTCCAAACTCTTTATCAGTAAGTCCAGAATACGCTTTGGTAAAGGGGACAAGATTGTCTCCGTCCCACACAGCGAAGGTATAATCGGTAAACAGATTAGATCGTCTCCCATGTCCCCTTTGGGCATAGAGCATGACTGCATCTATGGTGAAGGGGTCAACTTTCCACTTCCACCATTCGCCTTTTTTGCGACCGTTTTTGTAAATGCCATTTTTGAGCTTAAGCATAAGGCCTTCGGACTTCACATTACGACTATTAGAACGGACTACGACTAATTCTTCCCATTGATCAAAATGGATTGATGCCGAGTAATGTAACACATGTTCATCTTCCAGTTTGTTAACCGTGGCAATTAATGCCGCCAGTTGAGCCCTTCGAGAGGATAGCGAGATTTCCCTGAGATCGACACCATCAAGTTCCAACAAGTCATAAGCGATGATCGCACAGGGATGAGAGGCCACCATCTTCTTCGAGACTCTCTTTCTACCTAAGCGTTTCTGCAACTCATTAAAGGATTGTACGCCATCTTCACGATATACGACTAGCTCTCCATCAATGACGAAGTCTGGACTTTCTGAAGTGCCCAGATGAAGCATCTCAGGATATGATTCCGTTACGAGTTCTTCGCCTCTTGACCAAAGGAATACTTGATCATTTCGCTTGATTAGCTGAGATCTGATACCATCCCATTTATATTCTGCTGACCATTCAGCTGGATTACCTAACTCGCTAGGATCACTCTCAAGTGCATATGCCAAGTAAAATGGATAGGGTTTTGAGTCATCGGCATTGATGTCATCCGAAAGCAATAACTCTTCATAGGTGATTGTGTCAGGGGTCCAGTTGCCCATCAAGCGATGAGCGATTTCGGCATCGGTTTTGTCCAACGCTTTAGCGAGTGCCTTGGCAATCAGTTTCTGTGAGACGCCCATCCTAAATCCTCCCGTGATAATCTTGTTGAATAGGAAAATCTCTTGTTGACTGAGCTGATTCCAAGCATCCAATATGAACGCCTTCTTATCCACTTCTTCCTTCTCCTTTTGATCTTTTATCAAGGAAATCCAGTCGGACAGCGTGTTCTCGGAGTCGGTTCCAGTTGGCTCCAAGAGTAAACTGATTGTTTCGGCCAAATCTCCTACCACGTGATATGACTCCTCGAACAACCAATAGGGAATACCGCTATGTTGAGCGATCCACTCTCTGAGCAGCGAAGTACTGATTGTTCGTCTTGGGCGTTTATGAGAAAAGAGGGCTATGGTCCATAATTGATCTTGCTTGGAGGCCTCTTTAAAGTATTTGACCAGCGCATGAACCTTCAAGGAAGTCTTGGTAGTGCTATCTATCTCATCGAATAGTTTGGCAAATCTCTTCATGTCTGATCTGCTTGGTCCGTCATTGAATTATCAGTGAACTCTGTTTTTACAGGTCTTGCTATATATCCTTGTTCATTGAGGTATTTTGAAAAAGTCTCTGTATTGCCATGTGTAGGGTAGATGTGTTGTGCACCCGATTCTTCAATTGCGGTCATCAGGCCTTGCCAATCACAATGGTCGGATAATACAAAACCTCGATCTCCCCCACGGCGTCTCCGATTGCCACGTACGGCCATCCAACCAGAGGCGATGCCAAGCGAATGATTCTTGATCTTTTTAGACCATGATGAACCTATCGCGCCAGGAGGGGCTATGATCAGTGCTTTGCTCAATTCCCCCGTCTTTGGCGACCCCTTGAGGTGTTTATGAGAAGGTAATGACAGCCCCATTTTATCATACACCTTATTCATCTCATATACGGCACCATGTGTATAGACCGGCCCAATGGACGGATCAATACTGGAGAGTATGCGCTGTGCCTTACCCAATGAGTAAGCAGTAATCAATGAAGGGCGATTGACAGAAGTGTTATTGTGCCACCACTGATTGATATCATCGATAATGTCCTCCTGAGGTTTCCACCTGTATACAGGAAGCCCGAAAGTACATTCCGTAATAAAGTGATGGCACTTCACTGGCTCAAAGGCCTCTGCTAAACCATCATCTTCAAGTTTATAGTCACCTGAGATGACCCAGACCTCTCCTTCATGTTCGACTCTTATCATCGCTGACCCTGTGATATGCCCTGCAGGATGAAAAGAGAAGTTGACACCATTGATTTTAAGCACTTCACCATATGCGATGCCCTGGATATTCATCTCAAGACCAAGGCGATGCTTCAATATGGGAACAGAGCTGTGTGTACAGAGGTAGTGCTTATGACCCCATCTGGCATGATCACTATGGCCATGGGTAATCAAGGCATAGTTCACCTTTTTCCACGGGTCGATGTACACTTTTGCGGGAGCGCAGTACAAACCTTTATTGGTGAATTCTATGAGTTTCATTACGCAAGTATTAACTCCTTAATGTACTTTCAGTTTTTTTAACGACGCCAAAAGAGCGCTAGGACTATGCAGGACTCGAGGGACATCATTCCCATCCTTTGGAATAATCGCAAACTCATCATTGGAGCCACAGTTCTCTCAATGGTCATCGCTGCTGGGCTATCCCTATTTTTGGCAAATTACTACAAAGCGACTTCTTTGTTTTATCCTGTCAGCGAGGAGTTGCAACGACCTATTGTTGATGCCAAGGATGATCAGCTCAGTTTCTTTGGCAATGACCATGATGTAGATCGTCTATTATCCATAGCTCAATCGAGGGAGATCAAGCAACGTATCATAGAGGAGTTTAAGCTGATAGAACACTACAAGATCGATCCTGACGACAAAAAGGCACAGCTCAAGGTGACCAAGAAGGTTGATAAACTCTATGAAGCGCTGAAGACAAAGCTTGACGCTATAGAGATTTCTGTTGAAGATCAAGATCCTGAACTGGCGGCACAGATCTGTAATCGCACCCGAGAGCTCATTGAAGAGAAGGCACTCGAGCTCACTGAAGGCGCTCGTAATCAATTGATCAAGTCTATGACAGAAGAGATTACTAGTAAGGAAAAAGAGCTATTTGAGATGACCGCCCAAATTCGAACCAGTCGAGAAAAATATGGCATCTACGATACCGAGTCACAGGCAGAGGGCCTAGCGACTCTTCAGGCGAAATCTCCAAATAGTGCATCAGTCAAGTCGACTATAGATAAGTATGTTACAGGTGTTTCGGAAATCAAGAAACTCGAAGTGCAGCAGGAAGAGCTGGCGAAGATTATCACTAAGGATAGAAACCAACTCAAGCAGCTTTCTGCGAGTAAGAACAGAGAAATCAGTGCCATCCATGTCATAGAAGTGGCAGATGTTCCACTAGAGAAAAGCCGACCTAAGAGATCTCTTATTGTCTTAGGAGTGGGTTTGCTCGCAGGTTTGTTTAGTTCATTGTTGGTACTGGTACGCAGGAGTATTAACCGTTTAGACTTTTCTGTAAAGTGATACAGTCTATCACAAGAGCACTTCCTAAAGAAAAGGCCTTCGTGGGCACCGTACTTATAGCAAGTATTTTTTCTTTTACCGCTCTGGCCTATGATGAGGTCGCTCTTAGCCTAGCCCCCCTGGGAGCAATAGTCTTGATTTATCTGTTATCGGGCTCCTTGACTACTATCTATCTGATGACTGCGGTCCTTATACCTTTTAGCACTGAGCTCGATTTAGTCGGAGGTATTGGATTGGTATTTCCAGGAGAGTTGATGTTTTTACTACTTACAGGACTGGGGATTGTGAAAATGATCAATAGTCCCCCACCTAAAGAGCTATTTAATTGGCTTTCCTTCTTTATATTTCTGCATGTATTTTGGATAGGCTTCACGGGGATATATGCAGAGTATCCAGTGATCTCTTTCAAGTACCTGTTAGCCAAAATTTGGTTTGTAATACCATTTTATGCCTTGCCGTTTTATGTCTTTCGAGAACAAGTCCAGTTCGATCAATTTTTAAAGGTGATTGTCTGGGCTACGGTTATAGCAGGGGTATATGTATTTGCGAATCATGGGCTCGACGGACTCAGCTTCGATAGTCGAACCAATGCAGGTAAACCGATCTTCAGGAATCATGTCAACTACGCCTGTCTACTCTTGATGGTTATTCCAACAGCATACTATCTATATCGCAGGCAATATGGGTATAGATACCTCTTCTTAATTCCTATCTTACTGATATTCATCTATTTTACCTATGCCCGGATAGCTTATATCGCTATAGCGATGATGATCGTAATGTGGATTATCTATAAGATGAGGATAATGCGTTTGGCTGTCGTAGTTTCCTTAGTAGTTATTACAGGAGTGTCCATAAGCTTTTTGTCTGGTGATACGCTCTTGCATTATGCACCTGATTATGAGACGACAGTGAGTCATAAACGGTTTGATAGGTTGATTGAAGCATCCTATCAATTTAAGGATATCTCTACCATGGAGCGAGCCTATCGATGGATGGCGGGACTGGAGATGATTGCTGAGCGACCGATTGTAGGGTTTGGTCCTGGCAACTTTTATGAAAACTATCAAGCCTATGCTATCAACAGCTTTCAGACCTATGTCAGTGACAATCCCGAGAAATCAGGCATCCACAATTATTACTTGATGCTGATTGTCGAGCAGGGGTTCATTGGATTGTTGATATTCCTCTCTTTGATCGCAACGGCATTTTGGAAGATTGCTCAGAATAGATCAACCTTCTTAAACAGGCCGATCACTCAACTTGCTATATTTTGGCTAGTCGGCATCTGTGTAGTATTGCTCCTCAATGACATGATTGAGGTGATTAAGTTTGGGCCGTTCTTCTTTATGGGGTTGTGGGTGGTATCGAGTAAGATTCCTTTAAAAGGGATCAAGTGATTTAATTACCACATATAAGAACATTTGTACTTTGAATGAATAGCTCTTTATTATGAACAGCATAATGGATATAACTTTGATGCTTTCTTGTGGACAAGGAGTATTATTAAGTTTAGCACTTTTTGGTTCCTTTAGAAAAAACAACTACTCAAATTTATTTACTGGAATTTTTGTTTCAGTCTTGACAATTGAGATTGCAACATATTGCTCAATGAAGAGTGGGTATTTTGCTGATGCCAAAGCCTTTCATTATTATGCGTTGGGCTCCTACTTATTTATTCCTCCTGCTCTCTATTTAATTATAAAAACAAACCTACATCCTTCTTTTTGCCCTACTTACAGGCATTCTTTATTCTTTATTCCTGCCTTTATTGATGTTGTGGTAAATCTCACCTCTCAGTATGTGGCAGAAAAGCTTGGAAACAAGTACTTGCTATATAATTATACTCCGTGGTATTTTTACTCAGAGATTCTACCGATGATTGGTACATTTCTAGTGACGGTGTATTTTGGGGTTACAATAAGAAAGTGGTCTAACACACGGTTCGACCATAGAGATTTAAGCCCTTCAGTAAAGCGTATATACGCCCTTTTCATTTTCTCTTCGGCAATAACAACGCTATGGCTATCAACAACCCTAGTACCGGTATATCACTATGACTTAATCCAGATTTGCATGATTGCCTTTTTGATCTCCTTTGGGTATATGGGATTTATCTATCCAAAGTTCTTTTATATCCCAGATTTGTTGATGCCTCAAACTTCTGGAAATAGTCTTTGGCAACTAAAAGACCTAATTGAATTGGAGCGATTAAGGACTGCTTTTGAAGTTAATAAGATATATCGCACACCTAGGCTATCAGTCAAAATGTTGGCGCAACATCTAAATTTGCCAGAGCGTTATGTATCGAGACTGATTAATCAGCATTACAATGAAAGCTTCAATTCTTATGTAAATAGGTATCGGGTAAATGACATTATAGAACGCCTACAATGCTGTGAGGATAGTCATAAAACCCTTATCGCCATTGCTGAAGAATCTGGGTTTAGTTCTAAGTCCTCGTTTAATAGTGTGTTCAAAGAAGTGACCGGTAAAAACCCCTCTGAGTACTTAAGAAAATAGGTCCAAACTCGTGATCTTGGACTAAATCAGTCCTGCCGGGGCTTTGTCCTGCTATCAAGAGAAGCATATTTGATGAGAATTAAAATCGGATATGAAACTGATCTTCTCATTTCTCTGTAGCTACGCTATTATTTGCGGCATGTCTGGACAAGGGCGATTTAGCCCTGACCCTTACCATGCTGATTTTGTCACTTCAGATTATGAGCACTTTTGGCAAGCGTTTGATAGTTTGGATATATCGGACTCTAATCCATTCGAAGTATATCTCAAGAAAGCTTCTTCTGGGCTTCAACCAATGGTCCAATATATCGATGCAGATATTTTTCATAATACAGTTATGGATCGGAGAGAAGATTACACAAAGACTAAAGGAGCATTAACGAATCTAAAGAGTACTCAAAAAAGAGTTGAAGCCTCATATGCCGCACTTGAATATTGGTATCCAGACGCAGTATTTCCACCTGTTTTTTTCGCTGTTGGCATGTTCACTGTAGGAGGTACTATTACCGAGAACGGATTGTTAATAGGATCAGAATTATTGGATGGAGTGGAGGACCTACATGGGCTCATAGCGCATGAGCTCATTCACTTTCAGCAACAGATAATTGGTGAAGAAAATGTGCTTACTCAATCGATCATTGAGGGGAGCGCTGACTTCATTGGAGAGTTGATATCAGGAAAGCATATCAATCTCGAGGTTTACGAGTATGGACAAGCTCATGAAACTGCTTTGTGTCGGGAGTTTCAAGACATCATGTATGAACAAGATTATCAAGATTGGCTCTATGGCACGAGTGGCAAAGATGATCGACCCAATGATTTAGGGTATTGGATGGGCTACAAAATCGTTGAAGCTTATTACACGAATCAGTCGAATAAAAGAGCGGCAATATCTACGATACTAAATATAAATGACACACATCGATTTTTGGAGTTGAGCGGATACTTGGAGACTTGTCAAGCTGAGGAATAATTACTCGAGATTTAAATCACAGACAAATTGGAAATTACTAGATAAATTTCATCATGATAACAGGATATTTAGTCGGCATGATGAGGCGTTTTTGCTTGTCCACTTTGTTTGTAGTTGCGGGACTTAGCCTTTGTGCGCAGAATTTCGAAGAAGTTGTAGTCGATTCGAAAAGTAAACTGCCTATTCAATTTGCACATATTGGAATTTCAGTAAAAAAATGCAGGTACAGTCTCAAAAGAAAAAGGCGAATTTAGTCTGAACCTATCTGAGTATGAAAGAACTGATACCATAGTGTTCTCATCCATAGGGTATGAAAAATTGTATCTATCAGATAGACGCCTTAAATCACAAAGTGGAGTTGTGATTGAACTGAAACCGGTGGTGTATCAGATTGCGCCTGTAGAAATAATTGGAAATAGACTAGACGCCT
>CAZFWJ010000002.1:0-104517 GCA_964522505.1 uncultured Saprospiraceae bacterium
CGAGCATCTCGTGACGATTGTACATCGTCACGGCGCCAGTAGATATCTGTCTGCTTAGTGCTTGATAGGCACCGATAAGCAGTTGCTGACCTGTCTGCCCTTTAGCGTAAAAAGTCCGTGATACTTGGACACCACCAAATGATCTGTTAGCAAGACCTCCACCATACTCACGGGCAAATGGAACGCCTTGTGCTACACATTGATCGATGATATCTACACTTACCTCAGCAAGTCGGTGCACATTAGCTTCTCGAGATCTGTAGTCTCCACCCTTAATGGTATCATAAAATAATCTGTAGACACTATCACCATCATTTTGATAGTTCTTAGCAGCATTAATACCACCTTGGGCAGCAATACTATGAGCACGTCTTGGACTATCATGAAATGAGAAGCACTTAACCTTATATCCTAACTCTCCTAACGTAGCAGCAGCCGATGCCCCGGCTAATCCTGTTCCTACTACGATAACCTCAATTCTTCGCTTATTATTAGGAGCAACAAGATTCATAGTAGATCTGTAGTCTACCCACTTAGTTGCTAATTCACCTGCTGGTACTTTACTATCTAATTGCATCTTTTCTACTTTGATTATTTGAAGAATATGTACAATGGCAATACTGCAAATCCCAATGGGACAACTATAGCATATGCTTTACCAAGAAAACTGATGATTGGTGTGTATTTTTTATGTCTGAGACCTAAAGTCTGAAATGCACTGGCAAATCCATGCCACAAGTGAAATGACAATACTAACAACCCAACCAGATAAAGGATCATCCAGACTGGTTGTTCCATCACAGCTACTACTTTGCTATAGGCGTCTATAACCTGTGCGCCATCATAGTTCACCATCGGCTGGCCACCTGCCATAAACTTAAATTGAAACCAGAAATGACCCATGTGCATGAATAAAAATGCAAATATCAAGGTGCCTAATAGAGCCATCTGATTGGATGCCCATGAACTCTTATTTTTAGCTGATACCGCATATTTTGATCCTTTGGCTTTCTTATTTTTGAAGGCAAGCATGATACCTACGATGGCATGTATAAGGATAAATGCATAGTTGCCCTTGGCAATCAACTGAATCAGCGGATTGTGACTCATGAAATCTGTATAGATATTAAAAGCCTCTCCACCATCATTAGACAATAACTGAAGATTACCGATCAAATGTACGATCAGGAAAAGAATCAAGAAGAGACCAGTCAGAGACATCAGCAGTTTCTGCCCAATGCTTGAAGTAAGAAAATTAAGGAGCCATTTCATGGACTGTCTAAATTTAGTTAGTAAGCCAAAACTACTTATTATATCACCTGACGAGACTATAAGTTCGAGCCAATAGTTATTTAGACCTAATCTATTTTTACAATTATTATAGGCTAGAGTATTAAGATTCAGAGACCTATGAAACATCTCGTTTTATTCATCCCCACATCTAAATAAGAGGAGTACCTTTGCGGCGCATATAGCATTTTATGACACGACGTCAATCGTTTTCTTCATTCTTAAAGTATTTCTCCAAGGAGCCCTTGCCGGTGACTCTGTCAGAAGAAAACGTTACCTATTTCTCCAGTAGCAATCCTCCACTTCCTCAAGACTTGATTAGGAGATTTATCATGCAAAACGCTGAAGAGGAAGATGACGAGTTCACTGAGTATATACCCTGTTGTAAGATTCCTAAGACCGATAAGATGCACGCCATAGTATATTGGAAAGGAGGCCTCCTTTCTTATGAATTTGTGCTTGCCACTTATAATAAAAATGGGATTCTGATAGATAGAAAGATTATCGCGGGAACCAAGTCAGATGGAAAAAGCATTATAAAGTCTATAGCAACCATAGATGAAAACTGGATCATAACCGTAGTAGTCGGTCAACAAGACCAATCTCAACAACTCTATGATCCATCAGGTAGCAAGAATATGACTTTAGAACTAATGGCTACCGGAGAGATCATCTTTTCCCTAGAAAACTAATATGACAGCAAAGTTTAAATCGGGCTCACGTAAATTACCTCAGCGGTTCTTACAACAAGCCATCTTAAAGCTTCTTAGAAAGAAGAATACAAAATTTTATAACGCCAAGACTATAGTACAGAAACTCGGTGTCAAGAATTCGCGAGATTCTGCAGAAGACGCACTTAGAACCCTATACAGCAAAGGCAAAGTCCTCAGCGATGGACGAGGTCGATATGGCATAAACCCAAAGAACACTAAAAGCGACGAACGCAGATCCAAGACTCTATATAATGGACGAATTGAAGTAATCCCCAATGGTGCAGGATTCGTTATCGTTGAAGGGTTAGAGCAAGACGTTTACATCCCCAAGAAATATGTTTTTGGAGCATTGCATGGTGATACTGTTCGGGTAGAATCTTCTAAACCACGCCCAGGGCGCCGACCAGAAGGCAAAGTAGTAGATGTCGTCACACGAGGCAGAACTGCTTATATCGGGATATTCAGAGAGCTTAAGAAGTATGGCTTGGTATATGTGGATGATGGCAAAGCAAACCTTGAAGTTAAGGTGCTTCCAAAACACTATAATGAAACAGAGGACGGTTCGGCAGTCGTCGTCGAGATCTACGATTTTGGCGAAGAAAATAGGAATCAAATATTAGGTCGCATCAAAGCCACGATTAATAAAGATGATCGCAATGACTTTGAGATGAACTCGATTCTATTATCCAACGGGTTTGATATTCAGTTTCCAGATGAAGTATTACAGGAGACCGGTAAGCTGAATGACGAAATAACAAAAGAAGACGTTGCACAACGACGTGATCTGAGAGACTGGGATATATTCACCATTGATCCTGTAGATGCAAAAGATTTTGATGATGCACTATCATACATTAAGCATGACAATGGGGACATAGAGGTTGGAGTACATATTGCTGATGTAACACACTTTGTGAAGTCAGGAACGGCTCTTGATAAGGAAGCATATACTCGATCGACGTCAGTTTATCTGGTGGACAGAGTATGTCCTATGTTACCGGAGCGTATCTCAAATGAATTATGTTCACTCCGTCCTAACGAAGATAAGTTTGCGTTTTCAGCAATCTTCATACTTACTCCTGACTTCAAAATCAAGAATGAATGGTTTGGAAAGACCTTGATCCATAGTAAGAGACGATTTACTTATGAAGAGGCTCAGGAGGTAATCGACACGGAGACGGGTGATTATGCCGATGAACTCAAGGAAATGAATAGTATCGCCAAACACTTAAAGAAGAAGCGGTTCGAAAAAGGATCAATAGATTTTGAGAGCGACGAGGTAAGATTTGTTTTAGATGAAGACAAGAAACCAGTTGCTGTAAAGAGAAAAGTTCGGGGAGATTCCCACAAACTTGTTGAGGAGTTCATGCTCTTGGCTAATCGGAGAACGGCAAAATATGTGGCCAAGAAGAGCAAGAACGAGATCCCTAATGTGTACCGGGTTCACGATACACCCGATCCAGAGAAGCTGCAGACCTTGGCAACATTGGCGATGGAATTCGGGATCAAGCTCAATGTTGATACTCCAAAGAATATTACTCAATCTCTTAACAATCTGACACAAAATCTTGAAGATGAAGGCCTCAAAAGCATCCTTCGCCCTATGGCAATCCGAAGTATGGCTAAGGCTGTTTATAGCACTGATAACATCGGGCACTATGGTTTAGGATTTAGTTATTACACTCATTTTACATCTCCTATCCGTAGGTATTCGGATGTGTTGGTTCATCGCATCCTTCAAGCAAATCTCGTTGGTGAGCTGAGACTTAAGACCTCGGAGCTCGAAGAGAAATGTCTCCATGTCTCACAACAAGAGAGAAATGCGACTAGTGCGGAGCGCGAATCAATTAAGTATAAGCAAGTCGAATATCTGAGCGAACGGATAGGCAAAGAACTTGATGGGATTATCCGTAACATCATTGATAAAGGGGTTTTCATAGAGCTCACAGAGAGTCAGGCTGGCGGGATGATTAGGTTTGACAATTTTGATGAACCATTTGATGTGCACAGCAGTCAGATCAAAGCTACTGGTATACGCACGGGACTGGTCTTGAGGATTGGAGATCAGATAAAAGTGAGTGTCTTATCTGTTGACATGGATAAAAAACAAGTGGATTTTTCATTTATATCCAAACTCGACACTAAGTAGGATCAAAACCTATAAGTCAAATTATCGTATTTTTGCAGACCTGTTAAGAAAACGTACCAAATGAGTAAGAAAAGAGTACTATTTGTCACTCAAGAAATGAAGCCGTACACTACGGCAGGTGAAATTTCAGAAATATTAAACCAGATTGCCCCTTATGCCTATAATAAAGGATATGAGGTAAGAGTCTTGATGCCCAAATATGGTTTAATTAATGAGCGTCGACATAGACTTCACGAAGTAGTACGTCTTTCTGGGATGAATATCATCGTAGACGATGATGATTTTCCATTAATTATCAAGGTGGCTTCGTTGCCCGGTTCACGTATGCAGGTTTACTTCCTCGATAATGAAGAGTTTTTCAAGAGAAAGCACATTTTCCATGATGCTGATGAAAAGCCATTTGAGGATAATGCTGACAGGATGGTGTTTTTCTGCAAGGGAGTAATGGAAACTGTTAAGAAATTTGGTTGGGCTCCGGATATCATCCATTGCCATGGTTGGATGACTAGTTTGGTCCCGCTTTATCTTAATAAGATTTATCGTACAGATCCGATTTTCGAAAAGGCTAAGCTTATCTATAGTGCCTACAATGGATCATTAGCGGACACTTTTGATCAAGGCTTTTTTAATAAGGCTACGATTAACAATCTTGAAAGTGAAGATTTGTCGTCTTACAAGGATGGAGATAAAATAATCCTTCATGAGGGAGCGATCAAATACGCAGATGCGTTAATATCAGGACAAGTTGATTTAGATGAGTCTTTGAAGGCCTTGATAGATGGCTCAGATGCGCCAAACCTTGTGTTAGAATCAGAAGATTACTTAGCACAATACTTAGACTTTTATAAATCATTATTAGACGAAGAAGAAAGCGAAGCATAATTGAGAATATACTTTTTCTACATTTCTGTACTGGTACTGACTTCTCTTTTGATAGGAGCATGTAGTGATTCGACACCAGTTGGATCAGGCCTTTTGAGTAGTGAAGATTTGGAAGTGGTTTTTGAGGACGACTTCGATCTCTCTGCCACAACGGTAATTACTGAGCCAACGTTGACCTATACCGCACAAAATAATTCTATACAACGGCACTTAGCGGGGCAGTTTAATGATCCGGTATTTGGTGCGAGCCAGTCATCATTTTATTTCCAGATGCAATATTTTGGAGATCTTATTCCAAACTACGAAGGTTCTACATTAGATTCTGGTGTCTTAATGCTACAACTGGATACCACTTTTTTCGCAGGAGATTCAGTGAGTAATTTAGACTTTGAGGTTTTTAGACTTATAGAGGATATTTCAAGTTTAGACTCAATCAATAGTGATGCGGTATTTAATATCGAAGAAGAACCTATAGGGAATTTAGAAAACTATAGCGCATTAGACGGGCGAATATTTCGATTTTTTGACCCTCAATTTTTAGACACGTTAGAATTTGCCAATGTTATAAGGATTCCAATAAGCGATGACTTTAGTAGTCAAGTGCTCTCAATTGATGGCAATGAAGCGCCAACGTCAGTTGAGTTAGTACCCTTTTTTAATGGATTTCTCTTGACAGCTGAGACAGAGCAGTCTGCAATGGTATCATTTGACATATCTATTCTTGCGCTACAAAGTTTCTTTTCTCTCTATTACACAGGGCCAGATAGTATAGCGAGAGTTTATAATTATCCATTAGGTTTTGATCGACCGATCGTGTTTGAACACGACTATACTGGCACAGTAATTCCTGATGTCTTAAATGTTCCTGTTGAAGGAAATGATCTGCTATATCTGCAAGGATTAAATGGGGTAGATATTCAAGTTGATATTTCTGATATGCTCAGAATAAATGATAACATTCTTTTGAATCACGCCGAGCTAGAGATTACACTTGCAACAGAGAATACAGAGAATCCCGATTTTCCGGCGAGCCTATCTTTAGGGCTTTATAGGATGGACAGTAATGGGCAATTAGTAGAAATTGAGGATTTAGAACTCGCTGATCTGAGAGGAGCTAGAGAAATTGTTTTTGATGGGACATTAAATACCACGGGGACCGAAAGTACATATAGTTTCAACTTTACCTCTCATGCTAAAGGAATACTTGAGGGTATAGATTCTGGTATCATTTATATTTCCGTATTTGATAAAGGTGCGGATCCTTCGAGAACTATTGTCTATGGTCCAGACCATGATACGTCTCCTATGAAGCTAAACTTAACCTTCACTAGACTTTAATTTGAATACATGTGTGGCATAATCGCCTATAATGGTAGTAAAGAAGTACTACCAATCCTCATTGATGGTTTAAAAAGATTAGAATACCGCGGATACGATAGTGCTGGAGTAGCAATTTTTGATGGTCACAAGATTACAATTAACAAGAAGAAAGGAAAGGTGTCTATTCTTGAATCAAGTATAGACAATTCTGTAAATAGTGCTATTGGAATCGGGCATACAAGATGGGCAACACATGGTGTCCCGAATGATGTAAATGCACATCCACACTTGTCAAATGATGGATCCATAGCGCTAGTCCATAATGGGATTATAGAAAACTATCAAGAGCTAAAAGATGCTCTTGTTGATCTGGGATACGAGTTCAAAAGTGATACAGACACCGAGGTGCTATCTCATCTGATCCAAGAGCTAAGAGACTCGAGAGACTTGACTTTTACAGATGCCGTCAAGGAATCGTTGAAAAAAGTCGTAGGAGCTTATGCCCTTGTAATTATGGATGTCAATAATCCTAAATTGCTGATTGGCGCTAGAAAATCTAGTCCATTAGCCCTCGGTATCGGAGACGGCGATTTGTATTTAGCCTCTGATGCTTCGCCCATAATTCAATATACTGATCAATATATCTTTTTAGAAGATGAACAGATTGTAGAGGTATATGATAATGGAACCTATAAGATCTCAAATCTTGACGACTCTGAGGCGAAGCCTGTTATTACTAAATTAGATCTAAAGATTGAAGAACTAGAGAAAGGGGGGTATGACCATTTCATGCTGAAGGAAATTTTTCAGCAACCCAGAACAATCTCTGATAGTATGAGAGGCCGACTTAATGAAGAGTCTGGCATAGTAAGAGTAGGCGGACTTACAGATCACCTAGACAGGATAAAGAATGTTAAGAGACTGATCTTAACGGCATGTGGCACCTCTTGGCATACAGCACTCATTGCTGAATACTTGTTTGAGGAATTAGCGCGTATTCCTACTGAAGTAGAGTATGCCTCTGAGCTCAGATATCGCAATCCAATCATTGATGAGAATGACCTTGTCATTCTCCTTTCACAGTCTGGCGAAACAGCAGATACCCTTGCAGCATTGCAGCTTTCTAAATCTTTAGGTGCGATGACATATGGTATCGTCAACGTTGTTGGTTCGAGCATAGCCCGAGAAACTGATACGGGATCTTATATACATGCGGGACCAGAGATAGGCGTAGCATCTACTAAAGCTTTTACCAGTCAACTTGTAGTCTTAACAATGATGGCGGCACAGCTCGGAAAGGAGCGAGACAAGATAAAGGAAGATAAGTATCTGTCCATTGTCAATGGCCTTCGCCAGTTACCTGAAAAAGTTGAGCAGATACTTAAATCTGCCGAAAAAATCAGGTTTATTGCTCAGGAGATTAAGAGCGCCAACAATGCTTTATACCTAGGGCGAGGGTATAACTTTCCAGTAGCATTAGAAGGCGCATTGAAGTTGAAAGAGATCTCCTATATACATGCAGAAGGTTATCCTGCAGCTGAAATGAAGCATGGCCCGATTGCCCTGATTGACATGTATATGCCAGTAATTGTTATTGCAACTAACGTCAGTGCTTATGAAAAAATCATAAGCAATATTGAAGAGGTCAAAGCACGAAAAGGGGTTGTTATTGCGATTATTAATGAAAATGATGAAATCATCCGTAAATTAGCAGACTATTCGATAGCTATACCAGACACAGATGAGTGTTTAACCCCTATCTTGTCGGTGATTCCTCTCCAGCTATTGGCTTATTACATTGCAGTTATGAGAGGGTGCAATGTAGATCAACCGAGAAACTTAGCAAAATCAGTAACAGTAGAATAATGATAAATCACGGGATGGAGTATAACTCCCAAAAGGAAGGATTAATCATTGCGCAATACGGTCGCAATGTCCAGAATCTTATCAACTACGCTTTGAAAATTGAGGACAAAGAAAAAAGACAGTCCTTTACTGAGGCCATCATTGAGCTCATGAATCAGATGAACCCCATCTCGAGAAATGAGGAAGATCATATAGAAAAATTATGGAGACACCTCTTCAGAATTTCTGATTATAAAATTGACGTTGTTCCTCCTAGTGGTGTTGTTCCTAATCCAGAATCGAGTGAATATAAACCTAGTCAGATAAGTTATGAGAAAGGGACAAAGGGATTTAGACATTATGGCAGCAATGTGAAGAAGCTGATCGAAAAAGCTAAAGAACTCACTGATGAGGAAAAGAAAGCAGAGTTCACGATGATCATTGCTTCCTATATGAAGTTAGCGTATCGGACTTGGAACAGAGATCACTACGTCAATGACGAAATCATCAAAGGAGACCTCAAAAAACTATCTGATGGAGAGTTGATCTTAGGAGAAGACGAAGTGATCGACGTATCGGCAGTAAAATATAATAGGCCAAGTTCATCTAACCACAATAATAATCGACGTCGGAAAGGAGGAGGCAGAAATAATAATAACAATAATCGACGCCGCAACAATAATAAAAGCTCTCGCCGTAGACGTTAGCATCAATAGACCATTGTTATCAATCGGATAAGGATGCAACAAAATTCATTTAGAGTAGGAGGAGGGGCTAAACTTAATGGCTCCATAGTACCACAAGGTGCTAAAAATGAGGCTTTGCAAGTATTGTGCGCTGTACTATTGACCAAGGAGAAGGTCATTATGAAAAATGTGCCGGACATCTTAGATGTCAGACGCTTGATTAATCTACTTGATGGTCTAGGTGTCGCAGTGACTAAAATCTCTCCAAATGAATACCATTTTGAAGCGGCATCTGTCGATTTAGATTATGTGGCGAGCCAAGAGTATCAGAAGAATGCTAAGAAAATACGTGGGTCGGTAATGCTCATGGGGCCAATGATAGCTCGCTATGGCAAAACCTTCATGCCTAAGCCTGGCGGAGATAAAATAGGCCGTCGTCGCTTGGACACACATATTAATGGATTTAGGAAACTTGGAGCGGACTTCAAGTATGACACTGAAAGAGAAAGTTTTTACTTAGGGGGAGAAGACCTGAAGGGATCATACATCCTGATGGATGAGATATCTGTAACTGGTACGGCCAATGTGCTGATGGCAGCAGTACTCACTCAGGGAATCACTACAATATATAATGCGGCTTGTGAGCCATATCTACAACAGCTAAGCAAAATGCTTAATAGTATGGGTGCGGATATCTCCGGAATTGGCTCTAACAAGCTCACTATAACTGGGGTATCGGAGTTAAGAGGAACTACGCATACCATTCAACCTGACTTTATAGAGATAGGTAGCTTTATTGGTTTAGCGGCAATGACTCAATCAGAGATCACAATAACGGGAGCTGCTAAGGCAGATCTCGGAATCATCCCATCTGTATTTGAGAATGTTGGGGTAGAAGTGAATATCGTCGGTGATGATGTACATATTCCTGCACAGGAAATGTATAGTATTAAGCCCTTCATTGATGGTTCTATTATGACCATCTATGATTCACCTTGGCCGGGATTTACTCCAGATCTAATTAGCATCCTTTTGGTTGTAGCGACACAGGCGCAAGGGAGTGTGTTGATCCACCAGAAGATGTTTGAGAGTAGACTGTTCTTCGTAGATAAGTTGATTGATATGGGCGCAAAGATTATCCTATGTGATCCGCACCGGGCAACCGTAATCGGTTTGGCTAGAGCTCAGCAGCTTCGGGGCATCGAGATGACCTCACCGGATATAAGAGCTGGTGTTTCTTTACTCATTGCTGCAATGTCTGCAGAAGGCTCCTCATTAATCCACAACATTCAGCAGATAGATAGAGGATATCAGAACATTGATACCAGATTAAATGCCTTAGGGGCACAGATAGAGCGGATCTAAGATTTACGATCTACTACAAATTCGACTAAGTCTTTAAGAGATTCCGTGGCAGGTCCTGCAGGATACTTTTTCAAGACATCTAAGGATTGCTCCTTATAGCTGAGCATCTTTTCCTCAGCATATTCCAAGCCACCACTGTTTCTCACATAAGAGATGATCTCGTTACGAACTTTTTTATCGTCGCTTTTCTTTTTGATTTTTTTGATGACGCTACGCTTCTCAGCATATGATGCTTTTCCTAGAGCATGAATGAGTGGGAGGGTGAGCTTCTTTTCTTTGATATCTATTCCTACAGGCTTGCCAATGTTATGATAGCCATAGTCAAATAAATCATCTTTTATCTGAAAGGCCATTCCAGCCAGTTCTCCAAATAGTCTAAAATCTTCTACTGTCTTACTATCACATCCCGCACTCGACACCCCTGCCGAACAGGCTGCCGCCATAAGAGAAGCGGTTTTTTGCCTGATGATATCAAAGTAAATATCTTCCGTTATATCAAGTTTTCGAGTCTTTTCAAATTGAAGTAACTCCCCTTCGCTCAGTTGCTTTACAGCAGCAGATACAATCTTGAGTGTTTCGAATTGTTCTTTTTCAACAGCGAGCAGTAACCCTTTAGATAAAAGGTAATCACCAACAAGGACGGCAATTTTATTTTTCCATAAAGCATTAATGGAAAAGGCGCCACGACGTTGGTGAGAATCATCTACTACGTCATCATGAACTAATGAGGCTGTATGCAACAGTTCGATAAGCGAAGCAGCAGTATAGGTGTTCTCGTGGATGGGGCCAAATATACGAGCACATAGAAAGACGAACATAGGGCGTACCTGCTTGCCCTTACGACGAACAATATAATAGGTGATCCGGTCGAGAAGAGGAACAGTGCTCTTCATAGAATCCTTAAAGATTCCTTCAAATTTATCGAGCTCCTTCTCTATGGGCTTTTTGATGTCTTTTAACTTAGACATAGAGACTTATTCATCGAACACAATAGTACCATTTTTTAAAATCTCAGCCACTACTATTGGCTTGTCGAAAAGAAAACACATAGAATAGCAAAAAGTAAGTAACGACCGATAACTTTATGCGGTGGTTAGATTTTTTGCCAAGAATGATATCATAGCGATCATTGCGCTATTCTTATACACGGCACTTATTAAGTTATATGTGCTATTCTATCCTGGCTATTATACCGCTGCACCTGTAGACTCCTATCTGGGACATGTGCTATCCTATGCTCTAGATGGAAGGAGCATATTGATTTATTTTTTAACGGTATTGCTAACGTTCTTTCAAGGTGTCCATATCAATATATTGACCAATAATAGCAGGATGTACTACTCGCAGTCTGGCTATGCTGGGCTGTTCTATGTTTTATTGACATCGCTTTCTCCGGATCACATCGGAGTTTCTCCGCCTTTAATTGCGATGAGCTTTTTCTTATTCGCTGTGCAGAGTGTGTTTAGTGTATACAAGAAAGCTAAGGTTGCTACACAAATATTTAATGCTGCCCTACTTGTTTCCTTAGCGGTGGTCATCTATCCTCCATGCATGATCATGTTCTTAGTCTTATTTATAGAGCTTTTCTTGTTGAGGAGTCTTAAGCTGAAGGAGCAGCTACAGTATCTATGTGGATTCTTGGTAATTATATGGATTGTAGGTGTAGCATTCTACTATGCTGGGGTTTTGACTCTTAGTGTTTTAAGCCAGATTAGTATTGGAGGTTCGCTCGGGATGTTTTTAGTTAATAGTCCGGACGAAACGATAATCCTAGTCTCAATAGGTCTGCTCTGCTTATTCATTATGCTTAACTACTACAGCTATTTTAAGAAAAAGGAAATTGAGACGCGTAAGAAAATCGAGTTTCTCTTTTGGATAATGATCTCTTCCCTTTTTACAGTATCAGTATTCAGTGGAATGCAGCCATACTTTGTAATTTTTCTGATGTTTCCAATAAGTATACTTGTGGCGATCAAGCTTCACGCTATCAAGCAAAATGGACAAGTAGAGTTGATACATTTCACGATGCTTATTTTGGTATTATTCCTGCAGTACAATCAGTTAATAATGGTTGATATATAGGTTAATTTTTTCATAAGCCAAAAAATGAGGCATCCAATTATGGTAACTTTGTGTTTTTAAAATGTATTGGCATTTCAGAAGACGAGGAGGTGATTGATAATGGAATATTCAAAATTCTACACATCTTACAGAGAGTTTTAAATTGATAATTCATGATTTTAAGAAAGATCTTTTTTATTGGAATTTTAATCAGCATGGCTAGTCTACTTAGTGGACAACAGTTTGATCCGGTAAAGTGGGACTACAGGATAGATCAGATCTCACAAGATGAGTTTGATATCGTATTTAAGGCAGAGATCGATGATGGATGGACGGTGTACTCTATGTATATCGAAGAGGGAGGTCCAGTACCGACATCAATCTGGTATGAAACCGAAGGTGTAGTAGAAAATAAAGGTGATGCCATTGAGACTGGACATCGCAAAGAGGGGATGGATCCGATTTTCGAGATGAACGTCATTAAATTCCTGGATGATAAAGATTACGAGGTAAGACAGCGTGTTAAGGTACTTGACCCAAGTAAGAAGCTTGTGGGGTACCTAACTTATATGACTTGTGATAATGAGAGATGTTTGCCACCAACGGATGTAGATTTTGAAATTGATTTTGGTGATGGCAACGGCGCTATAGAACAACCTACACAAAAAGCACCAACACCTATCGCTCAACCTAGTGTGGAGCGGGTATCTACAACACAGTCAACGCTATCTCAAAGCATATCATCAACTGAGTCAACTTTATCAGAAAAGGTATCATCAATTCAGTCAAGACTAACTGAAAGCGAACCTGTAGACTGGTCTGTAGCTGTAAAAAAAAAAGTGAGTCTCAGTACGAGCTAAGTTATACCGCTATTGTTGCCGACGGATGGAATATCTATTCCACCTTTATAGATGAAGGAGGTCCTGTGCCTACTTCTGTGTGGTATGAGACTGAAGATGTCGTAGAGAATGTTGGTGATCCCACTGAAACAGGGAATCGGAAAGAAGGGATAGACCCGATCTTCGAGATGAATGTCATCAAGTTCTATTCAGATCAACCCTATACACTCACTCAAACCGTTGACGTCCTAAATCCTGGTGAAAAACTCATAGGATATCTTACCTACATGGTATGTAACGATGAGAAGTGTTTACCACCGACGGATGTAGATTTTCAAGTTGATTTTCAATCTGGGCAAATGATGTTAGCAACTGAATTGTCGGAAGATGCAGCAAGTCTCGCATCTATAGATGGAGATATAATCGATCAGCGCAGACCGGAGCTACATAGTACATATAGAGAGCCAGCAGCGTCATGTGGCGAAACTGTCATAGAACAGGATAGCCTCTTTTGGATGTTCATCTTTGGTTTCCTCGGAGGGCTTTTAGCTTTATTGACACCCTGCGTGTTCCCGATGATTCCTCTTACGGTTAGCTTTTTCACCAAAGAAACTAAGAAGAAAGGTTGGGTCAATGCCCTCATATACGGTCTGTCGATCGTAGTTATCTATGTAAGTATTGGTCTATTGATTACAGTATTCTTTGGAGCTGAAGCGCTCAATCGATTATCTACCAATTGGATAGCGAATACGCTCTTCTTTTTCATATTTGTCTTCTTTGCATTTTCATTTTTTGGATTTTATGAGATCACTTTGCCGAGTTCGTGGTCTAATAAGTCAGATCGGATGGCAGACAAGGGAGGTTTGATTGGAATCTTTTTCATGGCTTTCACTTTGGCGCTGGTGTCTTTCTCTTGTACTGGACCGATCATCGGTACAGCTCTGGTCCAGGCTGCCTCCAATCAGCTCGGCCCATTTATAGTCATGCTTGGATTTTCTTTGGCCTTGGCGCTACCCTTTGGGTTGTTTGCAGCATTTCCAGCATGGCTTAACTCATTGCCTCGTTCAGGTGGCTGGATGAATAGTGTGAAGGCAGTGCTTGGATTTTTGGAGCTTGCCCTAGCATTTAAGTTCTTATCGGTAGCGGATATGACTAACCACTGGGGATTCTTGAGATATGAAGTCTTTATGGCTATCTGGATACTTGTAGCTCTGGCTATGGCGGCATACGGATTTGGCTTTATTAAGTTTCCGCACCATGCTCCTGTTAAGAAGCTAAGCACTCGTAGATGGGTCTTTTCACTAGGCTCGATAGCACTTGCTGTATATCTGGCTTCAGGCTTTATCTATAAGCCACAGATCAATAGTTACAATTCCTTACCATTATTAAGTGGTATTGCTCCACCAGCAAGCTATAATTTCTTCTTGCCAGAATCCGACATTGATTTATCCATCAAGAATCAATATCCTTCATTTGGGAAGTGTGCTAATAACATCGATTGCTTCAAGGATTACTACGAAGGTTTGGCCTACGCCAAGTCTAAAGGCAAGCCGATTCTTATCGATCATACTGGCCATGGCTGCGTTAACTGCCGCAAAATGGAAGAACATGTCTGGGTAGATGAAGAGGTCAAGAGTATGCTCGAGAATGATTTCGTCTTGATATCTCTATATTCTGACGATGATACCAAACTGGAGCGACCATTAATCTCAAAGATTAGAAATAAGAAGATGAGGAATGTGGGTAATAAATGGGCAGACTTTCAGATCGTCAACTTCGAGCAAAACTCGCAGCCACTATATGTAATGGCGGCACCTGAAGAAACCGTACTAGCCAACCCTCGTGGTTATAAGGAAGGTATCGAAGATTATAAGAACTATCTCAAGTGTGGTTTGGAAATGTTTCATTCATTGGGTCAGAATTGATTGCCTTTCCTCATGAGCTCGTAATTGTAAACCTGGCGACCTAGCTCTGCTAGAAACGGTATACCGATGGAATCGTATTCATAGACGCCGTCATTATAGATTTGATTGTGATTGACATGTATCGTTGCCGTTAGGAAGAATTCTATATCTCGCTGTGTATCTCTGATATGAGCGTTATCGGTTAGATATCCATATGCCCAACCTACCTTATTAGAAATTTCTATATGGTCTGGGATAGCCTCCTGAGAGTCTCCATACATGAAGAACTTCACATAGCTGTCGTAGTAATCTGTGTTATCCTTGAGATGACGATATTGATCAGGAGTCTTTTTCATCGTATTGCGCAGAAAGCCCAGCTGCTCCTCATTGATATTATATCGCTCCGTGCTATTGTATAACTCGGGATAGATCACTCTGACTAGTGACTCTTGAAGTTCTGTGATGGATAGATAGTTCTTATAGCTAAAGTCGAATGGCTTATAGATCACGCTATCAAGCTCGTCATCATATCTCCCTATACCTTTTTTGACATTATTCATGATCGGATAGTCTTGATATAGTGCATACAGTTCATCCTGCTCATACAAGATTTCTCCTTGGTCGTTGAAGAGTTGGTAGGGGTTCGTATATCTACTAGACTCTTCATCAAATCCTGACACTCCAACTCTATGAATGATTTTGCTATCCTTAAAGATGCCCTTCTCTTTCATTCGCTCATTGATATAGTCTTGACCCAATAGTTCATAAAGTCTGTTGTAAGCGTTGTTATCGCTGACTGAGAAGATTTTTTCTATATAATGAGCTACGTTAGGATAACCAGTTGAGGAGGATGTATCTATCGTTTCAGTAGTCTGGGGATGGGCGATAGAGTCGTACTGGATACGAGTATATAGATCGATCTCAGGATTTCTGGCGGATAACTCATTGAGGTATTCGATAGCTAAGAATGCCGTGGGCATCTTAACCGTGCTCGCTGGATAGAAGTACTGTCCTTCCCTGATATTGAGCGGGTGAGATGTAAGTTTAGTGAGGCCGTCTACATGATCCACCTGTGTATAAAGTACCTGTACTTCGTAGTACCCAAGGCTATCGATGACGTGGTTAAACACCTCTGAGTCCGAGTCTAAGATCTCATCCCAAGGTGCCCCCCATGGACTCTGCTGGGCGCAGGATAGGCAGATGAGCGGAAGAAGGTAGATATAGTAACGGATCACAGATACAAGATATTAAATGTGGGTGTATTCAGAAGAATAGCATTTTTTAATGCTCACTCCTTTTTTGGTCATTTCGAAATGAGGATATGAGACGTTTTCATCTGGATGAGTTTGGATGACATCGGTATATATGAGAAGAAGAAAAAGAGGTTGTAAGAGAACTTGAGTTCAGTTGTGTTCTACCACAATAAGAACGGCAATCATCAATATAACACTTACATAATTACCCTCATTAAGTATATAAGAGGAACGGCAATTAATATACCAGAAGGGCGAACAGAATTCATTGCCCTATACTCAAAAGTTGTAGTCCTGATGCTGCTTCGTTTTTTGGGGACTTCACACAAGTAGAAAGTTGGTTTAACGACTCAGATTTTGATTGCGTATCTTCAGGTTTCTTGATACAATTTACCTACTCTAATGGTGATCAGACAAGATGGGACCCTAGTAGATGGGCTGGAGGAAATAGTGGGGACCCAAATTATGATTTCGGTGACTCTAATTGGGATTGTTGTGAAGAATATGCTGATTCTTGCAATTGTAATTGGTCAGTTGACTCTGAAGGTATCTTAACTATTGATTGTCCACCATGTACAGATTAACAATTATTATGTTCAGACCTGTTTTATTGATCGTTTTAGTGTCATTTCTGATCTGTGCGTCCTGTTCAAATCAGGACATTACTGAGTTAATTGATTACGAATCTAAAAACTTAATTGACCGATTAGATCCAATGACACGAGCTGAATTTCATTCAAGTTTCATGGAAGACTTTGTTGTTAATGGACTAGGTGATAATAGATCAACAATAGCCATAAATTACCTTACCAAAATGCACTTATTAGGAGGATATGACGATAGAGAATTGTATTTGGAAGTAAAAAAGGAATTCGAGCGCTCTCTGGACACTGACGAAAAAGGGATTCAAGATATGGCTCTAAGGTATCTTAGGTGGTCATTTTTGGAAGATGAATCTGAATTTGCTTTTAAGGAGACTAAGTACTTATTGGCAATACTAGTAGAACAAAAAGCAATCGATCTAGACATTATTAGTGATGCTTATATTAAAGTTGAAGAAAGCCTTAACTCAGAAGAAAGAACTTTATATGCCAGCTATATTCGACATGTTGCGAATGCCGATATCGAATATGCTAATGCGGAATTTAGTGCTCTTAAGGAAAAATATATATCTGAAGAAGATGACAAAGTAAAAGTGGGCATTTTGCTTTATGGTAAACACCTGTCTAGAAAGTCTCAGGCAGCCCTGTATTCATTGGAAAAAATTGCAACAGTACATCATTAGTTTACCTAACCTACATAATATCAAAGGCACTCAATATCGCCACTAGAATAACCACAATCAGCAACCGATATGCCCAGCGGTCTGCATCGGGATAGCGTGAAGCAATATCAGCAGTGAGATAGCCTCCTATAGACTGACCTATCGCTACTGTTAGTCCCAGTTTCCATTCAATGAACCCATTGCGATGAAAGAAATAAACGACGACTATCGTATAGAGCGCCACTATAGCAGTCTTAAGGACATTAGCATCTATGATGTTAATTTTCATAACAAGAACAGTGACGACTAAAAAAAATACACCCATACCCATCTGAATGAATCCGCCGTAAAACCCTAGACCTAAAAAGCACGGTATCGCAATCCATAGGTTTGGAACTCTAGTAATATCGGTCTTGATAAGCCAGCGCTTAGGATTAACTAAGAGAACCAGCAACGTAACTAATAGGAGATATCGGAATACCTGCATGAACTGTTCATTAGTCACGGACAGGGCAACTAATACTCCCATAATTGCACCAACAGTAGCTACAAGTATGTAGAGCCAAGTATAAGGGATGTTATTGAAGCGCCCATTTCTTATAAAACCATAGCTTGAAGAAAAACCTTGAAATAATATGCCAACCCTATTCGTACCATTAGCGATATTACCAGGAAGTCCGAACAACTCTGTGAAAATACTGAGCGTAATGGCCGAGCCATTGCCAGCAAGCGTATTAACTATGCCCGCAAGGAAGCCGCCAGCTATAGCAATGATATAGGTTAATATATCCATTTAGCTGTCCTTCTCTTGGCAAAGCTCTATGAGCACGCCATTGGTCGACTTTGGATGAATAAAACAAATTAGCTTGTTATCCGCGCCTGGTTGAGGCTCTTCGGACAGTAGCCTAAATCCTTCTGCTTTGAGGCGGGACATTTCTTGTCGGATGTCTGCTACATCAAATGCGATATGATGCAATCCTTCTCCTTTTTTGTCCAGATATTTAGCAATTGGAGAATCAGCAGATGTAGGTGCCACTAGCTCAATCTTATTAGGCCCTGATCTAAAGAACGAGGTAATTACACCTTGTGAGATTACTTCTTCGGATTTGTATGGAGCTGTTCCGAGTAACTTCTCATACAGAGCGTTAGCCTGATCGATATCGGCTACAGCGATTCCGATGTGTTCTATCTTTCTCATGATGCAAGTATCTAAAAAGAAAATGGGCTCGACAAGTGCTTGCCGAACCCATGATGTAATTTATAGTCCAATAAGATTACTTCTTAAGGAGATCTCTGATCTCACCAAGAAGTGTCTGATCATCAGTTGGCCCTGGATCAGGCGCTGCTCCCATGAACTTGATTTTAGCCTTGGCAAGCCAGAATAATACCATACCAACAATCAATAGATTGATAATAGAATTAAACCACGCACCATATCTAATTGCATTTTCTGGTTTTACAACTGCACCGTCTGCACCTAATTCTGCAGGAGACAATACATGCTTGAGGTCTGCAAAATCATAACCTCCTGCGAAATTACCCACTATAGGCATGATAATATCTTGAACAAACCCATTGACTACGAGGCCAACAGCGGTTGCTAAGATTACAGCAATGGCAAAATCGATGACGTTGCCAGTAAAAATGAATTCTTTAAATTCTTTCCACATAAGTTAAGTGTTTCGTTTTGAAAAAAAATGGTGTTGAGCACTAGCCCAACACCATAAAAATAACATATATAATTTTTAAAATATAATCTTATGCTACTCCAGCCTCTTCTCTAATCTTGTTGAGAGCAGATCCTGACCGCACCCATTCGATCTGCGCTTGGTTATAAGTGTGTGCTACTTCAAAGTAATCATCAGAGCCATCAGCATGTTGTAGATGCACGGTCAATGGTTTGCCTGGCGCCATATCTCCGAATCCATATAGTGAGATTGTATCGTCTTGACGGACCTTCTCATAGTCATCAGGATTCACAAATGTCAAGGCAAGCATCCCTTGTTTCTTAAGATTAGTCTCATGGATCCGTGCGAATGACTTTACGATAACAGCATAGACTCCCAAGAACCTTGGCTCCATAGCAGCATGCTCACGTGAAGAGCCCTCGCCCAGATTTTCTTCGCCAAATACTACTGTTCCAATTCCTGCTTTCTGATAAGCTCTCGCTGAATCAGGAACCGCATGGTATTCTCCCGTTTCAAGATTGAGAACCTTGTTAGCCTCATCATTGAAGTAATTAATTGCACCTGTGTAGCAGTTTTCAGAGATATTCTCTAAGTGACCTCTGTACTTTAACCACGGTCCTGCCATAGAGATATGATCAGTGGTACACTTGCCTTTAGTCTTGATAAGTGTCCTCATACCATGCAGATGGTCTGGTTCAATGGTAGTAAAAGGCGTCAACAACTGAAGTCTGTCAGATGTAGGAGATACTTTAATTTCTATACTACCTCCATCTTCTGCTGGCGCATTATAACCCGCATCTTTCACATCAAATCCATTTGGCGGCAACTCATAACCTGTTGGTTCTTCCAATTTTACTTCTTCACCCGCTTCATTAGTAAGGGTGTCAGTGGCAGGATTGAAATCCAACCTTCCAGAGATTGCAATTGCTGCAACTAGTTCTGGTGATGCTACAAATGCATGGGTGTTAGGATTGCCATCTGCTCTCTTAGAGAAGTTTCTATTGAAGGAGTGTATTATACTATTCTTAGGTGCATTCATTGGATCATTATATCTCGCCCATTGACCTATACAGGGACCACATGCATTAGTAAAGATTTTAGCGTCGAGTTTTTCGAATATTTCTAACAAGCCATCTCGTTCTGCCGTAAATCTTACCTGCTCGCTACCAGGATTAATTCCAAATTCTGCTTTAGTCTTTAACCCTTTGTCGAGTGCTTGCTTAGCTACTGACGCTGCTCTTGAGAGATCTTCATAAGATGAGTTCGTACATGAACCTATTAAGCCCCACTCAACGTCAAGTGGCCAGCCTTTCTCACTGGCCTTAGTAGTCATTTCTTTTCCAGCATTAGTAGATAAATCTGGTGTAAACGGACCATTCAATTTTGGCTGCAATGTATTGAGGTCAATCTCTATGACTTGATCAAAATACTTTTCTGGATTCTCATAGCATTCAGCATCTGCTGTTAAATGCTCTTTAATGTTATTGGCAAGATCAGCTACTTCTGCTCTGCCAGTTGCTCGGAGATATCTATCCATAGAATCGTCATAGCCAAAGGTTGATGTAGTGGCACCAATTTCTGCGCCCATGTTACATATGGTACCTTTGCCTGTACAGCTTAGGTTAATTGCCCCATCACCAAAATATTCAACTATCGCTCCTGTACCTCCTTTGACAGTAAGAATATCTGCCACTCGGAGGATAACATCTTTTGGTGCTGACCATCCTGAAAGCTTACCAGTAAGTTTGACACCGATGAGCTTTGGATTTTTTAACTCCCAGGCCATTCCTGCCATCACGTCTACGGCATCTGCACCGCCGACACCGATTGCTACCATTCCTAATCCTCCTGCATTCACGGTGTGGCTATCTGTACCAATCATCATCCCGCCAGGGAAGGCGTAGTTTTCAAGAACGACTTGATGAATGATTCCTGCACCTGGCTTCCAAAAGCCAATACCATACTTATCTGATACAGACTCCAGGAAGTTAAAAACCTCGTTACTTGTGTTGATCGCATGTTGCAAATCTGTATCAGCACCCATCTTGGCCTGAATCAAATGATCACAGTGAACTGTGGATGGAACCGCTACTTTGTCCTTTCCTGCCATCATAAACTGAAGCAACGCCATCTGTGCTGTAGCATCTTGCATAGCTACTCGATCAGGAGCATAAAAGACATAATCTTTTCCTCTCTCAAAAGATTGAAGTGGAGACTCTTCATGAAGATGTGAATAAAGGATTTTTTCGGCGAGCGTTAATGGTCTCCCGAGTTTAGCCTTTATGTTCTTAATCTTTTCAGGTAGTGCCTCGTAGTGGGCTTTAATCATGTCTAAATCGAATAGCATAACTTTCTTTCTATTTTAAGCGTACGGAATAGTTGTTGCAAATATATTTCCTTTGATAAAAAGAATGGCTGATTTACAACCATCAAAAATATATAACACCTCAAGCATTTTTTGTTCAATGACACAAAACACCTAATCTCAAGATTTACAATACTGATGCCAAACTCTTAGACCCCGATCAATGCTCGACCCGAAATTCATCCGCATCTCGACTAAATGGCAGCTTCTCTCTCACTTTGTTTAAATGAGACTTGGATAGTGTCATCGTATGGACGACCTCAGACCGCTCTTGATGCCATAAAGTCTTGTTCCATCCTGGATCAATGATGCAGCTATCTCCATTGTAAGGCAAATCATTTCCATCAGTACCCACTCTATTGACGCCAATGACATAGGATTGGTTTTCTATAGCTCGGGCTCGCAGGAGTGTGTTCCAGTCGTATGATCTTCTATCTGGCCAACTGGCGATGTAGATAAGTAGGTCATACTGAAAGTTGACGTTTCTGGACCACACAGGAAATCTTAGATCATAACAGATCAAAGGGCAGATGTTCCACCCTTTGTAGGAGACTATCAGTCGATCACGACCAGCGTGATAATATCGATCTTCTTCAGCCATAGCGAATAGATGACGCTTGTCATATTTTTTAAGACTACCACCAGGGTTCATCCAGATCAACCTGTTAAAATATTGCTTGTTCTCCTCGACAATAATGCTGCCCATAATGGCAACATTTTTTTCTATAGCTTTCTCCCGTAACCAATTCACGGCCTTTCCATCCATGGTTTCTGCCAGCTTGGAAGCCTCCATGCTAAATCCAGTGGTGAACATCTCTGGCAAAATGACGAGATCTGTATGTTGATCGATTGACTCTATTTTCTGATCAAAGGCAGCAATATTTTGATCGACATCGTGCCAGACTATGTCAGACTGCACAAGTGTAACTGTTAAGTCTTGATTCATATCTTATTGATTAGTTCTGCGGCCCGTAATAATAGCTCATCACTCTTAGCAAAGCAAAATCTGATAACACTTTGATCGGTATCATCGGTGTAAAAGGAAGAAATTGGAATCACTGCCACCTCTTTTTCTTTTGTCATCCATCGAGCAAAGTCCTGATCGCCCATTTCAGATATCTGTCTGTAAGATGCCAGCATAAAGTAGCTGCCTTGGCATGGCAGGATATTAAAACGGCTCGATGAAATTGATTCTTGAAATAAGTCTCTCTTGGCTTGAAAAAACTGAGCAAGCTTCAGATAGTGTTTGGGTTCCCTGAGATATTCTGCAAGAGCATACTGCAGTGGCGTGTTGATACTAAAAGTGTTGAATTGGTGCACTTTGCGCAGCTCTGCTGTCAGTAGCTTGGGCGCAATTGCATATCCGATCCGCCAGCCAGTGGCGTGAAAAGTCTTGCCGAAAGACATCGTTACGATACTGCGTTCAGCAAGTGTCGGATATCTGAATACGCTCTCATGCCGATGACCATCATAGATGAGATGTTGGTAGACCTCATCAGACAAGATTATTATATCTGTGTTTCTCGTAATTTCATCAAGATGAGTTAGGTCGGCTTGACTCAGGACAGCACCAGTAGGATTGTGAGGATTATTGATGATGATCATCTTAGTCCTTGGATTGATCTGATCAGCTACCAGCGTCCAATCTATTTTGTAGTCTGGGGCACTCAGGCGTAGGGGGACATTAATTCCACCATTTACCTGTATGGCGGGCGCATAACTGTCATAGGCAGGCTCAAAGGTGATGACCTCATCTCCTGCTGATATAAAAGCAGAAATGGCACTATAAAGCCCCTCAGTGGCGCCATTAGTAATGGTGATGTCATCTTCAATGCTTAGTTTGCGATTATAGAGTAATTCTACTTTTTGGCCAATAGCGGCTCTAAGCTCCAGAACACCGGCCATCGGAGCATATTGATTATAGTCCTGTTGCACATATTTATTGATGAGGTCCTTCAATTGTTGAGCAACAGGAAAATCTGGAAATCCTTGAGATAAATTGATCGCGCCATGTTTATGGGCCATCCTACTCATGATAGTGAAGATGGTGGTTCCAACTTCTGGCAACTTTGACTTGAACTGCATAATACCTAAGCTGTCAGTTTATTCCAATCTCCCGATGAGACTTTTGTTAATTCCTGCAATTTGTTTCTGACTGATTATTCCAACTAACTCTTTTTTTAATAATACGGGGAGACATGTGATTTTTTCATTAGTCAGTAGCTCTAGAGCATCCTTAATTGGATAATCGGGACCTATAGTTACGGGGCTTGGCTCCATGATATCCTGGACCAGCAGATCGCGCTTTTTCTTCTTAGCGCGCTTTTTTTTGAGTATGGCAGCAGTGATTTGTCTTAATGATATGAGCCCTATAAAGTTGCCTTTTTTGGTTTCTACTGCCATGTTGTCTAAGTTTTTCCAGGTCATCAGCTGTGCGACCAGCTCTGCCATATCATTTTTTTGAGCGGTGAATAAGTCTGTATCCATATACTCTGCTACAGTTTGCTTCTCCGGTTTATAGCTTTTGTAGTCGCTATACTGCGGCTCCACCCAGCTATGCACGGGTCTATTTTCTTGTTGCTGCTTATACATAGACTCTGTAAGTATCGTCAGTGCTTCATGATTGTTGTTGGCCTCTTTAGCTAGCTTGGTATAAGATCTCAGTTGCCATCTTGCACCAGTCATATGTCTTTCTGCACGAGCCTCGATGATATCCAGATATCGAGAAATTTCTGATTTTTTAATATTCATAGACTTAAGTCCCTCTCTGCTGAGAGGTAGGAGCTCCTTGAGGATTAGTTCTTTGGCATTTATTTTTAGGTCATTGCGCCAAGTGAATTTGGAGTCTATCCCAAATCTCGCCGCCTTGCCAAAGTTATCTCGGACATCTTCATAGGACATTTCTTTAGTAATGTCTTGATATTCATCCTTCAAGCCGATCATCGCCCCTAACCAAAAAGCAGTATTGGCCATCTGATCTATAATGGTTGGCCCAGCAGGAAATACTCTATTTTCTATGCGCAGGTGTGGCTTGCCTGTATCGCTTATACCATAGCAAGGGCGATTCCATCTATATATGGTACCGTTATGTAGTTGTAGAGCCTTAAGCTTAGGAACTTTGCCTTTATTTATCTTTTGCTCCGAGTTTTCGTCGATATCCTCATGCATCAAGATGTTGAATCGTGCGATGTCCTCCTTGAAGATATCAATTACTGATTCATTGACCCAACCATTACCAAGAGTTACACGTGGACTCATCTGGCGCATATGATCTCTGGTGCGACGAGTATCTATGGCTTGCTGAAACAGGGCGATGCGGGTCTCATGCCATAGACGTTTACTGAAGACCAACGGCGAGTTAGATGAAATCGCAATACTAGGGGCCGTCAACGCTAAAGCCATATTATAGTAGGGCACAAAATTCTGTGCAGACACTTGCAGATGCACCTGAAAGCTTGTGTTACAGGCTTCCAATAATGGCGTATCATGGCGGACTAATAATTCATCAATGCCGATCAACCTTAGCTCAAATGACTTCGCATTGAGTTCGTCTTTGATAGACTTCATTAGTCTATAGTATCGCTCCTTAGGAGTAAGATTCTTGATGTCCAAGTTATGCTTGCGCAGTGTCGGTAATATGCCAGTGATTATATAACCCGCATTATCCTTTGCTAAGATTGTATCCAGAGTCTCCAGATATCCTTCGAGCTCGCCTTGCATAAGGGATAAAGCATGTTTTTCGAAGCGCTGAGGGTTGAGATTTATTTCTACATTAAATTGAGCCAACTCATTTACGAGCCATTCGTGCTGCGGATGATCGTCTACAACTGTAGGACCTAAGTTGAGCGGCGTAAAGTTTTCTTTGTCTATGATGACCACTTCTTGCTCGGCACCAATGCGTATGATATCATCCTCAAACCAGTTATGATCAAGCATATACTGTAAGCTCGACATATCCGACAGCAATTCCTTGACGAATCTGTTCTTCTTAGATTGGGTCGTCCTTTTCAGTTTCGACTCACTCATATAGGATGTTTTATGAGTAAGTAAAATACATTAAACTATTCGGTTTTAACTAGCTGCGGCTCCTAGGTGTGAGCAGCATCACTCTTCTGCCAAAATTTCCAACCTCGACTCTCCACTTTTATGTCTTTATTCCATGGCAAGGAATATTGATAAGCAAGATCTAAATCCTTACTGTCATCAGTGACATCCAAGCCGTAGACAATGTCCTTTGGGTTGTCGTACACTAGAGTACCGAACATGCGATCCCAAAAAGAAAAGATATTACCAAAATTGGTGTCTGTCCACGGTCGCTCGAAGTGGTGATGAAACTTATGCATGTCAGGCGTGACAATAATATAGCTCAGGGCTCGATCTATGGCTTTAGGCAAGCTAATATTGGCATGAGTAAAGTAGGCGAAAAATACCGTCAATATTCTGTAGAATAGATAATACGCCAATGGTATCCCTCCGATGATAATAGCGATAAGTGAAAAAACTTCTCTCAACAGATAATCTCCAGGATGGTGTCTGGTTGCAGTTGTCGCATCAACATGTGTGTCACTATGGTGTACCATATGGAGTCTCCACATCCACGGCACATTATGTAACAAGTAATGTACTAAATATTGGGCCATAAAATCTAAGATCATAACCCCAAGTAAGAGCTCAACAACTAGAGGCAAATCTATCCAGTATAATAATCCGACTTGATTGGCTGATAGCCAGAGCATGATACCTATAGTAGCAAGACCGAAGAGCACGTTGATGGTCAGATCAACGCCTAGAAACACAAGGTTAGTTCCTACGTGCTTGAGCTTGGTATAGTCAAAATCGAATAGTGGTTTAATGGCTTCTCCTATCCAGTTAAGAGATAAGCAGATTACTATCCATAAGAGCTTCTGCCATGACGGCATGGTTTCAAAAAATTCTAAAAACGATTCCATAGAACAATTTTATAAGTGCGTAAAAGCGATGTTGGTGTTATAAATCTAATTCAAATCGCCGTTCTCTTTCGAAAGAAATATTTGCGCAAAGAGCGATTAGGATAGTGTTTAAACGAAAAAAAGCCTTTGCAATCATTGCAATGGCTTTTTTATACGCACTCTATATGGTCTTAGGGATCACATCTATAGCTTAGCTTTCACTAATGCACTTATATCTGTAGACTCATCAGCATATAAGATTATCCCCATACTACGATCGAAGATGTAATCGTAGCCATTATCCTTTGCTACTTCATCTATCGCAGTCTGAATTTTATCTCTTATCGGCTTCAGTAAAGCTTCACTCTTCTCATATAATTTTTGCTGTATATCCTGTTGGAACTTAGCAATCTCTAATTCTTCCTGCTTTAGAGCTTGAGCTTCTACTTCTAATTGCTTTGGAGATATTTCTCCTTGAGCTTGTTTGCGCTCAAGAGCTTGATATTTAGTTTGTAGAGAGGTGACCTTGTCCTGTCCTTGCTTCTCGTACTGCTTTTTGATCGTTTCAAGTTCGGCATTTGCTTCTTTTACTTGAGGGATTTCGCCTATCAACGCCTGAGAGTTGATATACCCAAACTTCTGTGCACTAAGTGATAATGCTAAGAAGGTAATGATAAGTGTAATCGTATATTTCATCATGTCTATGATCTTTTAAAATTTAATGTTGGTTTTATGCGCCATTTAGGGTGCGCAAATATAAATTTTTATCTTATTCCGAGTCTTCTCTTAATAATGTCAGTTTTGTCAAATTTCTCACCGACGAATAATACTCCTGCCGAGCCTGATTTGTCAAATATCACATCAAACCCCATATCAAGCGCATAAGTCTCAATTGCTCCAAAGACCTTGTCTTGTATAGGATTGATAATTTCTCTTCTCTTTAGGAAGAGTTCACCCTCAGGACCAAACTTTCTCTTTTGCAGATCTCTTACTTCTTTTTCTTTTTGCTTAATCTCTTCTTCTCTTTGAGCTCTCACCTGATCACTTAGGAGCACCTGCTCAGCTTGATATTTGTTATACATACTCTTGACCTTGTCAAACTCTCGTGCAATGTCTTGATTCCAATCTGCGGCGATCTTATCGATTTCCTGCTGTGCTTGGATATATTCAGGCAACTCTGCTAATACGGCATTGATATCTACGATTGCAATCTTTTGTGCTTGCATCGTCAATCCTGCGAATAAGGTAATCGCTACGGCTAAAAATGTTCTTTTCAAAAAGTTCATATTCATGTTTGTAATACTCCGTGGTAAATGTATGTGGTTCTCAACGCTATCGACGTAAGCTTTAATCCTATTGTTATCCATTTAACGATAGTTTAACGGCATGACCGATCGCATTAACTTAATTGCTATTGCCTAGTACATAATTATCAAAGCCCTCATTTTTGAGACGCTCAGCTGTACGATCAGCACTGCTACGATCAGCAAATCGAGCAGCAATGACAGTATGATATTGCGATAGGTCAAAGACCACTGTTTCTGCTGAATTGTATCCGCTGGTTCTCAACTTTCTAACCATGTCATTGGCATTATCTTCTAACAGATAGTTGCCAGCGACGATCATGTATTTCTTTTGCGAACTGCTACTGCTTGAGTAGTCGCTTGAGCTGTAGTCTGCCTCTGCTTCCTCTTCTACTGATTCACTATAGTCAGTCTCATTGTCATCTGAGGCATAGTCTACAGTACCGTCTTCAGACTCAAAATAGTCCTCTTGAGTATGATCATCTACAACTTGTTCTAGTTGATCGCCAGCTTCTTCAAGAGTCGATCCTGCTTGTTCTTTTTTGCCACAACTATCTAGTATCATGCACATAGCTAAGAAGACCAAAGCCAAAACCAAACTGTGTATACCGAGGTGTGATGTTTTTATCATAATAGCTTTATCAAATCACGATGTAGGGGATCTAAAATTAATACGCCCGTTCGTTTTTATTTTCTATAAAGTTAATAAATGATCTATTGACAACCCTATTTCCACCTGGTGTAGGATAATTCCCCGAGAAATACCAGTCACCATTGTTATTTGGACAGGCGCCGTGAAGATCCTCGATAGTCTGAAATATGATCTTGACGTCACAATTGATATCCTCAGGAGTGAGTATCGCACTGATGCGATCTGATATCTGCTCGTAAGAGAATAAATCATATAGTCCTTGGACCATGTTGCAACTTGATAGCTCGTCATTGGCCTCAAGCTCCTTGGTTTGTTCATAGGTCTGTTGCAGTACGTCTTCCTTGCATTCTTCTTTAATCAGGCTTATAAGTGCTTGGAATGCCGCAAACTCACCCATCTTAGACATATCTATACCGTAGCAATCGGGATATCTTATTTGCGGCGCTGAGGAGATGACGATGATACGCTTCGGTTTGAGGCGAGATAATATCTCGAGGATACTATCACGTAGAGTAGCCCCTCTCACTATAGAGTCGTCCAGCACTACTATGGTATCTTCATGGTTCTTCACGACACCATAGGTGACATCATAGACATGCGATATCATCTCACCACGAGACGAGTCATCTGCGATGAATGTTCGGAGCTTTTCATCTTTAATCGCTAGCTTTTCTATGCGAGCATTTTGATTAAGTATATGTTCGATCTCGTTAGTAGATAACTTACCATTTCCTTCTTTGATCAACCTCGCTTTTTTCTTGTTTAGGTGTTCATGTATAGCATCAACGAATCCATAGAAAGCCACTTCGGCAGTATTGGGAATAAATGAGAATACCGTATTATCAAAATCGCCAGCTATTTCTTTGAGAACCTGAGGAAACAGCAGCTTTCCCAGCTTCTTGCGTTCCATGTAGATATCTCGATCAGTACCCCTGGAGAAGTATATTCTCTCAAAGGAGCACGCCGTTCGTGGGAGTTGATCCTTACAAGGAGACACTTTAACCGTCCCATTTTTCTTGATAATCAGTGCATGACCCCGTTCGAGCTCCTTAATTTCTCCATGTAATACATTGAAAGCCGTCTGTATCGCAGGGCGCTCTGAGGCCATGACTACGACCTCATCATCCTGATAATAAAATGCTGGCCGTATGGCAGAAGGATCACGCAGGACGAATGCATCCCCATGTCCGATCATGCCTGCCATAACATATCCTCCATCAAACTTCCTGCTGGCACGTTGTAAGATGCGCTGAATATCCATATGTTCAGCGATTAGTTCGTTTATGCCCGGTACCAAATATCCCTCGGCTTTGAACCAGTTATAGAGACGTTCTACTTCATCGTCGAGGAAGTGTCCTATTTTTTCGAGGACCGTTACAGTATCAGACTTTTCCTTTGGATATTGACCTAAGTCTACAAGCTCCTGAAAGAGCTCGGCAACATTGGTTAGATTGAAGTTGCCTGCTATTACCAGATTTCTGCTGATCCAGTTGTTCTGCCTCAGAAACGGGTGTACGGTCTCAATTGTGTTTTTGCCATGTGTCCCATATCTGAGGTGACCTAATAAAAGTTCTCCTGTATAGGGCTTGTTATTCTTCAACCAGTCTGGATCATTGAGTTGCTCTCGAGTACACTCCTCGAAATGAGCAAAAGCACCTTTGAATAAATCCTTGAGATAACGTGAGCTATTGCTTCGCCTTCTGCTGATATATCGTTTGCCAGGTTCAGTATCTAGTTTGATAGTTGCTAGGCCCGCACCATCTTGTCCTCGGTTACGTTGTTTCTGGAGGAGAATCTGTAGTTTGTTTAATCCGTATAGTGAGGTGCCATACTTTTGGTGGTAGTAGTCGAGCGGCTTGAGTAACCGTACTAATGCCAAACCGCACTCGTGCTTTATAAACTCACTCATGAGCTCGCAAAAGTAGTTATATGTTTTAGCTTTTGGTCACAAATTATTCTACCTTGATTATTAAGTATAATAGACGACATGGGATTATTTCAGTTCGGTAAAAAAATTAAGCACAGGCGGTTTGATTATATCCCTAGACACTATGATCCTGACAAGGAAGAGCTACAGCGCAGATTGAGCCGATACAACCAAAACTCTACGGATACAGATCTCTCAAAAGAACGTATCAGAGGTGGATTTAGACGCAAGTATAGAGTGTCAAATGACTATAGCCAATCCACAAGAAACAGATCCAATAGGATTTTATTATTCACAATTGTGGCGCTCTTGTTGATTACTTTTTATTTCATAAATGAGTACTTACCACTTATAATCGCCAGTTTTGAATAACTATCGGTAAAACGCAAGCCTGCTTCGACGAGATGGGTTTTGCAAAAGTTATTCATGAGCGGTATTATCAATCTTCTTCCCGATTCTTTGGCTAATCAGATTGCAGCTGGTGAGGTCATTCAGCGTCCTGCATCCGTGGTCAAGGAATTGTTAGAAAACGCTCTTGACGCCGGTGCAGATAAGATCAAACTAATACTCAAAGATTCTGGCAAGACCTTAATCCAAGTTGTCGATAATGGCATAGGAATGAATGAGGTGGATGCTCGAATGTGCTTTGAGCGTCATGCTACCTCCAAGATTAATAAGTCGGATGATCTATTTAATATCAGCTCATTCGGATTTAGGGGTGAAGCGATGGCATCTATCGCAGCGGTATCTACAGTACACTTGAAGAGTAAACATAAGGATCACGATCTCGGGACAGAGATTCTTATAGAAGGTAGCAAGGTCAAAAGTCAAACTCCGTGTAACACTGCTGTTGGCACGTCTATAGCAGTCAGAAACTTGTTTTTCAATGTGCCCGCCCGAAGGAAATTTCTCAAGAGCGACCCTGTTGAATTGAAGCATATACTGGAGGAGTTTATCCGAGTGGCGCTACCGCATCCGCAGGTTCATTTTAGTGTACATCATAATGAAAATGAATTGTATCATTTTCCAAAATCAAACCTGCGCCAACGGATCGTTAATTATTTCAGCAAGGGAGTTAATGAGAAAATCGTCCCTGTAACTGAAGAGACTGATTTTGTGACGATTGGCGGCTTTGTAGGCAAGCCAGATCTAATCAAGAAGACAAGGGGAGATCAATATCTATTTGTCAATCTTCGATTTATAAAAAGCAACTATCTCAACCATGCGATTAAGATGGCTTTTGATAGTCTCATCCCTAAGGATCATCATCCATTCTACGTGTTGATGTTGACAATCGATCCCGCATTCATAGATGTCAATATTCACCCAACTAAGCAAGAAGTTAAATTTGAGAATGAACGCCTCATATATAATTATGTCAGAGTGGCTGTTAAGCATGCATTGGGCAAGTATAGTGTTGTGCCGGCCTTAGATTTCGATGCAGTTAATGTTCAACAATTTGATCGGACCCAGAGAGAGTCAGCACCTAGTCTGAGCTATCAGAATGAGATCAGCCATAAGTCGGGACATAGAGCTACATCGCAACAAGAAAAAGATCAATGGACACAGTTTTACACAGAGATATCGTCGGTAGACACCTCGGTCCCTGTTGAGCCAAAGTCAATGACTTTGCACAGCGATTGGTCAGACGAGCAGGAGCAAGATATTGCCAGCGATCAACCATCTTCTAACAGCTTTCAGGTTCATGATGCATATCTGATTAGTTCAATTAAGTCGGGTTTGCTCGTGATTGACCAGGAGGCGGCACATGAGCGTATCCTGTACGAGCGATATTTGTCCAGGCTACAGAATACAAAGATGGCTTCACAAAAGAGCTTGTTTCCTGAGACAGTTCAAATAGATCACGCATATGTGAGTATCATGGATGAGCTAATACCGCAACTGAAATATGTGGGCTTTGGCGTTGATAAGGTATCATCACAGACCTATGTTATTAATTCGATACCCGTTGATGGACTCAATGAATCTGCGGCTTCATATATCAATCGATTTTTGACGACATATGCCGCCAATCAGGAGCTAGAGCTCGATATGGTGGACAACATCGCTCGCTCTATGGCATTCAATAGCGGCATCAAAAAGGGTAAAAAATTGGAACAAGAGGAGATAGACGAACTCATTGATCAATTATTTGGTTGTCAATTACCATACAGTAGTCCTTCGGGCAAGAAGTGTTTTATCACCTACAGCCTGGATGAGATGCTACAACAGTTTAAAAGCTGATCTATGAATAATCTGACTGAGGTAGTCAAACAACTGATCATAATCAATGTGATCATTTTTATAGGTACAAGTTTACCCATGCTTGCCAACTTTAGAAACTATTTAATTTTGTTTCCTCCGAGCACGTCATATTTTAAGCCCATTCAGCTTGTTACGCACATGTTTATGCATGCGGATATGGGTCATCTTTTTTTCAATATGCTTGCACTTTACTTTTTTGGGCCTATGATCGAGCGAGTTTGGGGTGCTAAGAAGTTTTTAATCTACTATCTTTTATGTGGCTTTGGTGCCATGGGCCTACACTTATTGATTGGTGGGGGGAATCCAGTGCTTGGTGCCTCAGGGGCCATAAGTGGTGTAGTATTGGCATTTGCCATGTTGTTCCCTAATGCAAAAGTTATGTTACTAATTCCTCCTATACCGATGAAGGCTAAGCACATGGTACTCATATTTCTCGGAATCGATTTATTCTTGGGGCTGAGCAATTACAATACAGGTATCGCTCATTTTGCACATTTAGGTGGTGCTCTATTCGGTTTTCTGCTTATTTTGTTTTGGAGAAAATTTCCGTTTGGGATGTAACTTTAGGGAATTCAAACGTTCTTAAGATAAGTATGCTACAGTCTATCGTTGACGATATTAAGGCCCAGTTCAGATATGGCAATAAGATCATGCAGATCATATTGGTTAACTGTTTTGTGTTTTTAGGTGTCATCTTCGTTAAGGCCTTCAGTCCGGCGGCCAGCGGATTATTTCAGAACTTCCTAGAAACAGTAGCATTACCAGTGGGTTTTTTTGGTGTCTTGCAAAAGCCATGGACGCTATTTACTCATATGATCCTACATGTAGGGCCATGGCATATAGCGTTCAATATGCTTATGCTGTATTGGTTTGGTCGAATCGTAGGAGATCTGATTGGAGATAAAAAAATTCTACCATTATACATTGCTGGTGGCCTGTTTGGCGCTTTTTTTCTATTGTTGTTAACACCAATAATGGGCACATCAGGAATTGCTTATGGTGCATCAGCAGCTGTTATGACATTTGTCGTTGCAGCTGGAGCCCTTGCTCCAGAATATAATATGAGGTTAATCCTTCTCGGAGATGTAAAACTTAAATGGATTGTACTTGTGCTCGTATTATTAGATATAATGAGGTTGGCATCAGGGGCTACTAATCAGGGTGGCAGTATCGCTCATCTAGGCGGGGCTATGTTTGGTGGTTTGTATATCTATCTGCTTCAGCAGGGAACAGACTTATTGGGCTTCCTACCAAGTCAAAAAGATCGAATACAGCGACCTAAGAAACAGAAAACAAGAATGACAGTAGTTCACAATGTGCAAACGAATAGTGATTCTATTAAAAAATCACAAGTAGTGGTCAATCTACAATCCGAGGTGGATCGGATTCTTGACAAGATTAATGCATCAGGTTATGACAGCCTTAGCCCTGAAGACAAAGACATACTTTACAGAGCTAGCCAAAATAAAGATTAACATCCTTTGAGAAAAACGATCTATCGTTGGTTCAGCTGGTTTACAGCTGCAGGGTTATTATTAGCCTACTCATCTCAATGGATCAAACCGCTCGGACAGCTAAATTTTTCTCTAGTTGGCTTAACCTTTCCATTCGTATTTATCTTTGGGTTAATCATCTTAGTAGTAGCAATGAGGCGCAGATCATATGGTTACTACGCATTACTTGTAGTGAGTATAGTTGTAAGCCCTTCAATGCGTCACTTTATTAACTGGTCCTCGTCATCATCAGATCCCAGCTCTACGGAACTCTGCATCATGTCCTACAATGCTATGACAGGAATTAAAATGGTAGATGATCGCTATGTGATGACATCTGAAATAAAGACTGAGTTTAGCGAGATGTTGTTGGAGGAACCTCAACCAGATATCATATTACTGCAAGAAGTCAATCATATTGTCGAGAAGATTCTGCCTACCAGGACGATATATCCATTCTATCATAAGCTTAAGAGCAGAGGCACCGCAGTCCTTTCTAAGCATCCGATAGTTAAGGAGGGCGTAATAGACTTCGGCGCCAAGCCCAATTCTTGCGTTTGGGCGGATATTGATATTAACGGGGAAACAATTAGGGTTTACAGTGCCCATCTTGAATCCAATCGATTGAGTGAGGAATCGGTTAAAATTATTACCAAGAGCAATCATGATAATAGTAACCTAATTAGTGAATTTGGTAGTATGATTAAGAGATACCATAGGTACTCGTCTGTGAGAGTTGAGCAAGCCGATAAGATCAGAGCACATATGGATATGAGTCCACATCCCGTAGTTGTCGCGGGAGACTTTAACGAGACTCCTATATCTTATACGTATCAGAAACTTTCGGAAGACCTAAGCGATGCATATCGAGAACAAGGAGCAGGAATTGGGACTACTTGGATAGGCCTTATACCCATGTTGAGAATTGACTATTTGCTAACTGACAGCAGGCTCACGCCACTGTCGTATAAACGGATGAATAGTAAGCTCTCAGATCATTATCCTATTAAGGCATCTTATGATCTGAAATAAAGATATTTTTGCAACTGTTTATAAAGTGATTCATCACTCCTGAGGAAAGACCATATAAGAGAGGCATGTCGCAATTGCATATATATAACAGTCTAAGTAAAGAGAAGGAAGCGTTTCAACCGATCAATGAAGGGCACATAGGTATGTACGTATGTGGACCTACCGTATATAGTGATGTGCATCTGGGCAACATCAGAACCTTCATAGCATTTGATGTAGTCTATAGATATCTGATTCATCTAGGATATAAGGTGAGATATGTGCGCAACATAACTGATGTAGGGCATCTTGTTGGGGACCTTGATACCGGAGAAGACAAGATTGCTGAACGAGCTAAACTCGAGAATCTCGAGCCGATGGAAGTAGTACAGAAGTATACTAATGGCTTCCATCAGATGATGTCCATATTCAATGTGACACCACCGAGCATCGAACCCAGAGCGACAGGACATATTATCGAACAAATCGAGATGGTCCAGAAGATACTGGATAATAAGCTCGCGTATGTGAAGAACGGGTCGGTATACTTCGATACAATTAAGTTTCATAAGAAGTATGAGAGCTATGGAACGCTTTCAGGTAGAGTAATTGATGATCTGTTCGCTGAAACACGCGATCTTAAGAATCAAAAAGAAAAAAGGAATCCAGCAGATTTTGCCATATGGATGAAGGCAGATGATAGACACCTGATGAAATGGAATTCACCGTGGTCAGTGGGATTTCCAGGGTGGCACCTAGAGTGTTCTGCTATGAGTACTAAATACCTGGGAGAGCGTTTTGACATCCATGGTGGCGGAGGCGATCTTAAGTTTCCACATCACGAAAACGAAGTCGCCCAAAATATGGGTGCTTGTGGGTGCTCACCGGCTAAGTACTGGCTACATAGCAACATGCTATTGATGAATGGGCGGAAAATGTCTAAGAGTGATGGCAATACCATCACACCGCATCAACTATTTACAGGAGAGAGCGAACACGTGGAGAAAGGATTTGGTCCAATGGTGATTCGATTCTTCTTATTGCAGGCACACTATAGATCTACCATTGATCTCAGTAATGATGCACTTGTGGCCGCCGAGAAGGGTTACAAAAAGCTCATGGAGGCCAATAGATTCTTACAAGAAGTGGCGCATCAAGATGGGGAAATCGGGTCTGACCTTGACCAACAAATTCGAAAACTAGTCTCTGCCGTATTCGAAGAGCTCAATGATGACTTTAATACTCCCAGAGCGATAGCGAGGTTGTTCGAATTGGTGCCAATCATAAATAGTTACAAGGACGGAAAACAAGACTTTATGAACTTCAGCGGAGACACGATGGAGGCTTTAAAGAAGTGCTTTACAGATGTCTTAGATAACATCTTAGGCTTACAAGATGATGCAAGTGGTCAGGGGGCTGGACTATATGAAAGCCTAGACGGCGTGATGCAGTTGGTTCTAGACTTGCGCCAGCAGGCTAGAGCGAACAAGGACTGGACGACGTCAGATAAGATCCGAGATGCTCTGTCTAAGGAGAATATCCTCGTTAAGGATGGCAAAGATGGGTCTTCATGGAGTCTAAATTAGATCAACAAAGAATATGAGATATATCTGCGCATTAACAGTTATGGTTTTCTTAGCCATAGGCTGTAAAGAGGAACGAAGGTCTGACTCAAGCACTGCTGCTGCGAAGAAGACCGTTCAGATTCCGGCATTCAGTGGAGATAATGCATTTGCCAATGTTGAAAAGCAATTGGCTTTTGGCTTTCGCATACCAGGTACTGAAGAACATAAGGAGTGTGGAGAGTGGATCATCTCAACAATGGAAGCGCACGGTGCCAAAGTAAAGAAGCAAGACTTCAAGTCAAGTTTCTTGGGGAAAACCAATGTGCCATCATTCAATATTATGGCGCAGATGAATCCTGATAAGAAGAAGCGCATTTTACTTGGCGCTCACTGGGATAGCCGACTTATAGCTGAGAAAGACGACGAACGACAGGATGAACCAATACCGGGTGCAGATGACGGCGGTAGTGGTGTAGCAGTTATGTTGGAGATTGCTCGACTATTATCAGAGACTCCTATAGACATGGGAGTAGACTTTATCTTCTTTGATGCGGAAGATCAGGGGAGTAAGGATGATGAAGAAGGAACCTCTTGGGCGCAAGGTGCTCAGTACTGGGGCAAAAATAAAGTCCCTAAAGGCTATATGCCAGAATATGGAATCCTAATGGATATGGTGGGGTCCGAGGGAGCCGTGTTTGGGCGAGAAGGATTCTCTCATCAAAATGCAAAGCAATATCAAGATAAGATATGGACTCTAGCCAAGAGGATGGGCTACTCCGATTTCTTCAGAGACGATGTTACCGGAGGGGTTATGGATGATCATTTTTGGGTGATGAAAAATGGCGGTATCCCGATGATAGATATTATCAATCAGAAGCCTGGAGACCGATCAAGTTTCGGTGATTATCATCACACCCACGATGACAACATAGATATAATAAGCAAGCGTACCCTTCGAGTAGTCGGTCAGGTAGTTACTGCAGCGTTGTATAACGAGAGTATTGGAGCACTAAAATAGGCGTCACAAAAATCTTGTCCTTATATCTTCATTGGGCAGGATGCATTCATCAGCTTTACCAAATAAACTGTAACGATTCTTAGCGATCAGGGTATAAGCCCAATTTCTAATGCCTTTTGGCACAAATTGAAGGTTCCTAAGATTTCTCCAGGATCCTTCCAAGTATTTGGCTATCTGGATGGATACATCTGACTCAAAGTACCACTTGCCCTGATCGAGCAATATTACGGTCTTATACTGATCTTCTATATTATGCAGCTTTTTTATATCAGTGGCTCTTTCATCCTGCAGCGAGCAGAATTTTATGACACCTTTTGGGTCTCTCTGAATCAACGATTTAATGAATCCATCGCATAATAAACACTGGGCATCATAGTAAACGACTGGATTGTTTTTGGACACGGCTATATGTTGGCTGACAGTCATCTCAACTAAATAGTATTGACATCAACTCTTCCACTTTGCCTATACCTATGACTTCGATTTGTTCGTAGGAGTCCTTCTTTATCTTTTTGTGATACTTAGAGATAATGATCTGCTTAAACCCAAGTCTTGCAGATTCTTGGATGCGCTGATCAATGCGGCTTACCGACCGCACTTCACCAGATAATCCAACTTCCGCAGCAAAGCAGATATTCTTATTAATAGGTATATCATTAAGAGAACTTATTAGTGCCGCTAAGATTGCTAAGTCGATTGCGGGGTCTACCACTTTTATTCCTCCAGCTATATTCAGAAACACATCATTTTGACTGAAGTATAGGCCACACTTTTTCTCTAACACGGCGAGCAACATGCTTAAGCGCTTAATATCAAATCCAGTAGCTGATCTTTGCGGAGTACCATAGATCGCTGTTGATACCAGTGCCTGGGTTTCAATCATGAGCGGGCGAGCGCCCTCCACAGTACAGGCGACACTGCTCCCGCTAATTAGCTCTTCGCCTTGAGAAAGTAATAGCTCAGATGGATTGGTGACTGGTCTTAATCCTTGCGGCTCCATCTCATAGATGCCTATCTCATCAGTTGAGCCAAATCGATTTTTTATAGTTCTTAGGATGCGGTATACATAGTTACGGTCTCCCTCAAACTGGAGAACCACGTCTACGATATGCTCGAGGATTTTTGGACCAGCGATACTACCTTCTTTAGTTATATGTCCGATTATAAACACCGGGATATCTGTTGCCTTGGCAAGTTGCTGAAGTTTATAGGTGCATTCTTTTATTTGACTGACCGAGCCTGAGGAGCTATCTACTTCTTTAGTGTATACCGTCTGAATCGAATCAATCATTAATAGATCTGGAGGATCCTTCTCGCAGATACCTAAGACCTTATCAAGGTCTGTTTCATTGAGTATGTAGCATTGATCGTTGCTAGCTTGGATTCTATCAGCTCTCATCTTAATCTGATAAGGACTTTCCTCTCCTGAGACATATAGTATTTTATGTTTTAGTTCACAGGCAAGTTGTAACATGAGTGTAGACTTTCCGATGCCCGGTTGTCCTCCGATTAACATAATTGCTCCTGGAACAATGCCTCCTCCAAGAACTCTGCTTAACTCACTATCAAATGGAGTATCATACCGAGCTATTTGGGGAGCAGAAATAAGATTTATAGGTCGGGGTATGGTAGCTCGGGCAGACTCAGAGTTTGATTTTTTTGAGTTGGCTGACTTAGCGATTTCTTTTTTGACGATAGTGTTCCACTCACCGCAATTGCCACATTTACCTTCCCATCGCACATATTGAGCTTGGCAATTGTTACAGATGTGTATTGTTTTTGTTTTCGCCATGTAGTGCAATTGTTGAACGCCGAGTTTAATTTTTTTTATTTATTTTCGCTTAACAAATGTGGCTTTATCATGTTTCATACGTCATAAGAGCATATATTAGTAAAACGAAAGTAAATATAGCCGCAAGGCTTTTAAGATAGATTGTTTTCAATTGGTTTTTTGGGGTTATGCAGGGCACTGGGAAGTGCCCTGTTTTTTTTGCCTATATTTCTTGTATTCCCGACTTCATTATTTGCTTGGATCGAGGCCTTCACTGAATCAATGCTATCAAAGAATTATCGGTTATGGGCAAAAAAAAGAGAGAGAATACCATCGGTATTCTCTCTCTTTTTTGGAGCTTAAATCTCGCAGTTAAAAATCTAATGTTCCACTGATCTTCACAAATGTACCAGTGAACCCAAATTGAGATACTCTCCAAGGAAATTGAAGTCTTGAGCCAAACGGATCAAGATTTATATCTATACGATCAGGGAATACATTGAAAAGATTATTAACAGTTGCTGTCAATCTAAAATTGTCAGATACTCTATAACTACCAATGAGATCTGTTATAATTTTTCCAGCGAACTCTTGTCCTGTCACTGGAGAATTTACACTACCGAAAAAGGTATTATTCAGGTTTAAATCCAACTTGCCCAAATTTAGATTCCCCCCAAGCGTGATTTTCGTATCAGGTCTAGCAGATGTCAAGAGATTTGATGAAAGGTCTGCGAATATTGGTACACTCCCAAATGCTGGTGGTGCAACGACATCCCCATCTAAATCAGTATTGTTGAAATTAGCCGCTAAAATTATATTAAGCGTATTACCGGCATCGTTGAGTCTTAGGTTGTCAACATTAAACACGATATCAACACCGCTAGTCTTGGTGTCTACCCCATTGATGAAAAATTTGAATGCATCAACATTGGCATCAGCTAGTGAATTGCCTAATGGAGTTCCTTCAAAGTTTCCTGCGCCAACTTGTTCAGAAAATAATATTCGATCACTAACTGTGATATTGTAGTAATCTGCCGAGAAAGAAACCTTATCAGAAAGTTTATAAGTAAGACCCAAGGTAAAGTTAAGAGCCGTCTCTGCATCTAATTGAGGAACGCCTAACACATTACGAGTTATATCGTCAACATTGCTAAAAGTCCCTTCCTGTACTAATCCAGAGGCTCCTGCCGTTGTCTGGATATTACTCAGGAATATCTGATGCAGTGATGGCGCTCTGAATCCGGTACTAACAGAACCTCTGATAGCCCCTTGATTATCTCCAATCAGATATCTACTATTGAGTTTCCAACTCACATTACTACCAAAATCTGAATAGTTCTCAAAACGTAGGGCACCACCAATTAAAAATGCGTCACTTACGTCGTAATCCAGGCTACCATAAACTCCAATGTTGCTTCTTCCTTCATCTACAGCATTTAGTGGTGTAAGACCTGGGAAAGATTGAGCACCAGGTGCAGGGGTGAATGATGCTTCATCACCCTGTCGTGCTTCAAAAAATTCTGTTCGGAACTCAGCGCCAAAAGCTAATGATAATGGTCCAGTAGTACGAGAGATATCATAATTAGCAATGAAGTTGCCAAACGAATACCCCCCAGGATTAAAACTCGTAGGGCTCGACGCTCCGAGAGAAGTGTTCAATGAATTGTTAACGGTATAGTCGATTGAGTTGCTCCCGAAGGTTATTGACAAATCTGAATCCCATTCGCCCAATTGATTACGTGTTCCAAGAGAGCCTGTCAAATCTGTAATATCCGTCTCGAAGGTAGGTTGAAAACCGACATAAGGCTGACCGGGCTCAGTTAAAAGTCCAAAATCATCTGTTATCCAATATGGAGTTCTATAAAAGGCAAATGAAGTTCCGTCACGACCAGTAAACCCAAGGTTACCATAAAACTGACCATTATTACCGTAATCAGTTCCAAAATTGGCAAAAAGAGAAAGCTTAGATATTTCTGGCTGACCATAAGTAATCCCTAAGTCGGGGAATTCTTGAAAAAATGCGTCTATTTCTGGATCATCCCCCACTGCTATACCAAACAAAGGATCACCAACTTCTGGCGCAAATTCTCCTGCCCTATCAGTTATTCCTTGGTATAAGTACTCCCCTGTGAAATTTATAAATCCACTACTTCCTAAAGCAAATCCTTTGTTGAAGTCTATAGATGCTGTTTCTCCGTCACCTAGTGTACTAATTCCGAGGTCTACATTAATCTGTCCAGTAGTCCTTTCCTTTAATATAACATTGACTACTCCAGCGATGGCATCGGAGCCGTATTGAGCAGCTGCACCATCTCTGAGCACTTCTACTCGCTCGATTGCTGAGGCAGGAATACTTTTCATATCCGTTCCAACTTCACCTCTTCCTGGAGTATCATTGAGATAAACCTGCGCACTTTGATTCTTTCTTTTTCCGTTGATCAGCACAAGAGTTCTTGATGGTCCGAGATTACGTAGTTCTGATGGGTCGATATGTGCTGTTGCATCAGAAATTGATTGATTCTGACTGTTGTATGAAGGCACTTTGTAATTTATAATCTGATCGAGAGATCTCTGGCCGCTATTGCGTAGTTCTGCAGCATTGATATTATCTATCGGAACCGGACTTGCTAGTACCGTTCTTGGCTTACCACGAGTTCCAGTAACGACGACTTCATCAAGAGTGGAACCTTCTGACAGAGCAATATTAATAACATCATCGCTAACAGCGAACTCCTGTTGTGCAAATCCGGTGAAACTCACGACTAAAACAGGATTATCTGATTTGGTTTGGAGGCTGAAGGCTCCATTAAGGTCAGTTGTGGTGCCGTTATAGGTACCTTTCTCAATAACTGTTGCGCCAACTAGTGGCTCACCTTGATTATCGACTATAGTTCCGGAGACCTGTGCCGATATATAATGGAGCGATAAAAGTAGGATTGTCAAGGTTAAAAGTTTCTTCATAATTTTAAATTTAGGTTGGAATCAATTTTTTATAAAAAGTAGACTTATTTTATAGCAAAAAGTCTACTTTCCAATAAGATTTATTGGCATAAATGGTATGCTGTATCGTGGGTAGAGGATAGCTATATTCTTAAATTACATATGGCTTCTTATCGAGAAGCGCATCTTATACACCTATTGCTTTCAGGTAAGAGCATCAAGCGCTTCGGATTAATAGGATTCTTACAATTAACACAATTGCCAAATCCAGGACTATCAACTTTAGATAGTGCCAACTGGAGTTTAGAGAGTTTTTTCTTTCTGTTCCTGATACTGACATCAAGCACTCCTTTATTATTAATAGCATCCATTCTACTGATACGACCGATAGAGTTCTCAGGACTTATTGGCTTAGCGCTTTCTTCGAGCTCTTTCAACTCACTTTGTAAAGTAGTTATCATACGCTTAATGTCGCGCTTAAGTATTTTTAATTCTTCTTGTGTCATTAGTCACAATTTGTTAAATTTCAACCGGTTATAACCAAAAAGAGAGCAAATGAGTCAATGGAGATGGACATTTTATGATCCCCATCAAGGTACACAGACTTTGGGATTATATCATGGTGAAGATTCTGGGCATGTAATGATCTACCTAAACCAGAAGGTTGTAATTATTGACTTTATGGTAAAAAAAACAAAGTCATATTCTCTAGTTGTAAATGAACTCTTAGTTAAGCTAAATCTTGTCGAGAATAATGGAGAGTTCACTTATGATTTTGAAAGTAAAAATACGGCTATTCCCCCTCCTAGTATGATGGGTTGGTTTAAGAATCTTCTGGCAATAGCTTAATTCAATATTCTAATAAGTATACTTTACAATTGATCTGCTAATTTTGGTGTTTTAAGTTTTATGAAGCATCCAGAACAGCTTGAGCAATATATTGAGGCCCTCATATTTGCATCTCAGCAGGCCATATCCAACAAGGAAATAGCTGATGCAATCAAGGTTACGTTTGAGTATAAGATCTCACAAGAAGATATAGAAAAGTATATCGTACTTATAACAACCAAGTATGAACAGGATGCCTACGCCATGCAATTAATGCCAATCGCAGGAGGATATATGTTTATGAGCAAGCCCCAGTATCACAAGATAATTGGCGACTACTTAAGGCAAAATGAAAGAAAAAAGCTCTCAAAGGCTGCGCTCGAGACACTAGCAATAATAGCCTATAAACAACCTATCACTAAATCCGAGATGGAAGCCATTAGAGGTGTTGGTTGTGACTATACAGTACAAAAACTCTTTGAAAAAGAACTGGTTGAGATAACTGGTAGACATGAAGGACCAGGGAGGCCGCTCCTCTATGGCACCACAGTCAAGTTTCTCAATCATTTTGGTATAAAGGATACTACAGAATTACCAAAACTTAAAGAATTTGAACCTGTTGATAATGCCATAGGATCAGAACCAGCAATATCAGAATAGCATGGATGACATATTAGTAAATAGAGTTACCAATAGTAAACTAAAGACGATCAACTTGGAGGAGCTATATCCTCAAGAAGAGATCGTAAACTTTGATATTAAGGATTATCTTTTTCAAGAGCTTATCCTCAAAGAAAAGGATTTTAGGCAAGCACTTAAGGAACATGTCTGGGAGCAATATCGAGATAAGATATTGTGTATTCATTGTAGTACAGATGCTATCATCCCAGTGTGGGCTTACATGTTAGTGTCGAGCTATGCAGGTCAGATTGCCCATACCATCTATACTGGCACACAAGATCAATATTTGGTTAATTATTATGATCAAAAGCTGGATGACATTGATCTATCTGAGCATAAGGATGGTCTTGTTGTGATCAAAGGTTGTAGTAATAAACCCGTCCCAGCCAGTGCATATGCCAAGATTACCGCATTGCTTAAACCATATGTCAAGAGCTTAATGTATGGAGAGCCCTGCTCTACAGTGCCGATATATAAGAGGATACGCTGATTGATTGCCATCATCTAAACCGCTATATTGACTAAACCAGTAAAGTGCAATTATGAATAAGATAATGTTAGGATACTCTGTAGCGGGCGCTGCGGTTTTTTCATTCTTGGTATTCATGTCTTATGCTACAGATGACCCATTATCGGATGTTAATACGGCTAACAACTTGCCTCAGATTGTACGGGCTCCAAATGTGAATCGACAATTTGATTGGGCAGGGGAGATCGTACCAAGTACTCCAGATGCTACGGAAAGGCTCGATCGAGAGCTCATGGTTAATTCCTATTATCACTCGAGTACATTGCAGGTATTAAAGCTATCTAACCGATACTTTCCATTAATTGAGCGCATACTTCGAGAGCATGGCATACCGGATGATTTTAAATATCTAGCCGTTGCAGAAAGTGGATTGAGGCATGTCGCTTCCCATGCAAGTGCCAAGGGATTTTGGCAGTTTAGAAAGTTGGCGGCAAAAGAGTATGGCTTAGAAGTAAATGATGAAGTAGATGAACGATATCATGTGGAGCGATCTACCATAGCAGCTTGCAAATATCTGCTATGGCTTAAGTCAAAGTTCGGCACATGGACCAACGCATCAGCAGCGTATAACGTCGGGCCTACCAATTTTAAAAAGGAACAATCTAATCAGAGAGAGACTGATTATTATAAGATGAATGTGAATCAAGAAACTTCTCGTTACATCTTTAGATTGATTGCACTTAAGGAGATCATGTCATTTCCAGAACAGTATGGGTTTTATCTTGATCCAGCTGAAAAATACCCACCTATGGATAATTACTATGAAGTCCTCGTTGAGGAGTCCGTAACCAACTGGGGAGATTTTGCACATAACTATGGAATCAGCTATCGAGAACTCAAGCGATATAATCCGTGGTTAAGGGATAATCACCTGACAGTAATTAACAATACTTATAACATCAAAATCCCTAAATCATAGGCTGTAATGAGATAGCTTGACGAAGTCTGCTACCCGTTGTTGAAAGCGATCTTCTGATAGATTCTTAATGTTGTAATTGCTGAAATCTTCGACTACGAAGGAAGCTGCCGCAGAGCCATAAACGAGAGCACGCTTGAGATTTTCAAATGAGGTATCTTCTGTTTTCGCGATATATCCGAGAAAGCCCCCTGCAAAACAATCTCCAGCACCGGTAGGGTCAGTTACTTTTTCTAATGGCATCGCTGGTACGAAGAACATATTGTCCCGATCTAATAGTAGACATCCGTGCTCACCCTTCTTAATAATGAGATATTTTGGACCCAGATCAAAAATCTTTGAGGCGGCCTTCACTAAGGAATGTTCGCCACTAATCATTCGTGCCTCTTCATCATTAATCGTAAGTACATCACACAACTTGATGGCTTGCATGAGTTTTTCATGAGCACTTTCAATCCAAAAATTCATGGTGTCTAACACTACTAGTTTGGGCTTTTTAGTGAGCTGGTTTATCACGCTAATCTGAATATCTGGGGTGAGATTAGCGAGGAGGATGTACGCTGAGTCTTTGTAGCTATCTGGTAAGATTGGATCAAAGTCAGCTAGTACGTTAAGGTCTGTGGTGAGCGTTACCCGATCATTCATATTATCCAGATATCTTCCGGCCCAAAAGAAAGACTTGCCACCAGGTATGACTTTAACACCCTCGAGTGAAGCTCCCTGACTAACCAGGTCATCAAGCTCTGATTGCGGAAAATCATCGCCTATAATAGACACTAATCTTATGTCATCGGTAAAATAGCTTGCGGCATAACTACTATACTGGCATGAACCTCCAATTACCCTATCTGCATTGCCATGAGGAGTCTCAAGACTATCAAAAGCAATAGTGCCTACTATCAATAAACTCATTTCTTCAATTTGGCGCAAAAGTAAAAAAGTATTGTGCCATACATTGTAGGTATCCTTATAAAGTCCGTAATTTGTTGAAGCTCAGCAATATTGGGCATTAGAAACTACAGAACGCATCGTTATGATTTATACGATTTTTATATTCGGCTTAGGTGGTCCAGAACTAATAATAGTTGCTCTTGTGGTGCTATTAATGTTCGGTGGTAAAAAACTGCCTGAACTTATGAAAGGACTCGGCAATGGTATAAGAGAGTTTAATAGCGCTAAAGCTAACATCCAAGGAGAGATCAAAGAGAGCATGAAAGAGATCGACGATACGCCTAAATAGGTGTCTTTCGCAGGCTCAGTTCGTCTTAATATAGCAGCAATACTGTCTTCTCATGATTAGGACATTCAGCACAATTAGTTTATTTTTTTCCATTTCTTATCTGGTGCAAGCCCAAGATGATGAAGTTCGCCTAGATAGCTTTAGCAGAGTATACGCAACTGCATTGGAGCAGGAGGATTTTGATCTCCTTATATCGTTGACTCATCCAGATGTTATTAGTATAGCCGGTGGCCTGGAGTACGCCAAGCAGGATCTAATGCGAGATGCACAGGAGTACAATAGAATGCAATTGCGCTTGACATCAGTAGAAACTAAGATTAGCTCAAAAATCATTGAAGCAGGCGATGAATTACATGCAATAGTCCCATATGAAAAGCTCTATGAGAATCAAGGCCTTAAGCATGAAGAACGCAACTACTATTTAGCTGCTTCTCTCGACGGCGGAGAGACGTGGACATTTTTGGATTTGCGTAAGCACGACGCCCAGAGCATTCCTTTATTTGTTCCTGCTTATGATGGACGGCTGAACATATTTTTAGAGTAGTTACCACACTTTTATAGCCTCTTTATCATCCACCCACTTACTCCATTTCTTGTTATAAGTGTGTATTGTGTCAGTGGCTATACCTTGCTGATTCTCCAATGGAAGGTCGCAGTTGATCCACTCGAATATGCTCCCATACAGATTGTAGACAGAGGTATAACCCAACTTTTCTAGCTTCTTTCCTATCTTTTCGCTTCGATACCCCACAGAACAATAGACAATAATTTTATCATCATGAGAGATTCCTTTAAGTAGCTCTTCGTCAAATTTCTTGTAGCCGATATATCTAGCTCCAGGTATATGACTAATCTGATATTCCTCAAGTTCCCGAGCATCTAAGAAGATGTATTCATCAGCATTTTCGTTAGCCTCAGGCACGTCGATTACTGGCACAGTAAAATTCAAAAGCTTTTCCAATCTTTCATCGAATGTTGGATTAAGTACATCCTGACTCATCCCTTGAATAGCGCTTAAAAACAGGATTATTAATAGTGAAGTAATCAGTCTCATTATATCAATTGTTTAGCTCCAGAACCGACACGGTCGTTAATAATTAGTCCTGATTCTGTTAGTGACGAAAGTTCAGATTGTATAAATGATTGAACTGACTCAGCATATGAGTCAGGATACAGCACGTGAATATTAGGACCTGCATCCAAGGTAAATGCCACAGGAATATGTTCTTGAATTCTATAGTCACGGATTTTTTCGATTGCCGCTACAGTATTAGGTTTCATCAATGTATAAGATGGTCTGGAGCACATCATCAGTGCATGTAGGGTGAGAGCCTCCTCTTCAGCTATGTCTATGAATCGCTCAATGTCACCTTTTTGAATTGCAACTAGCATTTCCCCAAGGTTAGTGCGAGCCTGTTGGTAGCGAGTTGGTGCAAATGGATTGCTATCCATGAGCTTATGGCCTGCTGTAGAGGACACTGATTTTTTTTCACCTGATATGATTAGGATATCATCGTGGAAATCTTGGAATATCGGGTCAAAACCGTGATATGGTACAGCAGCATGATTATCGCTTCCGTTAAAATCTGTTGTTTTACCCCATATCGCCAAGGTGGGATAAACGGATCGACACGCACTACCACTTCCAAGCCGTGCAACGAAAGACGCTTTCTTTCGGAAGGCATCTTCATCATGATCCATATCTGAACGGATATTTTGCTCGATGGAACACAGACATAATGCCAAGGCACTCATGCTCGATGCTGAAGACGCTATCCCCGATGAATGAGGAAAACTGTTTTCACTCTCAATGTCAAATTGTAATTGATCAATAAATGGGAATATTGACTTCAGAGCGTTCAGGTATTTTTCGATACGTAGTCTAAATGAATGCTCCACCTTCCCTTCAAAGCTAAAATTCAACCAGTTTTGTGATGATTCACGGGCCTTATAACGGATCGTAGTCTCGGTTCGAGCTTGGTCTAGCGTGAAACTTATTGATGGATTAAGCGGAAGTTGCACAGCCTTCTTGCCCCAGTATTTTATTAGTGCAATATTGGATGGACTCTGCCAACTCACGACGCCAGCCTTAGCTATGTCAAACTTCTGTGATGTACTATTATAGTAGTCTGGATTCAGCAATGTCTATTAATTAGGAGGCCTATACGATATGTCAAAATCTTGTAAAACGACATCCAAAATAGGGTTTTCGCCAACAGTGTAGACTTCTTTGAGTCGATATCCATATAACTTACTGGATTGATTCCAATAGAAAGCATTAAGATTACCTCTCGTTAGTTTAATCAGATCAAATAACGAAGTATCAAGTTCTCGTTCGATCATTTCAACGAGGATCTTGCCTTGAGTTTTAGATAGTTTTTTTAATGGCGTTTCAAACTCTTCTGTAAGCTCTTTTGACAGCTTTTTCAGATATCGTTTTCGTTTTCGTTTTTTCATTGTTTCAGTGACTTCTTGGGCTTCACTGAATATTCTGATGGCCTCCACAGCATAGGGATATACCTTAGCGGCATATCGGCGATATTTTAAGTATTTCAAATAATCTTCGCGATTGGCAAATGAGCGTGGAGAAGAAATATTTACATCCTGTAAGTCGGCGACAATAATGGTATCGCCCTCAACTACCATTGCACTTACGACATGTCCATCGAGGCGCATACTGAAGATGCTATCTGGAGTCTCCTCTATCAGTTTAGTTTGGTGTAGTTTCATCAGCGTACTATCAGCAAACTGTGCTGTTAGATTGAGACTACATGCTAAGGCAAGAATTATAAGGATATGTAACTTCGCACACGGCATAAGCCAATTTACAGTATAACGTCGCAGCTCTAATAAAGAGCTTTATAAGGATGTTAATTTTTTACGACACAAAATTATTATGATTAGGGCATTCGCTCATTTTATTTCGATATGTTTTCATCCGCTGGTGCTATTTCTTGCCTTGTTATGGACAGGATATTTGATTGATCGGTATTCCTTTTCATTGAGTGGTGACCACGAGGCTTCAGTTACAGCCATCATGACAATAGCAATATTGTTTGTAATTCCTGTCGTGACTGTTCTTATGATGAAGGGTCTAGGATTTATTAAATCTCTCCGCATGGAAGACCCAAAGGAACGTATCGGACCAATGATTGCAAGCATCATTTGCTACGTATGGTTTTATGTCAACATGAAGAGCAATGCCAACATTCCTTCATCATTCTTGGTGCTTGCCTTGGGAGGTTGTATCGCATTGGCTATAGCTTTCTTCATTAATAATTTTTCTAAGATCAGTCTGCATACTACAGGGGCAGGAGGATTTATTGCCGGTGTAATTATTCTGATATCTGTAAGAACCAATGAACTTATTGAAATCTCACTTTTTGACAGTATATGGCAGTTGCACCCGATGGTCATTGTCATTATTGCGATCTTAATAGCGGGATTAATAGGAACGAGTCGATTAATACTGGAAGCGCATAGACCGGTGGATATATATGGTGGTTATTTGGTCGGAATAATTTCGCTTTTGATAGCGTATCGTATATGGTTTTAGCTTTTGCCCATAATAACTTAATCAATAACTTATTACCTTCGCTAAGCTATGGAGACATTGGTAAAAACTGCTGAAAAAAATATTCAACAGTTTACATATCCTACGGGTGTAAATATCATCAATGGCCTATTTAAATCTTGGGCTGATGAGAAAGTAGAGGTTCAGGATTTGTTGAGTGCGGCTCAGAAAAAAGCTGGATTGACAGATTTTGGCGATGAGTTTTTCATAGAACCCCTTACCCAACTCGTTCAGGATGCCACGGCGAATACTGATTTTCATCCTCTTGGAGCGTTCCTTTTTAAGAACAAGCTTATAATTAACCTTGTCAATCGTCTTTGGTCGCAATACTGGCTTAAGAAAGAGCCTTCAATAGTTAAGCCATTACCTCCTAAAGTACTTATTACAGGATTACAGCGTACTGGGACAACCTTTCTCCAGAGATTTCTAGGTTCATTACCTGAATTTAGAGGAATCATTTCGTGGGAGATTGTCAACCCAGTGCCCAAATCTCGCAAGAAGACTTATTATGGAATGTATGAGGCTCAACTTGCACATAAAGCGCTAAACTTTTTGTCTCCGGAATTTAAGTCTATACATTCTGTAAAGCATAATAGCCTTGAGGAAGAAGTGGTCCTAATGGATCATGCCTTTGCAAGTACAGCTACACAGTCAGTTCTCGATGTTCCAAACTATGCTAAGTGGTTAGAGCAGCAGGATCAGACTAGAGCGTATCAAGACCTTAAGATGTGGTTACAGTTTCTGCTCTGGAGGGAACCGGCTGATAAATTCCTGCTTCTCAAGAGTCCGCACCATATGGAGTATATGGATATGTTTATGTCTGTATTTCCAGATACGACAATCATTCATACACATCGACAACCAAAGAAGACTTTAGCTTCCTATTGCAGTATGGTAATGGCTGGCAAGAAAATCTTTTCTGATCATGCTGACAGCTTTGAAGTCGGTAGATATTGGTTAGAAAAGGATGTTCGATTTGTGAACAAGTTCCTTGATTATCGCAGTAGAAATGAAGAGAAATTTTATGATGTGGCCTATAAAAACTTGGTAGCCGACCCGATACAGACCGCTAAGGGCATTTATGACCAGCTTGGCCTGGAGTGGACTGAAGAACATGTGAACTTAGCCACCGAATTTTGCAAGAAACACCGTAAGAATAAATTTGGCAAACATGAATATGCCATTGAAGATTATGGCTTAACTGAAGCCCAAGTTGACCGAGCGTTCGGTGACTATATTGATCAATTTAGCGATCAACTCATATAGCTGGCAGATCACTCAATATTCAACCACTAAGCTATCCAGAACTTCGTCTAGATCATCAAAGCTTTTAAATCCCACTTTAGATTCATTGCTTCCACGCAATATCACATGGCCTTGATCCTTATCAGATTCAAATAAGTGGTAGTGATTTCCTTCTAATTCTATTTCCGTATCAGTCTCATTTATTGAGATCATTTTTATGTGTCCCTCTAAATAGGATAGGTCTACCTCGTCTTTGGCGCCGATAGCATAGGGTTCAAGCTTGAGTACGGCTTCATCAATATCACTAGAGTTTGCTCCGCTAAATACTAGCAGAATCTTTGGTCCACTAACCCAGTCCACAATTTCTGTTATGCCTGCAACATTGATTTCTGATAGATCAAATAGTAAATATTGTACCCCATATGCAGCGAAATATCGGGCGTCTGTTAGGTTAGTGATGTTGCTGGCTATAACTTGTACTTTTAAATCCATATAAAACAACGCTTAATTGTGAAGGAACAAAGTTACTATGAGATGGTCTATTATGTGACTCGCCAGATACCTAAAGGTAGAGTTTCTACCTATGGAGCTATAGCAGACTATCTCTCACTAGGATCGGCCCGCATGGTTGGATGGGCCTTGACTCAATCTAACCGCAGCACAATAGGATCAGTACCTGCACACAGAGTTGTCAATAGTAAAGGCGTATTATCTGGAAGATTGAGTTTTGCGACGCCGACTAAGATGCAAGAGTCACTCGAGGCAGAAGGTGTTACGGTAGTCAATGATAAGGTCAAGAATTTTAAAGAACTTTATTGGCATCCAGAACAGATGGAGCTATGAGTAGCATAAGGATTAATCTGATCTCGGGACCACGTAACATCTCAACTGCTCTGATGTACTCATTTGCCAGCAGGTCAGATACGCTTGTTGTTGATGAACCTATGTACGGATACTATCTCAGACAAGTTGATGTTGACCATCCAGGTCAAGAAGAAATTTTGAGGTCTTTACCCAATGATATCGAAACAGTATTATCCACTTACTTTTTTCAGGATATAGATAAACCTTATCTATTTATTAAGGGTATGGCCCACCATTACGAAGGACTTGAAGATCTAGCGTTCTTAAGAGAACTTAAGAATGTATTTCTAATCCGCAATCCAAAACAATTGATTGCATCATTTGCCCAAGTAATTGAAAAACCAGCTATTAGAGATATCGGACTCAAGCACGAATATGAATTATTCGCACACCTGGTAGAACAGGGAGTTGAACCCATTGTGATAAACTCAGGACAGATCCTTGAAAACCCCGAAAGAGAGTTATCGAGACTGTGCCATCACTTAAGCATACCATTTGATAGACAGATGTTACATTGGTCAGCAGGACCAAAACCTTATGATGGCATCTGGGCACCTCATTGGTATGAGAATGTTTGGGAATCTACAGGATTTAAAAAACAAGCGACGAGTAGGCGAGCATTTCCTGAACACTTGAAGCCTTTATTAGAAGAGGCTTACTACTACTACGATCAATTATCTAACCATATTATTACTCCGTAGATGCTACAAAAATTTGACCCAAGAAATAAGGATATCCAAGTGTGGGTGGGAGACCGTCTTTACGCTCGGGAAGACGCGAAAGTATCAGTATTTGATAGTGTAGTCCAAGGAGGTGATGCAGTATGGGAAGGGCTCAGAGTCTATCCTGAAGGAATATTTCTATTGGATAGACACCTCAACCGACTTTACGAGTCTGCGAAGGCTTTGGCATTCGTAGATATTCCTACAGAGGCAACAATTAGGGAGGCACTCGCTGAGACGCTCAAGGCGAATAATATGACCAGAGATACTCATATCAGACTCACCCTAACACGAGGCACCAAGATTACTTCGGGTATGGATCCTCGATTAAATCAGTCCGGTAGCTGTCTGATCATACTGCCAGAATGGAAGCCACCAGTCTATGATAACGACCATGGAATCAAGGTGATTACTTCGACCATCAGAAGGAATAATCCGTCATTTCTTGATTCTAAGATTCATCATAATAACCTCCTTAATAACATACAAGCTAAGATACAGGCCAATGTCGCAGGTGTTGACGCTGCATTGATGTTAGACTATTTTGGGTTCGCCGCAGAGCTTAATGGCACTAACATATTTATAGTAAAAAATGGTGCGGTCCATACACCTACTGCAGAAGCGTGTCTTCATGGAATCACTCGTGGTATGATTATCCAGATCTGCCAAGAGCAATCTATTCAGATCATGGAGCGAAACATCTCTCTAACAGAATTGTATAATGCTGATCAAGTATTCTGCTCTGGGACAATGGGAGAATTGACACCTATAACACATATTGATGGTAGGAGGATAGAGAATCGATCTGGTACCGATATGTTGGCAGTTTTGATTGAGCATTTTGAGGCATCCATACCCAAGTATTGTATCAGCGTATAAGGTATCCTCTTTGTTATATCAATGGATGAATCGGGTATGAAGAGGACCTGGGCCAATCAGAATCTACTCTTAATGCTTATTCATAAAGTGATCTACAGGTCATTGAAGGTGTCACTTGACCATACACACCAATATTGTTGTAAGCTCTAATATGATAATTACCTACTAGCGTATACGGCGTTGTCATTTACCCTAACTAACTTACTGCTAAGCATTTGTGGCACAATATTTTCATTTGTCAGAATGTTCTATTAAAGCATAAATTTTTGACCAACGTTACTATATGACGCAAAACTACATTTCAAACAAAATTATCTTATTCCTTTACAACGAGCTCTCGGCTCTCGATCACATCGAGGTTGAGTATGCAATCCAGCATGAACCAGAGTGGACGGAGAAGTTCAATGATCTTTGCCGTGTACATAAGAGACTGCCTCAAGAAAGATATTACCCCAAAAGGAGGGTGATTAAGTCTATCTTGGCGTACAGTGCTGCAACAGCATAGTGAAATAGGAAATAGTTGTATTAATCTTGGATAGGTATTGTAATGAGTATACATTACATTTGTCAACTATATATTGACTAACCTAAAGGATTAATACCCACCTATGTCCAAAGAGAAAGAACAAAAGCTCAAAGCACTCAAGCTCACCCTTGACAAACTAGATAAGACCTACGGTAAAGGAACCATCATGAAATTGGGCGACAAGCCTCAGGTGGAAGTTGATGTTATCCCTACGGGATCACTAACACTTGATATCGCATTGGGTATAGGAGGTTTACCTAGAGGGCGTGTCGTAGAAATCTATGGCCCTGAGTCATCAGGTAAAACAACTCTTGCCATTCACGCCATAGCAGAAGCACAAAAGAAGGGAGGTATAGCGGCATTCATTGATGCGGAGCATGCATTTGATAAAACTTATGCCGAAGCCCTCGGCGTAGACACGGAAAACCTCCTCATATCACAACCAGATAATGGTGAGCAAGCCCTCGAGATCACAGAAAATCTCATACGCTCAGGAGCCATAGACATCTTGGTCGTGGATTCTGTTGCAGCCTTAACTCCTCGTAGCGAGATAGAAGGAGAGATGGGAGACTCTAAGATGGGACTCCAAGCAAGGTTGATGTCACAGGCATTGCGTAAACTTACCGCTACTATAGGTAGAACAGGATGTTGCTGCATATTCATCAATCAGCTTAGAGAGAAGATCGGCGTAATGTTCGGGAATCCCGAGACAACTACAGGAGGTAATGCCCTTAAATTCTATGCATCAATTCGTCTAGACATCCGTAAGTCAGGTACATCAATAAAAGACAAAGAAGGGAATGTTGTCGGGAATCCGATAAAGGTTAAGGTAGTCAAGAATAAGCTTGCACCGCCATTCAGATTAGCGCTTTTTGAGATCACCTTCGGGAAAGGGGTCTCCAGGCTTGGAGAGATAATTGATCTCGGTGTAAACCTTGACTTCATACAGAAGAGTGGTTCGTGGTATAGTTATAATGATACTAAGATTGCACAGGGTAAAGAGTCAGCTAAGCAATTTTTAGATGACAATCCAGAAGTCGCAGAGGAGATTACTCAACGGATTCTAGATCACTATATGCCTGATCGTAACGGTACTACTCCAGAGCTTGCTGAAGCCGAAGTAGCTGGAGAACCAGAATCAGAAGGGTAACTCTGTACGGCCTCTTAGGATTATGACGAATATAGTTCTTAGCGGGGAGGAACTAAGCTTGCTACCCGAAAAGGCTATCTATTGGCCCAAGGAGCATCTGCTATTAATTGCGGACTTACACTTGGGCAAGGTTGAGCATTTCAGAAAGGCCGGCATTGCCGTTCCCGTAAAAGCAGGTGAGGCCAACTATCACGTCTTACAAAAACTAATCCTTGAGCATTCCCCCAAGCGTGTGATATTCTTGGGCGACTTGTTTCATAGTGACCATAACTACGATTGGGAGCTGTTTAGTGATTTTCTGGAGAACCACAACAATATTGCCTTTGAGCTCATTAAGGGCAACCACGATATCTTGCACCAATCGCAATATGATCGTGTGGATATGGAAATCCACCAAGAAAGCTTAATCGTAGGGCCGTTTCTATTTACTCACGATCCAGTTATACATGAGGGGTATTATAATCTCTGTGGTCATATACACCCATGTTATAAAATGAAAGGCAAGAGCCGACAGTATCTCAGGTTGCCGTGCTTTTATTTTGGCCAGCAAGGAGGTATACTTCCAGCATTTGGTAGTTTTACTGGGATGCATGCTGTAACAACTCAGGAAGGAGATAACGTCTATGTAGTAGCAGACGATCAGATCATACAAGTTGAATAATTAGTTATAAGTTTGCTCCAAATTAGAGAGGACCTTGTCAGAACACAGCCAAAAGGATTACGCAACATTTGAAGAGGAGTTTTTACCTCATGTTGATGCATTGAAAACTTTTGCATTCCACCTCTCCTATAATGAATCTGATGCCAACGATCTCGTACAGGAAACCTACATGAAGGCATTTAGATTTATAGACAAGTATGACAAGGGGACTAACGCTAAGGCCTGGCTCTTTAAGATCATGAAGAATGCCTATATCAATGAGTATCGCAAGAAGAGTAAGCGACCTACTCAGGTAGACTATGAAGAGATTACGACCTATCGTGATCAGAGCCATGACACCCTTACCGGTTATATGGACTTGCGAGAGGAGATCTTTGATAAGATGCTCGGTGATGAGATCACTATAGCAATAAACGCTTTACCTCTAGATTTTAAGACAGTCTTGCTGCTATCAGATGTAGAAGGCTTCACCTATGAGGAGATCGCTAAGATAATCGAGGTACCCATCGGTACTGTCAGATCACGATTGTTCAGAGCAAGAAATATGCTCAAGGATAAATTGAAATCTTATGCAGGGAAGAAAGGATATGTCGATGTAAGAGGACAAAAACAAGGTCAGAAAAGACCTATTAGTCAGGAAGAGGAATAGCCCTTGTTATGTTAACAGAACTTTAGTAGATTTGAAGAGAACATTGAAAGAGATAAACTAACGCCCTATGGCACACGAAAACTTGCTTCATTTTTTCTCCAATCAAGTAAACCTGTATCTCGACAATCGCCTCAATGAGGAAAGCTCTCAGCAACTCATGGATATCGTACAAAAGGACGATGAGTGTAGCGAGCTCTTCAAAAAGGAGCAATCCTTCAGAGAGTTCATCAAAAACAATGTTTCTCGTCAAGTGGTTTCTACAGACTTGATCCAGACGATCAAGAATAGTGTAGGTTAGCTCAGCACTACTAACATATTATCTCATTAATTCATTTAAGTAAGTTATCATGCTTGATAAGTTAGAAGCTATACATAGCCGCTTTCTCGACGTAGAAGAAAAACTATCAGATCCATCTATTGTATCCGACATTAAAGAATATACCAAGCTCAATAAAGAGTACAAGGATCTTAAGATCATGGATGATCAATATCATCGCTATAAGAATCTCTTAGGTAATATTGAAACTGCTACTGAGATGTCAAATGACGACGATGAGGAGATGAGACAGATGGCGCAGGCAGAGTTGGTAGAGCTCGAGCAACAGAAGGTTGAAGCAGAGGAAGAAATCAAAGTGCTCCTGATTCCTAAGGACCCAGATGATGACAAGGATGTGATATTTGAGATTCGCTCTGGGACTGGGGGGGATGAGGCCAGCATTTTTGCAGGGGATCTATATAGGATGTATAGCAAGTATTTTGAGACGCAGGGCTGGAAGGTGGAGACACTATCTGCTAATGAAGGCACTGTTGGTGGCTTTAATAAGTTGGTCCTCGAAGTGAGAGGCGATGGTGTATTTGGCAAGTTAAAGTTTGAGTCTGGTGCGCACCGTGTGCAGCGAGTGCCAAAGACAGAATCTCAAGGTAGAGTACACACGTCTGCAGCTACAGTTGCGGTAATACCAAAGTTTGAAGTGGAAGATATAGACATCCGCAAGGATGAGCTGCGTACAGATACTTTCCGGGCGAGTGGTGCTGGTGGTCAGCATGTTAATAAGACAGAATCAGGCGTGCGATTTACACACTTGCCTACAGGCATCGTATCTGAGAGTACGGACTCAAGATCACAGCATAAGAATAGAGAGATCGCTCTGACAAGACTATACATCAAGGTTAGAGAAGCACAAGAGCAAAAGATCTACTCCGAGCAAAAAGCTAAGCGAAAATCTCTCGTAGGAAGCGGAGATCGCTCTGATAAAATCAGAACGTATAACTACCCTCAAAATCGGGTAACCGACCACCGTATCAGCCTGACACTATATAGCCTAGACAAAATCATCATGGGCGATGTAGAGCCTGTCATAGAAGCGCTACAAGTCTTTGAGAATGCTGAGAAGATGAAAGCTGGCGAGACTGTGTAACTTGATCAGAGCCATTAAAAAATCAACCTATTATCCTTCTTATTAAAGAAGTACAATCCAAACACCCCAATTAAAAAAAGCGCCATTGAGATCAATTGTGCCTGAGAAAGCTGCGTTCCTAAGAAATCATATCTCGGATTAACTCGGATATGCTCTACCGTAAATCTCGCCACACTCATCAATGTCAAGTATAGGCTAAACATCACCCCAGCCCGCTTAATCTTCGGACGATTGAACCATAATATCAAGAAGATAATACCGCTTGTGAATACTTCATATATGGGTGTGGGAAATACTGCCGGAGACAGCTTGCTGCAGTATTTATCTGAGCAGCCATCGATTGCTACTCCTTCATTCAATACATTGTTAGGATAGTCATAGGCCCACATCCAGTCTGGCAAGAAGAACCACCCTGGCTTAGCCAGCTCATTAACTATACCCCAGTCGCCATCACCCGATATCTGACAGCCTAATCGACCAATACCATAACCAAGGATTAGTGCTGGCGCTATGGCATCAGCCACATGAATAGCAGGCATGCCATTTTTTCTGACGTAGTAGGCTATAGCTATGGTGGCAAGTATAAAGCCTCCATAAATCGTAAGTCCACTGCCAGAGAACAGTTGGCCGATGGGATCTCGCAAGAAAGTATCCATGTTTTCAAGGATTGAAAACAGGCGTGATCCCAATATTCCAAAGATTGCCGCAAGAACGATAATATCTCCAACTCGATCGTGAGGATGGACTACTCTGGTTACTTGTTTAGGATTTTCAGTTTTGGTTTTTTGTCCTTTCCAATAGGAGTAGCCAGCAAAAAGTAAGACGCCTAATACGCCGAAAAGAATGTTGCCGCGACTTGAAAACACAAAACCCGCAGCGTTATCTTTGAACTCTGCGAAATTCATGGCGATCGCCGGCACTTTAAAGCCGAGCACAAATCCAAATATTCCATTGCTGATGACTTCACCAATTTCCACGCCTTTGCCTTCCCAGACTTGCTTGCTGGTAGAGTTGAGGACTCCTAGCTGTTCCTTCCTCTTTAACTCTTTATAGAGGATATATCCTAAAGCAAAGAATCCACAACCCATTAATAATCCAAACATCTGAATGACAGATAAGGCATTGTCACGAGCAGTACCGAATAGATCGTGGAGAAGATAGGATAGGTTAGGATACATAGGATTGCTTAAATCTGATATAAAGGTAAACTTCTATACTCTACTAGTCCGATATGCCAATTCAGATTTAATTGAAAAATAAGAGAGTAATCAAACTATTGTGGAATTAGTACAGCCTTGGATGAAGTGCTTTAAACTATTGGGATTATGTCTTTTTAATAACTCTCCGTAAGATGAAGTTCATTAAGTCCACAAACATCTTGAAATACCGCCCTAACATGGAGGCCATCTACTGTAAACCCTAAGTCGTACATATCAATTTCGTCAATATCCTTGATGCCTGCCTCATTTAATAGTGTCATCATCTTTTTTCGAGACGTTCCCCAAGTGTCACATCTCTTGCCCTGGGATAGTTTTAATCCAAGTTTGCGCAAGTTGCTGGGAAGGGTATGGTCTTCATCTCCATCAAAAATCACCTTGTTGATCGTGCCATTTAAGCCAGCATATATGGCAAACTGACCACCGGCAACTTGATATTTAGTAAATGGGACGTCTTTTTGAAATAGCTTATGCTGCTTATCTACCAGACTCAGCTTGTCTTCGATTTCCATGGTCTTAGTCTCTCCAATATTAATATTAAAAGGAAGGTCTATCGAAAACGTAGAATCAGATACATAAGAAGACAGAACTAACAGAAGACTTAGTAAATAAGGCATAGCTTGATGTTTACAAAAAGATACAACTATTCTTTATGACAGGTTCGTGTTTGCCACTACTAATTCTGAGTTGACGTAGCCCAAACTGTAGCCAGCGATCTGATTAACTAAACCGCTATCATATGGCAACTCCACCTTGATATAATTATCGGTGAATCCCGTCATCATTCCAGCTTTCTTTGATTTTTCAAATAGTACGGGCCTACTTGTTCCCAAGTGCGATTGATAGAAAGCTTGTTTCTTTTTGAGAGATAGGTTTCTTAACGCTTCATTGCGCTGTCTGCGGATATTGACTGGAACAACATCACCCATTTCTGCAGCCAAAGTATTAGCCCTCTCCGAATAGGTGAATACATGCAAGTAACTCACGGCTAATCCACTGATAAAATCAAAGGTATCCTTGAAGTCTTCATCTGTCTCGCCGGGAAACCCTACGATGACATCTACTCCTATGCAAGCATGTGGCATGGCGTCTTTAATCATCTCTACTCGATCGGAATATAGTTGCCGTTTATACCTGCGGCGCATGAGCTTCAGGATTTTATCACTACCAGATTGCAGAGGAACATGGAAGTGTGGCATGAACCGTTCAGACTCCGCCACGAATTGTATAATTTCCCCAGTCAGTAGATTGGGCTCTATAGATGATATCCTAAATCGCTCGATACCCTCTGTCTGATCAAGTTCTTTGATCAGATCGATGAAGAGTGCTTCTTTCTTAGGTTTCATGCCTTCGATTACCTCAGTGCCGTTCCCAAAGTCTCCCAGATTTACTCCTGTAAGTACAATCTCCTTGACGCCGAGGTCAGCGATTTTTCGAGCATTTTTTAGGACATTATCTACGGTATCACTGCGGCTCTTACCTCGAGCTTGCGGAATCGTACAGAATGAGCACTTGTAGTTGCAGCCATCCTGAACCTTCAGAAATGATCTCGTGCGATCTCCGTATGAGAAAGCTTCTTCAAATGTGTTGGCTTGCTCTACTTTGCCTGCTTGCACCATGCCTTTGTCGGTATGATGCGAGAGGGTATCGATGTAGTTGAGGATGTTAAACTTCTCTGCCGCCCCAAGCACCAGATCAACTCCTGGAATGGCAGCGATTTCTGTGGGCTTGAGTTGGGCATAACAGCCGATCACGACGACCTTAGCTTCTGGTGATTGTCTTAGCACTTTACGTACTGCGGAGCGACATTTACGATCGGCAAAATCCGTTACTGAACAGGTATTCAATACATAAATATCTGCTACATCCTGGAAGCCAACTGTACTAAATCCGTGACTTTCAAACTTTCGCCTAATCGACGAAGTCTCCGAAAAGTTCAGCTTACAGCCTAAGGTGTGAAATGCTACCGTCTGTGGTGTTGACATAATCCCAGAATGACTGCGAAATTATACCTAATCATGGGGTTTATCAAATCAAGCATTTTTACTTTTTGATTTATGGGTGCGAGAGGAGAACATTCAGACTTATTAGTGCCTTTTATGGAATTCACTTCTATTGTCCCCAACCCCTCTCTTCAAAGAGAAGGGAAGAAAAAACTATAGTTTTTTCAGGGTTAGTTGTCAACACTATACGGGCTTGTTCATATTTAGACTTATAATCACTTTCTATTATCTGGTTACTCCGTCTTAGCGGCATATCTTTAAGAGACAAACCACTCTCATGTATAGATACATAGTAGCTCTCGTCATCGCACTAATTATGATACAAGCCTGCCAGCCCAGCCACACCGAAAGAATAGCTGTTGATTTTTGGGAAGGCCTCGATGTTCAGCAGGCGCCATTTTATTATGGGGTAGCATCAGGAGATCCTACTCAAGAAAGCGTGATTATATGGACTAAGGCAATACCGGATTATCATAAGTCCGTCAATGTAGTGTGGACTCTCTCTGATCGACCTGATATGAGCAATTCATTATATGATGGTCAAGTGATGACAGATAGCCTATCAGGATACACAGCTAAGATAGATGTGATAGACCTAGATCCTGGCAAGACATATTACTACCAGTTTGAAGCCGAGGGAAAGAAATCCCCCATCGGTCGTACGAAGACATTCCCACAAGGAGAAGTTGAGGAGCTAAAAATCGGTGCTGTCAGCTGTAGTAATTATGAGTGGGGTCATTTCAATGCCTATGAGCATCTTGCTGATGAAGACCTCGACGTCGTGCTGCATCTTGGAGATTATATTTATGAGTACGGCCCAGGCACTTATGGAGACACTACTATTGGTAGGATTCATTACCCTTCACATGAGATTATTACCTTATCGGATTATCGAGGTCGCTATGGTCAGTATCGAGCTGATACGGACCTGCAAAAAGTGCATCAAATGCATCCATTTATAACGATTTGGGATGACCACGAGATCACAAACAATGCCTATACTGCTGGCGCACAAAATCATCAGGAAGATGAAGGAGACTATGGCATAAGAAGAGACATCGCAAGACAGGTCTATTATGAGTGGATGCCGATCAGAGACAATAAAGCCAAGGAGCACTACCGTGCATTTAGGATTGGAGATATGGCATCATTAATTATGTTGGATGAGCGCCTTGAGGGTCGTACGGAACCAGCAGCCAAAGAAGAAGAAATCAGCGATGACCAGAAGATGCTCGGCGCAAAACAACTGGCATGGTTCAAGGATGAACTCGATAAATCCTCCACTCAATGGAAAATTATAGGCAATCAAGTAATCTTCTCAGATATGGACTTAAGCAATGTCTATGGGATGAAGGTTAATCTTGATGCTTGGGATGGCTATCCCTCTGAGAAAGAAGAAATAATAGATTATCTCAGAGCGCAAGAAATTGCCAACACGGTATTCCTCACTGGAGATACGCATTGCTCGTGGGCATTTGATGTGGCAGATGATGGTGGAGAGCATGTGGCCGTTGAGATTGGAGCGACAAGCATCTCTAGCGCTAACATTGACTCTTATACCACCCAGGACTCCGCCAAGATAGCAGAGAAACGGATTCATCAAGACAACCCACATCTGAGATATACTAATATCCGTGATCATGGTTATGTTGTTATTACGTTATCTGGAGACGAAGGAAAAGCAGATTATTATTACATCGATGACCTCCGCTCAGACAATGCAAATAAGAGATTGGAGCGGACCATAGAGTTTAGGGATAATAGGATTGTGATGTAACTAGATAAAAAAGTCTTTGGGCTCAGAGAGCACTTGCGAGATAAAACTGTGATATCCAGTGGACCTGCCTCGCCGACCACTATAACTCAATTCATCGACATGGCGGGGATCAGATGCACTGTATTATGAAACATCAGTTCCTTGTAATTATAGCTCATATACTGACTCATAGGGAGTTCATCAATGAGCTGAATTAACGCTGACTCATTATTCGCAAGCATCAGTGACCAAACTTTATCTCTATTCATTGATAGTGAATATGAGACCATTTTGCCTTTCACCATCATTTCATCGATAGCAGCTCGCTGGTCAGGAATCATGCTGATCAAATAGGGTGTGAGCTCAGGTACTTCAAACTCTACCATGTATTGTTTCTTAACTATCTCATTCTGTTCCATTGGCTAAAAAATTCATTTCTATTCTACTCGGGATTTCTGCTGGGGTAATATTTCTAAAATTAAATCGCACCTCTAAGTTAAACGTCTCATCAATCAATATCTCTCTTACATCTGACAAAGAGCTAAAAAGCCTTAACTCGTTTTGGTTATTCAAGCTAATCTGATCTTGAAAGAAAATTTCACGATTTAGCTCGGGATTTTGCGGTGAAATTGCGCGTACAGATACTTCTCTTACAATGCTCCAATCGAATGCCACAAATGGTGCACTAATCGTGGCCCTACTAGGCTGAATGGAGCCAATAGTGTTGGGATCAACTCCACCGCTCAACGCAGCAAAATTAGTAGGTACCTGACTAATGGGGAATATGAAGGTCTCTATTGTATTGAGACCTGGAGCGATATCAAAATCTGCCTCTGTCGAAATCTGAAATAACGCATCAGGTGCATCTGTGCACGAGTTAAAAAGCAAGAAGAGTATAAATAAATAATGATATCGCATCTCCGTAAATAACGTATTAGCCTAATAGCTTGTTACGAGAATGAATGGATAAAAGCCTAAGTTTACTAAAGACATGACTAATAGTGACAAAGTATAGGCGCCTTACAATTGAGGAACTCAAAAGTTTGGAGAAGGAATTCATCGAATTCTTAGTAGTAAATGGCGTTCCGGCAGAGGACTGGGAGCAACTTAAAAAAGATGACGCTAAATCTCAAGGATTAATCGATTCATTTAGTGATGTAGTTTTTGAAAAAATCCTTAGGCAAATAGAGTATGTCGCTCACTATAGCAAAAACTCGGTAAAGATATTCAACTGTAGAGCCGACAGTATCCACCTCATCGGTGTAGATACTGGTGCGCCAGATATAGATCTCACCACAGATGTGGGGATACAACACATCACAAGCAATCTCCCAACAGATATCCAGATCTATCAATCATCTAAAACCTATAGTCCTAATCGTGAGGAGGAGATCTTCAAAATGCTTGGTCAAGGGTGTGTAAAAACTGATGGCTCGCTATATAAGCGGTTTGCTAAGTCAATTAAGTAATGAAACAATCTCGACTACTGGGTGATTATCCTGTCATGAGAAGGAAGATTTTGATATCTCTATTTGCGATGATCATCATGCTAATTATGTATGGCCTTACAGTTGGAGGCATGATGGGACCCAATCCAGTTGGGACGACAGGTACTGATACTAATCCACTCATAGTACCCGAAGGCTATGCATTCTCGATATGGGGGGTGATCTATACAGGCCTTATCGTTTTTCCCATATATCAGTGGTTTAGGACTCCTATAGGGAATCATGAGATATGGCATAAGATTCATCGTTGGTATTCTCTTAATGTGGTGTGCAATGGATTGTGGCTAGTCTGTGCATCTTATGATTGGCTTTGGCTAACAGTAGGGATCATTATCATAATGCTAGTCAGCTTAGTGATGATCAACCTTTATCTAAAACAGCTTCAATCTGACGACGGTCTACAAAACTATTGGTTAGAAAAATTCACCTTCAGTATTTATTTCGCTTGGATTACGCTCGCTACAGCTCTTAATATCAGCAGTGCTCTGGCATTCTACGGATGGAGAGGTTTTGGGATATCCGAGGTTAATTGGACGATTATAATTATGATTATTGCTGCCGCCATTGCTGGACATATAGCCTATCATAAGAGAGATAGGGCTTATGCGGGAGTAGTGGTATGGGCTTTTTTGGCGATTGCGCTGAGACATAGTGGTTCTATCATGGTGATATCAGCCATGGCCTATGCAGTCATGGGCTTATTTTTCGTATTAATCGCATGGTTGAGTAGGGCAAGGGTGTAAGTTTTTTCATTCTGATCGCAGTGAAGCGGTGTAGAGGAATCCCTAGCGGTGCCAGCAAACAGCTTCATTTTGAAGAAGAAAATATGCTCCTCGGCTTAGGAGTCTGAATATTTGTCAATCGTGCCTCACTATCCATGACAAGACTAACTGAGCTGATAAGAAGCGAATGGAGCGCTGTTTCTTCTGAAGCAGCGGGCTACATGAATTCGGAGAATAGTACTATGATGATCCCAACAATACAAGATATCCCGCCGACCATATACAAACCGTTTCTTTGAGCCATATAGCTTTGGGTTTTATAAACTAACAACAGTAACAGTATGCTACAACCAATCAGCCCACCGATATATGGTAGTAGAGATGTTTCATATCGAAGATTTAGCCCCATATCATGCCCGTTAAAGAATCCAGCGACTATCGCCATGAGTGCAAATCCTACCATCGTAAATTCCACCTGAAGCATTAAGAAGACAGCTAAAACAATAAGAGATAACGGAATCACATATTGGGTAGCCTCTAATTCTTTGCCATAGCTTCCTAACCAGATCCCTAATACAGCACATAGTAAGAATAGGATACTTAGGACTCGCTTCTTTTCTAATAGAAGGGTGTGGCCAATTAAACTAAATAGAATTAAGCCAAATGCATATGGAACTATAGAGATTAAGTATGGCATAGACCTTACTTCCACTTAATATTACACCCTGCACTTGGGTATTGTGGATCGATAGATTTGCCAGCGATAGTTTTATCTATAGCATGGCGCAGGTCAGTCCCAGTAAGCGGGACATTATTACCTGGTCTTGACTGATCCAATCGCCCGCGATATGATAGCTTCATATCTCCATCAAAGACATAAAAGTCCGGCGTGCATGCTGCATCGTAGGCCTTGGCGACTTCCTGATGTTTGTCATAGAGGTATGGGAATGGATACTTGAGCACTTTAGCTACGATGCTCATCTTTTCAGGAGCATCCTCGGGATAATTTTCGACATCATTGGAGCTGATCGCTACGAATGATACACCTTGGTTCTTGTATTCATTGGCGATTTTAACCAGCTCCGGATTGACGTGGATCACGAATGGGCAGTGATTACAGATAAACATAATCACGGTAGCCTGATCAGACTTGAGGTCATCGAGGCTATAATAGTTGTTGCTGACTACATCCTTGATATGAAAGTTAGGAGCGGTAGTGCCAAGGGGAAGCATAGTAGATTCTGTAAGAGCCATGATTATCTGTATGAGAGCGCTAAGATATCATGATCTCATCAATCGTGATTGAGTTCTACGACTACTTTGCCCATTGTTTGGCCAGCTTGAAACGTTTTAATTGCTTCAGGGAGCTGATCAAAGCTATAGCGATGACCGATAATAGGTTTTCCGAGCTCCAGAGCGTTAAGCTCTGTTAGCAAGTGATGCATCACAGCTACATTATCAAATAGATAGATCAGATTAAATGCCATCACAGACTTGTTTTGCTTGATCATATTTTGTGGGTCGAGTCGTGGTCGAGTGAGGTATTTTGGAATCAGCTTAAAGTAGTTTGGCCGACTTGCTGTGTTACCATAGTGTGCCGAGCCATATACGATATGTCTGCCCATGGGTGCCAGTGCGTTGAACCCGATCTTCATAATTGGTCCACCTATACACTCCATGATGATATCTAGCTTGCGATCATTCAAGGAGGCTATAAGTTCTTTTTTGAAGGTGTGCTTATCACGGACGATATATGTGTCATAGCTTTCATCGTTGAGGAGTTCGATCTTTTTATTGCTGCCAACCGTGCCGAGGGTGTATGCTCCCATGGCTTTACATATTCTATTGGCCCAGATGCCGACGCCGCCGGCTGCAGAGTGTATTAGTACGGTATGATCTGCTTGCAGATTGCCAAGATTTTTGAGGCCGTAATATGCTGTGAGTACCTGTACGGGATAGGAAGCACCTTCTGCATAGCTCCAGTTCTGGGCTAATGGAATGATGTAAGACTGATGGATGTTGAGATGGGTTGTATATGCGCCAAATCTCGTTACGCCCATGATACGATCACCGATCTCATAATTGGTGACCTCATTCCCTTTGTTAATTACTTGTCCGGCATACTCTAATCCTGGTATGAACGCTCCAGCAGGTGTGGCACTATATAGCCCGAGGATGGCAAACACATCTGCAAAGTTGAGCCCTATAGCATGTACTTCTATCTGTACTTCATCATCAGCGGGTTGGGGGAGATGCTCCGTTGTGATCTTCAGACGATTGATATTGCCGGCCTTCAATCGATAGACTTGTCGATGTATCATGATGTGATATTACTGAGTTATGGTCAGTATGGAAGGATAGAAGGCGTTTTTCCAATTTTATTAGCAAAATGCTAAATATAGTAGCATGCTAAATAAATTAGTAATATATTCGTTTTGTCATGAGTTATGTTAATCAGAATATAAAGTATCTACGGAAGCAGCGAGGCTTCACACAGTCGGATCTGGCAGAGCGCTTGGGGCTCACACGATCGATTATCGGAGCGTATGAGGAGCAGCGTGCTGAGCCTAAGATTGAGACGATACAGAAGATGGCTTACCTCTTTGAGTTGTCGTTGGATCAGTTGATCAATCAAGATCTGAGTATTGGCCTCGATGCGCCACAAGTAGATACTAAGGGAAAAACCTTGAGAATACTCCCTATTGTAATAGACCAGCAAGATCAGGAGCAGATATCCGTAGTGCCAGTCAGCGCTCGTGCCGGCTACACTCACGGATATGCTGACCCTGATTACATCCGAGACTTACCCAAGTTTACCTTGCCGCTACCAGAGTTATATCCTGACAAGAGTTATCGACTCTTTCAGATTGAGGGAGATAGCATGCTGCCGATACCTGACGGCAGCTATGTCATCTGTGAGTATATAGAAAACTGGGATACCATCAAGGATGGCGAGAGCCATATTCTCATCACACAGTCTCAAGGCCTCGTTTACAAGCGAGTATATAAAGAGGAGAGAGGTAACCTACTGTTGAAATCTGACAACCTATTATATGAGCCTTATCGCTTAGCGACCAGTGGGCTAATAGAAGTATGGCGCAGTCTGGCATATATCAGCTTTAGCCTACCTAATGAGGAGGAGAAGCAAGAGTCAGATATACAGCAACTCAGCCAGATCGTCATGCAGCTTAAGGCTGATGTGGATAAATTGAAGAGTTGAAGCAATCCCGAAGGGATGACATTATTATAGAATCATCAGAAATAAAGCATAATAACCCTGAAAGGGTGATATAAAATATTCCAAATGGGAGGTACCTATTCACAATTGTACATACATGTTGTTTTCTCCGTCAAGGGCCGTCAGGCCCTATTAAGTCCAGATTGGAGAAAGGAATTATTTAGCTATATCTCAGGAATAATTTCTGCGAAGGGACATAAATCAATCATTGTAAATGGTGTAGCTGATCATGTACACATTTTATTAGGCATGAAGCCTTCAATTGCTCTATCTGATATAGTACGTGATATCAAGAACAACTCATCGAAATTTATAACCGAAAAAAAATGGATTAGAAATCGATTTGAATGGCAAACAGGCTATGGTGCATTTAGCTATAGTCATTCACAATTGTCAAAAATATATCGCTACATACAGAATCAAGAGCGACATCATCAAAAGCGGAATTTTAAAGAGGAATATATAGATCTATTGCAGCATTTTGACATAGCATATGATGAGCGTTATATCGGATAGACTTATGCCACCCCTTCGGGATTCTACCCTTTAATAATCGGTGAGTTCTATAGTAGTTAGTAGTGTCACCCTTTCAGGGTTGTAAAGAGTGTTTCTTTCTTATGCCGCAAGACTTATTTCACGCCTTAGCGAGAAATAAATGTCGCACAGAGCCACAGAGAACGCAAAGAAGATTTCGTGGTATCAACCAACTGACCTAATGTGAGAATGATAATCTAAATGAACACCCAACGTAGCATAGTACATATAGACTTAGATACCTTCTTTGTCTCGTGCGAGCGACTCCTCGATAGTCGACTCAAGAACCGTCCCGTGCTCATCGGCGGCACTAGCGATCGTGGCGTTGTGGCATCTTGTAGCTATGAAGCGAGGTCCTTTGGGGTGCGCTCGGCGATGCCGATGCGATTGGCGCGTCAGCTCTGTCCCGATGCGGTAATTATCAGGGGGAATAGTGGGACGTACTCTAAATTTTCGCAGATGGTCACGGATATCATTAAGGAGTATGTGCCTGTCTACGAGAAGTCATCTATAGACGAGTTTTATCTGGATCTCAGTGGTATGGACAAGTACTTTGGCTGCCTGAAGTATGCTAGCGAGTTGCGTCATCGCATCCTCAAGGAGACACACCTGCCACTATCTTTTGGCATGTCCATTAACAAGACAGTCTCTAAGGTGGCAACAGGCCTCGCCAAGCCTAACAATGAGCTAAATGTGGAGAGCGGAACCGAGAAGCCATTTCTTGCGCCACTGTCTGTGCGTAAAATTCCTATGGTGGGCGATAAAACCTATCAGATGCTTTGCCATTTGGGTCTTAAGCAGATCGGTACGATACAGGAGATGCCGATCGAGATGATGCAAAATGTGTTTGGCAAGAATGGCGTCACCCTATGGAAGAAATCTAATGGGATCGACAACACTCCTGTTATTCCTTACAATGAGCGTAAGTCTATCTCCACGGAGCGCACCTTTGATAAGGATACGATTGATGTCGCTAAGCTTAAGTCTATACTCTTGGCTATGGCGGAGAACTTGGCTTTTCAGTTGCGTAGAGGGCAGAAGTTGACTTCTGTGATAACTGTTAAGTTGCGCTACTCGGATTTTCAGACACAGACGCTGCAGAGTAGGATACCATACTCATCAGCAGACCATATCATCATCCCAAAGGTTAAGGATCTATTCAATCGATTATACAATCGCAGGCTATTGGTGAGATTGGTGGGAGTGCGATTTAGTGGATTAGTTGGCGGTAACTATCAGATGAATCTCTTTGACGATAGTGAGGAGATCATCAGCCTCTACCAGGCTATGGATCGTATCAGAGACCGATTTGGTGATCGTGCTGTGATGAGGGCCGAGGGCATGAATGCTAGGACTATCGGACGGCGTAATCCATTTACGGGAGAGCCGCCGCCACTATTGGCGCATAGGCATCAGTGATAATTAGGAGCGAGTTTGAAAGTTGAAAGTTGAAAGTTGAAAGTTGAAAGTTGAAAGAAGATGGGTAAGATAACACGGTTTGAAGAGATATTAGCATGGCAGAAAGCACAAGACCTTGCTGTTGAGATATATGGACTGTTTGGCTCTAATAGAGACTTTGGATTTCGAGATCAGATATGTAGAGCGACCGTTTCCATATCCAACAATATAGCCGAGGGCTTTGAAAGAGACACGACTAAAGAGTTCATCCGGTTTCTATATATAGCTCGTGCGTCCAGTGCTGAGGTAAGATCAATGCTATATTTAGCTGTAAGGTTAGATTATATTGATAAAAGTAATTTTCAAAAATTAAAGGGCAACGCTGAGGAGATTTCCAGGATGCTAAGCGGTTTTATAAATAGCATCAATAAAAATCCTTGATATGGCATCTTCAACTTCCACACTTTGGAACTCGACCAATGACTCAGTACTTTCAACTTTGCACTTTTAACTATATATACCATGTGCGGACGCTACGTAGTCATATCAAAGCTTAAGACCATCCAGAAGAGATTTAGGACTAAGCCATTGCCTGAGGGATTGTTTGATCCTGCTGCTTTTGATCCCAACCCTAATGTCTCTATTGGGGATTATGCTCCAGTGATCACTAATGAGTTTCCTGATCAGTTGCAGTTGTTCCGATTTGGGATGACCCCTTTTTGGGCTAAGAAGCAGATGTACCTCTTTAATGCTCGATCTGAGGGCGATCACAACAAAGCCGATGATCCGCAATATCGGGGAGCCATGGGCATCATCAATAAGCCCGCCTTTAGGCATGCGATCCGATATAAGCGATGCTTAGTGATTGTCGATGGCATCATCGAGGGCTCTAAGGAAGACCGCCTGAACAGGCCATACCTAATCTATATGCGAGATGGTCAGCGCCCTTTTGCCCTTGCCGGTATCTGGGATGTATGGACTAATAAGGAGACGGGAGAACTGATACAATCCTTTTCGATTATTACTACGGTAGCCAATGATCTCTTACAAAAGGTCGGCCATCACCGTTCTCCTGTGATACTTTCTGAGCAGCATGAGCAAGAGTGGTTGGATGGAGACCTGCCTTTAGGTGAAGTGACAGATCTTTTACAGCCCTATCCTGCCGAAGAAATGAATGCATACCCGATATCACCAAGGATTAAGAGCCCTAAGATTAAAGATCCATTCTTGCTTGAGCCGATGGGTGAGCGGATCTATCCTGAATATGATTATGAGCTGTACCAAGAGCTTAAGCTTGAGGGCATGGGCATGACGCAAGCTCGCAAGCGGAAGAACACCGAACCTAAAGCTAATAAGTCCAAGAACAAGGAGCCGCCTATAGACCAGCAGGGCACCCTTTTCTAGTAGTCGCCCTTCTCACGTCAGCAGAAGCTTTTATTTTTTAGGAAACCCATAAATACAAGTACCATTTATCTCAACACACATAGTTGTTATAGCCTGCGCTATGGCCTAATCAAACCCGAGCAGTTATTAGAACTGGCAGTAGAAAAAGGCTATAAGCGTATAGCACTGACGGATATCAACAATACCTCGGGCTGCCTCAACTTTATCAGGCTAGCCCCACGGTATGGTATCAAGCCGATAGTGGGTATAGACTTTCGCCATGGCATTAAGCAGTTATATGTTGCTATTGCTCAGGATAATCAGGGCTTTGAGGAGATCAATACCTACCTCAGTGGTTATCTCAATCAGGAAGATATCCCGATACCCATAGAGCCACCACAGTGGCAACACTGTTATGTGATCTATCCTCTTGACAATGTTCCACAGCGGGCCCTGAGATCTTATGAATATGTCGGCGTCAGGAGTGATCAACTCAATAAGATCAAACTGGGGCATACCATATCGAGGGATTGCATGGTGATGCTGGAGTCCGCTACATTTAGGAGTCGCTCAGACTACAACCTCCATAAGCTACTGCGAGCCATAGATCTCAACACCATATATACTAAGGTCACTGCAGAGGATTATGCTTCGGATAGACATTTTTTCTTGGATAGGGATGAGCTCATAGGTCGCTATCTCGATCATGTTCAGCTCATCCAGAATACGCAGAAGCTATTAGATAACTGTTCTATATCTTTTGATTTTGACAGGGGTAGTCCTAAGAATCAGAAGACCTTCACGGGCTCAGTATCCAAAGATGTTAAGTTGATCCGTCGGCTGTGTCGTGATAATCTGCGGTACCGATATCCTACACCTACAGATGAGATCATCTCGAGGATTGAAAAGGAACTTAACATCATCATTGAGAAGGACTTCGTCTCCTATTTTTTGATCAACTGGGATATCACGAGTTATGCTCGTAATAGAGGGTACTTCTATGTGGGCCGTGGGAGTGGAGCCAATAGTATCGTGGCCTATCTACTTCGGATTACCGACGTAGATCCCATAGAGCTGGATTTATACTTTGAGCGATTCATTAATCTATATCGTGAGAACCCACCTGACTTTGATATAGACTTCTCGTGGAAGGATCGCAACGATGTGACTCAATACATTTTTGATCGCTTTCCTCATACCGCATTGTTAGCTACGTATAATACGTTTCAGTTTCGGGCGGCAGTGCGAGAGCTGGGGAAAGTCTTCGGATTGCCTAAGGAAGAGTTAGATCATATCATCAGAGGCAAACCAGTATATAAGCAGTTAGACAGTTTATCACAGCTGGTCATCAAGTATGCCAGTTTGTTACAGGGCCTGCCGAGTCACTTAAGTGTACATGCGGCGGGCATCATCATCTCCGAACGGCCCATACAGTATTATACGACCACATTTGTTCCTCCTAAGGGATTTCCTACGACACAGTTTGACATGGTGATTGCTGAGGATGTGGGATTGTATAAGTTTGACATCTTAGGTCAGCGGGGTCTTGCCAAGATCAAGGATGGTTTGAGACTGGTTCGAGAGAACAACCCTACTCATGACCTAATAGATATCCATGACCTTAAGCGCTTCAAGCAGGATGATCGTGTCAAGACTCTTCTCAGAGATGGTAAGGCCATCGGATGCTTCTATGTAGAGTCACCAGCTATGCGGATGCTTCTCAAGAAGCTTCGGGTGGATCACTATCTGGGATTAGTAGCAGCCAGTTCTATTATCCGCCCAGGCGTGGCGCAGTCGGGTATGATGAGGGAGTATATCCTAAGAGAGCGCAATCCAGAGAAGCGCAAGGAGGCCCATCCTGTGCTTTGGGATATCATGCCAGACACCTATGGTATTATGGTCTATCAGGAAGATGTTATTAAGGTAGCGCACTATTTTGCTGGGCTGACACTCGGTGAGGCAGATGTTCTGCGTCGGGGGATGTCTGGTAAGTATCGCTCCCGAGCGGAGTTTGACCGAGTGCGAGATAAGTTCATTAGTAACTGCCGTGATAAGGGTTATGATGATAAGCTTACATCAGAGGTATGGCGACAGATTGAGAGCTTCGCTGGTTATGCATTTGCTAAGGGGCACTCGGCATCCTATGCGGTGGAGAGCTATCAGAGTTTATATCTCAAGGCGCACTATCCACTGGAGTATATGGTGGCTACGATCAACAATGGTGGCGGCTTCTATCGTCCAGAGTTGTATATCCACGAGGCCCGCATGAGAGGAGGCACAATACATCCTCCTTGTGTCAATAGGAGTGACTATATCTGTCATATCGATGGCAAGGACATCTATATAGGTATGGGCTTTGTCCATGGGATAGAGTCAGATTTAGTCAAGAAGGTGGTGGAGGCCCGACAGGCTTCGGGGGCTTATGAGAATTTGATAGACTTTGTCGAGCGCACAGGTATTGGCTTGGAGCAGTTGTGTGCGCTAATCCGTGTCAATGCATTTAGATTTACTGGTAAGCAAAAGAAAGAATTGCTATGGAAGGCACATCAACTCCTCAATAAATCCAAAAATACTGAGCAACAACAGACCAAGCTCTTCAAGCGGCAACCTAAAGAATATCAGCTGCCTTCGCTGGAGTTAGAAGAGCATGAGGAAGCCTTTGATCAGATTGAGCTATTAGGATTTCCGCTATGTAGCCCATTTGAGTTGATTGATTCTGATGAGCCTATATCTGATATCCTGGCTAGCGATATGGTTAAGTACTGTAACCAGACGATAGCTATGACTGGATACTTGATCACGGTCAAAGATACTGGAACCAAGAGTGGCAAGCGGATGAACTTTGGCACATTCATAGATCGAGCGGGCTACTTCATTGATACGACACACTTCCCTAATGTAGCTCGGGACTATCCATTTAGAGGTCGAGGTGTATATCAGATCACAGGCAAGGTCGTGGAAGAATTCGGCTTTTATAGTATGGAGGTTAGCAAGATGGAAAAGCTCTCGTATATCACCGATCCACGATTTAATGAAAAAAGCTATCAGATCAATGGTAGGTCATTCAGCAGCAGGCGACGTAAAACATTAAAAGCCAATTAAACATCAACAACACCAATATGTCAGATCAATATATCCATGGTCGAGGAGCTCAAATCAATCCCGACAATCCATTTGATAAGCACAGCTATAGCCGTAAAGGCTTACTCTGGGACGACGACGATCTGCAAGCACATAAGCGTAACCAATATATCAAGGTATATCCCAAAACCATCCTTAACAAAGTAGACAGCCCTGACCTGAGAATGGGATACTCAATGAATCCTTATCAAGGCTGCGAACATGGATGCGTCTACTGTTATGCACGCAATACACACACTTATTGGGGTTATAGTGCGGGCATCGAGTTCGAACAGAAGATACTTGTCAAAGAAGCGGCCTCAGAGCTCTTAGAACGAAAGCTCAAGAGTAAAAAATGGAACGCAACACCCATTATGCTCAGTGGCAATACGGATTGCTACCAACCTGCCGAAAAGAAATACCAGCTCACAAGAAAAATGCTCGAAGTGCTCTGGCGCTATCGACATCCAGTGGGAATCATCACTAAAAATGCCTTAATCAACAGAGATATTGACATTCTTTCTAAAATGGCGGAACACTCATTGGTTCATGTCGCCATATCCATTACTACGCTGGATGAAGATATCAGAAGGCGACTCGAGCCGAGAACCAGCTCAGGAGCGAAGCGCCTTGAGATCGTAGAGCGACTCTCAGAAGCAGGCATCCCTGTAATGGTCCTATTCGCCCCCATTATACCCAGTATTAATGATCGAGAAGTATTTGACATTGCCAGGAGTAGTGCTCAGGCTGGCGCACTCAAGATGAGCAATATTATTGTGAGGCTCAATGGTGCAATAGGAGAAATCTTTCAGGATTGGCTCCGCAAGAACTATCCAGATCGATACGATCGTGTGATTCATCAGATCCAAAGTTGTCACGGCGGCAAGCTCAACGATAGCAGATACGGAACAAGGATGCGTGGCGAGGGCAACTATGCCGAGATGATCTCTCAGCAGCTTAAGATAGCCAAGGACAAATATTTTGAGGGCAAAATGATGCCTCCATATGATCTGTCACTCTATCCTAAGTATCGAGATGGACAGCTGAGCTTATTTGATTGAAAAACATGTTACACCGGCACATATTAGGTATGATCTCTTATCAATAAATGGGGTCTTTTCCGATTATTTTATTTTGAATGGCATAATGCTTCCCTTTTTCAGTTAGCTCAAAATATTCTGGAAAGTCTGCCGAAGAGTATAATAATTCAAGATTAAGTGCATCCTTAAGAATAGCATCCGCAAATATTCGAGAAGTACCCAGTCCTTTAACCAAATGTTCATAATGTAAGATTGTTGCTCGGGGATTTCGTTCATACAAGAAAACAACAACTCCCATTAATTTCTTAAGACTATCATTTATGTGAGAATTTTTGATTTGTAATTCTGAATCCAGTGGTTCATTTCTTACTGGAGGTTTTTCTCGAATTGCACTATTATGTATTGATCTAATAAGTTCGTCGAATTTAAATTCGTAGTCTTCATTTAATGAAAAGTCGATGTACAATTTTGTTTTAAGAAAGGTTGGAACCTTGTGTTTCCCATTTTGACGAATTATTGGAATTATAGTGTTCTCATCTATCTTTTGAATCAAACTTGAAGTTAAAATCATCTTCTCGTATCCCACACCACCTTCACCTTTATTAGCCTTGTCTGTGTATCTTTCTGTACATATCATCAATGTTTTATGACTTTCTGATAAATTCTTCTCCATGAAAATAGGTATATCATCTCCAGGTTTTAAATCCCATTGATCCAAAACAGAATCTACATTATGTGATCTCAATCTTGTAGCAAGTTGAAGAACCCATTCCTTGTGTTCAATATTATCATGTGAGTATGAGATAAAAACTTTCTTTATTTCATTTGATATCATACTTGGTTTTAATTATCTCAGCTTAGGGATCAATAGTGGCACACTAGACTTGTACTTTTCAAAAGTAATTGGTCGCTTTTCCATCATCCTCTTTTCTTTCATAGGGATAGAGGCGAATATGAAAAGAAATATCATAGAGAGTGCGCCGACCCCAGTATAGAGAGGAGCTCCAAAAGCATATCCAATCAAGAACAAGCCAATCCAAAACAGCAACTCTCCAAGGTAGTTAGGGTGTCGACATCTACCCCATAAACCAGTATCCAGAATGTCTGAAGTCTTCGGGTTTGGCCTTCTTTTAAACTTAGCCAACTGATTGTCAGCAAAGAACTCAAATAGTATACCTATAAAAGAAACCACAGCACCAAGGATGAACAAGCCGCTGCTTCGAGCATTCTCAAAAATGAAGAACAGAGGCCACATGCCAGCAAAAACCAATATTGTCGGAAAGAGATGGATACCAAAGAAGTTCACTAAAGGATACATCGCCCCACTATCTGCTGACAACTTGGTGTAACGCCAATCCTCATGAGAAAAATCAGGCCATGATCTTATCCAATTAAATGTCAACCGCCATGCCCATATAGAGACTATAGCAAAGGCGACAAAATGATAGATGGTCAGAGCAGATGGGTGTAAGTAACACCACATAACTACAAAGTAGAAAGGAATTAAGCTCCAAAAGGGATCGTATACAGAGCTATTTCTTTTGATAATAGAAAACAAGAAACAGACTACCGTCATGACTAGATCTGCAATCAAAAATGAAAGGACCTCTCCATGAGACTGAGTATAGTGCCAGGTAATGTACCCGCTTATAGCTATTACTATATAGATAAGAGTGATCTGCAAAAGATCTCCATAATTCCTGTTGACTTGATTCATATTGTAATTGGATGATAATCAGATATGGTTAATAAGCGATCTTGGAACAATTCGTTCTGGAGTAGCTCCTCATCACTTGGCGACCAGGTGATGTTAGCTAACATCGGGATGAGACCAGATGCATCCTTGTCTTCATCATGAGTTGCTATGATGTGCTTAGGAGAAAGATCAGATATGAGTGCCTCAACAGCTCTCATACCTGGTGATACGTCACCTCCCAAGATTTTAGGTAATCGGTAATGGTTGAACGGAGTTAGCGCTAAGGCAATCGGTGGATAATGGTCGATCAACTCTCGCCACCGGGGATCATAGCCATGGGTAGCCAAGAACACACTCTGCGTACCATCTTCTAATAGGAGTGCATCATAGATTGGATCCATAGATCTGTAAGAAGGGAGGTGATGAAGCCTGAGGATAGAGTTGTCGACACACTCTGACCACTGATCAAATGTATAAACGAATGATTCTGGTAGCACACAATGCACTTTCTGATATATAGACTTTGGAACAACAAGTCGCTTTGGATTCAACTCCAGTAAAGTCTCTATATGAAAGTGATCTGGATATTTTTGAGTTATGAGGACTAGATCATAAGCATGCACATTGCTGATCGATACGGACTGAGTCTTGTGACTTTGTTTGTTGAACCAAGAAAAAAAGTCCACCTCAGCACCTTTCAACCATGGATCTACCAATATGCGCGTATTGCCAAACTCAAGGTGCCAGGAGTTATCCATATTGAGGCGCTGTAGGCGCATAGCTATTCATTTTCATGTAATATAAAAGATTGTATAGATCAATCATTTAAGATTATAAGCTATATCAGGAATAGCTCACAGAATAAAATGTTTAACCATCTGAATTATGACAATTATGGGAACCACATTTTCCGAAGATCGATTTCTGACGCCCTATTTACATTTCTTAATTTCTATCAAGGGAGAGCTAGAAGATCTACTGTCTTATAGATGCACGCTGTAATGGATGTGCGACCCAAATTATCCAATTGTATTTTATAGAACAACAGTCTATCTGAGGTTTGCAAAAAGAACTAATCCCATCATTTTTGCTGCCGACGATCTCAAGGGTATTCTCCGCCAAAAGCCTATATAAATAGGCCCAATTACATAAATCAGTTGATCCTAGATTCTTACATGATGACCAGTCCATCAGGATGCTTTTTATTGCCTAAAGGCTAGGTTTTTACCCCGAACCAAAATCCCGTAAAAAGCAACCAAAAATCTTGACGGACCAGTCAGCAATCAGGTTCTCGTCAGGCAAAAGTGCCTTGAATGACTCTTATGAGTATAGAATCCAACTACAATGAAAACAATGAAAATTTTTAACCCCCTTTATCCAAATTTAAGAAGTGTGCTTATACTAGCTTGCACCTTATTCCTACAATTTAGCTTCGTTTCTGCACAATCACATTCATGTGGTGTAACTCACGAGTTAGAGAAATATCAAACACTCTATCCAGAAGAATATGAAAAGAGATTAGCCGAGTACAATGGCTTTATCTCAAAAAGTGTTTTAAAAGTACAGCAGCTTAAAAATGCCGGTGCTCAAGAGACTTGCCCCAATGGTATTACGGTTTTACCAATTGCCTTTCACATATTCCATAATGGAGAAGCGATCGGCTCAGGCAAGAATTTTTCAAGAGAAGATCTAAGAATAGTTGTTGACCAACTCAATTCGGACTTTAGTGGATATTCAGACAGAAAAGAAAATATCACTGGCGATTTTCAATCATTTGAATCTGGCCATACTTGCATACAATTTGCCATCGGCAAAATTAATCGTATAAATACGGCGACCTGCCCATCATATGAGACAGGTGCTACACATGGTACTCTTCATGCGTGCCTTCCAGGTGGATCGGGTGTAGGAAGTGAGAATGATCCCCACGATTACTTAAACATCTATGTGACTGACCTTGACAATGGTTTTCTTGGTATTGCATCAAGCATTCCAAAGTTATTCGGGCGGGCGAATTCTGATGATGATGGTGTAACTATCAATCATGAGATTGTTATCCCAGGTAGAAGCGGCTCACTCTATAATAGAGGGAGTGTTCTTGCACATGAGATCGGCCATTGGTTAGGACTGCCTCACGTAAATGGTGACATCAATGGTTCCGGTTGTGGTGCTGATGATGGCTTCACAGATACTTACCCACAGAATGCACAGCGTTTTTACCACTGTAGAAATCAGGAGATCCCTACTTCTTGTGGATCTGTAGATAACATCTTCAACTTTATGGATTACTCTGCAGATTGTGCTAAGCTTATGTTCACTGAGGAGCAGGCGATGACAATGAGAGAAGTATTAGCCAGTGATCGCCGTCAGCTTGCAACATCATTTGCAAGAGGTAATGATGATTTAGACGCATTCAATACGACTTGTAAGACTTTCGAGGCAAACTCAAGAAACTTCGAATTTATAGTTGCTGATTGCCACACTGAGATGAATTTTTTGGATTATCAAAGGCAATGGTATCCATCCGAGTATAATGCTGAAAACTCTACAAGCGGATTGACAATATTTTCTTGGGAGCTTGATAACAGAACTAAGACTGATGAAGCCTTGGCAAAGCAAGAGCTATATATGTTACCTGTGGTGCATCAGGCAGCAAGCTTTACTGATGTAAGAGCGTTTAACTTGTTTATCCAATGTTGGGATCCATACAAAAGACAATACACAGAAAAAGTGCCTGCAGGAAGACTAATGGTCATCCTTAAGAGATGTGCTACACCGGATAATGACTTGGCAGAAAATGCTAAAGAGCTTAGCTTCGGAACAGATTGCTATGAAGAAAGCCACATTCTAAGTAGCGCTACCACATCTATAAAGTCTCAAGTAGCATGTTCTAACAACAGAGAAGCTGAAGATGTATGGTTTAAAACTACTGTGCCAGAACAAGCAGGCATGAACGTAGAAGTAATAAGAGTAAATCCTGTAGTAGCTGACCCAATCATCGAGGTTTTTATTACAAGAGGATCAGAGTTTATCTGTATAGGAGATCAATCGAGCTCATCACAAGAGATCACAGATCTTGCCCCAGGAGAAGAGTTATACTTCAGAGTATATAATCAGAGCCCTGCTGACAATGGTACATTTTACATCTGCCTAACTCAGACAGCGTTAAGCAATAACACATGTACTACCGCAGCACCGCTTACTGTAGAGAACAGCTGTAACAGCAAAGTATATCACAACTTCGGTGCTACGGCATCAGGTTATCCAAGCAATAAGGCAATATGTGGTCAGACGGATAGAGCCCTTGACATCTGGTTTACAGCAGTTGTGCCAGCATCAGGAAACTTATTTGTAGAGTCATTTGAAGTAGATGGCGGTGTATCTGAGATCATCATGGAAGCATATGCTGGATCATGTGACGATCTTAAAGCAGTTGCATGTAGTAGTATTAAAGAATACTGGCCTGTTAATAATAGACACGGACTTATAGAGCTATTCAACCGTACGCCAGGAGAGACAATTTATATTAGAATCTTCGGAGGAGGAACTATCCAAGAAGGAGAGTTTGGATTATGTGCCTTTGGTGGTGCACCACAGACGAGCTGTAGAATCAATTTTGTTGAAGCGCTAGGGCAGTCTGAGTGTGATGGTGCATCAAGCACTTACGAGCAGACATTAAGCGTAACTTACAGAAACAGTGGAAATAATGAATTCATATATGTTAACAACCAGTCATTCAGAGTAACAGGTAGCCCGCAGATTATCACATTAACTGATTTACCTGCTGATGGAAGAGTAGTTAACGTATCTGCTAATATCGGTAATAGCAGTAATGATTTATGTTGGCAGCAGAGTCATTATAGAGCATACTCAATGTTCACAGCACCTGCAGCATGTCTTACCGAAGGCATTCCTAATGATGATTGTTTAGGAGCAATCGAGTTATCTGCAGGATCTACTTGTAATGAAGAAATATACAACAATGTAGGAGCTACTTACTCAACAGATGCGAGCAGATTTTTCTCTTGTGGTGTGAGTGGTTTCCGTCCTGATGACGTATGGTTTAAGGTTAGAGTGCCAAGTTCAGGTGCAGTTACTGTGAGTGCGCCATTATTATTCAATGAGAACAATATGATCCTTGAAGCGTATAGCGGGACTTGTGATAACCTTACATTAGTTGACTGTGACCAGTTCGGTGGAAGCAGAGGATCAGAGATCAACTTGACTGATCAAGCGGCTGGATCATTCATCTATTACAGAGTTGTAGATCAAGGCAACAATACTAAAGGAGACTTTGCAATATGTGCTTATGATGGCTCTGTAAATGGATTTGCTACATCACAAGCGGCACCAGAGGATGCATTCCCTGTGTGGTACTATGACGAGGCTTCTGAGACAATCGTAAAAGTTGAAGAAGATGCTGTAGCAAAAGAAAAAGAAGAAGTGAAAGAAATCACTCAGCAATTAGATGTGGTTGCATACCCTAACCCAACTACAGACTACATTTTTGTGAAAAGAAATTCATCAGAAGAAGGTGAGATCAGATTATTTGATCTCATGGGACGCAATGTGAAGTCAGTTAAGACTTCTGCTACACATACTTCAATTGATGTACAAGATCTAATACCAGGATACTACACTCTTACCATTAATGAAAATAATCAACAGACGAGCTTAAAAGTGCTTGTTGCTCGATAAGGCATAATTTTCATTGATACCTTTATAGGGTTCCTGCCGGGGGGCTGGGACCCTTTTTTTATGCTTTTATGTGAACAAAATTCTGACTTATATGAAAATACTCTGTTGGTTATTATTCAATATAATAGCGACTATTTCGATTGCGCAAGAATATTACGAAATAAAGGGCGCCGTATTAGATGAATATAGGGCACCGCTAGCTTTCGCGAACGTATTTATTAATGAGACTAAAGTTGGAACGTATACAGACGAACAAGGTAATTTTAGTTTAAAAACTAATATTAGCAAAGGAATATTACTAATATCTCATATCGGATACAAATCGGATTCAATTTCTATAAATCGGATAAAAAATACAGATTCTCTAAATATAACTCTGATTGAGTATCCAAACATCATTCGAGAAACTACCGTTGTCGGGAATAAAAGAACATCAAAACGAACACTTGGATTCTTTGATAAGAGAACTAATTATACACTAAGTGTTGGTAATGGCACAGTACTCGCCTTGTTTGTAAGGAATGATATTAATGAAGAGGGGACGATAAAGAAACTCATGGTGAAATTTAAGAAAGTAAAAAACAATCCATTAGTTCGGTTCAGACTATATGCAAATAATGGAACCGGCCAAGGTCCGGGAACAGAAATTCCAACTAAAATAGCACCAATTCAATTAAAGACAAATAAGAAAAAACTAGTTGTCGATATTTCTGATTTTAATATCCCGTTCCCATTAGAAGGAATCTTCGTAGGTGTTGAAATTGTAAATGGTGGATACTATGATAAAAATACTGGATATAACTACCCATTTTTTATGGTAACAGAAAAAGAGAATGGTTACAATACCTGGATGTCATTTATGGGCAACAACTGGGGACATTCAGGACTGACGAAGTTGTCAGAAGGAACACCACTCAATGTGAAATTTGGAATAGAAGTTCTCTATTAACTAAATTACAATGGATTTAGGAAGTAACAATGATCTCCTCGTGCCATGGTCCATCTCCATGATGCTTTGAAGAGATCTCTTCGACCTGTTACCTATGAAGAACCAATAAATTCTTTTTTCTCTACATGGATCACCTTGCTCAATGCAAGTATGTCTTGTTGACATGTCAATAAAATTGGAGCATATTTTTTGCTGATTTGTGTGAGTAAATCGGGGATCGTAGCTGTCATTTTACATCCAACTTCTTTTACTGCTCTCTACCTGATTTATCAGCCTGTCCATAAGTTGTTGAGCAGTTGTTTTTGGGATATAGGGGATGCTCATCGCGCCAGCTGCAGTATGAATAATCAAAGTTGCCAGACCTCTTCGATGTTGATAGTAATTTTGATGGATAGCCAGATTTTGAATCTTGTAAATCGGACAGATGGAGTTTTTGAACCCCAATATGCCTCCACCGATAAACAGATTATCCTCATTGAGGGCATATCGTTTTTTGGTATATCTCTTCCAGCTGAAGTATAGGCTTACTCCGCCGATTACTATAGCTGCGGCAACTGCTGGCCAGACTTGAGCATATGCTAATCCTATGATGATCAGGCCAAAAAATACGCACTGGTATTTGGCAGTATGCTTGAACATGTGATCTGAGACACTGTGGTAGGCATCATAGCTTTGATTAGACTTTTTGAGCCAGGCGTTTTTGACATTAGTTACATGATTTTCTGTGCAACCGGGTATTTCAAATCGTTGCTTGTTCTTGCGATCCTCTCCTGACTTGGCCTGCCTAAAAAAGATGTTATGATAACCCAAGATCTTTTCCAAAGGATTCTGTCCCCATGACATGATTTGTATTTTCTTGTCCATAGCAGAAAACTGCTGTTTGGTTAGTAAACCTTGCTCTACATGAAATCGCCGTCCAGACCTAGTAAAACTTAAATTATAGTGCCGAAGTATCGTGTTGACCACAGACCATAGTACCATCAGTGGAACGAGTAGCAATGCTATTATACCATATCCAAATATAGAGCTTATCCCTTCAAAGTGATCCATGATAAAATCGAATAAAACTCTGGGGTCGAAGTTGCCAGCAAAACCCGTAGCCCAAATTGATGCGATTAAACTAATGATGAGACCTATTGGCTTGAGGTGGTTTTGGGTGAGGCCTACCTTTATGAGACTCTGGATGTCAAGGGACATAATCTCCTTCGATATTGGCTTAATGAGGGTCTCTTCGGATGAGGTATCTTCCGTGTTATGGACCGTGATTTGTCCTTTTCTTTTGAGCAATTCTTCACGTAGCTTCTCCGCGACAGGTATTTGAAGGGCATCGATTTTAAGTTCTTTCTGATCTGATCCTGCGGACTCAATTTCTACCGCGGTAACATTGAGCATCTGGTGTAAAAAATTCTGACTGAAGTTGACCGATTGGATTCTATCAAAAGGTAGGTCAAGACGTACTTTTTTCAGAATGCCCTTCTGGATGACGAGTTCCTCATCCGAGATATGAAAATAGTATCTGAAGTAAGCTAGAATAGATGATATCAAACTGAACACTCCCAATCCTGCTATGACTAGCTCGAATGTATCAAACTCACTATTCCGGGATCTACCTAATACGAGCGCAGCAAGGATAGGCCAGATCTGCATGAGAAACTTTCGGAGAAATCTGAGGATGATAAATATGATGGCCCACTCTGATTGTCGCTGCGGCTCGATAAATGAGAGGCTATTCTTCTTCGTCATCCATCGCCGTTTTGTTCAGTAAGAAATGCTTAATAGACATGGCCTCTTCCTTGGTTATGCCTTTTATAGAGAGATCACTACTCCTACCACCTGCTGTATAAATGTTGAGTTCTCCAAGATCAAATATTCGCTCGAATGGTCCTTGATTCACCTCGGCATGTTGTATCCGGTTAAATGGTATGATTAACTCCTTCTTCCAGATTAAACCTTGTTTATAGATAATATCGAGATTGCGAACGGCATATCCCTTGTGTTTGAAGCCCAAAATGGTAACAACGACACTGAAGATGGCAAGCACAGCAATCAGCCCACCTACCGCTACAGGGATCCAAGACAGCTCCGGCTCACCAAAATAGAATCCTGTTAAGGCAACAATCGCAATTACGGCCCAGATGATGCCCAGTATTGTTAATTCTATTTTAAGGTATGATTTATGTAGTGGTACAAAGGAGATATCTTGCACGCTTGGCAATATTTTGGCAGATATTTGTTCGTTATAAAAGCCACTATCCATCATAGTATGAAAATTGAGAGTATTTCAGTACGATCCATTATAACGAGAAAATTAATCGATATTGACGTATTAGTGATATCTAAATCGCTTAAAGTCTTCCTTTTATCGACATTTCTCTCTTATGGGGCTGTGGCACAGGATATCATTGATGTGGTGGTTGAATTTGATCGGGTTTCTTCATGGCAGCAGAGCCTATCTGAATCTCGAGGCAAGGGGAAGTTGATCTTCGTGGATGTCTACACAGATTGGTGTGCACCCTGCAAAATCATGGATCGTGATGTATTTACAGATGACAAACTCAGTGAAATTTTAAATACTGAATTTATCGCCCTAAAGGTAAATGCTGAGAAGGTAGAACCAGATTTCGCTTCTTCGCGGGGCATAGACTCCTATCCAACATTGTTATTCTTAAGTCCTACTGGCGAGGAAATATATCGGCAAGAAGGGGCCATATCGAAATATGGATTAATCGAAAAATCTAGAGAAGTCCTTCATTATTGGGAGAACAAGGATGTCCTGGACAAAGTCGATTACTACAATGTCGGCTCTTACAGTTTATCAGAGATTGAAAGAATACTGGATGTTGCCGCTGGGTTCCCATTCACTAATAAGGTGGCTTTTGCAGAGCGATTTCTGGCGGAGACCACTCCCATTACTGATGAAACCTTGGAGTTGACGATGGATCAGTTGAGTGAGTTTAGTGATGATACGTATAAGCTGATTGCACCTATGGTGGGGCAGTTCCTGCCGTCCGTAGTCCTGCATGATCGCATCGGACGTAAGAAGATCAAGTGGCGCAATGAGATGAAAACACTTATGGATCAACGACTACAGAAGTCAATCGACTCTGGAGACTTTTTATTGTTTGAGCACACGGTACAGCTCCAGATGGAACTCGGCGATGTATATGACCGTGATCTTGATAGATATTATAATCGCTACTTTAGGAGAAATGATTTAGATCGATATGCCGAACATACAATCGGGTTTGTCGATAAACATATCACTGCTAATACTCCAGAAAAGATACACCGTCTTGATGAGGAGCGATTTAAGGAATTTGAGGAGTTAAGAACTCAGTATAATAGTGAAGAGGAGCTCAATGATCAGAGCCAAACGCCCAATGTGGACTCCCTGAGTCGCATCTATAATATCAGCCAATCTATCGCTAATCAACTGTTAGAGATCAGCAGTGACTTTTATGCATTTTATGAAGATCCACGCTTATTGCAGAAAGCAGAAATGTGGGCAGAGCAAGCTTATGAGTATTATCCCATAGATGTCAAGTATTATGAAAATCACATCGCAATCTTAGAGGCTCAGGGGGATGATAAAAAAATTAAAGCAGTCGAGAAGAAACTGCGGAAAGCTCCATTTTATCAAGAGATGTTAATCATCAAGGATCAACGGAGATCAGACTTGCCGGATTCTTTTTTTAAGTTTTAGAGTCTGTTTTAATCTCGACCCCCCATTGGCAGATAGGCTTGAGGAGTAACCTTAGGCTACTTGCAAATAAAACTAAAGATCCTTAATGCCGGTCAGGCACGAACAACCCTCTAGCTCTTAGCTACCCCAATGACCACACTGATATCATCAGTGATATCAATAGACTCGCCAGTAACATCAGCAACTATATTAATCTCGTCTGCGAGAACCTCAGTTGCGACATAGTCTTTAAACTGGGCCAATGAACTTGACACCTGCTCATTTGAACTGATTTGTACAGTTATGCGATCAGTCACTTCAAAATCACTGTTCTTACGAATATTCTGAATTCGATTGATCAATTCTCTAGCTATACCCTCTTTCTTAAGTTCATCAGTAAGTGTAATGTCGAGTGCCACTGTGATCTCTCGATCCGTAGCTACTTGCCATCCTGGTATCTCGTCTGCGCTGATTTCAAAATCTTCAGTAGTTAAGTCATATTGAGCATCGCCAATGCTTAGCGCATAGAGACCGGTCTTTTCAATTTGGTCTATGTGTTCTTGTCCGAGGGAATTGATTATCTGTGCTGCTGCTTTCATATCCTTGCCCAGCTTGCGACCTAAGGTCTTGAAGTTCGGCTTAATCTTCTTCTTGATGAATCCTGCCGTGTCTTCGAGATATTCGATCTCTTTGATATTTACTTCCGAGAGAACTAGGTCTTTTACTTTCTCAACTTGATCTTTGAATGAGCTATCCAAGATTGGAAGCAAAATCTTCTGTAGAGGTTGGCGGACACGAAGTCTTTCGCCCGCTCGCAAGGATAGTACGAGTGATGATATCCGTTGTGCATAATCCATGCGCTGCTCCAGCTCCTTATCGATTGCCGAGAGCTCAGGGTCTTCTATTAGTGACAGATGAACGCTTACATGATCATCTTTGCCAGTCGTTCCATTCAGGTTTTTGTACAGCCAATCCGCAAAAAATGGAGCCAAAGGGGCCATTAGCTTGGAGATCGTAGCGAGACATTCATAGAGAGTCTGATAGGCAGCGATCTTATCAGCAGCATATTCTCCTTTCCAAAAGCGGCGTCTACACAATCTCACATACCAATTGCTCAGATGATCCTCCACAAATGACTGAATCTTACGACCTGCATTAGTCGGTTCATAATCTGCATACTCGGCATCGACTTCTTTGATGAGTGTATTGAGCAGGGAGATGACCCATCTATCGATCTCGGTTCTCTGCTCCAGAGGTATTCTTTCTTCGCCATAAACGAAGCCATCAATATTAGCGTAAAGCGCGAAGAATGAATAGGTATTATACAAAGTGCCAAAGAACTTGCGCTTCACCTCCTCAACTCCAGATATATCAAACTTTAGATTATCCCATGGTTGAGCATTGGTCATCATATACCATCTGGTAGGATCTGCTCCATAGTTAGCCAGAGTCTCGAATGGATCAACCACATTGCCTAATCTCTTAGACATCTTGACACCATCCTTATCAAGGACAAGTCCTGTAGAAACGACATTCTTAAAAGCTACACTATCCATAACCATAGACCCTATCGCATGAAGAGAGTAGAACCATCCTCGAGTCTGATCGACTCCTTCACTGATGAAGTCGGCCGGAAAGCTCCGTTTGAAAACCTCCTGGTTTTCCATCGGATGGTGCCACTGTGCATAGGGCATAGATCCTGAGTCAAACCATACATCTATCAGATCTGCTTCACGCTTCATCTCTTCTCCCGAGTCAGATACCAATGTGACATCATCGATATATGGCTTATGAAGATCTTGAGGCACTTCTTGAACAAGCCCAAGTTTTTCATTGGCCTTCTTGATCTCATCAGCCAGCTGTGCCACAGAACCAATACACTTCTCAGCAGAGCCATCGGCGGTACGCCAGATCGGTAGTGGTATGCCCCAATAACGACTGCGAGATAGATTCCAGTCTTGGAGATTTTCGAGCCAATTGCCAAAGCGCTTCTCCCCGGTATGGCTTGGCTTCCAATTGATCGTATTATTCAACTCCACCATGCGCTCACGTCGTGCCGATGCCTTGATAAACCAGCTATCTAGTGGGTAGTACAGTATCGGCTTATCAGTTCGCCAGCAGTGTGGGTAGTTATGCTGATATTTCTGAACATTGAAGGCTTTATTATCCTCCTTTAGCTTAATTGATATGTCAATATCTACACTGCGGTAGTCTTCTTCATCTTTGTAATTCTTAACATAGCGTCCAGCAAAGTCTGTGACCTCATCAATGAACTTTCCTTGTTTATCCACGAGAGTCAATGAACCCATACCATATTTCTTGCCAACTCTCATATCGTCTGCACCAAAGGAAGGGGCAATATGTACTATCCCCGTACCATCAGAAGTACTTACGAAGTCTCCCATGATGACTTTAAATGCATCACCATCTTCTGGTTGTACATAAGGTAGTAGTTGCTCGTAGCGGAGATGCTCAAGGTCTGCGCCGGAGAATTTCTGAAGTACGACGTATGGGATTAGCTTTTGATCCGGAGTGTAGGCGTCGTAGTCTGCTTCGGACTGCTCAAGCTTGAACCACTTACTTAAGAGATCTTCTGCCAAGATTAGGTTGACAGGGAGCTTAGTATATGGATTATAGGTTTTGATCTTGACGTAAGTTATCTTCTTACCTACTGCGAGCGCAGTATTAGACGGTAGCGTCCACGGCGTTGTCGTCCATGCTATGATGTAGACATCGCCAGCGCCTTTATCAGCATATAGAAACTCTGATTGTTCGTTCCTGATCAACTTAAACTGTGCTACTGCTGAGGTGTCTTTGACATCCTGATAGGCTCCAGGCATGTTGAGTTCATGCGAACTTAAGCCAGTTCCTGCTGCAGGAGAGTAAGGTTGAATCGTATAGCCTTTATAGATTAGGTCGTTGTCATAAAGCGTCTTCAGCAGATGCCATACGGACTCAATGTAGTCATTCTCAAATGTGATATATGGGTTGTCTAGATCTGCCCAGTAGCCCATCTTCTTGGTGAGGTCATCCCAAAGCTCTTTGAACTTCATGACAGCAGATCGGCACTCCTTATTATAGTCTTCTATCGAGATCTTGGTGCCGATGTCATCCTTGGTGATGCCGAGTTCTTTCTCCACTTTAAGTTCTACTGGTAGTCCGTGTGTGTCCCAACCGCCTTTGCGTTCTACTCGCTGACCTTTCATGGTATGGTACCTGCAGAAAAGATCCTTAACAGTACGAGCCATGACGTGGTGAATTCCTGGCTTGCCATTAGCCGATGGTGGGCCCTCGTAGAATACGAATGGATTATCCTCTGAACGCTCATTGATACTCTTCTGGAAAATATCTTCGGCCTCCCAAAAAGCTAATATCGTGCGGTCTATCTCCGGTAAGTCTAATCCCTTATATTCTGGATACTTGGCCATAATCACTTATTAAGGGCGCAAATATCTGAATTAGTATTGAGTAATTAGTATCGAGTATTTAGTTTGAGAGTTACAAGTAAGGATTGACAAACTTTAAAATAGGCTTAGGCTGATACCTTAGTCGATACTCACTAGCTTTTTCATCATATATTCTGATCGATGCTTTTTACATTGTGACACTAAGATTGAAATACCATAAAACTGTCACTCTATACTCATAACTGGTCACTCGATACTAATATTAGTCTTTGAGTGTCTTGCGTCTGCTAAACTCACTCTCTTCATACCACTGTGGCCACTCTCGAGAGTTGGAGAGGCGCCAGCCGATATTATAGTAGATCTGGGCATCCTGCATTACACCACTCATATCCCAAGTCTCAGGGTCATACTCATCACTTGGGGCGTGATAGTTGTTGGCGGTATATTCAGCTTTCTTTTCTTTGCCATACTCGATACCTTTTTCGATATGATCATAGCCGCCCTCTCCAAATAATGGAGGTATCCCAACTTTGGCAAAGTTGAAGTGATCTGATCTGAAGAAATATCCCTTCTCTGGTTCTTGATCTGGCAGTACATATCGATCTTGTTTAGCCAGCTCTTCTTCGGCAATCATGTCCATTTCACTATGTCCGATACCTATAATTTGAAAATCCTTCATAGCTCCATTTGGGTTGCAGCCATCGATATTCACATTCGCGACTATATCACTTATCGGTACAGTTGGGTTAAGGGCGTAATACTCTGATCCGAGTAGACCCTGTTCCTCTGCGGTAACCCAAAGGAAGATCACTGATCGATCAGGTGTGCTTTTTTGTCTCTTGAAATTTTGGGCTATCCCGAGTAGCGTCCCTGTTCCACTGGCATTATCCAGTGCACCATTGTAGATGCTGTCGCCATTGACAACCTTTCCGATACCGATGTGATCCCAGTGAGCAGAGTAGATCACATGTTCTTCTTGATTAGCATCTCCAGGAAGGACAGCAACAATATTATCTGACTTGTCTCTTTTATAGACATTGGTCAGACTAGTGTTAATCGTGGCATTCATCGGAACAGGCTTAAAGCCGGGAGTTCGGGCTTTTTTAATTAGCGCACTTAAGTCTAAGTTGCTTCGCTCAAACAGATCTTTAGCCATATCTAGATGTATCCACCCCTTGATATCAGCACCGTTTGCAACACTTTCTTTTTCGAGCCCGAGTTGTGGCCCTGTCCAGCTGCTTTCTACCACGAACCAAGGATATCCTGCTGAGGAAGTCTCATGTATAATCAATAAGCCTTTAGCTCCTTGGCGGTCTGCTTCTTCGTATTTGTAGGTCCATCTGCCGTAGTAAGTCATCACATCTCCTTTGAAGAAGGTAGAGTCTTCACCACCATAACCAGGATCATTAACGAGGACAACAGCTATTTTGTCTTTCATGTCAACACCTTCGAAGTCGTTCCACCCAAGTTTCTCATCTACGATACCATAGCCACAGAAGACCAGTTCTGAATTGACCACATCAACCTTGTCTACAGATTTCTGACAGTGTATCACATAATCAGAACCAAAGTTATACTGTGCTGAACCTGAAGGAGTCTCAACAGACATCGTTTTATCTGGAGTTGTAGTTATCTCAATCATAGGTACTGATTGAGTATATGATCCATTATTTCCTGGCTCTAAGCCCAAAGATTTACACTGATTGACGATATAATCTACAGTCTTTTGATCACCAGGACCGAATGGCATTCGGCCGTAATAGGCGTCTGAAGATAGTTCTTGTATATGTGGGAGGATATCTGATTCTTGCAATATCTCAGGTTCTGATAGTTCTCGATCAGAAGTACAAGAATGAATGAAAACAACAGAAGTAATTACCGTTGCCACTAGGGCAATCCATAATCTTGTTGACATACGCAGGCGATTTTAACGATGCTAATGTAGAAAAAATTGATGGTTGTGAAGATCATATGAAAAATGACAAAACAGAATGACCATAAAAAGTTAATTAGCACAGGAGCTAACAACTTAACACTTATGAAGCAACCTATGATCTGAAGTATGAGTAGTGAATGTAGAATTTGAATTTTGAAAATTTGTTTCCTATGAAAATGCTTCTGATTTCTTTATTTACATGTTTTATGGCTGCTCAGTTGACAGGTCAGATAATAATCAATGAGGTCAATATCGCCGATAATTGGGTGGAGTTGTACAATGCTGGAACGACGACTGTTGATATATCATCATATGCCTTGTGTAATCGGCCAAGATACAGAGTTGTCTCAGCAACAAATTCCTCTGGAAGTAATGCAGGCGTAGAGTTGATCAGCGGCAGTTTGAATATAGGACCTGGAGAATATACAGTTTTGGGATGGGAGAATATTTCCACGCATGGCATCGCAACAGGTGAGCTTGGACTATATGCAGAGATAGGTGGTTATACCAACGTCAGTAACATTCAAGACTACATACAATGGGGCACAGGAACTCCTGGTACTGGCAGAGATGGCACAGCAGTGAGCGCTGGAATATGGGATAGCACCTCAAGCTTTGCTCCAGCACCTACCAATCCTAGCAATTCTTTAGCACTTGTGGTAGGAAACTATACTGGAGGGACAGATTCAGATTCTATGGACTGGGAGGAGCGCTCACCGACACAAGGTGCGGCGAATAATCTTCTAAACCATGTCATAATTAATGAAGTCAACATTTCTGATGAATGGGTAGAGTTATATAATGCTGGGACAACTACGATTGATATATCGAGTTATACACTTTGCAATTTTCCGAGATATGGCGTAGTCTCAAGTAATGCTGTGACACTGCTTAGTGGAAGTTTGCTAATGGCTCCTGGAGATATTACTGTTGTAAGATGGGCCAATAATATATCACCCAATGGTGCGACGTCTGGGGAGATGGGGATATATCAGATGCCGGGTATGTACGCAAGTACCACCAATATTCAAGACTACGTTCAATGGGGTGCACCTAATCATGGAAGATCTTCAACAGCAGTGAGTGCAGGTGTATGGGATAATGCTAGCACCTTTTTACCCGCTCCCACTAATCCTGCCAACTCATTGAGTTTAGTTATGGGTCCTTTTATGGGAGGAACAGATACAGACTCTATGGACTGGGAAGAACAAGTGCCTACACAAGGAGCGGAGAATACTCCTCCAGTTAATTGTCCTACAGATGATGTGATAACTGGAAATGTTCCTTCAGAGACATACTATGCTTCCAACAGTATTACGTCAGCCGGCATAGTATCTACAGGAGCAGATGTCACATTTGTCGCTGGTGATAATATCATGCTCAATGAAGGTTTTACAGTCGAGTTAAGCGCGGTATTTGAGGCATCAATTGGGGCATGCCCATAGTATAGATAAGTGTAGGCTAATAGCCTGTTAAGAATTAAATATTGAAGTATTGAAAAAAGGAGATCGCATAATACGATCTCCTTTTTGAGTCGTGGTCCCACAAGGACTTGAACCTTGGACCACCTGATTATGAGTCAGGTGCTCTAACCAACTGAGCTATAGGACCAGATTTGGTGGTGCAAATGTAGTTTTTGTTTTATCAATAATCAAATGAGCTTATCATGGTTTAGCATGAGCCCAAAGGCAGACAGGTTACAATAAATTTTAACACACATTCAGACTCCTCTTAATATGTCATACACAGTGGCATAGTTTCTGCTTTTCAAGAGGCATGAATATTGAGGAGATAAACAAAAAGCATTTCATTAAAACTGACATGTTGTTTAGGGTAGGAAAGGGCCTCTCATCAAAGCTCTTGAAGTACGAAAACAACATCATTTACCTAGAACTCGAGGTTAGAAAGAAGTGGGATAGGAGTATCGATGCAGCAGCATATACCGTATCACATTCTTGGAAGAACGAGCACAACGAATTTGACGATGCAATTGCCTCTAAGGTTTATGTAATAGACAGTCGAGAGTTTAATTATAAGCGCACGCTTATACACTTAGGTGTTAAGCCAGGATATGATTCTTATAAAGGGGTCTTCTTTAAGTAATACTGCTGCGCATCAGCTAGTACCGTCTATCATTCTTACACCATCTTTTATCAGGTCTACAATTACCTGTGGCCTAAAGTAAGACGAGTCAACAATCTGATCATAGTTAGAGAGGTCTTCGAAATCGATTCCATACAATGCTAAGAAACGTCGCTTTTCGCTCTGACGGCGATCTTTAATCTTCGCAAGCAGTTGTATTACAGATGGAGAGTTTTCATCTGATACTCGCTTATCATCATTGAATATTCGATCAGCCGCAATTTCTTCCTTGCAGCGTAAAAACACTTTGAAACTGCTGGGAATAAAATGCCATGCGAGGCGTGAGTCCACGATATAATTTTCATCAGAATCAGCTAGCGCACGAGTATGGTCATCTATCTTTTTGTCGATAGACTTGTCCTCTTCAGAAAGTAGATTTAGCTCGAGTGTTGAAACCCCCATCTCCGCAGCTATACGCCTCTGAATATCTCCTGTAGACAGGTAGTTAAAACCCAATTGATCACGGAGTAGTTTGCCACAGGTGCTTTTACCGCTGCCGATGTCCCCTGATATGGTTATAATCATAAACTGCTTGGTATGCTATCTATTTAATCTGTTGTCATGTCCACATCCTATGGGCGAGCCTGGAGGAAGATCACTCAATTGTGGTAATTGCAGCTGAGCTCCATGAGTGTGGGCTTGCGCTATCAAGCTGACAAGGTATTTAGCATGAGCGCTATCTGTATTGTTGAGATATTTGGATTGAATCTCTTCTATTGCATTGTGGGCGGCTGCGGCAACATTAATATCTACAGAAGAGTCATGCGCTAATCCGATGAGGTGAGTCTGATAGATCTTTTGAGCAAGTTGTATCAAGGCTTGATCGTAGCTATCTAATGACTTCATCCCAAAGATTTCGCCACTGATCATGGATAAAAAAGATTCTAAATCAACAACACTCATCTTGGTAACGCCATATCGATGTAGGCGTGCTAATCGGTCTTTATGCAACAAGAATCCCAAAGTCATATCAATATGACTTTCAGCAGGAGCAAGAGGATCGAAGGCCACATTAGTCTTACCGTTAAACGTCTCTCTACTACGAGGATAGCCGTATGCTGGAGGACCGAGCAAGGAGAGTAGTTCTTGAGAGAGTTTTAAGTGCTCTGGTCTGATCGTATTTAACAGTGCGTCTACTGCCTTACCTTGTCTTTCTGCAGATATAGTGGACACATGAGGAGATGTCGCGCCATCTTTTACTGCGTAGTTGTATTCTAGCCCACCTATAATCTTAGAGACACCATCTATTTGATAGCGATGGAGCAGATATATTGGCACAAGTACTTTTTCTAATTCGCTTACTGGCGTGCCTGAAGTGATGGTGTTCAGTCCCATCTGATCTAATGCGACTCGGCGCACCTCCATTAGTCTATTGAGCTCTTCAATCGGGTCTGCCCCATTATCCCATAGGTGAGCGGCTGGGTTAGCACCGCCGGCAGGTCTAGCATCGCTATCAGAGATAAAGAGGAATCCTTTCTCTTGAGTGTCAGTTATAAGCTTGTTTAAGGCAGCCACTTCATCCGTGCCATCGGGAAAGTCTTGATATCCATAGGTTATAGTAAACTTGTCCCAATCTCCGATCTTATCATCATAGACTTTATCGAAGGTGATCTGTCCAGAATCATCTAAAGATACTAATGGATGAGGATAGTCCATCACGGATGCACGATCGTTATGACTGGCGGCGAAGTTATGTGCCAGGCCTATGGTGTGTCCGATTTCATGGGCAGATAGCTGTCGTAGCCTTGCCAGGGCAAGTTGTAGCATCGGATCATCATTGTCATCACTATCGCCATATGGCGATAACAATCCTTGAGCGATCAGAAAATCTTGTCTTACTCTCAGTGATCCGAGCGATACATGTCCTTTAATTATTTCTCCTGTTCGTGGATCTGATACTGAAGCGCCATAAGACCATCCTCGTGTGCTACGATGCACCCATTGTATGACATTATAGCGGACGTCCATCATGTCCGCGCCTTCAGGTAATTCTCTTATCTGAAAAGTGCCTTCAGCATATCCTGCCGCAGAGAATGCTTGGTCCCACCACGCAGCACCGTCCATAAGTGCAGATTTTATGGGCTCTGGACAGCCTGGATCGATATAGTAGATTATAGGTTCAACAGCTTCACTTACGGCTTCAGATGGATTTTTCTTTTCAAGGCGGTGTCTATAAATAAATCTCTTCTCCAGATCATCGGCAATCGGTGTGGCATAATCATAGTAACTCATCGGGAAGTATCCCGCAAATGGATGAAACGTACGTGGCTTATATCCATCATCGGGAAGTGCAACAAATGAGTGATGCTGGTGGACGGTGATGGCATCAGAGCTAGGCGTAACGCTGCGTATGAATCTACCATCGGCCTGACCGGTAAAAGTGAGTATAGCGTCAAATTCTGTGTTTTGAGGAAAGGATTTCGTGCGATCCATCCATACCGCACTGCGACTCTTATCCACCTTGTACGCGCCCTGTCCAGACTGCTTTAGGCGTTGAGAGACTCCATGAGCGTCACGCAACAGGAAGTCCGTCATGTCTACCCTGAGTACACCGTTCACGTTATCTTTAACTTTGAACCCCCAGATAACCGACTGTGCAAAAGCCTGCTCAACAGCCTGCCTCTCGAGGATGTTGTCACTTACTGCTCTGTAGTCTAGATTGGGCTGTATCATTAATATCTTATCACCTGCTCGCTTAAGCTTGACAATACGCTCTTCACCAAGTTGACCTCTGTCTAAGCCAATATCATTAGATCCGATTCCCGCTGAGAGCGAATTGACATATAGAAATTCTATATCGAGTTGATGCGCTGATATATGCAGCAGCATCTCACCCGATGTGTCGTCATATTCAAAATCAAAAAAACCTTGCTGTACTTGCCCATAAGACAGCGAGAAATACAAGGAAGCTATGATAATTGATACTAATAATCTTTTCATCGAAGTCTTTTTGCTTTTATCAAATAATACAGTGCCGCTAATGCACATAAAAGTAAGCCGAAAAACTCTCTTGACAACTCTATATATGGACTCTCGGCCTTCATGCTTTCTGTGATAGACGGCATGCCATCAGATATCCAAGATTGCATATGCGTGATATAGGTACTCATCCAGATCAAATAAAATATTAAAATGATAGCTGTCCCAATCAAAAAATACCGATCTCGATATGCATTGAATGCGATGTATGCAATCAATAAATAGGGAGGCACCCACTTCAAGGCATCGCCATCATTGAATTGTACGGCGGCAAAGAGCAGAAAGATTACTGCTAGGATGATATCTATAATTTTCTTCACACAGATATAAATTTTCTCGTCAAGAATTTTTCAACTTTCTCACTACTCACCTCCTATACTTTCCCTCCGCATAATCCATTGCCGCCAGAAGAATATCTGTTGCTTCGTCCAGATCATCTATGGTGGCAATCAACGGCGGGGCTAATCTGAAGCTACGATTGTTAAATAGGAACCAATCTACTAAAACACCATGCTCTGTGGCATATGCAACGATATGTTTGAGATACTTCAGTTTGGTGATTTCAACGGCCATCATTAGTCCGGAACTGCGTATCTCTTTGATCAGTTTGTGATCCAGTTTTTGTTTGATGAATGATTCTTTTTCTGAGACCGATTCAATTAGTTTATCCTGGAGTAATACTTCAAGTGCGGCGAGTGCGGCGGCACAACTTACTGGGTGACCTCCAAAGGTTGTAATATGGCCGAGCACAGGATTCTTAATTAAGCAACTCATGATTTTTTTACTGCTGACGACACCTGCTATTGGCATGCCGCCACCCATAGCTTTACCGATGAGCAATATGTCTGGGATAATCCTATATTTCTGATGAGCGAAGAGATGTCCAGTTCTGCCAAATCCAGTTTGTATTTCGTCCAGTATGAATAGAGCTCCTACATCGGTACAACGCTTGCGAATCAGATTGAGGTAGCCTGAATTAGGAGGAATTACTCCAGCCTCTCCTTGGACAGCTTCTATAATAACACAGCTGGTCCGATCTGTAATTAACTTGATATCATCGACACTATTAAAGTCAATGTGTTTGATTCCGGGTAGAAGAGGTAGAAATGGTTCCTTATAATCTTGATCACTACGCAAGCTCTCGGCGCCCTGCGTTGATCCGTGATAGGCGCTCCTAGCACATATAATCTCAGCTCTACCAGTATAGCGCTTACCGATTTTCATAGCCAGTTCAGTGGCCTCAGTGCCTGACATGAGGTAATAGAGTGATTCGAAGTGATCATCCAATTGATCAATAAGGAGCTGTGCATAGGAAGTCTGTGGTGATTGATTATGCTCGCCATACACCATCGTATGCATGTAGCGATCCACCTGGTCTTTGATAGCCTGAGTGACCTTGGGATGACAGTGACCTAGCGAACTAACCGAGATGCCAGAGTTCATATCATAATAACGCTTACCCGAAGTATCATAGATGTGAATGCCCTCTGCATGATCAATTTCAAGAGCCATAGAGAGGGGGCTGGTCTGCGCCACATAACTCAGAAACAAGTCTTTTTTACTGATCATTTTTACCGATTAGGTATAGTATGGAAACAGCCGACTGTCGCTATATTTCATTAAGCATATCCTAACAGTCCAGCTATTTACAGGCTCAAAAGTATTTCTTACTTTTGAAAACTACTGTCTGAGATCATATTCGGCCCAACTTAAAGGATGGTTTGAGAGAATATCCTGCCTAAAGTTGAGTTATAAATCAAGATCAAGTTAGCATGATGAAAAATATATCAGTCGCACTACTTCTATTGAGCTCTACCTTAATTTTTGGTCAGGGGATAAACTTCTTTCACGGCACTTGGGAAGAAGCGCTAGAACAAGCGGCAAAAAAAGAAAAATTAATTTTCGTGGATGCCTATGCCAAATGGTGTGGACCATGTAAGCGAATGGCTAAGAATGTATTTACTCAGCAATCCGTAGGAGATTACTATAACGAGAACTTCATCAATATGAAGATTGACATGGAGGAAGGAATGGGATTGACCTTTAGGCAAGATTATCCTGTGAGAGCATTTCCCACGTTGATGTTTATTGATGAGAATGGGGAGATAGTTAGAAAAGAAGTGGGCGCCCAGCAAGTACCAGGTTTTATAGCATTGGGGGAGGATGTCGTCACTTCGTATGATAGATCTGGCGAATATGCAGAAGAATATGAGAAAGGCAACCGTGATTATAATCTTGTATTACAATATGTAAAAGCGCTTAATAAATCAGGAAAGCCGAGCAGTAAAATAGCCAACGATTTCCTGCGAAATAATAAAGACTTATCTGGTGATCGGTTGACAGACTTTCTTTACGAGGCAGTGACTACTTCAGATTCAAGAATATTTGATCTTTATGCAGCTCAGCTCCCTGCCCTCAAGGCTAAATACGGGACTGAAGCGGCTATGGCCAAAATTAACCAAGCTGGAGAGGCTTCTTTAGAAACTGCCATAGCATTTGAATCCATGGACCTCCTACAGGAAACACATAAAATTATCAACCATTATAACCCATCTTATGGCGAAGAATTCAGGCTGAAGTCATACTTGGAATATGCTCGTGCAACTAACAATATATCGATGATGAGGGCATCGATACAGGAAATGACAGAGACTTTTATCACAGATAATCAGGCGAAGGTAGATCTTGTCCAAGAGCTGATGTTGTACCAAGTGTTAGATGAAGAGATAGCTAATACTTCAGAAGATATCATGAGTAAAGTGGTCAAGAAAAGTGATCAACCAGAGTATCGACTGCTATATGCTCAGATATTACATCAGAATAAAAAAGATAAGAAAGCGCTCAAAGAAGCTGAAAAAGCATATAAATTAGTGGAGGAAGGAGACACTTGCCATGATGAACTGCAAGATCTCATCCATAGCATAAAGACCAAATAAGGAAACTACCTGCTTAATGCGCCTATCACTATTACTGAGTTTATTCATGCTCTATGTGCTGGATATTTCGGCATCTATATCGTTTAAGCGAATAGAGATTGATAGAGCTATAGAGGAGGCAGCACAACAAAATAAATATGTTTTTATTGACACCTACGCTGTCTGGTGTAAACCCTGTAAGCAGATGGATCAGGTGTTTAATGATCCAGAGTTAAGTGAATTTTTTAATGCCAACTTTGTCAATATAAAAGTTGACATGGATAGTCGCTATGGCAAGTCTATAGCCCCAGATTATGATGTTGTCTGGCTACCCACACTAATTATTTTGGATAGTGAGGGAAATGTAAAAAACAAAGTAGACAAGATCGTCGATGCGGCTGAGCTTCTGCAGATAGCTAAAGAAGCGGTACGGCCAGGTCAAGTTTATGTAGATGAAGGATTCGCGAGCAATCCTTTTGGTGGTGGCAGTTCAACAGCTGCTTCAAAAGAGAAAAAGCTCATCACAGAAGATAACGCCCCCATCCTCTATGTTCATGATGATCGTGCATCAAGTGGTCGCCCTCATATCATGTATCATGAGGCTTATCTTCACGTTATGTTGCAAGATGGTAAGCAGTATCAGGTTGCCAAGAAGTATCTCTCTACTCAGGATGATTGGTCGACTGATAAAAACATAAAGTTCATCTTCGATTTTTTACATACCACTAATAGTGCAGAATTCGATTACTTCTTGCGTTACAAGCAGAGATTCGTCGATGTGGTAGGTCAAGAGCAAGTGGATCGTACCTTAAGTATATTGTCATACGAGCGTCTCTATAATGGATATCCCCGACCAAGCTTAGACGAGGCGATTACCATTTTTGGATATGTCGAACCTGCACAGGCTAATGAGCGTGCGCACAAGTACTTTCTCAATAGACTCAACGAAGAGAAAAATTACTCAGAATACAGGAAAATGGCTGAGCATTATCTTATTTCTATCAATCCCTTTGATCATGTAGTGATGTATCAACACTCCTATAATCATCTTATAGATAAGCGAGAAAATGCGAATCTTTCTGAATGTCTGAGATGGGCTCAAGAAGCGGTGGTATATAATGATGATAGTGCTCAATATCATCTGCATCTGGCTAATGTGTATTTCGCTCTGAGCAACAAATCTGAATCAGTCAGACACTGCGATAGAGCCAAGGAACTTGCCATAGCACAAGGCATAGATACTTCGCAAATCACCAAACTGAGAAATCAGCTCAAAGAATTATAATTTCAATTAGTATAAATCAAACTCCGCTATTACTGGGCAGTGGTCGGAGTGCATGACGTCCTTGTACATCCGACATTCAGTCAATTTTTTACTAAACTCATCAGTAATAGAGATATAATCGATGCGCCAACCCTTATCTCTTTGGCGGGCACCAGCTCGATAACTCCACCAGCTATACAGACTTTCTTCAGGATAGAGTGATCTAAATGCATCCACGAAGCCACTATCAAACCACTCTGCCAGCCAAGCACGTTCATCAGGTTTGTATCCAGAAGGCTTGTCCTTGCGGTCAGGATTGTGGATATCGAGGCGGTCACGGACTACGTTATAGTCGCCGACTACAACCAAATTTTTGTGCTTCTTCTTCATCTCGGTTATCCATGGACCGAAGTCATGGAGAAACTCCATCTTAAATTCATGCCGAGCATCACCACTCGAGCCCGAGGGAATATAGACATTGATTAAAGACCAATCATCAAAGTGTGTGGTAACCGTCCTGCCCTCACTATCATATTGCTCGATCCCTATACCCACTTCTACACTTTGAGGTTCTATTTTAGTGATGGTCAGTACACCGCTGTACCCTTTCTTTACTGCGCTATGCCAATAGTATCGGTAGCCGAGCTCTTCAAGCTGTGTCATGTCGACTTGCTCCGGTTGACTCTTGGTCTCTTGGATACAGATGATATCTGCTGAGTCCATTGCTATCCAATCAAAGAGCCCTTTTTTGATTGCGGCTCTGATGCCATTAACGTTATAACTGACTAATCTCATAAATCTTTATAGCTCTATGGGACTGCTGTTAAATCCTAAGTCCGACCAGTTCTGACCAGACTTGATATCAGTCATCGGAATATCCAAATTCATCAAGCTCAAAGTGTGCGCTTGAGCAACTCTTGCACCACCTGCGAGTGTGGTATAGTCCGACCAGCTGGTATATACACCTCCTACCGGAATGATTTTAACCCACATTTTATATCCGGTAGGAAGACCTGTATCATCGACGTACCACAGATATTGATCACCAGGAGTTACTCCACCAGATTCATAGGTGATGAGTAGGCCTTCTTTGCCATCTGCATCTACGGCCATATCTCTCTTAGTACCTGGATCAAAAACTTTATATGGGGCACTAAACCAAAATGAATCATTACACCAAAAACCCCATGCGGACTGGATTGCCTTGGTCTTATCGTCTCCGCTGAGCTCAGCATCTCCTTTGTAGGCTTTGCCGTCTACTTCATCCATGTCGAGATGAACTACATAGTCCTTCCACGATACTCGAGAGTTATTATTTACTTTATCCCAGACATAGTGATGACCACCTGGGAATGACCATTGCACGTAGTTCAGTGTATCCCATGCAGGCTTATTCATTGCTGTCAACACCTGTTGAGCTACCGCATCGGCATTGCCTTCTACTATCTTTGGTTCTGATTCACTGAGCACAAACTTGACTATGATAAATCCGATGAGCAGAAGCACAACAAGCGCTATAAGTATCCTTTTGATCCATTTCATACATTGGAGAATTTGAGGGGTAAGTTAAGTAGCTTAGAGTAAATAACAGTCTGATCAACCTATAAGAAACCCTATAGAAATTAGCGAAGAGAACAAATTTCACAGCAACCACCTAGGTCAAGGTCTACCTACAGAGTCGTCAAAACCACTTTAACACAAGGAGCGTCTACTTAACAAGACTACAGCAGAGTTTACCTTAAGATTTTCGGCGACTTTAAAAAAAGCAATCCTCAAAAAGCCCTGTCACATCTCGAAAAAGCTGTTAGCTATAAGGACTCCCTAATCAACAAGGCTAATCTCATAGACGCCACCAAAAGAGACCTGCAATAAAAGTTTGAAAAAGAACAGTTGATCAAAGATCAGGAACTTCAACAAGCAGAAACTGAGGCGGCACTCAACAAAGTCAAAATTAAACAGCAGCGCTTCACCTATCTAATAATTTTAGTCGTTGCGACATTACTGCTAGGATTACTGCTGATCTATTTAAATCAACTCAGAACACAAAAAGAGTTAGCTGATCAGAAGAGCATAGTGAAATCTCAAAAGATCATACAATTGGAAAAAGAAAAATAAGATACTCTCTATGAATGCAATGATCGAAGGACAAGAGGCAGAACGTATTCGTATCGCTAAGGATTGGCATGATTGGGGGACTGTTATCTACCATTAAGGCACACTTCAGTAATATCCAAAGTGAAATACAGAAGATAGAATCAATGCAACTCTATGATCGAGCACAGGAGATGATGGACGAAGCTTGTGACGAAATCAGGCGTATTTCGCATGACCTGATGCCTGGCGTATTGTGGTTAGAAGGACTGGAAAGTGCGGCAGAACTATTCGCTCGAGACTGGATGACGCTCATGGTATCAATATTAATGTTGAGGCAAAAACGGACCTTTCATGCAATCGAACCGCTGTATCAGCATCTGGAGGGATAGCCAAGCCGCTTTACATAGGGATATTCAGAGGTAAGGGCATAGCTATCTCATGTTGAGTATTACCCTT
>CAZFWJ010000003.1:0-101097 GCA_964522505.1 uncultured Saprospiraceae bacterium
AAGTCTTTTCACGCAAGTGAAAGGACTTTTCTCTTTTATAGAGTTAGCGAGTCTGGCTCGTCGATATCGAAGAAAAAAAGAATGGTCATTCCGCAGGAATAGACTTTGTATTTTGACCTTGGATGCCAAAAAGACATATTCTAATCGCAACGTTTAGCGATTGTTGTCGACTCGGATGTCGTTAAAGACTCTAACTCTTTCATCTAATTCAAAAAGGTATTAACGAAGTCGGTGATCTTATCTATGATGCGCTCAGCTATCGTAGCTCTCTGTAGTATGCTCGGTTGGGTCTTCATGGCGGTGATGACATCATGCTCCAGTGGAATCTTGTTAGTGAATAGATATCGCTCTAACAAGCCGTCAAATTTAGTGCGGTCGAGGTCTTCTTCTGCGATGATGGCGTCGAGGCGCTTGTGCTTTTCTGCCTCCATGAAGGAGTCGTACTCATCGGTGATGTGATCTACATCCTTGATATCAGGGAGGTTCTCTAAGATGAACTGCTCTATTAAGTCTTTCTTGCTACGGAGCTTCGGTGAGTTAGCAATCGTAGCGAGGACTCTCTTAATCGTCTCGTCATAGTCTTTACCCTTCTTAGACTTGAGTTGTGCCAGTAGCTGTATGATGTAGGTGACATTAACCTCATCTCTGTGGATTAACTCTAACTCAAAGTCTACATCGTCAAGGATAGAGACCTTTTCTTTCTCACGCTTACGCCTGTCATAGATGTCGAGATACTTGCTCTTATAGTCCTCTATGGCTTGCTCTGTTAAGTCTAATACATCATACTCAAAGTCTGCATAGGACTTCACTTTATTGATCAGTCTGAGTATCTCTCGGAACTTAGTGACGAATTCTAAGATGTCATCCTCACTGGCTAAGTCATTGACGCTATCTACAGTAGGTACGATGACTAATAACTCTGAGATAGCCTGATTAACTGCCTCGACATAATCTTCATATGGAGGGCGCAGTATTGTAGTAGCGGCATCCTTATTAGAGAATAGCGTAATCGCTTTGTCTGTAGCTCCCTTAAGGTTGCGGAAGACGACTATGTTACCGTGAGACTTCTCTTCTCCCTTGAGTCTATTAGTACGGCTGAATGCTTGTATCAATCCATGATAGCGCAGATTCTTATCAACGAATAGCGTATTAAGGATCGGAGCGTCAAAGCCCGTCAAGAACATATTAACCACTAATAAGAGGTCTACCTCACGCTCTCTAACTTTCTTGGATATGTTGCGATAGTACTCGTAGAACTTCTTGCTATCTTTAGTGGTGTAGGCTGTCTGAAACATCTGGTTGTAATCCCCAATGAAGCCCTCTAAGATATCTCTCGTATGTGGATTAACGGTTGCATCATCATCAGGTAAGCCATCAGGATTAGGGGTGTCATCATTAGCCCCTTTATCTTCTTCATTAGCTACATAGCTGAATATGGTGGCTACCTTAAGATTGTGTTTGCCTTGTTCTTTCTTCTCTTGTAGCTTCTGATAGTATCGGATGAGTACATCAACACCACTGACACAAAACATAGCATTGAACTTCTTGTCATGGGTCTTACGGTTGTAGTGATTGATGATGTAATCTGTGATTTTGTCCAGTCTGTCATCAGATTCCAGTAGCTCTCTGGTCTTGATACCTTCTACCTCTATATCTATCTCTGTAGCACTATCCTTCTGCTGATATCGTCCTACATACTCTACTGAGAAGCCTAATACATTATCATCTCGTATGGCATCCTCTATGGTGTACTTATGTAAGCACTTATCAAATAAATCTTCGGTAGTCTTCTTGCCTAAAGCTGTAGACATCGCTGTCTCTGCAAAAATCGGTGTGCCAGTAAATCCAAACAACTGAGCCGCAGAAAAGAACTCTGTAATCCTGCCATGCGTGTCACCAAACTGACTGCGATGACACTCATCAAAGATGATAACCATATTAGCCTGTCGGAGCGTATCTATACGAGATAGATACTTAGGCTTAGTGATGGCATTGTTGAGCTTTTGTATTGTAGTGACGATCAGCTTGACCTTATCATCTGCTAACTGCTTAACTAAGACGTTAGTATTACTGGTACTATCCACACTGCCGTCACTGAAGTGATTAAACTCCTTAGTGGTCTGATAGTCCAGATCATTGCGATCTACCACGAATAAGACCTTATGTATCTCTGGCTGTTCTATCAGTATTTGTGATGCCTTGAATGAGGTAAGCGTCTTACCTGATCCCGTAGTATGCCAGATGTATCCATTCTTATCTGTATCACTGACCTGCTTGATGATACGCTCTACAGCATAGTACTGATAGGGACGAAGCACCATGAGAATCTTGTATGACTCATTAAGTACGATATACTTGGTAATCATCTTGGAGAGATGACATTTCTCTAAGAATGAATCTGCGAAAGGCTCTAACTGTGTGATGAGCTGATTATCCTCATCAGTCCAGTAGAAGGTCTGCTTGAAAGATTGTGAGCGGTTGTTAGCATAGTACTTAGTATTAACACCATTACTGATGACGAATAGCTGTATGTACTGAAATAATCCATATGAGGCACTGAATGAATGCTTATGGTATCGCTGTACCTGATTAAATGCTTCCTTAAGCTCCAGTCCTCGACGCTTGAGTTCTATCTGTACTAATGGCAGTCCATTGATTAGGAGGGTAACATCATATCGGTTCTCATATCGCCCTGTCATGGTAATCTGGTTAGTCACCTGATATTGATTCTGACACCAACTATGCTGATTGATGAATTCTATCCATACCGTAGTCTCATCATCACGAGTGATAGACATCCTATCTCGTAGCGTCTTTGCACGGTCAAAGACATTGCCCTTGTTAAGATGATTAAGTACTTGTTCAAATTCTCTATCTGAGAAGGTGATATCGTTATGCTTACCAAGTTGCTGACGCAGATTGAGCAGTAGGTCTGACTCATCTGCTATGATAACACTCTCATATCCCTGTGAGCTGAGCTGATTTATGAGCTGTTGCTCCAGTGCCGCTTCTGATTGATAGGTCATTTCCAAAGATCTTCGGTTCTCCAATTGTGTTTCATTCCTAATGCCGCTTCATCTACATTGGGATATTTATCAAGTAGTGACTTTATGTCATGATTCATCTGGTTACTTGGATGTATGGTGTTGAGGAGGTATCGCATTACACATAAATGAACATATACTCTTTGAAACTCATGAGACTTCGGCACATCTGTGATCCATTTATTTGGTGGCTTTGAGAGCAACTTAACCGTCCCAGGTAGATTCTTATTCCATAGTCTACCATGATGAGCACAGATGTTTCTGATCTGTGCTATAGACTGTAACCAGCTGGGTAAATAGGTATGATTAACAGCGCCAAGCTCCTTGGCAATTGTATCCTTGGAAGGAATATCGTTTCTTAGATTTCCATAGAGCTTAGATAACCCTCCGAAGCTAGTTAATTCGAGTGATTTCCAAGATGGAGGAAAACGCCCGTCCTTTTTATATTTCTTTCTGTGTTCTTTCATGTATGTTTCCTTTGACCTATTGACTTCTTCCCTTAGTTTTTCTAAAGATTTGATCAATTCGGGAATGTTTTGAAAGAGCTCTGCTTGCTGAAACCAATGTGATCCATGCGCATGTGATAAGTGGTATATGAGCTTAGTCCGTAGGCTGATCTCTATTTTTTCAATGACGCCAAACACCAATAGCCTCAGCTCCGCATCAAAATTGTATAGATCGGTAACCATCTTGAATGTAGCCCCGTCCTTAAATCTATGGTTGACCTTGTCTGACTGTAGCGGCCACCAATAGCCAGCTAAGCGATAATAGCTGATGTTAGATAGATACTTATGAGCTTTAGCTGTGTTAGAAATAGTAAGACCTCTGGAGCGAAGGCGATCGATCTGTTGATCTATGGTCAGAGCAGGCTTATCGTATTGCATATAGATTACAATAAGCTGTAAAAAAATAAGACCCGCCCTGGTACGCTGGTCTATGGGTAGCGTGGCGAGTACTGTTACCACAAAAGTATATCATATATACGATATATCTATACACACGGATAATATAGACTAAGTCCATCATACAAACATCTTTTGTAGCAGTCCACGCTTCCACGTCTTCATATGGTCTATCTGAGCTGTGACCGTCTCTATCTGTTCATCTAAAGTGGATAGAAAGTCAGCTATCTTTTTTTGCTCACTTGATGAGGGGTAAGCAATTTTTAGCCTTTTAATAGCTGACAAATCAAGAAAAGGCTGAGCATTACCTACAAAAAAAGACTGTTGTTGTTGTTTTATTAAACCTGTAAGCAAGTAAAAGTATAGAAAAAGTGATCTTACCGCATGAGGCTTAATCTTAGGTGCGTTGTATGAATATGCTAAACCGACATATTCTCTGGGAACAATAAAGGTTATTCCCGCCGTAGCTCCAGTACCTGCCATAAGTATATCCCCATGCTCAAGAATAAAACGTTGAATGTCAGGAGTTTTTTTCACGTAAACAGGATCATTTTTTAAAAAATCATTTATTCTGATAAGCCTAATAGAATTATTATTTATATCTGTATACGTTATATATTGGGAGCCAGCTCCACGTTTAACATCTGCAATCTCTCCCAATCTCTTTTCCTCCCACTCAGGAAAGTCACTCCCATCATCTGCCCCGCCTGACGGACGGGCAGGCTTAAATCTTAGCTGTGGAGTAGTCTCTCCCTTACGAGGGAAGAGCTGTTGGAGCATCCCCTTCTTATACTGTTGTATGAGTTCCTTCTTGCGAGTGAGGATGTCTATGCGCTCATCTACGACCGATAGGAAGTCTGCTATCTTTTTTTGTTCGGGGAGGGAGGGGATTGAAATGCTTATAGTCCTCAAAGTTTCTTGACCAATATTAAATCTTGTGCTTCCACCACTCCTTGAGGTTATCTCTTTTCGAGGTTTTGAAGTCTTAAGAACTGTATTCATAAAAAATGGCTCATAATTGGATTTCTTTTTACCTCGTATTACGAAACCGCCAAAGGTTGCAGGTGAATCTCTATCCAAATACACATTCGCTTGACCTACTTCTAATCTTGTTTCTGAGCTTCTTTGAAATAGGATATCCCCATATTCAACAATATTTTTCTTGAACTCATCTTCAGAAATTTGTACTGAGCCTTTGATTACATTGTGAGTAATAAAGCTATTGTCGATAATATCAAGAACATTTATAAACTTGTAACCCGAACCGTATTTTTCTTTTTCTGCATTAATGCCATTCTTGAAATCTAATAGTTCTGAAAGATGAGTTCTTATCCAATCGTCACTAAATTGACTAAATCTTAACTCGGGCGCATTGCTCACTTCCTCCATCAAAACGGCATTTTGATGTTCAGCTCCTTACAGAAGTCTAATAGCTCGGCATTGACACCTGTTAGCTCATGATCCAGTTCTTGGAGTTGTTCAGCTACGGCATTGATATCTATAGGCTCTTCCTCTTCAAAAGTATCTACATAGCGAGGGATGTTGAGGTTATAGTCATTCTCAGCGATCACGTCCATCGTAGCGACATAGGATAGCTTATCTATAGGCTTTCTATTTCTGTAGGCATCTACGATGCGATTGATATCCTCGGATCTAAGTATATTTTGTGTCTTGACCTTCTCATAGTGTGCACTGGCATCTATGAATAGTACATCGTCAGGATTCTCTCGACACTTCTTGAAGATCATGATACAGGTAGGTATACCTGTACCATAGAAGATATTAGGCGGTAAGCCTATCACCGCATCCAAGTAGTTCACATCTTTTATTAGATACTGCCTGATATGTCCTTCTGCTGCACCACGGAACAATACTCCATGAGGCATAACGACAGCCATAGTGCCATGTTCAGCCAGCTGATGGAGCATGTGACAGATGAATGCATAGTCAGCCTTAGACTTAGGCGCAAGGCGACCATACTGACTGAATCTATCGTCCGTAGTATGGATGTCACTGGCGGACCACTTAGCAGAGAACGGAGGATTAGCTACTACAGCCTCAAACTGTTGCTCTATATGTTGCGGTCGCTCAAGGGTATCTTCTTGCTTAATGTCAAAGTTGCGATAGTGTACTCCGTGCATGATCATGTTCATGCGGCAGAGGTTGTAAGTCGTATTGTTTAATTCCTGACCATAGAAGTCACCGACGCTATCCACTTCACGAGCTACCCGTAGTAGCAATGATCCAGAGCCACATGCTGGGTCATAGACATTACGCAGTTTAGACTTGCCCATTGTAACGATACGAGATAGGATCGTAGACACTTCCTGTGGCGTATAGAACTCTCCTGCTTTCTTCCCAGCACCACTGGCGAACTGCCCGATGAGGTATTCATACGCATCACCTAATACATCAGCCTCCATATCTTCCAGTAGAAAGTCTATCTCGTCGAGGTGAGCAAGCACCTTAGAGATCAGTTCATTCTTATCATTTTCTGATCTGCCAAGCTTAGCAGAAGTGAGGTCTACATCTTGGAATAGATTATTAAAGTCATCCTCGCTCTCAGTGCCGAGGGTGCTCTGCTCTATACTTTGAAATATACGTCCTAAGTCGCCCAGTATGAAGTTGTCTCCACCGCCGCTATTACCACGCTCGGCAACCTTGCTAAACAGGTCTGATGGCGCTAAGAAGTAGCCAAGGTGTGATACTATAGATTTTTTTAATGCCGTAATGTACTGCTGCCCCTCATCAGTAGATGCGTTTATACTGTCATAAGTGATCCCATCAGGAGCGAGGAGTTCATTAGCATAGGCTACGAGCTTCTCCGAAAGATACTTATAGAATATGAAACCAAGGATATAATCTCTAAACTCATCAGCATTCATCTTACCACGGAGGGTATTAGCGATATTCCAGAGTTGTGATTGTAGTTGTCGTCTGTGTTCTGCGGTCATTGCTATAAATGTAGTAAGATGAACCTAAAGGATTATAAACGATGAAGGAGTTTGTTATGGGTGATTAACTTTGGTTTATGGCAGTAGAATTTCGAGGTAAATAGATTGGGATGAATCTGTAAATTCCAATTGCTAATCTAATAAGTATATAATTTTTCAACTCTTGAAATATGTCAAAATTCCCAACCTACGATGCAAGATATCTCCTGTGGTCGATTTGGAAATGGGAAGTTCGTCTGATCATTGTTTCTATCATTCAAGAACCTTGATTTGAATGTACTGTCGCCAAAATGGCATAAGAGCCCTTGATAAGTATAGCTTTACATATGTAAATTAATCATAACATATATGATTTAAGATTGTAGTTTTGTGGCGCTAATCAATGGAGGATGTTTATCGCAAGCGAGATTTTCAACAATCTAATCAGATGAAACCACCCAAGCCGTACATTCTTGTTCTCTTAAACTTGTTCATGATCTTGCAGGCATATGCAGTGAGCATAGTGTCATGGAATATTCAGGATTTAGGCAGAACCAAGGACGATGCAGAGATCCAGTTTATCGCCGAAGTAATTCGGGACTTTGATATAATCGCCATACAGGAAGTGGTTGCTGTAGATCCAGCAGGGGCGCAGGCAGTCGCCAGAATAGCGGCAGAACTAAACCGCATGGGCTCACAATGGGATTATGCGATTAGTGCACCTACCAATAGCCCATCCTCAAGCATATCTGAGCGTTATGCCTATATCTGGAAGACTAATAGGGTTAAGCTGAACATGAGGGGTTCACTAGGGCTTGTTAATAAGTTAGATGCGTATTGTGATCGGGAACCATTCTATGCGCAGTTTATAGTAGATGAAGTCAGATATGATCTCTTAAATTTTCATTCACGTCCACATGACCGAGATCCCCAATCTGAAATCGAGGCCATATCTAAGTTGATCATCAGGAATGAACATTCACATAATTGGGTTCTACTGGGAGATTTTAATATACCTGAAGATGATATAGTCTGGAATGCACTCTATAAGCACTCTTTTCAATCCTCTGTTATAGAGCAGAAAACTAGCCTCAAGCGTGTCTGCGACAATGGCACATATCTAAGTAATGCTATCGACAACATATACGTCAATACAGATAGGAATACCATCAGAGAAGCTAAGGTGATCGATATCGTCATGACTTGTGAACGCCTGGGGCAGATCAGAGAAATCTCTGATCATCTCCCCATATATGTGCAGCTGAATTAATCACTTATCCCAAAAATGGATATCTATAATCGGTCGGTGCTACAAAATTCTCCTTAATCGTCCTTGGCGATACCCAGCGATATAGATTCAATATACTTCCAGCTTTATCATTAGTACCAGAGCCTCTGGCACCACCGAATGGCTGCTGACCTACCACTGCTCCTGTTGGCTTATCATTGATATAGAAGTTGCCAGCAGCGTTTCTTAGAGCAGTGCGAGCTTCGATTACAGCCGCTCGATCTGATGCGAAGATTGACCCTGTCAATGCATATGGAGAAGTGTCATCGACAATCTTGAGGATGTCCGAATAGTCCTTGTCATCATATACATAGATGGATAGTACTGGTCCAAATATCTCCTCGCACATTGTCGTATACTTAGGGTCATCGACCTGGATTACTGTTGGCTCGATGAAGTATCCTTCTGATTTGTTGTATCCTCCACCTATTAATATCTCAGCGCTATCATCTTTTTTAACTTGATCGATATAGCCAGCTATCTTATCAAAGGCGCGCTCATCAATAACTGCCGAAATGAAATTGGAGAAATCCTCTGTTGACCCCATCTTAAAGGATGACACTTGATCCAATAACTCTGCCTTTACAGCTGGCCACAATGATTTAGGAATGTATGCTCTTGATGCCGCTGAGCATTTCTGACCTTGAAATTCAAATGCTCCACGTGCCAAAGCAGTTGCAACTTGCTTACCGTTAGCAGACTGATGAACCATGACGAAATCCTTGCCGCCAGTCTCTCCGACGATACGTGGATAAGATCTATAGGTTTCGATATTCGTACCTATGGTCTTCCAGAGATGTCTGAATACGCCTGTGCTACCAGTAAAGTGTAGCCCAGCAAAATCTCTATGGTTGAAGACAATATCTCCTGTTGTTGGCCCATCTGTATAGATGAGATTAATGACACCATCAGGAAGTCCTGCTTCTCTGAATATATTCATGACGGCAATCGCTGAGTAGATCTGCGACTCGGCCGGCTTCCACACCACGGTATTGCCCAACATTGCTGGACATGCCGGTAGGTTGCCAGCTATCGCGGTAAAGTTGAATGGTGTAATAGCAAATACAAACCCTTCCAAAGGACGATACTCCAACAGATTCCAGATATTCTTAGCACTGTTAGGCTGCTGCGCATAGACTTCTTGCATATACTGCACATTAAACCGTAAGAAGTCAGCGAACTCGGCTACAGCATCGATTTCTGCTTGATAGACCGTTTTAGACTGTGCGAGCATAGTCGTAGCACTCATATAGGCACGTCTCGGTCCAGATATAAGATCTGCCGCTTTGAGAAATATCGCAGCTCTATCTTGCCATGGCATAGCTTCCCAATCAGGCTTAGCTTTGAGGGCCTCATCTATCGCGAGCTTGACATGTTGTTCATCTCCGTAGTTGTAATATCCCAAGGTATGATTGATGTCATGTGGCGCAGCGATTCTTCTTTTATCTTCGGTGACAAGATCTTGCCCTCCGATCACCATGGGCACATCGATTTCTTGTGATTTGAGTTCTTTTACCTTTGCTAAGACTGCTTCTTTCTCAGGACTTCCTGGTCGGTAGCTAAGGATAGGTTCATTCTGAGGTGTGGGGATGCGGTATACGGAGTTAGACATTATTTTTATTTTAGAAGGATAACATCGCTTATACTCAATGGTTTTTAAACATGCTACGAAGTTCTGCAAAGAAATAATTAAAAACTGCTCCTAAGATGCCAAGTACAAGATTCATAATACTATTCTTACTTCTCGCTAGTCCGATATCCGCCCTAACACAACAAGATTCATTAATCCTAATTGATGAACTTGTATTGTTCTATGACTCAGATAAGTATGCACTAACTTCCTCACATGATAGTCTGTTGATTGCCTTCTTTCAGTACCAAAACACGAGTGAGTTAGAATTTCATATTGATTCTTACACAGATGGAGACGGAGATAATGACTACAATTCAGGCCTGTCTGATCGTCGTAAAAACGCTATTGTTGGCTGGTTAAAGGATCATCAAATTGATGATGCTCGAATACTGAGAAACGGACATGGAGAGGAATTTGCGGAAGCACATGAAGAATCACAAAAAGTAAAGGATCGAAGAAGTGAGATTAAAGTGTTCCAACGAACTCGCTTTAAGCTGTTTCAAGGAGTCGTCGATATCGATGATCCTGCACAGCTCAGAGGGTTAGAAATTGATGTTTTTGATAGTGGCATCCGTCGCAGAATAACCATCGATAGCGGTGCACGTTTTTCAGTACCCGTGCCGATCAAAAGAGAAGTAGAGCTGCGCTTTGAAGCGAAAAATTTCTTTCCTGAATTAAGAACTTTGCGGCTATCACCACATGCTAAGGTTGACAATGTCAAGCTACCTATGGTGGAGATGAAACTTGGGGTTAAAGTCGCTTTAGATGTGCAATTTGTCGGTGGTAAGAGTATCGTCTTAGAGCGATTTAGGACTTCGCTCACCACATTGGCTTCCGTCTTAAAGAAGAGCGATGATATCTGCATTGAGCTCGCAGGCCACATCCATCAGCCCGGAGCAGTAATAGAAGATCCAAATAATTGGTCCTATGGTCTATCAATCGCTCGCAGTATCGAAATTCATAACTATCTGGTAGATGAAGGGATTGACTCAGACCGCCTCTTAGCTCGTGGGTATAGTAATAGATTTATGATTAACCCTAACCCAAATAATGAAGCTGGTGCGAGTGCAAACCGCAGAGTAGAGGCAGTAGTGATGTCATGTGATAGTACTCGACTAATCTCAAACGACTATGTTGAAAATTTAGAGGAGTACAGATTGGTTAGTACCAATCAGGTCGTGAGGTAAATGAGGTACTGGTTGATCATAACTATACTGGAGATATAACACCCTTGGTTTTAAGCTCAAGTCATTTTCTGTAGTTTTAACGCATGGAAGGAATTGATCTGGTGAGGCTCAACTTCAGCAGTGCGGGACTCCAGGTGATGAATATCATATTGGGTCTTATCGTATTTGGTGTGGCACTCAATATGCAGTTGACTGACTTTAAGGAAGTAGCCCGCAATCCTAAGGCAGCGGCAATTGGATTGGCATCCCAATTTTTCATTTTTCCAGCACTGACATACCTCTTAGTATTGATCCTTCAGCCAATTCCTTCTATTGCTCTTGGGATGATTCTGATTGCCTCATGCCCAGGAGGCAATCTAAGCAACTTCCTGACACACTATGCTCGTGGTAATGCTGCCCTGTCAGTATCGATGAGTGCTATATCTACCGCTGCAGCTACCGTTATGACCCCGCTAAATATGGCATTTTGGGGAGGGCTCTATGTTAGTTCTTCGCAAGATCTCGATCCGGTCAATCTGAGCTTTCTTAATATGTTAATCATCGTTGTAACACTACTCATTGCGCCAACTATTGCGGGTATGTGGATTAAGTATAAGTTACCCAAAGTTGCCAATCGACTCAAAGGTCCAATGCAGAATCTCTCCGTTCTGTTTTTCTTGGCATTCGTAGTATTTGCCACAATCTCTAATTGGGATTTCTTCTTGCAGTACTATTACATATTCTTCTCTGTGGTGATCCTGCATAATGCGATAAGTTTATCTACCGGTTTTACTATGGCATCATTATTTAGGCTTTCCAACTATGACCGACGAGCTGTTACTATTGAGGTTGGCATACAGAATTCTGGCCTTGGCCTGATTATTATTTTTAATGAGTTTGATGGCTTAGGGGGCATGGCTATAGTTGCAGCTGCATGGGGTATTTCTCACATTGTAACTGGATTGAGCTTGGCAAGATGGTGGCAAGCTAGAGCGCTTTCGTCGTAGATCGACGATTATATCTTATATTCTAATTTTTAATGTCTTAGTGGTTACCAATGTTATGTGCCGGGATGTATGTATGAAACTATTCCATCATAAATTTGTGGATTAAGAACCTCTTTTAACCAAAATATCTATTTTGCAACATCATTGCATAAATGCAACCGTGTCTTATGGCTCATTTAAGTGAACTAAAAAATATTTTAAAATCGCACAAGCTCAGTGTCACGGAATGTCGGTTAGCGGTTTTAGGATATATGAGAGGGTTGAATAAAACAATTTCATCTAGTGATCTTGAGAAGGAGTTTGGTCAATTCGATCGGGTTACCCTCTATAGAACAATTAAACTATTTGCAGAGATTGGTTTGATCCATAAGATTCCTAGTGATAGCGGGTACGCTACCTATGGAGTCTCACGAGCTACTTGTGCTCCGACCGAGTCTAATCACGATCATATGCACTTTAAATGCACAGCTTGCGGAAAGATGGAATGTCTCGAGCTGCATGTTCCTTCAGTGGAAGTTCCTGGCTACCTAATAAATAACGCTGACGTGATCTTAAGCGGGGTGTGCAAAATCTGTTTACCCTAAATCAGACCCAGCATGAAAGTGACATATTCAATCAACATATTTCGTTTAGGGCTGCTACAGATCATTATCACTATAGCTTCCTTAGCGACGAGTACTGCTCAATCCATCGACTGTGATCATACGATTCTAGGTAAGGTCTTGGATATGGAAACTAATCAGCCACTTGCTTTTGCAACGATTGTTATTGAGGAGACTGGACAAAGTGAAGTAAGCGATGGCAATGGCTTATTCAGCCTGAGCGGTGTATGTAATGATGAAATACATCTTGAAATCAAATTCTTGGGATATAAGACAGCTGTTCATCACCATGATTTTCACCATGAGGATCCGGTAATCTATCTGGCGTCTAATGATATTTTGTTAGAGAGCGTGGTAGTCGAAGCCTCCAAAGCAGATGGCAATCGAACTACAGTAATTCAAAACATAGAGTTTGACGATATTGAGCTATTGAACACATCTATTGGTGATCTAACCGAAAAGATATCTGGAGTTAATAGTCTTAGGACAGGCTCCAACATTTCTAAGCCTATTATACATGGCCTTCATTCTAATCGTGTCCTTGTCATTAATGATGGATTAAGACATGCATTTCAAGTGTGGGGAGAGGGACATGCGCCAGAAATCGATCCATCTCATGTTGATCAGGTTGAAGTTGTCAAGGGAGCCGCTACAGTTAAGTATGGTCCCGAAGCTTTAGGAGGGGTTGTACTCTACAACAATAAAAAACCAGTGCTTGATCGCAAACTTGAAGGCTCCTTCGGGTCGTCATATAAGACGAATGGTAGGGCAATCAGTAGTCAGTTGTCTTTAGGCCAAGGCTCTCATCGTTTTGCATGGGAAGTTGGTGGATTTGGTGTTGTACAAGCGGATTTAGAAGCACCTGATTACAATTTGTCGAATACTGGAAAGCGTGAGTATGGCGCTAGTTTCAAAACATTATATCATCTGCCCAATCTTGATATAGAACTATCTGGTAGTTATCTTGATCAGAGTCTAGGTATATTAAGAGCATCTATTGTTGGTAACCTACAGGACCTGCAAAATGCAATTGAGAGAGGAGTCCCAAGCCCAACATTTGAGTCGACATATAATATCCAAAATCCACGCCATGAAGTGCAGCATGCATTGGCGAAATCTAAATTGACATATTATCACAGAGATCACATATTTAGGTTGAGCTATGGCATACAGCAAAATATGAGGCAAGAGTTTGACGTGAGGAGAGGAGAACTCAATAATAGACCTGTCATCGACCTTGACTTATTATCACACAATATTGACTTAGAATGGGTTCAAGCGACCCGTGGTATCTGGAGTGGCAACTCTGGCATACAGTTATATACCCAGAATAGTCAGAATGAACCAGGATCCAATCCTGTTAATTTTGTGCCTAATTATAATGTCTTGAATATTGGGGCGTATTCGATTCAATCTCTTGATTTAGGAAAGACAGTCGTTGAGTTAGGATTTAGATTTGACTATCAGAACTTGAGTGTTGTTGATACGATCAGAGATGTTGCTACATTCTCCAATGAGATCGATTTTCAAAATGCAACGTTTACTATAGGTATCAGACATCAGCTACATGAGGCGCTGACTATTTATTCTAACATAGGAAGTGCTTGGAGACCACCTAATGTTGCCGAGCTGTACTCATTTGGCTATCATTTTTCCAGGATACAATTCGGTCTGTGGCGCTATGATTTTAATCCAAACATATTCACTCCTGTGAATGATGTTTTTGATCAGACAGATCGAGAGGTGCCTTCAGAAAAAAGCTTTAAATGGATCACTGGTTTAGAATATCAGAATGAGCGTATTAGCTCAGAGTTCGTGGTATACGCTAATCGCATCAATGATTATATATTCTTGAGACCATTTGGTGTCTCCGTCAATATCGCCGGTACCTTCCCGTTCTTTATATATAGCCAGACTGACGCCTTGTTCTTAGGAGGAGATTGGGATTTAAAGTATAGACATTCTGACAACTTTAATTCTGAGCTTAAGGTCTCATATGTATATGCTACAGAATTAGAAAATGATCAACCATTTATTGAGATTCCACCATTCAATGTGAATTATGAACTAGCTTATAAGAGTGGTGCTTGGGGAGCTGCGTTGAATCTAGATTATATGGCCAGACAGTGGAATGCCCCGAGAACTATTGAGCCAGGATCATTTCAAAATGGAGGTGCAGAATTTGCACAAGATGAAATTTTTGACTTTATGGACGCACCGGAAGCTTTCCTATTAGTTGGGGCTAAGTTATCCTATCATTATAACTCCTTGAATGTCGAGCTCAAGGCTGATAATCTGCTTAATCAGGCCTATAGATCTAATACTGATCGGCTCCGATATTTCGGCGATGCGCCAGGTCGTAACGTCTCTCTTTCAGTGGGAATTGGATTTTAACAAACATTGTTGCGTTGAATCATTAAATGCAACTATATTGCATAAAATTTCTTATAGTTATTAATTGTATTCTATGAAAAGTATAAATTTTAGATTTTATCTACTACTGTTATTCGCTCTTGCGATTATGGTAAGCTGTTCTGACGATGATGAACCCATGGAAATGGAAATGGATGATGACGAGGAAACAATCACTCAAGTTGACCTGACTTTTACACCTCAGGGTGAGGGAGAGACAGTAACTGCAAGATGGTTTGATGCAGATGGTGATGGTACGGGAGCCCCAATTATTGATGATATAGAGTTAGCTGAAGGTGTTACTTATCAGTTGGGTCTAACATTGACTAATACACTTCCTTCTTCTCCTGAAGACATCACGGCAGAGATCATGGAAGAAGACGATGAGCATCAGTTTTTCTTTGCATTTACGGACGGCATATTTGCTGATCCCAATGGAGATGGTAATGTAGACAATGCAAATGACCCAATTATCTATAACGATACAGATGAAAATGGCCTTCCTGTAGGACTTTCTACAACATGGACAGCCGGCGGGCATACTGACAATCCTGGAACATTCAATGTGATATTGAAACATCAGCCCGATGAGAAGAGTGCTACTTCCAATGTTAATACAGGAGGAACGGATCTGGATATCACATTTTCATTGATTATCGAGGAAGATGATGAAGAAGAGGAAGAAGTAATTAATGAGGTAGTATTCACTTTTACACCTCAAGGTGAAGGAGATGCGGTTACCGCCACTTGGTTTGATGCAGATGGCGATGGTGTTGGGGCACCGAATATCGATAGTATTATGCTGGCGGAAGGAGTTACCTATGATCTAACAGTATCACTGACTAATACTCTTGGGACGGAGCCAGAAGATGTAACAGAAGAGATTATGGAAGAAGATGATGAACATCAATTCTTCTTCTCATTCACAGATGGGATATTTTCTGATCCATCAGGTGATGGAAATGTAGATAATGGGTCTGATCCGATTAACTATAGCGATATGGATGATAATGGACTCCCTGTAGGCTTGTCTACATCATGGACAGCAGGAGGACATACTGACACCCCAGGAGAATTTAATGTTGTCCTAAAGCATCAACCTGGTCAAAAAACTGCCGCTTCTGACGTTAATGTTGGAGGGACCGACCTAGATATAACGCTACCACTTATTATCGAAGAGGGTAATGAAGAAGAAGAGGTTATCAATGAAATCATATTGACCTTTGTTCCTTTAAGTGGTGGAGATACAATACAAGGTAGATTCTTTGATGCAGATGGCGAAGGGGTAGGAGCTCCGACAATTGAAGATATCAACTTGTCTGTATCTACAGAGTATAATATGTTTATTACACTTACTAATACCTTGGGTGCAGAGCCAGAGGATGTCACTGAAGAGATTGAAGAAGAGGATGATGAACATATGTTTTTCTTTGAGTTTACCAACAATGCTTTTGGTAGTCCAGAGGGAGATGGAAATGTTGATGAGCGAGGCGACGCTGTCAATTATAATGATATGGATGAGAATGGATTGCCAGTTGGATTGTCGACCAATTGGGTCACAAGAGATATGTCAATTGTTGGTGGTAGCTTTAGAATAGTACTTAAGCATCAACCTGATCAGAAGACAGTAACATCAGATGTTTCTGTAGGAGGAACTGATGTAGATATAACAATTCCACTGAATGTTAATCTATAAGAAAATATAAAAGAGAAGGCAATTTGTGGACCCATTCATCTGTCTTAGATGAGTGGGTTCTTTAATTATAACAGAGTATAAACTGTATGTTGCTAATCGATTATCTCACTTCAATTTCATAGGATACTGCGTTATCGGTATTCTCTCCAGTTCAGGCGATATTGTGTGCTAAGCACCCATTCATAATTGATTAGGTTGATTTCTCAAGACAATTGTCAACGTGGATGCTCCTGATATTCTGTAGTAATAGAGGTTGATATCCCAATAAGGCGCTAATTAATTCAGGATTTGAGTTGAAGGATTTTCGCCATACTTAGATATTCTTACGGCTCAATAGGAAATTTAGAACATATGAATCTTTCTGATCCGATAAAACTACCGTGCGGTGTAACAGTCTCGAATAGAATAGGGAAGTCCGCATTAAGCGAAGGAATGGCGCATCCAGATGGCAGGCCATCTGCTGCCTTGTTCAAGTTATATGAAGAGTGGGGGAAGAGTGAAGCTGGAATCCTCTTTACGGGCAATGTGATGGCAGATAAGAGGCATCTTGTTAATGCTAATGTGATGATTGCAGAAGACGAAGTGTTTCTGGAGGATTATAAGACGCTTGCCAAGAATGCGCAAGCCAATGGGTCACAATTATGGATGCAGATTAACCATCCTGGACGACAAGCGCCGAAGTATTTAGATCCAGCTCCAGTAAGTGCATCAGATGTGGCTATGCCCAGCAGTGTTTATATACAACCGACACCACTGAGCGAAGAGGATATATGGGATGTCATAGATCGATATGGTAACAGTGCACTCATAGCCAAGAGAGCTGGTATGACGGGCGTACAGATACATGGAGCCCACGGATACTTAGTGAGTCAGTTCCTATCGGGATTAACTAATAAAAGAACGGATCAATGGGGCGGAAGTCTTCAGAATCGAGCACGGTTTGCCCTGGAGATCTATCGCAATATCAGAGAGAAAGTAGGCGATGATTTTCCTGTTGGAATCAAGATTAATTCTGCAGACTTCCAGCGTGGCGCATTCACAGAAGAGGAGTCCATGGAAGTAATTAAAATGCTGGATGCAGAACAGATGGACTTAATAGAGGTGTCCGGAGGCACTTACGAACGTGCTGCCATGGTAGGCACTATGCAAAAGGAAAGTACCAAGAAGCGAGAAGCATACTTCATTGAATTCATTGCTAAGGTCAAAGAATTGGTGTCGACGCCGCTTATGCTGACGGGGGGATTTAGAACCCGACGAGTAATGCAAGAAGCACTAGACAATAAGGCGGTGGACCTTATCGGATTGGGTAGGCCCTTCTGTATGTATCCGCACCTAGCTAAGGAGCTAATCAATGGATCTCGCAACAACTGTAGCGGCCCAGATGTCCGTACAGGAGTTGATAAGATTGATATGAGTGGTATGCTTGTTACTCCATGGCATATGTTTCAATTACATCGGATAGGACAAGGTTTAGCACCTGATCCAGAGATGGACCCATGGATGGTTTATGAGAAAATTACTGGCAAATCTCGACCAACGGCATAAGTATTAAATATTTGTGAATGCCCAACACTTAAGGCTTAGATCACGTCTTATTCACGTATCATCCCCAATAATCTGATTTTTAATCTTGATATATAGACGTATTTCATATTGCTTGCTTGCTTCGATTGTGACGCTCCTACTCACTGTAGATTGGTGTAATGCTCAGACTTCAGTAGCTAATGACAGAGATTGGAAGCTTATGAAAGAAACAGAGCAATATTCTATCTATGCTCGCAAACTCCACAGCTCAAAATTTAAAGAAATAAAGGTCAAAGGACGTATTCAATCGTCTTTATCTGCTCTAGTAATGGCACTCGAAGACATCGATTATCAAAAACAGTGGGTATTGCGCACGCTGGACGCATATGAAATAGAACAACTTGGTGTTGGGAAGTATCACTTCTACCTCAGTACGGATATGCCATTTCCGGTGTCCGATCGAGATTTAGTCTGTTACTATGAGCGAACGCAAGATCCTGATACGAAGGTAGTTACCACCAAATCTTATGCAACCCCAGAGTTGATACCTAAACAGAAGAATCTTGTTCGGATCCCTTCATTTGACTCATACTACATCCTATCACCAGATGACGAGGGGTGGTTAGATATGGAATATTTCCTAAGGATAGACCCAGGAGGGGCACTTCCTGCTTGGGTAGTCAACTTAGCAGCTACAACTGGCCCTAATAGCACAATGCGCGCACTCTACAAGGTGATAGCTTCTGGCAAATATGACGATGTTATCGTGGAAGGAGTAGTAGAACCATAATTCCAAATATTAGTTGAGACATCAAGTTTTTACTCTTATCCTATCTTTCCTCTTTTAGTAGACTAAGACCATGGCTCAATTCATTTTTCAGTTGGTTGTGGATTTACTGTATTAAACAGATCATTGGATACAGAACATTGTATTTTTGCATGCTAATATTTAATCATGCAGATAGTTAACGGTTCTTACAGGTTCAGCGGCGAGGTAGATGCCCTGGAAGTAGTGGAGCAGTATGGCTGCCCACTTTATGTTTATGATTACGATATCATCGAGCGTCAATATAAACGATTGACAGATGCATTTAGTGGAGTGAAACTCAAGATAAACTATGCGTGCAAATCCTTAACTAACGTCAATATTCTCAGATTAATCAGGCAATTGGGAGCGGGATTAGATGCCGTTTCTATTCAAGAGGTTAAACTTGGTTTGCATGCAGGATTTACTGCAGATGAGATATTGTATACGCCTAATTGCGTGAGCTTTGAGGAGATTGAGGAGGCCGTAGAGCTTGGGGTAAAGGTTAATATTGATAACATTAGCATCTTAGAGCAATTTGGTCAGAAGTACCCTTCATACCCGATATGTGTAAGGATAAATCCACACATCATGGCTGGCGGGAACTCTAAGATTTCAACAGGTCATATTGATTCTAAGTTTGGAATATCTATGTATCAACTTCCTCTTGTAGAACGAATTGTGAAGGCTACTGGGATGAATGTTGAAGGGCTTCACATGCATACGGGATCTGAAATCCTCGATTCACAAGTATTCTTAAATGGTGCTGAGATCCTATTCAATGCAGCTAAATCATTCGATGAGTTGACATATATCGATTTCGGAAGTGGCTTCAAAGTGTCCTACAAGGATGATGGTATTGAAACCGATATAGAAGACTTAGGTGAAAAGATCACTAAGCGTTTCAAAGCCTTTTGTAAAGAATACGGGAGGGAGCTAACATTGAAGTTTGAGCCTGGCAAATATTTGGTCAGTGAGGCGGGATATTTTTTCGTTAAAACAAACGTAGTTAAACAAACGACGTCCACTGTTTTTGCAGGTGTCGATTCAGGCCTCAATCACTTGATAAGACCTATGTTTTATGATGCTTATCACAAGATTATTAACGTCAGCAAGCCAGAAGCCAAGAGCAGAATCTATACGGTAGTTGGGTATATATGCGAGACAGATACATTCGGGATTAATCGTAAGATTAATGAAATCCAAGAAGGCGATGTTCTTTGTTTCAAGAATGCAGGAGCCTACTGCTATCAGATGAGTTCGAATTATAATTCGCGATTTAGGCCCGCAGAGGTTCTTGTTTATCAGGGCCAAGCTCATTTGATCAGAGAACGAGAGACTTTTGCAGATTTATTGAAGAATCAAATTGAGTTATCGAATCTCATCGAGGTTCCTGCAGTCGTTTCTTAAAGGACGATGTATTCGACCGTTGAAAGGATTTGAACAGACAGAGTTATTATCAAGACAAGATTGAAAGAATAGCAGATGAAGGATTTAGCATCCAGGTATGACCCATCCATCGTTGAAGAGAAGTGGTATAAACATTGGGAAGAAAGTGGTTATTTCCACTCAGAACCAGATGAACGTGAGTCGTATAGCATAGTCATACCGCCCCCGAATGTTACTGGCGTACTTCATATGGGGCACATGCTGAATAATACAGTGCAAGATATCCTGATTCGTAAAGCTCGGCTCGATGGCAAGAATGCATGTTGGGTACCAGGCACTGATCACGCTTCGATAGCGACAGAAGCCAAGGTGGTCCGTATGCTTCGTGAGCAGGGTATTAAGAAGTCTGATTTGACCCGAGAAGAATTTCTTAAACATGCTTGGGCATGGACAGATAAGTATGGGGGAATAATACTTAAGCAATTAAGAAAATTAGGCGCATCATGCGATTGGGAACGCACGGCGTTTACTATGGATGAACCGCGGTCAGAGGCTGTGATTCAAGCTTTTGTAGATCTATACAATCGAGGGAAGTTATATCGAGATTACCGAATGGTTAATTGGGATCCAGAAGGGCAGACCGTACTATCTAATGAGGAGGTCCTACATAAGGACGAAACAACCCGACTGTGTCATGTCAAGTATCAAGTCGAAGGAACAAATGATCATATAGTTATTGCTACTACTCGTCCTGAGACTATCATGGGAGATACCGCCGTAGCAGTGCATCCTCAAGATGAACGCTATGAGAAGTACAAAGGCAAAAATGTTATTGTACCGATCGTTAACAGGACAGTACCGATCATTTTCGATGACTATGTCGATCGGGAGTTTGGTACTGGAGCGCTCAAAATAACTCCAGCGCATGACCCTAATGACTATGAGATTGGTAAGCGACATAACTTAGAGACTATAGATGTTCTCAATCCTAATGGGACCTTAAGTGAAGCTGCACAGGTATATATCGGTGATGATCGGGTTATCGCCCGTAAAAAAGTCATTAAGCAGCTCGAAGCAGAGGGATATATAGACAAGATTGAAGATTATACACATAGTGTCGGTCGATCAGAGCGGACGGATGCGGTAGTCGAGCCGAGGTTATCTCTACAGTGGTATGTAGACATGAAGTCTATAGCCGAACCTGCATTAAAGGCCGTGATGACCGATGATATCAAGTTTCATCCAGAGCAACAAAAAAACACCTATCGACATTGGATGGAAAATATCCGAGACTGGTGTATCAGTAGGCAGTTGTGGTGGGGCCACCGGATACCAGCATACTATGTTGGCGATGAAGTAGTTGTCGCTACGACAGCTGAAGAAGCACTTAAATTAGCACAGAACAAACTTGGCAGTCAGATCACAGCCGATGACCTCAGGCAAGATGAGGATGTCTTGGACACCTGGTTCAGTTCTTGGCTTTGGCCAATTACATGTTTTGGCGGGTTTAATTCAAAAGAGTTAGACTATTACTATCCCACATCTATTCTTGTAACAGGTTGGGATATCATCTTCCTTTGGGTGGCTCGGATGATTATGAGTGGTTATGAATGGCAAGGCGATATGCCGTACAAAGAAGTGTATTTCACAGGTATGGTTAGGGATCAGCAACGTCGCAAGATGAGTAAATCTTTGGGTAATAGTCCAGATGCACTTAAACTCATCGCAGATTTTGGTGCAGACGGTGTAAGGTTTGGCGTGCTATCCAGTTCTCCGGCAGGAGGTGATTTATTGTTTGATGATAAGCTCTGCGAGCAGGGACGAAACTTCTGTAACAAACTTTGGAATGCCTTACGCCTGGTCAAAGGCTGGGAGGTTGATGAGAATCTGCCTATGCCGGCTGCGAATAAGCTTGCTATTGAGTGGATCGCACAAAAAATGGATGCCACTATATCAGATATAGAATCGGATTATGCCAGCTATAAGCTTTCTGATATGACTATGAAGCTGTATTCCTTCATATGGAATGACTTCTGCTCTTGGTTCTTAGAAATGATCAAGCCAGATTATGGCAGCCCAATCGATAGCGGGACTTTAGCAGCTATACTAGCCATATACGAGCGCATTTGTATTGCGCTTCATCCTCTGATGCCATTCGTAACAGAAGAGATCTATCATAACCTTACCGATAGAGAGGCTGGCGATGATTGTATCATAGCGACCTTTCCTTTAGCGCAGCATGTCGATTCAGAGCTACTAGCAGATTTTGAAGTGCTTAAGCGATTAGTTTCAAAGGTGCGAGACACGAGAAATGCTAATCAACTCAAGCCCAAAGAACCATTAAAACTCTATGTCGAATCAGGTGCTAAGACTTTTTTAGTCAAGCCGGAGTTGATTAACCTTGTACAGAAGATGGCATTCGTTGAGAACTTTGAAGTGATTGATGAACTGCCCGATAACGGTTCAGCTTTTATGTCTGATAATGAGAAATACTTCTTGCAGTTTGAGGTTGAAATCAATGTTGAGGAAGAACGCAAGCGCTTACAATCTGAATTGGATTACGCCGTAGGATTCGTTAAGTCTGTGGAGAAGAAGTTGAGCAACGAACGTTTCGTGCAGAATGCTCCCGAAGCTGTAGTTAACAATGAACGAAAGAAGCTTGCTGATGGTCAGGAAAGGGTAAGGATACTAGAAGAGTCTTTGGCCAAACTGGTCTAATCTATAATAGCGTTTGCAATATACTGAATGTCTCGTTCGAGCTTATTTTTACTCAAGGTGTTACCTAAAGATGATGAATCAACTGAAGCTAAGGAGCTAACTGTACTTTGTAATTCACTGGATGTAGTGATGCTATATGCCTGCCGTTCCTTTATAAGTTGTTGAGCATAGGCAAATTTCTGGTAATTAGGACCGAATATAATTGGGACTCCATATGGAACTGCTTCTTGAGCGTTGTGTATGCCTCGACCAAATCCGCCACCGATATAGGCAATACTAGCATATCGATAGAGATATTTGAGGATTCCTATTTGATCTACGATTAGTATTGGATCATCTGCTATCTCTTCTATCAGAGAATAAGTCATACTTCTTCCTATATGATTTCTGATCATGGCGATCGTCTCATCATCAATATAGTGCGGAACAATAAGTAGTTGATGGGTTTTGATTAACTCCACATAGATAGGGGCGAAAATCTCAATATCTTCTCGATGAGCGCTGCCTAGTATCAAGGTAGGGCGCCTATTGCAGAATTTTTCAATAAGCTTATCTTTCCATGAACTGTCAGCGTAGTTTAATGCAGATAAATACCTCAGTGATTCTGTCAACTTAACATTGCTCAGATTCTGTTGCTCCCTGAAGTATTCAAAGCTCCCTTGGTCTGAAGTGGTTATCAATGAAGCATGATCAAAAGTAGGCCTCCAAAGTGCCGCCCACAGAAGTTTTAAGCGCCTGGAGCGATCTATAGTAAGTTCGATCAGATATAATCTGATCTCTCTCTCAATTATAACTCGGAGAAGGTTAGGCCACATGAAATTGTGAGCAATCACTATTCGATCTGGGTTGATCTCGTCGAGATACCTCTGAACTCTTGAATACTGATCGATTGGAGTGTAGCTTAGCGTAGACCATAGATGTGGTTCTTTTTTCAACATGCTATATCCACTATCGGAGAAGAAGCTCAGATGAATATTGCTTGATGATCTCACTGCCGAAATAACTGGCTTTATACTTTCGTATTCTCCCAATGAAGGGCATATGAATAGGATGTTCAACTTTTCATTCTGAGAGCTTAGACCTTGTGTTACAGGGGTTTGCCTTAGTTTTACCCATTCCTTAATTGAGGATTGGATAGGAATGATTCTGTTGATACCAATAATACTACTAACGAACCATCCACTGACTCTATAAATTATCTTTGATTTCAATATATAAGTTGCTCTCTTGCTGCAATATAGATTGTGAAGTTATTAACATTCATGGGCCTACGCACTTTTCTCAGATAAAAGTAAATAGAGTAAATTGCATCATCGTAAAAATTCAACATGCCATTTGATAAGACGATTTTAATTACTGGAGGAGCGGGGTTTATTGGCTCACACTGTATTCGATTATTTGTCGAGAAATATCCAAATTATAAGATCATCAATTTGGATGCACTCACGTATGCGGGAAACCTTGAGAATCTAAAAGATATCCAAGAGAAGGATAACTACACATTTGTGAATGAAAATATTCTCAACGAGGAAGGCATTAATGACTTATTTGGAGATTATCAAATAACGGACCTGATTCATCTGGCAGCAGAATCACATGTTGATCGATCGATTACAGATCCTTTAGCATTTTTAAAAACAAACATTCTTGGTACAGCTAATCTGTTGAATTCGGCCAAATCACATTGGCAGGATTCATATGACGATCATGTTTTTTACCATGTATCGACGGATGAGGTCTACGGGAGTCTTGGTCCTGAGGGATATTTTCATGAGACTACTGCTTATGATCCACAATCGCCTTACTCAGCGTCAAAGGCAAGCTCGGATCACTTCGTAAGGGCCTATGCCAACACTTATGGGTTGCAGGTTAAAATATCCAATTGTTCAAATAACTATGGTCCTAATCAGTTTCCCGAGAAGCTAATTCCGTTAATGCTCAATAATATCAGACACAATAAGAAGTTGCCAGTATATGGCGATGGTACTAATGTGCGGGATTGGTTATTCGTGATTGATCATGCCAGAGCTATAGATACGATTTTTCATCAAGGCGTACGTAATGAAACCTATAATATCGGAGGCAACAACGAATTGCAAAATATTGAGCTTGTTCATTTATTATGCGATCTGATGGATGATAAAATGCAACGAGCAACCGGTACGTCTCGAGAACTGATCACTTTTGTAACAGATAGACCAGGACACGATCATCGCTATGCAATCGACAATACTAAGTTGACTTCAAATTTGGGATGGGAGCCCTCAGTAACTGTCGAAGAAGGAATGAGGGCTACAATAGATTGGTATTGGGACCAGCAGGAATGGATGAATAATGTTACTAGTGGAACTTATATGGATTACTATAAAACACAATACAGTTGTTAATTCAGGTGGTCAGAATCCTCATATTAATATTAGGCCTTTTATTGAGTCTGAATCTCTCGGCTCAGATTACACCGTATGATATTCAGTTGCAGTCTGAATTGGACAATAGGGGAGTGTCCTATGAAGAATTGGAGACATTACTTGCCGAAAGAGGAATTGACATTGATGATTTACAGTCTCTATCGCCGTCTGAACTGGGTGAGCTACAGCGGGCAATCGAACAAATTGAGTATAGCAAAGAATTGAATGGGGAACCCTTTCTTAATTCTTTGGACTCGATCGATTCGATTGGGCTTGATTCATTAAGGATAGATAGTCTAGAAGAATTGGAGATAGTCGAGGACACCATAGAAATTGAGGAATATGAAATTTACGGCCAGCAGATTATCAATCGTGGAACCCTAACACAGATACCAGAGACAGGCTACAACCCTCCTAGCTACTATAAGATTGGCACAGGTGATGAAATTTCAGTGTCCATATTTGGTGCGAGCCAAGTCGATGAGGTGCATGATGTGCGGCCGGATGGAAGCGTCATGATAATTGATGGGAAGGTTAAGGTGTTAGTGCGTGGATTGACCCTAGCACAAGTGAGAGAAAAATTGAAGAAGAATTATCAGCGGTATAACAGGTTCAAGGATGGTCAATTTAGCGTAAATATTAGCTCTGTGAGGAGCGTGACAGTACAAGTCTTTGGAGAGGTTGCGCGCAATGGCAGTTATACGGCACCCGCAATCAATGGTATTATCAATTTAATAGGAGAAGCTGGAGGCCTCACTGATTTAGCTTCTGTCAGGGCCATAAAATTGATAAAAAAGGATGGCTCAGAAAATTTGTTTGACTTATATAAACTGCTTGCTGACCCTAGTAGTGTTGGTGATTTTTTCTTAGAAGATGGTGACCTCATATTCGTGCCGTCATATAATGCAGCAGTGGAGGTAGAAGGCGCTATCAACCGACCAGATAAATATGAATTATTAGATGGTGAGGGAATTACTGATCTCGTTAAGTATGGAGGAGGACTCAATCAGGTGGCGTATACAACATCCATGCGAGTGCTCAGATATGAGGAAGGCCGTAGAGTTGTTAAAAGCATTCCATATGCATCTCTCATTAAGTCGAGGTCAAATTATGAACTCATAAAAGGTGATGTGATTACGATAGATTCTATCTCAGCCGAGTTAGAGAATTTCGTAAGCATAGTTGGAGATGTGAGACATCCTGGGGTATATGAGAGATTGCCAGGAATGAAGATATCAGACTTACTAGGTCAAGGTCAACTTAAGGTGTCTTCAAAGACGGATTTTGCGTTTCTGAGGAGGATAAATGCTGATGGTCAGATTAGCATGATACCTCTAAATCTTGACGATATTTTAGCGACTTCCGATCCCTTAGTCGATTTAGAACTGTTAGATAAAGATGAACTCACCATATGGCCAAAAGAACGCTTCACTGATGACCAGTATATCTCTATTGCTGGTGCAGTAAGAAGTGAAGAACAGATATCATATGATGTAAACGGTGGATTGAAGGCTAGTGATGTCATCTTAATGGCTGGAGGTTTGCGCCGAGACGCTACCTCTTTTGCACATTTACATAGACTTGATCCGCTCAATCCGAGCGACTACGAAATTATACCATTGGACTTGGAAAATTTGATGAATGATAGTCGAAGTCCTGACAACATCGTATTGGAGCCATTTGACTCTATTTTCGTTTATTCTAAAAACAGTTTTTACGACGAAATCAATGTAAATATATCAGGCGCTGTAAATAATCCCGGGGAGTTCGCTTATGGAGAAGGGATGAGCCTGCGAGACGCAATCGTCTTAGCTGGAGGCTTTAGGAGATCATCTGCGACTAATGCTATTGAGATTTCGAGAGTTATCATAGAGGATAATCAGCGAACTCATACTATCATCAAAACAGTTACGCTCCTCCGAGATCAGTTGACTGATTTCGGAAGTAAAGAAGGAATGTTCGAACTTCAACCTTATGATAACATCTTTGTACGCTTCGTACCAGAGTTTGAGTTGCAGCAGAATGTATTAGTAAATGGGGAGGTAACGCTACCAGGCGAGTATAGCTTGATTCAAGATAACGAGACGGTATACGATATCATACAGAGGGCGGGAGGATTAACCGAGGAGGCATTCCCAGCAGGCGCTACGCTGTATCGTTCAGAAGATAGTTTGGGCTTCATAGTCATGCGCTTAGAAGAAATATTAATTGATTATAACTCTCGCTATAATTATACGCTTAAGGATGGCGATGTTATTATCCTGCCCAAACGAAGGGATTATGTGACGATTGCAGGTGCCACTAATATTCAAGAAGCCCAGAATCAAGAGATTGTTGGAGAGGATAATACGATTAGAGTACCTTTTCATAAAGGCAAGACAGCGCTCTTTTACATCAACGAGTATGCTGGTGGTTTCGCTGAAAATGCGAGAAAAGACAAGATCTGGGTCACCTATCCAAACGGGGAAGTAAAGACAACAGAACGTAAGTTTCCTTTTGTAAAGAGGCATCCCGAGGTTTTAGAAGGATCGGTAATTAATGTTGGGCGACGGCCAGTAGATCTATACGGCAAGTCAGGTGACCAAGATGTCAATTGGACCCAGGTATTAAGAGAGAGTGTAGGGCAAGCCACCTCAATCTTAAGTCTGTTATTTTTAATTCAGACTTTGGATTAGGCGCTTTGTTTGATCTCTCTAAGGCGGTGGTATATTTTCATCGAAGTGTCGTTTATACGTGAGCTGGTATCTTTGGATGAGATTAGGTCGGTCCTATAACCTTTAGCAAGGTTTATTTTATCCAGTTCTATTTGCCAATCCTTTAGCTTGTAATTTATAAGTGCAGATTCTTTGTCGGTTATGCTCTCTGGTGTAAAGAGAATATGACAATCATCTCTGAATCTCCCAAGGAATTCTATAATCTGCTGATTAGCAACCTGCCAAAACCGATGATATCTATACCACAGATCGGGTCTAAACGACTCTCCTTTGGTTTTTTGATATCTCCTGAGTAACGAGCTTACCGAAGCTTCGGGGTCTCTAACTATAAATACGAACTTGGCTTGAGGTATGAGCTCTTTCCAAAAGGGTAGAAAATGGCAGGTGCGGGGATCTTTCCAACCAAACAGAGCTCGATTGGTCCATCGATATTGAACCATTTTTTTCGCCGTCTCTAAGTCTTCAGATTGGATCTTTAGAGCATGACACTTCTTAAAGTCTATGACTGAGTACCACGACTTGAGCTTATAATTAGTGATGAGCCTTTCATGAAAGTTCACGAAGTCTTGATCTTCAAAATGTCCTTCTTGATTGAACTGATCAGAGGGGATTAGGTCATCACCAATGTGTAATCCTGCATCCATAAATGATTTGGCGAGGAAACTGGTATTAGAGCGGTGCATACCAGTAATGATCAAGCAGCTGTTAGAAGAATCACTCATATGCGAGATATGATTTCAATTCTTCTAACAACATAGGATTTGCTTTATTCTATTGACGTATTCCTTTAATTCCCGGTAGCTCTTTTCCTTCCAGATATTCTAGCATTGCGCCACCGCCAGTTGAAACAAAACTTACCTCGCTGTCGAGTCCATTTTTCTTTATAGCTGCAACAGAGTCACCGCCTCCAATTAAGGAGAAAGCACCATTCTTAGTGGCATCGGCAACGGCATTTGCAATAGCATTTGTCCCGACAGCAAATTTGTCAAATTCGAAAACACCCATTGGGCCATTCCAAATGATCGTCTTAGCTTCTGCTATAGCTTGACTAAAAGACGCTATGGATTTAGGTCCTATGTCCAGTCCTTCCCAGTCCGACGGAATACTCATACTATCTACTATCTGACTATTAGCCGTTGGGCTAAAGTCATCCGCAGCAACATTATCCATGGGCAGCAATAGCGTTGTGTTTTTTTCCTTCGCCTGTTTCATGAGATCAAGTGCAAGATCAAGCTTGTCATCCTCACAGATTGACTTGCCAATCTCACCACCTTGAGCTTTGAAGAATGTATAGGCCATTCCACCTCCGATGATAACCGTATCAGCAAAATCGATCAGTCTCTCGAGTAGTAAGAGCTTATCAGACACCTTAGCGCCGCCAGTAATCGCCACCAGGGGCTTTTCAGGAGAGTTAAGCACCTTGTTCGCATTTTCGATCTCCGACTCCATGAGGAGCCCAAATGACTTGTTCTCTGCTGTGAAGAATTGAGCAACTACAGCTGTAGAGGCATGTGCTCTATGAGCCGTCCCAAAGGCATCATTTACATAGATCTCGCCAAGCGTTGACATTGACTTTGCTAAATCAAGATCTCCCTTTGCTTCTCCCGTGTGGAAGCGAGTATTTTCAAGTAAGAGTACTTCTCCAGATTTTAAGTCAGCAGCCATTTGTTCGGCTTCTGCTCCAATGCAATCATCACAGAACTTAACCGATCGATCAAGGAGTGTTGCTAATGCTGGCGCTACATGACGAAGGGTAAACTTTTCGACATTTAAGGAGCCATCATCTTTGAGCTTTTTTTGTGGGCGCCCGAGATGGGACATCAAAATAACAGCAGCGCCGCCATCCAACAATCTATTGATAGTTGGAAGCGCACGTACAATCCTTGTGTTATCAGTGATGTTATACTCCTTATCAAGTGGGACATTAAAGTCCACACGACATAAGACTTTCTTGCCCGCTACAGTTTCTATCATAGGATTAACCGTTAGCGATCAAGGTAGCTAGGTCCGCTAATCTCGCAGAGTAACCAGCTTCATTATCGTACCAGCTCACCACTTTCACCATATCCTCATTAATATCAGTCATTAATGAATCAAATATTGATGAGTGCTTGTTGCCTACGATATCACTCGATACTAATGGATCTGTTGAGTACTCAAGTACGCCTTTCATTTTGCCTTCGGCATATTTTTTAAATGTAGCGTTGATCTCATCTTTAGTAGCCTTCTTAGTGAGTCTTACATTAAGCTCGACCATAGAACCTGTAATTACTGGAACTCTTACCGCTATGGCAAATAGCTTTCCATCGACTGATGGGATAACCTTACCAACTGCTTTTGCAGCACCAGTACTTGTTGGAACGATATTATATGCCGCAGCACGAGCTCTTCTGAGATCACTGTGTGGAGCATCTTGGATACGTTGATCAGCAGTATATGCGTGAGTAGTTGTCATCGCACCGTAGATCACACCATATTCTTCTTCCAATATTTTCATTAATGGAGCAAGACAGTTGGTGGTACATGATGCATTGGAGAACACATTTTTTCTCCTGTCCAATTCATCATCGTTTACTCCGAGTACGATAGTCTGTACACCATCACTCTTAGCTGGCGCAGACATTACTACGTCTTTTGCTCCGGCGCCAAGGTGCATTCCTGCTTTTTCCTTGGTTCTAAAATGTCCTGTACACTCAATAACAACATCAACACCTAGGTCACTCCATGGAAGCTTAGATGGATCACGCTCTGCGAATGCCTTGATAGTCTTACCATTAACAACGAGTGCATCATCTTTTGCTTCAACAGTACCATCAAATTTGCCATGTGCACTATCAAATTTAAGTAGATGTGCAAGAGTCGCATTATCGGTTAAGTCATTGATGGCAACAACTTCTATATTGTCTTTTTTAAGGAGATTTCTAAATGTTAGTCGGCCAATTCTTCCAAAGCCGTTGATTGCAATTTTTTTACCCATTATTCATGATTTTGAACTTGCAAAATAATGAAACTACAGGTTTTAGAGGTCCAGTATGTTTGACTTTATACCGTGTTATAGACTTTTAAGTAGGAAGATTTCTAATGAGGCAATTTTGAATGCAGTTGTTACCAAATTATAATTTTGCAAGTATCTTTTGGTCAGTCATTTTTTGTATTGAACGAGCGTAGATCAAAATTTTGATGGGGTAAGTGATTCTATCGTTTTTATTCGAATTTGTCGTCTATTTTTTGAATTGCGTCATCGACTTCCGTGATTTTGGTCCAATTGTCTTGATTTTTAAACCAAGTAATCTGCCTTTTAGCATAATTACGAGTGTGCTGCTTGATCTTATCTATAGCAGTATCAAGATCATATGTTCCGTCTAAGTAGCTGAACAATTCTTTGTATCCTACGGTATTCAGGCTGTTCAAATGCCGATCGTTAAACACTCTTTTAGCTTCCTCCAATAGCCCCTCATGCATCATTTGTTCAACTCTCTTATTGATACGCTCATACAGCTGTGCTCGATCTCGCTCAACGGCAAGCATGATAGATGTGAAATTTCTTTTAACAGATCCATCTGTATGAAAGGAGCTAAATGTTGCTCCAGATGACTCAATTATCGAAAGGGCTCGAATCAGTCGATGACCATTATTAAGATCAACTTTAGATGCGTAGGTTGGATCTTTTTCTATCAGTTCTTCTTGCAGTGAAGTAATCCCATTGTTTTTCAATTGTACCGTATATCGATTGACTATACTTTTATCAACGCTAGGATAGTGATCCAACCCTTCATAAATGGCACGGTGATATAAGCCCGTTCCACCAACTACTATAACATAATCGCTTGATTGATGAAGCTCTGTAATGAGCGCTGTTGAATCTCTTTCAAAATGACCAGCACTATACTCGTCGTGTATGCTCAGAGAATCAATAAAATGGTGCTTAATACCTCGGAGTTCGGATTCCTTAGGCTTAGCTGTGCCAATAGATATCTCACGATAGAACTGCCGACTATCTGCCGATATCACTTCACACTCATAGTGCTTGGCCAATTCTATGGCCAGTGATGTCTTGCCGCTTGCAGTTGGGCCTCCGATATGTATCACATAATTAGACAAGGAAGTGCACTTTGAGTAATTTAGTCACAAAAGTAAAAGACATATGAACATGCAGGTATCCAAGATTCTAAGTCTATTGTTGATTAGTGTACTCTTAGTTTGGTCATGTAAGACCGACTCCAGCTCAGCTGGATCGGAACAGAATGCGCAGAGCATTCAAGAGCGTGCTGAGTACGCTATCGCCATACATGGAGGCGCCGGTACGATTCTTAAGAAGAATATGACACCAGAACGAGAGGAAGCTATCCGTGCAGCACTTGGCGCGGCTCTGGATGTCGGGGAAGGCATCTTAAAAAATGGCGGTACTTCTCTCGAAGCCGTTGAGAACACCATTCATGTTCTTGAGAATTCTCCTTATTTCAACGCAGGCAAAGGAGCTGTATTTACGAATCAGGGTACCAATGAAATGGATGCGAGTATCATGCAAGGTTCTGACAAAAATGCAGGGGCAGTAGGTGGATTGAGCACCATCAAACATCCGATCACTGCAGCAATAGCCGTAATGCAAGAATCGGAACATGTGCTCTTGACAGGAGCGGGGGCGGAGGAGTTTAGCCGCCAGCAGGGAATAGAGACGGTAGATCCTAAATACTTCTATACGGAGTCACGATGGAAATCCCTGCAGCGAGTTCTGGCAGAAGAGAAAGGTGCGGAGCTATCGGAATCAGATATGCCTGATGATAAGAAACATGGAACCGTCGGATGTGTTGCACTTGATCGTCATGGCAATATAGTTGCTGGGACCAGCACTGGGGGGATGACCAATAAGCGATTTAATCGTTTTGGCGATGTACCAATCATAGGTGCGGGCACCTATGCTGACAATGAAACAGTGGGTGTCAGTTGCACAGGCCATGGGGAGTACTTCATCAGATATGCGGTAGCTCATGATGTACATGCACGTATGCTATATCTTAATGAATCACTTGAAGAAGCTGGTAATCATGTGGTCAACACAACGCTTGTCGACGCAGGAGGAAGTGGCGGCCTAATCTCAGTTGATCGACATGGTAACGTTGCATTACCGTTCAACTCCGCTGGCATGTATCGAGGATACGCCAAGCCGGGAGAACGATATATCGGAATTTATAAGAACGAATAAGCAAGGGCGCTAACCCTTTTGCTTGACAAAAATCGCTACAATAAGAGACAGTATTAAAGCGCCAAAGATAGACCCAAATAACATTATTGGGAGTTTGGACCACTGATATGGAGATTCAGGTTCTGGTATCTCACCTGACTCCATTTGATCTTTCATCTTTTCCACAGCAAGTTCTATTTCAGCTTCACTCTGGCCCGCTAGGCCCATACCCCATGCCAGACCGGTAATGGAAGCATCCTTTGAATATTGAATAAAATCTTGTTCGAATTGCTCATTACTACCATAAACAGCCACTTGGAAAATAGCCCCAATTACAGATGAGATCAAGAATGCCACGAAAAGATATTTAAGAGCTTCTCCATAAGAAAGACCTACATAATCCGCTGGGCGAAGAAACTTTCTGCCAAGTAGAACTGCAATAACCATATTGGTTACAAAAAGAATAAGTGAGAACTTCCAATCAAACAGGATAGAATAATCGACTAGATAAATCACCAGACCGACCAAACTTGATATGGCAGCCATGATAAGTCCAAGTTTCAATGCATTTTTCATAATAGTTATTTAAGTTTTCTGAACGGTACTCTTATTGCTCGAGCGTCTTCTTTATTGATTTTCAACATGTGTTTCCCGCTTGATAAGGAATCTATCGCATGGTAACACATTAATCCTCGCTCCCTCATATTTGGATGAATATAATATTCACACTCGAGATCATCATTTATCTCCACATCATCTAATTTAACAGAATATAGATTCTTTAGGCCTTCTTTAATCTTTATAATTCGCTCTTCTTCATATACCCATCTTTGATCATCGTAATCAGAACTGATTTCATCAAGGACTTTATTGAGATCATCTGAGGAATAAGCTTTGAATCTTTCAACCAGTGAAGAATCTGCCCCTTCTGGAATGCCCTCATTCTTAATAATGGATCGAGCTGTTCTACTCTCCATGATCTCTAATGAGTCGAGATGATTTGATTCGTCTCGTTGACGATTAGAAAAGAAGACGGAATGTCTAAGCCCTTGCTTTCGGAATGGGTATAGTTCTGGATATTCTCCTTTAAGTTGTTCGTCATCATTTCTTGTATACCTCAAGAAAAGCTTTAGTTCTGAGCCTGTGATTTCATAAGTGCCTAAGGAAACGAAATTAATGGCTTGCTTATTTATCCGATCACCATCTCTCCTAAAAGTATTGTAATACGCCTCTCGTTCGTCATCGTAATATATAAAGTGGATAGATTCTCCATGTATCCGATTAGAATATCGTGCGTTAGTTTCGAACGATGGGAAATAGGAGTAGTTTTCTAAAAACAAACCGCTGAGGATAAAAAGGACTATGCCATACGGGATGGCAAAGAAAAATAGCTTTCGGGTGTAAGTATTGTCAATAAAATTGAGCAAAAGAGGTCGATAAAAGAAGGACAGCGATACTGTAGAGTAGAATCTATAAATCCAAAAGTAAATCGTTGATATAGTATTCTCTTTGATCTTCTTAAAGGCACCCAAGGTGAAAAAGTCAATCAGTACTATTAATCCTAATCCATAGTAGAATAAGCCAAAAAATCCTGAAACCATTTCTCGCGACTCCTCACCTAAGAACCTATGGAAAATAGCCATGATTAAGGCAAAAACAATATTGAATAAGATGAAAGACAACAACATGAAGAAGAGCAAAAATGTGAATGAGAAGATCACACTGCTTAGCCGTTCGATGCGTTCAATATACTCATCAAAACTCCCTATCCGACTTTTGTAATAGCTCTTAAATCGATCTGAATAATTTAAGGTGTCAAAATCAATGTCACCAGAGACATATCTCAATCCGATAGCACCGATCCAAAATCCTCTGAGGATTATGTGGATTAATAGATTAAGTAGGAAGATGGCCCAACTCGACCATAATAAGTGCCGAAAGATGCTTAGGTAGGGTCTAAAATCGGAGGTGGCAAAAACATCAATGTAATAGTCAAATCGAACGATAACATTCTGAGATTCCCAAATCCCAAACAGGGCCAATCCAGAGATAAGCAATTCGAGCTGCCAACTCTCTTGTTGTAACTGCTCTAACCACTCAGAAAAGAAACTCTTTTTCTTGTTTTTGATTTCCTCCACAGAATTTGTCTGGTTCAAAACCTTAAAATAGCAAAAGAATTAACCTTAGTGGATAGCACCATGGGAATTAACCGCTCTTTTCGACAAACGAACAAATCCATCCGATTTAGACCAACGATTGTATAAATATGCGCTGTAAGCTGTAAGTAGTAGTGTGCAGATCAGAGAACCCTCCAATCCGAAGGAACCTCCCGTATATAGATCTGGACCAGTCTCAGAGGTATCCAAATAGCTATACACATCAAGTCCGCTGACCTCAAATCCGAAAAATGAACCTTGAAAGAAGTTCCATGCAACATGAAATGAGATGGCGGGCCATATGCTCTCATAACGTAGATATAGTAATCCTAATAGAAGCCCAGCTAAAAAAATATTGAGAGTGCTAAGTACGGTAATATTATCATTGAAAATGTGTAGTATGGCAAACACAGAAGAACTTATGAATAGGGCTATCCAAACATTGGAATATGCTGTTATACTAGGTATCATAAAACTGCGACTCACAATCTCCTCGAAACTGCTTTGAACCAAAAATAATAACATGAAACCAAAGAATAGTGCAGGATCAAAATTGACCTCATCAATCTGCATAAAACCTAGCATGTATAGAACAATGAAGCTCAAAGCCAAAAAAGCAAAAGCAAGGAATCCCGCAACAGCAGTATCCATACTATACCATTTCTTAGTGAAGCCAGTAGAAATCCACGAGCGTTTAAATATAAGTACATGGGTCACATAGAGACTAATAATAGATGCAAGGAATAATGGTAGATAGTCTAATACCAATGTTAGTATTGGATTTTCTCCGATATTGTAGGATTCCTCTCCAGAGAATGAAATAATTGCCAACCACGTAAACAGAGCTGCAAGTGGTACAAATAAAATCACAAAAAGAGCAAGCTCAACAATGATCCACAGAATTGACTTAATTACTGTCCATATCCTGTCTGACATCTTAATTATAAGGCCTGAATGATATCATACTGAGTGATAATCTGAGCTTCATTGTTAGAATCAATGGCGATTACTGCAGGAACCTCCCTGGTGATATACTTATTTAAATCCTTAAGCGGGGTATCAAGTGAGATTTTAGGAAACTCTTTATCCATGATATCTGAGACAGCTCGGTCTACATTTTTCAATGGATTTTCAAGAATATAATTAAGCACTTTATTTTGAGTGAGAGATCCAATAATGTCATTATTGGAGGTTATGGGTAACTGAGAAATGTCCTGTTCTTTCATGACACTTAATGCCTCCTTTACAGTGGCAGTTCTTTCGAGTGAGTGAAAGGATTTGTCAGTTTTCTTTGCTAGGAGATCACGAACTTTCAATTCTCTATCAAGAAATCCTCGCTGAATCATCCAATCATCATTAAACACCTTTCCGACGTACCTACTGCCATGATCATGTAAGATTAATACCACAACGTCATCTTTGCATAACTGATCGCCCATCTGTAGTAACCCAGACAATGCAGCACCGCAAGAATAACCAGTGAATATACCTTCCTCTTTGGCTAGTCTTCGAGTGTCTATAGCGGCATCTTTATCAGTGACCTTCTCAAAATGATCGATTAACTCAAAATCGACGTTTTGGGGTAAGATATCTTCGCCAATACCTTCCAATGCATAGGGATAAATCTCTTTTTCATCGAATTCTCCAGTTTCATGATACTTTTTGAATACTGATCCATAAGAATCTACCCCCCAAATCTTGATATTGGAATTTTGCTCCTTTAAGTATTTAGCCGTACCAGATATAGTTCCTCCTGTTCCGACTCCTACGATCAGATGTGTTATGGTCCCGTCAGTCTGATTCCAGATTTCTGGTCCAGTTGTTTCGTAGTGTGCCTGACGATTTGCTAGGTTATCGTATTGATTTAACCAGACACTGTTAGGAATTTCTTTGCTCAATCTTTCGGCTACTGAGTAGTAAGACTTTGGGTCTTCTGGCCGCACATCTGTAGGGCAAACGATTACTTCCGCACCCACCGCCTTTAGAATATCTATTTTCTCCTTAGATTGCTTGTCACTGGTGGTGAATATGCATTTGTATCCCTTAACCGCTGCTGCAAGGGCGATGCCCATACCAGTATTTCCAGAGGTGCATTCTATTATAGTTCCACCTGGCTTAAGGCGGCCACTCTGCTCTTCAACTTCCACCATCTTAAGGGCCATCCTATCTTTAATAGAGTGGCCTGGATTAAAGTATTCTACTTTGGCAAGTACTGTTGCCTCTATATGTGAAGCGACTTTATTGAGTCTAATTAACGGCGTATTACCGATTGTCTCAAGGATGTTGTTTTTTATATCCATAAAGTTAGTAAGTCATTTCGACGATAAATCTTTTGTCCAGAGCTCCTAAGGCTTCCGCAACCGCCGGCGAAATTACGACACTTATGTTATCTGGATAAGATTTTTCTGGTATAGGAGCAACTACTGTGGCTTTAACCTCTCGACCCATCATCGGATTGAAGAGCGTGATGGATTCATTAACACGAGCGTTTTTATGCAGCACGATGAGATCCTTGCTATTTGAGTTGATGGCCTGCCAGTATGCTAATCCTTTCTCACGTGTGAACTGATGAGGTACTCCTGATGCAATTGCAATCGAGTCGACCGCGGTTTCTGACTCAAGTTTATGTCTCTTTGCCAGTGCTCTTTCGATTGATAGGACATTTTTCGCTCGGTGTTTAGTGTCAATAGCTAATAGCTTTATCTGTCTGAGTTGTGGATTCACTCGGAGTTCTTTACGGGTTATAGATGGTGATTCATGTGGTGTTACAAGAGGTTCATGGTCTTTCGCTTGTGATACTATAGGAGATGCGACCGTTGCGTAGGGCATTTCTATGTATCCCAATAAGAGAGATTGCCCGAGGTCAAGCTTAGATTCTGTCATATGGTTTAGGAGCATAATATCCTCCACTTCTCGATTTGCATATTTCTTTGCTATAGAGTAAAGCGTTTGCCCCTTTGATACAGTAAAGCGTAGTGGAACATAGTGCCGATTAGCCTTGTGTGATTCTATGAGTTCAGATAACAAAACAAATTGTAATTGATCTCCAATATTAACCTCTGTGAAATCAATTGCATTGTTCAAGGCAATAGTATGATCAATTTCACCACCAAAATGCTTAGTAAGGCCATAAATTGTTTGCCCAGCACTTATATCATGCGTTATGATAAGACCGTTATCTTGGCGATATTCTGCGGTATAATGGTCATCTTGAGCCCAAATGGCTGTTGATACTAACAGGAGGAATAAAGTTCTAAGCATATCTGAGATTAATAGATCATGCAAATATATTATTATAAATTGTAATATGTATTTCGTTAACAATCTTGTAGTTAAATTATTTTGATTCTTGGCACTAATAGTTGTTCCAGCTCGGCTTAAGTCAACGAGGTTACCACAAAAGTTGATACAGAAAATAGGAGATAAAGAAGTCATTCTTCATCTATGTGATCAGATTAAAGCACTTCGCAAAGATCATGTTATTGCCGTCACTACTGACTCTTCATTTATTCGGCATCTAATCCAAGACTTTTGTGACTTTGACGTACGGTATTCGAACAAGGGTTATAATAATGGAACGGAGAGAATAACCGATGTTGCAGCTAAGTTCACAAATGAAAATATAGTTGTAAATATTCAAGCCGATGAATATGACGTCAAGGCAGATGATATAAAGCATCTCATTATCGCTATGAAGGAATCAGAAGAGATCAAGATCAGTACTTTGGTTGGACCTCTTGAGGAAATACAAAAGTCAGATGCTTCAGTAGTGAAGGCTGTTTTAAATGAAAGGAATGAAGCTATAGATTTCGTTCGAGAAATAATTTCTACTCCAGCACGACTTTATGGACATCATGGCATCTATGCTTATAGGAGCAAAACTCTGCAGGAGATATCCAAGTTGCCAAAGACAAACAAAGAGAAGAAACGCTCACTCGAGCAAATGAGGTGGCTGGAATCGGGGTATAAGATTCACTGTGTTCACACTGATAGAGTAGTGAGCAGCCTGAATACATTAGAGGATTTACAGCGTATTCGGAATAGTCTCAACGTTAGATGAAGATTGTCATAGGCGGATCGAGTAGCACGGGGAGTTCACTCCTGAATCATTGTTTAGGCAGACACAGGGATGTAGTGATAAGTGCTGAAACATCTATTTATGCACGGCCTCAACTCTTAACCAATTGGGAAACTTACAAGGCTCGAATATTAAACTGGAGTAAACTTAAACCGATCCGCTCTCATGGATGGCATCGAGAAAATGGCATTGCAATACCACATAATATTTGGGGTGTAACAATTGAAGACATTGATCACCTAGTTAAGCAAGCTGCAGACTTTGATACTTTCATTAATACTCTGGAACAAGCAATTCTAATGTCTAATCCGCGATCAGTCTGGGTGGAAAAAACCCCAGCCAATGCTTTGTTAATACCAGCTTTGAGTGAAGCCCAGAAAGAGACTTATTTTATAACCATGATTCGTCATCCTCTTGAAGCTATCGCTTCGATGATTAAGAGAGGATATGATACGCTGTACGCATGTGGGATATACCTGTTGAACACTTCCTTTGGACTAGCTACCGATTCAGACAACTGCATAGTTATACGTTACGAAGAGTTCTTAGATACTTATCAAGCTATCACAGAGCGGGTAGCTCTATCAGCGGGTTTAGACCCGGCATTGTTCGATTGGATAACCTCTACGGGAGACATCAAGATAGAAAGTTGGCGTTACGCAGAAGATGAGTTACCTCAACCCATGGTTCATAATAGATTTCAATCATTATCTAGTCAAATACAGCGAGAGGTCTTAGATATAGTGGAGTGCCTAAGAATAAAAGAGAGTTTCCGAATAGCGGGCAAAGTAGCGAAGTATTCAGATATAACATCAATCGCTCAAGCCACTGGCTACGATATACCTACCGTTGGTAGAAGAGTACAGATCGCGTCCTATAAAACAAAACTTAGAAGCTCACTACTCAAACGTACGGTACTATGGGACCCAGTTAATATTTTCAATGCACCATTTGAAATTGTTCATTTATGAATTACCAAGAACTGAAGGCTTATATGATCGAGCATATTGTCTCTATTTATAGTGAGCGAGAGGCAACAAATGTTATCGATATAGCCCTTGCTGACATCTTCGGTTTGTCTGCGCTAAATGTGGATACCAAACAGGTCGATATACTCGATATTAACAGAGTCATAGGACGCCTCCTTAAGCATGAGCCCATTCAATATATCACTGGGAAGACTAACTTCTATGGTTATGACTTTGCAGTGAACCCGTCCGTATTGATTCCACGGCCAGAGACTGAAGAGCTGGTGCATTGGGTACTATCGGATTATAGACAAGATCGAAAACTACTAGATGTTCTCGATATAGGAACTGGCTCTGGATGTATTCCTATTACCTTAAAGAAAAAGCGTCCAAATTGGCGTATTACGTCCGTTGACAAGAGTGTTGATGCACTCAATTCAGCACAGATGAATGCGCAGAACTTAGATTGCGAAGTCATCTTCTATGAAATGGATTTTTTGACTTCGGGGACACGAAGAACATTAGGAATTTATGATTTGATCATCAGCAATCCCCCATACATTGCCCAGGAAGAATTTGACCAGATGTCACAGAATGTACAGGACTATGAGCCTCTGATGGCTTTGGTTCCTCAACGCGGCGATGACCCATTAATATTTTATAAACAGATTGCGGAATTTTGTCTCAGTCGACTTAAGCCCGATGGAGCGTTGTACCTGGAGTTGAACGAGTTTCTGGCTGGAGAAATTAAACAGATATTTTCTGATGTCAATTGGGTAAATGGAGTGGAAATGCGACAGGATATGCAAGGAAAGAATCGAATGCTAAAAGTCATTAAATCAGCGTGACTTAATTTAGTCCACGTTGATCATTTCTGCGAGGGTAGCTTCAAGCTCTATGTGTTCGTTGCCACGTTTAATGATCACTTTAGATTGATCGATATCCACCATTTGTATTGAGCTCTGGGCGGTGAGGCCAAGCTCCCACAACTTGCTTTCAATCTCTGAGTTGATCTGATTATCAGAGATTCTCGCTTTAGATTTTGGCTTTAGTTTCAGGAGAGGATTAGTGGCAGTTATCCGTTTTATGGGGATAGGGGATCCGTGCGGATCTGTTGTAGGATATCCCAGTTTCAAATCCAGTTGATCCAATAAGTCAGCCGTTAATAGATGCTCATATTTTTCTGCCTCTTCGTGTATCTCATGGTCGTCAAGGCCAATCTTGTCAACGAGATAAGTCTCCCATAACCTATGAGCTCTTACGAGTTTTTCGCCGCTGGATTTTCCTTTAGCAGTGAGTTGAACAGTATCTGATAGAAGGATCAAACCATCTTTTTTCAACTCTTGTAAATGCCTCTTTACATTACCTATCTTAATGCCGAGTTTAGTGGCCATCCCACTGATATTATTTGAAGTAATTGAATGCTGCTTATATAGGTATTTGATCAGATCTTCTTTTTCGATGGTTCTGTCTTGTTTTCGATTTCTGATATACTTGAATATCAGTCCTTTGGAGGGAGATAAGAACACCGCCACAAAGTAGAATAGGGTTGCTATTACGCACATCGCCGGACCTGGCGTCGTATTTAATGCAATAGCAGCGATTAGGCCAACAATTGCAGATACTAAACCCAATATTCCAGAAAGAATAACGACATATTTTAGCTTATTGCTAAGGAGTAAAGCTGTTGCACTTGGGGTGATGAGCATCGCAACGACAAGGATAATCCCAACCGTCCTAAGAGCAGCAACTACTGCGAACGACAATAACAGCATAAGGAAATAGTGGATTAGCTTAGTAGAAATTCCCATAGTCTGCGCTATGGTCGGTTGAAAAGTAGTGATGAACAGATATCTAAATAAAATAACCACACTGACGATTACATATATTGTCACTATAGTGGTTATTAAAATATCTTCATCTGATACCCCTAAGATAGTTCCAAACAAGAAATCTTTTAAGTCGAGGTGTACCCCTTGTTGGTTGTTGAGATACGATATTCCGATCACCCCAATGGAAAACATAAAGGTGAAAATGATTCCAATAGCCGCATCATTCTTGGTTTTGACATTGCCCTGAATCCAGGTGATTCCCATAGCACTAACTAGGGCCGCTATCAGAGTTCCAACGAAGAATCCCACAGAACTATAACCCACTAATACAAAGGCGACAAAAATTCCTGGAAGGATGGCGTGCGATAGCGCATCACCTATTAAGGACATGTTACGGAGAACCATAAAGCTTCCAATCACTCCGCACATCATGCCGACAAGTGATGAGGCAATCAATGCTCTAAATGCCCATTCTTCTTGGAGTAGTAATAGAATTTCCATTCTCGATTTAGATAGGCAAAGGTATGATTTTTAGATTAATCTAAAAATCTAAAATAAGACCTTCTTTTAGAGCATATGGGCTCACCACAATCTCGGTACAGTCTAAGGCTTCAAATAGAAACTTTACCAAGATCAATGCAGCAACTATGTACTTCGCTCGTTCTACAGGGATAAGGTCAGAGTTCTTTCGCTGTTCAAGATCCAGGCTTACTACATGCTCATAGAATTGATTGAACTTTTGGCGACTGATTGATCCAGTTTTACTATTAGAATCGGGTTTCACCAACACCTCAAAGGTTCCTGCCGACCCAATTACCCTTGTATCAATAGGAAGACTGCTGAATAATGTCTCAGTTTTTACTTTAAGATGAGCATAGATCTTTGCAATCTGATCTGGTGTTATAGGCTCTGAGAGATGGAAGAGTTTATACAACCTTGCAATTCCAATTGGGATACTTACTAATTGAGTCACCTTTCCATCTGTCACTTGTATAAACTCTACGCTCCCGCCACCGATATCAATGATTATCGAACTATTATAATCTAAATTAGCGACCTGGGATACGCCCTGAAAGATTAATTGAGCTTCTCGCTCGCCACTTACGATCTCGATATTAATATCAAAGTTCGTCGAGATGTGATCAAGAATATCAGCTCCATTATTCGCTGTACGCAATGCTTCAGTACCTACAGCAAGAACTATCTCAACCTCGTGCTCATCTATAACTTCTCTAAAATGGCCTAAGGCATCATATAATCTATCTTGTGCGGCCTGAGAAATATGTTCTATACCATCCATGGCAATATAAGTATAGAACCTCTTGCGATAAATAATCTCCTTAATGCGCCCTTGATGTAGTGCCGCAATTATAATATGTGAAGTATTTGTCCCGATGTCTATTGCTGCACGAATCATTATAGTCGATAGTCTAATCTTATTGTGAATAGGAAACTTTGTAATCCTCTTATCGAAAGCATTGGACCATTAAATAGGTTAGTGATCGATCTTTCGTACCGTATAGTGCTACTCAATTTCTGACCGATGCTAATGTTCACACCTCCTATTAAGCCCCAATCAAAATCGCTAAAATCACTCGTGCGATTGTCAAAAAACGTGTTTTCAGAAGATACTCCTATGATTGAGTTTGCCACTGTGCCTAGTTCTATATAAAAGTTGTGTCTATCAGTCTGGTCGTTAAACCATTCTCCCCAGCGATAGATTACGGGTATAGACAAGGTGTTTACAGCGATTTCCTGATTTGTGCCTGATACATCTGTTCCGCGACTTCCTTTCTGTTGATATAATAGCTCAATAGCGATCTGTTTTTGAAGATTGGACCAAGGATAGCTGACGCTGACTCCGCCATGCAACCCAGTTTTGCGAAAGCCGCTTAGGTCGTCCCCAGACAACTGACTCTGATTAATTCCTCCGTGTAGACTACCTATGAATGTCTGACTTGTGGTAGTAGAGCAGATCTGAGTCAAAAAGATTAAAAGAGCAATTACCTTATGATATCGAATCAAATAACTCCGAACACATCTATGTATTTTATATATATTCACACTTTAATATGTAAAACATGGCAAAAGCCTCAAGATATAGATTACAAAAATTAATTGATCGTTTCAAAGAGTTCGAATATACTGTTCGCTTTGAGAAAGGCAACTTTAAATCAGGCTACTGTGTCCTAGAGACAAGAAAAGTGGTTGTGGTCAACAAATTTTTGGATTTAGAATCCCGCATAGATAATCTTAGAACTATTTTGGCTGATATTATAGAAAAATAGTTTTTTAGCCATAATTACATAATTCTGCTTATTACCGTTCTTGGAACAGCAACATCTCAGGGCATACCAGTCATAGGATGTAAGTGTGCTGCCTGTAAATCCAGCGATCCTCATGATCGTAGATTACGATGTAGTGCCTTGATTTCACATGGAGATACCAGTGTAGTAATTGATGTTGGTCCTGATTTCAGAGAACAGATGCTTAGAACGGAAGTGGATCATCTCGATGCAGTAGTTATTACTCATGAGCATAATGATCATATAATTGGTTTGGATGACTTAAGACCATTTATTTTCATGCAGCGCAGTCCTATGCCCATTTATGCCGAACCCAGAGTTATTGAAAGCATCCGGCAGAAATTTGATTATGCCTTTGGGGAGCAGTCTTATCCTGGAGCACCAAGTTTTCAGTTGATTCCTATTAGACCTGGGGAAAAAATCGTTATCAACGATTTAGAATTAATGCCGTTGCGTGTACAACATGGTAGATTACCTATTCTTGGCTTTCGAGTGGGTCAGTTAGGGTACTTCACTGATGCTAATGTATTTCCTGATGAAACTTTAGCAGCCTTAAAAGGTATCGACTATCTTTTAATAGATGCACTTAGGAAGCAGCCACATCATTCACATAATACTATAGAACAAGCGATATCGTATATAGATAAGATCCGACCGAGCCACAGTGCACACTTAATACATATGAGTCATTTGCTTGGACCCGTATCTGAATGGTCAAAAGAACTGCCTCCAGACGTATACGCTGCTTATGATGGACTACAATTTGAACTATAGAGGATATATAGTACTTTACAGCCTATGCGGAGATATTTATATCATAGATGCTTCAACTTGCTTTGTTTATCGTTGATGATCACAGCACTCTCAGCTCAACAAGCTCCGCAGTATACTCAATTCATGTTAAATCGTTATCAATTTAATCCTGCTTATGGCGGTTTAGATAGATCGCTTAGTATTACTGCAGGCTTACGAACACAGTGGACTCAATTTGAAGGTGCACCTACGACGCAATTTGTGAATCTCCACTTGCCGCTGTACGCCCTTAATGGAAGTGTTGGACTGGGGCTCGAAAATGACCAGCTAGGACCTCTTAAGAGAGTCATAGTATCTGGATCATATAATTATGTTTTTGAGTCCATTATTGGTTTGTTATCCTTTGGTGGTAGAGTAGGCATCAATCAAGTTGAGATAGATGCTTCAGTACTTCGCACACCAATGGGTTCGGTAATAGATAATGTAGTCGATCTCAATGATCCAATTCTTTTAACTAATGACTTGAGTGGAGTGAGCCCTTGGTGGGGCTTGGGCTTATATGTGGTCAACGATTATGGAGAATTTGGATTAAGCCTTGACAACATCCCTTCTAACGGATTTAGCGCAGGCAATAGTCAGTTCAACGCTTCGCAATTACTCTCGCTCTACGCAAAAACAGACCTACCTATTAATGATCTTTTTACGGTGGCACCGAACATTTTGATTCGCTCTGATTTTAAACAGACCCAAGTTGATGTAGGAGCCCTCATCCATTATGAAAGTGTTTTTGGTGGAGTAACGCTTAGAGGATTTACAGCTAACTCACGAGATGCAGTAAATTTTATTGGTGGTACGCAACTCAATGATAACATTAGATTATCCTACTCGTTCGACTACAATATATCTGGTTTGAGAACCTTTCATGATGGCACCCACGAGTTTGTCGTCAATTATAACCTCAATAAAAAGATCAGAACAGGGGAGTATCCTCCAATAATCTACAACCCTAGGTATAATTAATCCATTACATAATTAGGCATATGAGTCTATTTCGTGTCCTTACAAATAGGTGATTTTAAAATAATATTAATATTAGCACGTTTTTTGAGAGGGTCAGTATGTCAATTTGTTGTCAATTTATTAGAACATAACATACTATCCCTTATCACTTTATAGTTTCTATAAAGTTCTTAAGGATTTAGTTTCAAACAGTAATTAAAAAATGACACTTAAAAGCTTCAACATCAGCCTTTGTTGTTTCGTCGCTCTAATCATTTTCAGTGGATGCGGAAGAGATAATGGTGGTCAACTAATAGGATCACAAGAAAGACCTAAATGGAAGGGTATCCCCAATCCATATGGTATGGTATTCGTGCCTTCTGGAAATTTGACTGTCGGTCAGAGTGATCAAGACATTTTTAGTTCCTACCTGACACGTCCAAAAGCCATCTCGGTATCAGGATTCTTCATGGATGAAACTGAGATATCCAATAATGAGTATCGTCAATTTACCGAATGGGTACGTGATTTTAAAGGTCACGAGATCATGGGAGACTATTACGAAGATGATTATGGTAATGAAGAAATCGATTGGGAGCTTGACTTAGATTATGAGTCTGAGGATCTCGATGAGATGTTCTATTCTAAAGAAAATTCCTTTAGCGGGAAGAGAGAGCTAAATACTTCTCTACTGGATTATACCTATGACTGGATTAATTGGAAGAAAGCGGCCAGTGGTAACTATGCTGGACGCAGATCAGAAGTAATAGAAGAGAGAACAGTGAATGTTGCTCCAGATCCATTTGTATTCATTAGAGATTTCAGTTATAGCTATAATGAGCCAATGACGAGACATTATTTTGAGCATGTGGCATTTGATGATTACCCAGTTGTAGGAATCACATGGCCACAGGCACAAGCTTTCTGTCACTGGAGAACTAAGATTTGGAATGATGGCGTTTCAGAAACTAATGCATTAGTAGAAAATTTTAGACTTCCTACAGAATTTGAATGGGAATATGCCGCTCGTGGTGGTAGAGATCAAGCTCCATTTCCATGGGGTGGATACTATGTAAGAAATAGCAAAGGATGTCTCCTGGCTAACTTCAAACCAGGTAGAGGTAATTATAGAGAAGATGGAGGAGAGTATACTGTTCCTATCGATTCTTACTTCCCTAATGATTTTGGACTTTACAACATGGCGGGTAATGTGTCAGAATGGACGGAGACTACCTATTCTGCCAATGTATTTCAGCATGTACATGACCTGAACCCTGATCTTAAGTACGATGCCAAGGAAGATGATCCAGAGGCTTATAAGCTTAAGGTAGTTAGAGGTGGATCATGGAAAGATGTGCACTATTTCTTAAGAACTGATGCTCGTGATTTTGAGTATCAAGATTCGGCAAAATCATTTATAGGATTCAGATGTGCTATGACATATTTGGGTCGATCAATTGACGACTTCTAAGCAGATAATACTGATTAGTAGAAGATATAACCTCCCCATTATTAAAATTTATTCAACAAAGAAAACCTTTTCTAAAATCAATTCTTATGAGTTTTTTACATTCTTCTGGCTTCAAATACTTTAAAAATTTAGTAATTGGTGTCGGAGCTGCACTAGTGATGTTAGGTGCACTATATAAAATCCAATCTTGGGAACAACCTGTTGTAGCCGGAATCAAAATTGATCTTCTTACAGTAGGCCTTGTAGTAGAGGCAGTATTATTCTTCTTCTTAGGTCTGATCGGGCCAGAGAAAGATTACTACTGGGAAAAATTATATCCAGGTCTCGATAAGCACAATGCGGCGTTGGCACCACTTTCTGGAGGAGCAGTCAACATGATCTCAGGAGCAGAAGATGCAAGAGCTCTTAATGCTGAGGTTGTAGAAAACCAATTAGGCGGCATGCTTGACGAATTACAATCAATGTCCAAGAGCTTAGGTTCTCTTAAGGCACTTCAAGAAATAGATTTCAGTGAAACTTCTCAGCAATTGCAGGCTGCTCATAACTTCTACGGAAAGTTAAACGAGGCAATGGGTGCACTTTCTGAGACAGTAGAAGATACTAAGATGTATAAAGATCAGATGGCTTCTCTCAACAGAAACTTATCGTCTTTAAACTCTGTATACGGTAACGTACTTGGTGCGTTCAACTCAGCGAATCAGTAATTATTAGCTAACGATTAATATCTAAGAAATGTCAATTCCTAAGGAACCCCGTCAGCTAATGATCAATATCATGTATTTGGTATTGACGGCGATGCTGGCACTTAACGTATCTGCGGAGATTTTTAATGCCTTTAAGATTGTGGATAAAGGACTTATCAAGTCCAACAAGACAATTGAAGAGTCGAATAAAGCTCTTCCTGAACTCATTCGAGATGGTGCTAAGAAGAAAAAAGCCCTTGAGCAATATGCCGAGCGAATAGATCCTTCACATGAGCTAACTGTGAATATGAAGCAGGAGCTAGAGGATATAATAGAATCACTTATAGATATGAGTGGAAATCAGGATGGTGAATATAATGATGAGGATTATGTCTATAAAGATGGTAAGAAAACTACCACGCTTAGAGGTAAGAAAAACACTGATGTTACTACACGTCTCCTTGTAAAACAGGGTAAAGGTGAGGAACTGAAAGCTTCTTTGTTAGAGTTCAGAGCTCAGATTATGGCGCTTGTAGATGAAGAGGACAGAGCATCTTTTGCCAATGAAATTCCTCCAATCATCGATGATGTAACATGGAAAGACAAAGCAGCGACTAAGTCTGCTAATGCAAAGTTCGATTGGGCAACATTCAACTTTAAGCAGATGCCTGTACAGGCGGTTTTGCCGATTTTCAGAAAGTTTCAGAATGACGTCATAAGTACTGAATCAAAATATTTGAATTACCTGGCTAATAAGGTGGGAACAAGTACGGATGTAGTACTCGATAAGTTTACTGTGGTATCGTCACCAGAGAAGACGTATGTGATAAACGGAGAGACGTTTAAAACAGAGGTTTTTATGAGTGCATCTGCATCAGCAGAGTCGAATACGGGAGTATCAATCACTGTGAATGGCCGACCTCTAACTCTTAATTCTGATGGAGTTGCTGAGTTTTCTGCTAAAGCTAACGGCGTAGGTAAAAAGAATTACAATGTTGAGGCTTCTATTAAGAACCCTGTGACAGGTGAAACACAAACATTTAAGCGTACTTACGAATACGAAGTAGGTGAGCGTTCTGCAGCAATATCGGCGGCAAAAATGAATGTATTCTACATCGGTGTCGATAACCCAGTTGAGGTATCTGTAGCTGGTGTTCCTAGTAGTCAGGTAAAAGTCTCCATGGGAGGCCAAGGTGGTGGAAACATCTCTAAGAATTCTGACGGGACTTACAATGTAAAAGTGAGCAGACCAACGAAAAAAGGAGAATTTGCTAAGGTAAATCTTACAGCTCCAGGATTCGATGCGCATAAAGACTTTAGAGTAAAAAGAATCCCTGATCCAATACCCAAATTAGGTAACAATAGAAGTGGAAAGATGGGTTCTGGTACGTTCAAAGTTCAGAAAGGAGTAATACCTGTATTAGAAGGCTTTGACTTTGATGCAAAATGTAGCATATCAGGATTCAACCTTGTAAGAGCTCCTAAGAGATCTGATCCTGAGTTTGCTTTGAATCCAGGAGGTACATTTAATAGTGATTCTAAGAGACTTATGAACAAAGCTGTACCAGGTGATCGCTTCTTTTTTGATAATATCAAATGTAAGTGTCCAGGTGATGCAGCATCTCGTGACTTAGGATCTATGTCATTCATATTAAACTAATAGATAAGAATTAATTGATTATGAGATATATATTGTCATTATTGTTGGTTTTGGGTCTTGTTGCAGTTTCATTTGCGCAGGACGATGATTTCTTCTTGAATGATCCAGATGAGCAACAAGAGACTATTGATGAGTCTACAATTTTTGAAGAAGAAGATCTTAGTACCTACTTTGATGATGTTGTAGATAGAAATTTAATGGCAGATAGTCGAGTGATCGAATATGAACCATTAAGTGAGCATGATGTCATGTGGCAGCGTAGAATCTGGAGAGTAATCGATACTCGTGAGAAGATCAATCAGCCGTTTAGAAATGAAGATCGTGCGTTTTTCACGATCCTTCAGGAAATGGCAATGGAAGGCGAGATTACTGTATTCAAAGATGAGAAGTTCAAAGAGCCAATGGATGCTGACGACTTAACATCAATCTTAAATAGAATTGATACGGTATTAGTCTATGATCCAGAGACCTATGAAGAGCAGATCACAATTACAGAGAATCCGCTTGATCCGGCTTCTATACAGCGTTATAGAGTGAAGGAAGTATGGTTCTTTGATAAGAAGACTTCTACAGTTAAGGTAAGAATCTTAGGTATTGCACCAATTCAAGATAGATTTGATGACAATACTGGAGAGTTTCTTTATGAAGCTCCATTATTCTGGGCTTATTATCCTAAAGCGAGATATGGCCTTGCTAAAGAACGAGTAGTATCTGATTTCAATGATGTCAGTTTGGTCTCATGGTATGATTTATTTGAATTAAGATTTTTCGGTAGCTATGTCTATGCAGAATCCAATTCACTGGGATTAAGATTGAAAGATTTATATCCTGATAGTGAGTACGATAGATTACTTGCGTCAGAGAAAATAAAACAAGAGCTCTTTGCATGGGAGCATGATTTATGGTCCTTTTAATAGAGCGCCTAAATAGGAAAAATTACTGGCCTCAAGTCAATGCGACTTGGGGCTTTTTTATTTTCCACTCATAACAAGCATAGAAGAGAACTAATCCATACTCGATGAATACGATGACAAGATTTTCTTCATAGACTGCATAGCTATAATTGATGTAGGTAAAGAAGATTAAATAGGACCATAAAATGGGAAATCGAAATCGTGTAAATACACTACTGAATATCGCTAAAGAGAGATACCAAGGATGCACCGTCCTTGACGTCACTAAGAATATGATAGTACACCAGAAGATAACCTGGAGTAGCTGTAGAAATTCTCCCTGACGCGTCTTATAAGATATGAACAGCATAGCCAAGAGCGCTGCAATAGATAGTTTAGGACCCCAGATATGTATAGTGTTATAGCCATAGATTTCGTATCCTATGCCTCTCAATAAGTAGTAAAGACTTCCATTAAACTCAAACTTCTTAACATACAGATCCAGACTTGTTAGGATGTTGGCGCCATCCTGATGAAGACTTATTACAACAGGTAAGAATAGTAGAACGCCCATAACAACCGCTCCTAGTACAAGAGGAAGTCTCTGCTTAGCTGGTGTATAAAAGAACATGGCGACTGAGTACATCATCGTAAGCATTTTACTGGCCACTGACGCCCCTAAAGCAGCCCCTGCGGCCATGTGCTTGCTTTTCAAGAGTAAGTACAGTGATGCCGCTAGAAATAGAATCATGACTCCCTCAAAATGAACATTGCCGTTGATCTCGATGATTATGAGCGGATTGAGTAGATAAAGGAACATTCGATTCCAATGGATCTTAGCTCCCGAGACTATCTTATAGAATAACCACATCAAGACTAGATCACAGAGAAATAGCATTGACTTGTAAATGATGGCCTCTCCTATATATGATTCTGTGCCGATCAAGGTGGAGCAATAATTGAATACCTGAGCAATAGGAGGGTAGAGAGAATAGTATTCTGGTGAGTTCAATAGTTCGAACAAACCTGTATCCAACCCATCAACCGTGCCAACAAGGTCACTTGGTAAACTGCCATAAGGACTCAAACCCGCATGCATAGATCGACCATCCCAGATAAATCTATAGATATCATCCGACAGATTAGGCACTGTTAGGATGAGGAGGAAGCGTGCTAAAATGGCAAGAGTAAGAAGCCATCTAAATGATCCACACTGTTTGACCAAATACAGATAGCAGCCAAATAAGACGGAGTAGGGAATGATGATCTGATAAAAATCATCCTGACCAGGAATGTATCCTAAGTAGGCAATGCAGACAATAAAAATGAGCCCTACGACAATGTTAGAAAGAGGCTTATCCACTGGTCAGAATAATAAGTTTAACCTCTACTGATCGATACGCTCTTGAGCGTATAATAAAAGAGTAATCCGTAACCAATCATTAATAGAAAGTGCATCGGCGCAAAAGCGTGAACACCTGTCCACATTCCATATCCAAAACCAACCATGAAATAGAAGAAGAGAAGTCCCTCAACTATCGCTGAAGCTTTGATCTTTCGACTGAAGTACTTCTTCTGGAATCCGTCACCAACCTTTGTGATATCAAACTTAGGTGTTCGGACAAAGGCCGTCTTCTTTCCTAAATATCCTTGTATTACCGCCAAGGAGTTATGAAACGATAAGCCCATAGAAAGACTCAAGAATATTGGGAAGATACAGACAAACTTAAAGATCATCTTTAGCTTGTTCTCCTTATACCAAGCCACCTCTACATTCGCTACATAATAGACGATGAGGATAGAGAGTAAACTCACTAAGAATATGGCAAACTTCTCTGTTGCAATACCGAGTGGTGTCAGCACGAATGCCAATGGAACACTTATAAATCCCAGTATAAAGACTGCTATAAATACCGATGATCCCAGAAGGTGCGTAGTAGCGTGTAATTTCTTAACAGGGCTGAGATCCGATCTCCAGATTGTGGGGATGAGCTTTTTAGCAGTTTCGGCACCTCCCTTCATCCAACGATACTGCTGAGACTTGAGCCCATTTATTTCCGCAGGCAACTCTGCTGGAGAAGTTGTGTCCTCTAAGTACTTTATCTCCCATTCTCTCAGTTGTGCACGATAGCTCAGATCGAGATCCTCAGTTAGCGTATCAGCCTCCCAGCCACCAGCATCATTAATACATTCTTTGCGCCATACACCCGCTGTTCCATTAAATTGAAGGAGAAGATTTCCGGCTTTGCGTCCAAGTTGCTCTACTGTGAAGTGAACATTAAGCTGAAACGCTTGAACTCTTGTCAAGAGTGAATAATCTTGATTGAGGTGTGTCCAACGGGTCTGTACCACACCTACCTTAGGGTGGTTGAATTGTTTTATAGTTTCTCTGAGAAATGACGGCTTAGGCAAAAAATCAGCATCGAAAATCGCTATGAATTCGCCCTTGGCTTGATCCATGGCGTCCTTCAGAGCTCCTGCCTTATAACCTGTCCGTATTTTACGTGTGACATGCTCTATCAGGAACCCTTGAGCCTTGTACTTCTTGACCTCATCAGCGACCAGATCTACAGTCTCATCGGTACTATCATCTAATACATGAATCTCAAAACGATCTTTAGGATAGTCTAATTGAGTGATCGACTTAAGTAATCTGGCAGAGACGTGGAGCTCATTGAATATTGGCAATTGAACCGTTACCATCGGCAGCACGCCCTCATTATCTTCTTGCTTCAGAAGATTTTGCTTGACAGTTTTTTTATACCTGCCGTAATAATATAATAGGTGAAACTGCATGAGGCAGTATAGGGTAATCAACACGATTGCGATTCCGTATACTATCAATATGAATTGTCCAATGATCTCTAACATCGTTGTTTCTTATATAATAAGTTAGATAAGTTTAAATATGGTCCATAGTATCTTGTGTCCTGCCAAAAAAGTTCCTTTGATCGTTCCAGACACCTTTGATTTACCGATTCGTCTTCTATAATTCACTGGAATTTCTGAGCATTTCATTCCTAATTTGGCGGCTTTTACTTGCATTTCTACGGTCCACCCATAATCGGTGTCTTGCATATTTATCCGATTTAATGCCGAATATGTAATGGCTCTAAAAGGCCCCAGATCACTAAAGTCGTAGTTGTATAGAACCTTAATGAGTGTCGTTGCTAACCAGTTGCCAAATACCTGCGGCATGGTCATTGACCCCGACTGGAGGTCACCTTTAACTCTCGAGCCAACGACAAGATCGTGATCATCTTGGATAATTGGCTTAACTAATTCTCTCGCATGCTCTGGATAATCACTATAATCTCCATCAAGAAAAACAACGATATCCGATTTGACCTCAAGTGACTCTATATACTCGAGCCCTTTTAGACAAGCTTGCCCATAACCAGATTTGGGTTCATCAACCACAACTGCACCGGCATTCAGAGCATTTTCTTTAGTATGGTCTTTACTTCCATTATTACAGACAATGATATGTCTCGCAAGATCTTTAGGAATATCCTGGATTACCTTGCCAATAGATTGCTCCTCATTATACGCAGGTATAATGAAATCAATATTATAATGGTCTGGTGTCGGCTTCACTTCTTAAGAGGGATTGTACCCTCATATTTTGACTTAATTTCGCAACTTGCGAGTTAGTAAGTAATAATAAGTGAGTATCACTTAGTTAGTAAATACTTTAGCAGATGCAAAGTTGATGATTTTGAGTAATAGTATTGTAAATAAGGCCGCAATATTCGGCGGTTTAATGATTTTTGTTGGCTGCTTGACGTTATTTTCAAGTTGTTTTAATGAAGACTTCACTCCCAGTCAGTCTTCTGACCTGAGCTTTTCCATCGATACATTGAGATTTGATACCGTGTTTACTGAGATTGGAAGTATTACTCGATCTGTACGTATCAGAAATCTCTCTGAAGACAATATTTCTATTCAGGAGATCAAGCTCACTGATTCCGATTCCAAATTCAGAATGAATGTTGATGGTGCTCCGGGCTCGTCATTTCAGAATATACGGATCAATGGCCAGGATAGTTTATGGGTGTTTATCGAGGTAACCATCAATCCTGACGAGCCATTATCCGATAGTCCATTTGTTATCAATGAGACGGTGGAAGTGTCTAGTGAGTCTGATGTGAGCTTGCTACATCTCGAGGCATTTGGCCAAAACGCCAACTATTTCCCATCAAGGGATGCACAGGGACAGGCCATCGGAATAACTTGTAATAATGGAACAATAGTTTGGGATGACCCCAAACCATATGTGGTTAACGGACTACTGTTTATCGATAGCTGCGGTCTAGTTATTTCACCAGGGACAGAAGTGTTTGTTCATGGGGGAGTTGTTCGTTTGGGTGATCAGATAGTTAATGACGGGGGCTTGTTCTTTCTTCAGAATGGTTCAATCGATGTTGTCGGAACAGCTGATCAACCTGTTGTAATTCAGGGGGATCGTTTGGAGCCCGCTTTTGATGATGTGCCAGGTCAATGGTCTGGAATCAGACTCCTAGCCGGAAGTCAGAACAACAGATTCTCCCATACCACCATAAGAAATAGCATCGTTGGAATTCGAGCGGATAGTGCGTCTCAAGTGACTCTCGAATCCTGTAATATTCATAATACGGCTAATGTTGGCTTCATTGGTATTGGAGCTGATGCAGTCATAAATAACAGTTTGTTTTATAACAATGCTGCTCAGAGTATCCTCCTTTCCCAAGGCGGAAATTATGAGTTGAATTACAACACCATAGCAAATAATATAAATGATCAACCCGGCTTGTTCATTGATAATTTTCAATGTCTTGACGCTGACTGTGAGCAGATAGCGATACGACCGAATACCACAACCATAAGGAATACTATTGTTACAGGCTCAAATCCTAATGAAGTTGTGATTATCGATATCACAGATGGGAACACTCCAGAGAGCTTGAACCTCTCATTTAATCAGACCTTATTAACCATTAACGAAACTGAAAATTTGTTCGATTTCGAATCAATTTGCGATGGCTGTTTAATCAATCCAGAAGGGCCATTGTTCTTGGATGCTTCTAATGACATCTATGCTCTTGATACGATGTCAGTAGGAATGAATCAGGGATTGCCTATTCCTAATATTGTAACAGATATAATCGGTGTATTAAGAGATGGGATGACTCCAGATATTGGTTGCTTCGAGTTAGACGAATAGCTAGTGTTGAGAAGGACCTTTAAACTTCATAGGCGCTAGGAGAACAATGGCTAATACAAAGAAAACAACAAGAGCCAATACGCTGTATCTCAGACTCTGAGTAAGTTGATTAACCAGACCGAATGCGAAAGTCCCAAATACCACCGAAATATAGAAGAGTACATCATAGAAGCTATAAAATGAGCTAAGATCGTCTTCATCAGATCGTAGCAGTTTGGTAAAGCCTGCTCGTGAAGTGGATTGTATTCCACCCAATACCAATCCTACAAACCCTGCAATAACATAAAATAACGCCTTTGATTCTGTGAAATAAGCAGCCAAGCAAATGCACATCCAGATCAGGATGAGAATGATAAGTGTCTGCTTGCTTCCTTTGGCCTTTGCAACCTTGGCAAAAATGTGGGCGCCTAAAACAGCAACAATTTGTAGAATAAGCACGGTCATAATAAGCTCACCACTGCTGAATGCCAGTTCCTGTTCGGCAAATATTGTTGCGAGATATATCACAGTTTGAACACCAGCACTATAGAAGAAAAATGAGCTTAGATAGTAAAGCAAATTCTTGTCCTTCCGTAGATCTGAAAATGCATGTCTTAGTTCTCTATAACCACTCTTGATGAAGCCTGTAGGAAGACTTTCTTTGTTATCCTTAGGCATACGTCGGAATGTGATCTGTGCGAATCCTAACCACCATACACCTACGAGTGCAAAACCAATTCTATATGGGAGTGAGCTTTCTGCTGAAAATCCAAAAAATTCAGGCTTTTGACTCATAAATAATATGAATACTAAGAGAATGACACTGCCAATATAGCCATAGGCATATCCCATAGCGCTCACTTTGTCATAATTAGGCCTACTGGCTATCCGTGGTAAAAATGAATCATAGAAAATTAAACTGCCCGCAAAGCCAATAGTCGAGATTACAAAGGCAAGGGTTCCTATCCATACATTGATCTCAGCACTAAAGAAGAATAAGCATATACATGAGAGGGCACCAACAGTAGTAAATGCCTTAAGAAAGGCAAGACGCTTGTTGCCAAAATCTGCAATACCTCCAAGCAGGGGAGCAACAAGCGATATTAATAGATACGCAAATGCTATAGAGTAGGAATAGACAGATTCATTACTCAGTTCGATGCCAAAAAAGTTGAGTGTCTCTGGGGCGACAGCAATAAAATAAATTGGGAAAATCGCCGTCGATATTACGAGTGAATAGGCTGAGTTGGCCCAATCAAAAAAGGCCCATGCTCTGATCGTTTTCTTATCATCTAAATGCAAATCTGCATTCATAGTGTCGGTTTTGTGAATGGCAAGATAATCTAATAAGCCAGTTATCCATAACAACTATTATATTGCAAAGACTTACATATATATGCGTATACTTATATTATCCCGCAACACCGAGCTATATAGTACCAAGAGTTTATTCAATGCAGCTCGACGAAGAAATCACTTCGTTCGTGTTATTGATCATATGCATTGCAATTTATTAGTCAGCAATACTGGTAACAGACTTTACTATCATGATCAATTAATAGAGGGATACGATGCAATCATACCTCGTATAGGTCATACTGTAACTAAGCAAGGAGAAGCAGTTATCAGACACTTCGAGTCAATGAATGTTTATACCGTATTACGTGCTGAGGCATTGCTGCGAGCAAGAGACAAACTGAGCTGTTTACAATTATTAGCAAGCAAGGGTGTAAAAGTACCTGAGACCATATTTATCTCGTCCCAATATAGCGTTGATAAACTGACAGAGTTAATTCCGGGTTATCCTAAAATCATAAAACTATTAAGTGGTACTCACGGATTAGGAGTTCTTAAGACGGATAATCGAAGTAGTATGGATGCCATCTTAGAGCTCCTTGCTGGACTAAAGCAGCGTAGTCTATTGCAGGAATTTATTTCTGAGTCCTCAGGTATGGATGTGAGAGCATTCGTAGTGGATAATCAGGTTGTGGCATCAATGAAACGTCAAGCCCAAGAAGGGGAATTCAGATCGAATCTGCATAGGGGAGGTCATGGGACCAAAGTAAAACTTACGCAAGAGGAAGAGACCGCAGCCATTGCAGCGGCACGTCATATGGGGCTTAAAGTGGCAGGAGTAGATATGCTCATATCCCATAATGGTCCGCTAATCATAGAAGTTAATGCATCACCAGGTTTAGAGGGTATCGAGACCTATACAGGGGTGGATGTAGCCAAAACAATAATTCAATTAATAGAACGCAAGGCGTTATCAATTAAGAAGTCTAAATAATGAAATTAGAGAGTCAGGAATTCGACTTAGGAGAGTCGGGAGTGGTGGAATTTAATGTGAGTAGACTACCGTCTGGTACTCGAATCAATATTACCGCACATGTTATAAGATCCAAGGCAAAAGGCCCTACGGTACTCGTACTAGGTGGTGTACATGGCGATGAAATAAACGGAGTCCAAATTGTAAGGCGATTGTTGTCATCAGGAAGAATGGATCGACTGCAAAAAGGCAGTGTCATCTTAGTTCCATTGCTTAACGTATATGGATTTATAAATTTCAACCGTGATGTTCCTGATGGTAAAGACGTGAATCGCAGTTTTCCCGGAAGCCCATCAGGGTCATTGGCATCAAGAGTGGCCTCAGTTTTAACTAAGAAAATACTACCACATGTAGATTTTGCGATAGATATGCATACAGGTGGAGCTTCACGCTATAACTATCCGCAATTGAGATTTACATCTAAGGATATAGTAGCAGCAGAAATGGCTTCAGCATTTGCGAGCCATTATCTAATAAAGAAACCCACGATTCCAAAGTCATTTAGGAGGACAGCAAATGATATGGGTATACCTACTGTAGTGTATGAAGGAGGTGAAGCTCAGCGGTTATGTGGGTTGTCGATAGAAACGGGATTCAATGGAGTCCTCAGAACTTTAAAATGGCTTAATATGCTCGATCAGGCCCCTCAACATCCTCATGAACCAATCAATATCCATAAGACAACATGGGTTCGTGCGAAAGGAGCAGGATTGTTTACCTGGTTTCGTTCATCAGGCACAAGAATAGTCAAGGGAGATAAACTTGGAGAGATACATTCACCTCAAGGTGACCGAGTGAAGAAAATCATTTCGAAGTATTCTGGTTATATCATAGGCCATAATAATGCTTCAGTAGTGCATTATGGCGACGCCTTGTTTCATATAGGATATGAGTATAGGTAAGATCCTAATAGCTCTAATTCTCATGCTGGTGAGCATAGATGTCCAGTCTCAAAAAATCAACGAGATACTTGGTCATGAGGATTTAAAATATGCACAAGTCTCCCTATCTGTACGAAACATAGAAAACGACGAACTGTTACAGCAACATAATGGCGACGTCCTGTTGATTCCTGCATCTTCGCTTAAACTGATCACCACTTTTTCCACATTGTCAGCTTTTGGCAAAGGCTTTAAGTATAGTACGACCTTGGGGTATCAAGGTAAGATATTACCCGATGGAACACTGGATGGAGATCTCCTCATAATCGGATCGGGAGACCCTAGCCTAGCCTCTCCAGACGAAGAAGTACTAAGCTTAGCAGAACTGTTGAAGGACATAACCAAGGTCCTGAAGGATAGCGGGATACGGTGTATAACAGGAGGAGTTGTTGTCGATGGCTCTATCTACGATAGCGAGGGAATTCATCATACATGGCCATGGGATGATTTAACCAATTATTACGCATCTGGAGCCTATGGGTTTAATTTCCGGGAGAACTACTATGATATAGTATTTCGCTCAAGTCCGACATCTGGGAGCCCAACTGAACTGATTTCAATCTCTCCCGATATCGGATTAACCAGCTTTGACAATAGAGTGGTGTCAGGTCCAAATGGAAGTGGGGATAACGCTTACATCTATGGAGATCCATATGGCTATGATCGCTATGTAAAAGGTAGTATACCTCCCGGAAGAAGTAGATTTGAGATTTATGGCGCAATTCCCAATCCCGCAATCACATTCTCTGAACTGCTGAAGAATCATCTCACTACTCAAGGAATAAAAGTTGATGGAGAAGAGGTGATAAGAGAGGAGGCCCCATATACGTTGAAAACGTATCAGTCGCCAGCATTGAGCCAACTAGTGAAGCGTGCCAATTTCGAATCCAATAATCTGTATTGTGAGGCCTTCCTTAAGAAACTTGGAGCTCGGAATCAAGCTAAAGGAGTAAACTTTGAGGATGGCGTAAAGGAGGTGTATAAATATTTAGATGATATAGGTGTTGGACAGGTAGGGCTCAGCATGATGGATGGCAGTGGCCTATCTCTCAAAAATCGAATATCCACTAACTTCTTTACTCGCTTCCTCGCTGTTATAGCGAATAAACAGAACGTACAATTCATAACAAACTATCTTCCAAGCACTGGTCAAGTTGATACCACACTGGAGCGCTTCATGACAGATAATGCAAGTAAAGGACATGTATGGCTGAAGTCCGGCTCACTCGGAGGAGTACTCAGTTATACAGGGATTATACAGACTCAATCTGGGAAGTGGTTGGCGATTAGCCTAATTTCTAATGGCCATACAGTTGGCAATAGCAAGGTCAGGAAACACATCTCAGAGATTATTGATGATGTGTATCTGAACAACTGAAACCTATAATCAAAAAAACTCTAAAAGGTAACCTGATCAATACTTCAGAACCTAGTTCCGTTACCAACTTTACCTCAAGATCAACTCATCACGCCCAGGACCGATACTTATCATCGGAATCTTGACATTTAGAGCAGTCTCTAGATAACTAACATAGGTTTCAAATTCACTTGGTAGGCTCTTGCCATCTTTCTTTATAGCACTAAGATCTGTGTTCCAGCCTTTGAAGGTCTTGTAGTCTACTTGGTAAGTTTCATCACAGAGATCATAAGGTAGTTCTTGAGTATGCTTACCGTCGATGATATACTGATCTGCAATCGTGATTTCTGCGAAGTGATCCATAATGTCAGACTTCGTCAATGCAATCTGAGTGACCCCATTAATCATCACACTATACTTCAACTGCACTAAATCCAACCATCCACACCTTCTAGGTCGACCAGTAGTTGCACCAAACTCTTTACCGAGGTCCTGAAGTCTTTTGCCATTATTATCAAATAGCTCAGTCGGGAATGGTCCGCTTCCTACACGGGTGCAATAGGCCTTGGATATACCAATTACTTCTCCGATTTGTGTTGGCGCAACACCTAAACCAGTGCAGACACCAGCAGTAATAGTATTAGAGGAAGTTACATAAGGATAAGTGCCATAATCTATGTCAAGCATCACTCCTTGAGCACCTTCGGCAAGGACATTTTTACCTTCTCCAAGGGCTCGATTGACGTAGTACTCACAATTGACTATTTCAAGTTGTTTGAGGAACTCAATACTCTCAAACCATTCATCGTCATTCCATTCAAAATCGAGATCTCCATAGATCTTAGCTAATTGAAGATGTTTATTCTTCAGTTCTTGATACTTGGTCTTGAAATGGGGGCTTGCTATATCGCCAAATCTCAGACCGTTACGGCCTGTCTTATCCATATAGGTAGGACCTATTCCGCGAAGGGTGGAACCAATTTTATTTTTCCCTTTGGCTCTTTCAGAGGCGGCGTCGAGATATCTGTGAGATGGCAGAATTAAGTGAGCCTTCTGCGCCACAAGCAAATTTTTAGCAACATCAACTCCTAAATCATTTAGACCTAAGATTTCTTTTCTTAAGGTTATAGGATCAATCACAACTCCATTGCCTATTACATTTTTAGTATTAGACCTAAATATGCCCGATGGTATGGTATGCAAGACGAACTTGCCTTGGCTTGTATATATGGTATGTCCAGCATTGGGCCCTCCTTGAAACCGACAGATCACATCATATCGATCGGCTAGATAATCAACCACTTTACCTTTTCCCTCGTCTCCCCATTGAAGACCTATGAGTACGTCCACTGCCATGTGTCGTATTATTAAATTTTTAATATAAACCGCAAAAATACCCGATTAATGGAGATTTGAGCAATCCTGATCGAGACATGATGTATAAATATTTAGTGACGTCCTTTCAATCTTATTATTAGGCAAGGTGGCGGCGTCACTGACTATGCTCACGAGGCGATCATCTGTAAACTCTCTAATCTTACCACATTGCTGACAGACTATATGATGATGCTCTGGAAATCCGTGGCATTTCTCATAAAGAGTCTTATTATGACCAAACTGATGTCTGATCACCAATTCGCATTCTACGAGAATATCAAGCGTATTATAAATTGTAGCTCGGCTTACACGATATGAATTTTGCTTCATCTTGATATATAGAGACTCTGCGTCAAAATGTGTTTGATGGAGATAGATCTCTTCTAAGATGGCAAAGCGTTCAGGCGTCTTTCTATTCTTATTTTCTTCGAGAAATGTTTTGAATCGATGTTTAGCATTTTTCAGTTTTTCAGTTAGAGATTCATTATCCATACGATATGATTTATACGATAGTCCGATCTATAGTAGATATACTATCAATAGCTTTTATTCTTTTAATGACTGAATTGAGTTGATCCTTATCCTTCACGATGATCTTGATCTTACCCTCAAATATTCCTTCTTCACCTGAAATACTAAATGATTTGATGTTTACTCCCATATTATTGGATACCACATTTGTGAGATTCTGAATAACACCAGGACCTGTGTCAACGCCAGTAATCTTTAATTCAACCACAAATCCACTCTTGGCGTTTCCGTCCCATTCCGCCTTTAGTATTCTGTAGCCATAATTGGTAAAGAGATTAGACGCATTGCTACAGTTAAATCTGTGAATTTTCATCCCAGATGTCGAAGTCAAGAATGCAAATATCTCATCGCCAGGCACGGGATTACAGCAAGAAGAAAGGGAATAGTCAAATGATTCGCCTGGTTGATTGTTGATGATGATATCAGATTTCTGCCGCTCGCTTTTCTTATTAGTTGATTCTTTGACATTGTCTGTAGCTTGATCTGCATCTGGCTTTATGATTTCTAGCTGCCCTGTTACCACCTCAAAGTATTTAGCGAAATCCTGCAGTTTTACCTTTTCTTGCTCAATCAAAAGGTATAAATCTTGCCGACTTTTCTCTCCATAGAAGTCGACTACCTTATCTGCATTTTGTTCAAAGTCAACTTTGAGGTTTTTAAACTTTCTGAGTAGCGCTTCTTTACCCAGTTCTGCAGCTTGACGCTTCTTCTCATTAAGGGAAGATCTAATTTTGGATCGGGCCTTACCAGTAATAACGAGTTTGAGCCAGTCTTCTTTGGGAGACTGATTTTTGGAGGTGTTTACCTTAATTTGATCACCATTATTGAGAACATAGCCCATCGGGACGAGCTTGTTATTTACCTTAAATGAGGTTGCACGAGCACCTATGTCAGAATGGATGTCAAATGCAAAATCAAGGGCAGTTGCACCTTTAGGCATGATCTTCATGTCCCCATTGGGTGTAAACACGTATACCTCCTCCTTAAATAAATTGGTCTTAAAATCATTGAGGAAATCAACAGCGTCACCATTTTGATTCTCGAGAAGTGTTCTGATGTTGTTTAACCACTTCTCATAGACATTCTCGTCGCTTTTAATTCCCTTGTATTTCCAGTGTGCTGCAAATCCTCTTTCAGCAATGTCGTTCATCCGCTCTGAACGTATTTGTACTTCGACAAATCGACCAGATGGCCCTATAACAGTAGTATGTAGTGACTCGTAACCATTACCTTTTGGGGTGGTGATCCAATCTTTAAGGCGTTCGGGTATTGGCTTATAGTAATCAGTGATTAAAGAGTATATCTGCCAGCATATTGGCTTCTCCATGATCCTTGGGACGTCAACGATGATACGCACGGCAAACAGGTCGTAGATTTCTTCAAACTCTATATTCTTATTCTTGATTTTGTTGAATATCGAAGAAATCGCCTTAGGTCTTCCCATGATGCGATACCTAATGTTATGTTGATCGATGTTCTTCTTTATTGGGGTGATAAACTGATTGATATAGTTTTGGCGTTGTTCTTCAGAGGCTTCGATTTTACTGCTTATTTCCTCATATCGCTCAGCGTCAGTGATGCGCATGCAGATGTCTTCAAACTCCGTTTTAATCTGATAGAGTCCTAGTCTATGGGCGAGTGGGGCATAGATATACATGGTTTCAGCAGCAATCTTCAGTTTTTTGTGCTGAGGCATTGATTCAATCGTCCTAAGATTATGTAGCCTATCTGCCATCTTAATTAAGACGACTCGTACATCTTCGACAAGAGTACTAAGTACTTTTTTAAGGTTTTCAGCATTCTTATTGTCGACATTATATAACCCATCCAGCTTGGTTAGACCGTCAACAATTTTTGTGATCTTCGGTCCGAATAGATCAAATATTTCCTCGAGTATAATAGGAGTGTCCTCAACTACGTCATGAAGAATGGCGCATATAATGGCCGTTGGCCCAAGGCCGATCTCCTGATGGCAGATTCGTGCTACTTCGAGAGGGTGATGGATGTATGCTTCGCCAGAACGACGTCTTTGAAACTTGTGCGCGTCAAGAGCAAGCTCAAATGCTTGTTTGATATTAGCCTCATCATCCTCCTTCAATTTTTTACGCATAGAATCAATGAGGAATCCGTAATTCTTACGAATCTCATCAGTTTCTGATTTAGCGATGGGCTGCGTACTTACAGGCATTATTTGAATTTAGACTTTGTCTAATTCCAATTTAGAGTTTACCAACAAAACTTAAAAGTTTGAGGGTATTTTTTTTACCGAATTATTTGAATAATTCAATATATATTTGCGCCTCTTTGAAATGCGGGTGTGGTGAAATTGGTAGACACGCTAGACTTAGGATCTAGTGCCGTGAGGTGTGGGGGTTCGAGTCCCTCCACCCGCACTCTTTTTAGTTACGCACGACCACGCTTACAGTTTTCTCCAGATAAAATAAATTATGAAGACAGAATTGATTGATAAAGGACAGTTATCATCGGAGCTTGTCATTGTACTCGAGAAGAATGATTATCTCGAAAACTTCAACTCCGAGTTGAAAAAGTATAAGAAAAAGGCACACTTGAAGGGTTTTCGAAAGGGGAAAACACCGATGTCAGCTATAAAAAAAATGTATGGACAAAGTGTCTTAGCAGATGTGATCAACCAAAAGCTGCAAACGGGATTGTCGGACTACATTGTAGACAATAATCTTGACATATTAGGTAACCCTCTGCCATCAGATAGACAAGCGCCTATTGATTTTAATATCAATGACTTGTCAGATTATGAATTCATCTTCGATTTAGGCCTAGCGCCAGAATTCGATGTAAAAGGTATATCGGAATCAGATGAATACGAAGAGGTTGTGGTAAACTTCGATGATACAGTTGTCGATGAAGAGATCGAATCTCTGCGTAAGAGATTTGGATCACAGGTGGAAGTGGATGAAACCATTGAGACATCTGATATAGTAAGCATTGAGATCACGGAGCAAAATCCTACTGATGGACGAGAAGCATATGTGAGTGAGATCACCGTAATGCCTGATAGAATGACTGATGAGTATCAAGATCATATTCTCGGACAGAAACTTGGCTTCGAGTTCTCGCTAAACATCTTTAGCATTGAGAAGGATACAACAGAGGAGTATGTCAACAAATACTTTTTAAAGGAAGCACCTGAGGGAATTACTGCGGATTTTAATGGTATAATCTCAGCAGTAAAAAGGCTTAAGCCAGCAGATATAAACCAGAATTTCTTTAATCAGGCTTTTGGTGAAGATAAAGTCAAGACTATTGACGAGGCCAAAGAGCATATTCAGAATGAGCTTGCCGACTTTTATGGTACTCAGGGCAAGTCCATTACTAAGCGTTATATACTAGAAAACCTGTTAGATATACACGACTTCGAGTTACCTGATGAATTTTTGAAGCGATGGCTACTATCATCCAATGAAAAGGCTACTGCTGAGGATATCGAGAAGGACTATGATGGCTTTGTCAAGAACCTGAAGTGGACGCTGATAAAACAGAAGATTGCTAAGCAAGAGGAGATCGAAATCACGCCTGAAGACATCAAGGCAGGATTAAGAACGAAAATTGAAAGACAGTTTGCACAGTATGGTGGTTATCCTGGCATTAATTATGATGATATGGTTAATAGATTAGCTCAGAATCAAGAGACTGTTCAGAAGGAGTATGAAGAACTATTAGCGGAAAGTGTCTTGGATAAGGCGATTACAATGGTCAAATTAAAGACCAAAACAGTAAGCTTAGACGAGTATAAAGATATAGTTACGAAATTGCAAGAGAACATTCAGTAGACTCTGACGTTTGGATAACATCTTAAATTTAGATATGATACCTAAAGATGAATTTAAAAAGTATGCTACTCAACACCTAGGGATGAGTACCATGCATCTGGAAAAATATATGAACACTACAGTCCCGAATATTCAGGGATTTACTCCACAAGTGATCGAGGAGAGACAATTGAATGTAGTGGGCATGGACGTATTCTCTCGACTCATGATGGATCGAGTGATTTTTATGGGTGTACCAGTTAATGACTATGTGGCTAATGTAGTACAAGCACAAATGCTATTCTTAGAATCTACAGATCCTAAGATGGACATTCAGATGTTCATCAACAGTCCTGGTGGTAGCGTTATTGCGGGGCTCGGTATATATGACGTCATGCAATATGTGGTGCCAGATGTAAATACAATTTGTACCAGCCTTGCGGCCTCAATGGGAGCAGTCTTATTGTGTGCAGGTACTAAGGGCAAAAGAAGTTGCCTGCCTCATAGTAGGGTGATGATTCACCAGCCTTCGGGTGGTATGCAAGGCCAATTTTCGGATATGGAGATCTCGTATAATTTCATCAAAAACCTGAAGAGAGAACTTTATGAGATAATGGCAGAGCATACAGGCAAAGATTTTGACACTATTGAGAAAGATTGTGACAGAGATAACTGGTTGACTGCTGAGGATGCTAAAGAATATGGATTGATTGATGAAGTATTGAATCGCAGTAACAGAAAAAAAGAAAGTTAATCTAACAAATGGAGACAAAGAATCCAACATGTTCTTTCTGTGGAAAGGACAAGAGTGAAGCCTTATTATTAATAGCTGGAACCAATGGCCACATCTGTGAGTCGTGTGTCGAGCAAGCTAATGATATAGTGCTAAAAGAACTCAAAGGAGGAGAAACTTCGTCTTCGACTGGAGGATTTCAATTGCCTGAGAATATTACTCCCATTCATATCAAGGATTATCTTGATGAATATATTATCGGGCAGAATGATGCTAAGAAATATTTGTCTGTAGCCGTCTATAACCACTATAAGCGGTTGAGATATAATGACACTGTTGGTGATGTCGAAATTGAGAAGTCTAACATCTTATTCATTGGAGAGACAGGTACCGGTAAGACACTACTTGCGAAAACCATAGCGAGGTTCTTAGATGTTCCTTTTGCTATCGTAGATGCAACAGTGTTCACAGAGGCGGGTTATGTAGGAGAGGATGTTGAAAGTATGCTCAGTCGGTTGCTGCAAGTGTGTGATTATGATGTTGAGGCTGCGCAGCGTGGAGTGGTGTATATCGATGAGATCGACAAGATTGCTCGCAAGAGTGACAATCCTTCGATAACTCGAGACGTATCAGGAGAAGGTGTACAGCAAGCCCTACTTAAGATGTTGGAGGGTACTGAAGTTAATGTGCCACCTCAAGGAGGCAGAAAGCATCCCGAGCAGAAACTCATTAACGTGAATACTAAGAATATCCTTTTCATTTGTGGAGGAGCATTTGATGGTGTTGAAAAAATCATTAATAAGCGCTTGAATACTCAGGTCATTGGTTTTAACAATGGCCCTAAGAATCAGGATCATGATGAAGATGAATCTGTACTGAGCAAAGTGATTCATCATGATATTAAGCGCTTTGGATTAATACCTGAATTATTGGGTAGACTACCTGTTCTAACCTTTCTGAAGCCTTTGAACTTAGAGACGATGACCCGCATTCTGCAGGAACCTAAAAATGCCCTATTGAAGCAGTATATCAAACTTTTCGAACTCGAGGATATTAAACTCACCTTCGAAAAAGAAGCCATAGAATTCATCGCTTCCAGAGCGATGGAATTTGGATTAGGTGCTCGTGGTCTTAGATCAATCTGTGAGGAAGTGTTGACAGAAGCTATGTTTGAACTACCTTCTGACGACAAGATCAAAGAGTTCGTGGTCTCCAAGGATTATGCTGAAAAACAACTAGCCACATCTAAGTTTAGTCACCTTAAGGTTGCTTAGTACTAACTTGTAGTGCTATGCGTCTCCTTTTCTCTATTTCATACGATGGCACTTCATATGCTGGTTGGCAACGTCAGCCTAATGCATTGACAATACAAGAAGTTATTGAACAGGCCTTATATAAAATAACAAGATCAGAGTTGTCAATTGTGGGGTGTGGGCGGACAGATGCTGGGGTTCATGCTTCGGCATACTTTTTCCATTGTGATATTATAGAGGGGAATATGATCTTGAATAAAGTTGTTTATCAACTTAATCGTGTGTTGCCGCCTGATATTGTAGTTCACGACGTCAAGAAAGTTGACAATGAATTCAGTGCGCGGTATGAAGCGAATAAACGGAGTTATGAGTACAACTTGCATACACAACAAGATCCATTTATCAGGCAGTATTCATATTACTATCCACAGCTAACTCAATTGCCTACTGAACGTATAGAGGGGTTCTGTCAATTTATCGCTAAGCAGAAAGAGTTTAAGCCACTATGCAAATCTAACAGTGGCGTAAATCATTATAAATGTGATATCTATGATATAAGACTTGTAGAGCACGAAGGAGGGCGATATAAGTTATGTATACAGGCTAATAGATATCTCAGAGGCATGATCCGATTAATGGTGGGAGCTATGCTCAATTATGGACGATCTAAGCTTACGATGGAGCAATTGACAATTGCCTTTGAGAGACAATCCCAATTACCACTTAACTGGAGCGTGCCTGGACATGGACTATTCCTATCAGAAATCTTGTATCAAGAGCTTACGAAACCGCAACAGTAGGGTATAGAGGATAAGCTTGCATTAGCCCATTCACTTTTTCTTTGACTGATTTTATTTTCGTCTCATTTTCATGATCGCTGATTATTGTATCAATCCATTCAACCAACTGGAGACATGCATCACCCTTCAAGCCTCTTGTTGAGATTGCGGCAGTACCAATCCGGATGCCTGACGTAACGAAGGGGCTTCTGTCATCATATGGCACCATGTTCTTATTAATGGTAATATCTGCCCTGACCAGTGCGTGCTCAGCAGCTTTTCCAGTAACTCCTTTGTTTCTTAAGTCGATTAACATGAGGTGATTATCAGTTCCTCCAGATACGACTTGATAACCTAAGTCGATTAATGCATTGGTCATGGTCTGGGCATTGCGAATCACCAATTCTCCGTAAGTTGAAAATTCATCAGAAAGCGCCTCAGCAAAAGCAATAGCTTTTCCAGCAATCACATGTTCCAATGGACCTCCTTGCATACCTGGGAATACGGCACTGTTCATGATGCTTGACATCATGAGAGGTTTGCCTTTCTTAGTTGTTCTGCCCCATGGATTCTCAAAGTCTTTACCCAACATGATAATTCCTCCTCTCGGACCTCTGAGCGTCTTATGAGTAGTAGAACTCACAATATGGCAGTGAGGCATAGGGTCATTGAGTAGGCCTTTTGCAATGAGACCAGCAGGATGAGCAATATCAGCTAGAAGCAATGCTCCAACCTGATCTGCAATTGCTCTGAAGCGCTCATAATCCCAATCTCGAGAATAAGCAGAAGCACCACAGATGATAAGCTTAGGTTTATGCTCGAGAGCTAGTTGCTCAACCTTATCCATATCTATCACTCCGGAGTCTCTCTCAACACCGTAAAATACTGGACTATAAACCTTGCCTGAAAAATTAACTGGTGACCCGTGAGATAGATGACCACCATGTGATAGATCAAAACCTAAGATGGTATCCCCTGGCCGAAGGCAAGCCAAAAATATAGCAGCATTAGCTTGTGCTCCTGAGTGAGGTTGTACATTGGCATATTCTGCGCCAAACAACATCTTGAGTCTTTCGATGGCAAGGGTCTCTATCTGGTCTACTACTTCGCACCCACCGTAGTACCGTTTGCCGGGATAGCCCTCGGCATATTTATTGGTTAAGCAACTACCCACTGCTTGCATGACAGCCTCGCTAACAAAGTTCTCCGAAGCAATAAGTTCAGCACCACTTATCTGACGTTCTAACTCCTTGTTGATGAGGTGAAATACACTATCCATAGTTTTAACTTTTTAAGAAGCTGCAAAAATATCCCTTATATGAACTTTACAGCTATATGAGAGGAAATAATGTCACCAGAAGGCATAAAAAAAGAGGTCTTCTCACAAGGAGAAGACCTCTTTCAATATTATCCTAAGATAATCGATTATCTATTTACGCCTAGGGCCTTAAGAGTCTCGATATCCATACTTCCTATAGGAAGGTTATTGTCTCTCTGGAACTTAACCATAGCGGCTTTAGTTCTTGCACCAATCTGACCATCTACTGGTCCTGCATCGTAACCTCTATCGTTAAGTGCTTGCTGCACTTGTCTGTAAAAAGAAGGAGTAATGTCTGCACTACAGATTACTTCTCTCCACTCTGTGAATCCACCAGCTTTAACTAAGTTTCTCTTAGTTACAGTGTTGTACTGTGCTGGGATCTCAGTAGTAGAAGTTGAAGCCGAAGAAGCTAACTTCTGGAAAGATCTTGTTTCATATACTTCTGGAATCGGAGCACTGCTCACGCTTGCATCAGAAGCTAATTTCTTGTAAGATCTTGTAGTGTACTGAGCTGGAACATCATCAGCGTTAACAGAAGCGTCTCTTACTAACTTCTGGTATGTTCTTGTCTCATATGTAGTACAATCTCCACCGCTGTTGCTTTCACCTGACGTGATGAACTCAGTTCTTCTGTTAGTTCTTCTACCTGCAGCAGTTTCGTTTGTAGCGATAGGCTGAGCTTCACCAGCGCCATCATAGCTTAATCTTGAAGCAGAAACGCCATCAGCAACTAATGCATCATAAACAGCCTTTGCTCTTCTTCTTGATAAATCTTCGTTGCTTGCTGCCGAACCTTGATTATCAGTATGTCCGATAAGTCTTGCACTTACACCTGGAGCTGCATCTAATCTTGATTTCAATCCCGCAATAGCAGCACTTGAACTAGCTGTTAATGTAGCTGATCCAGTTTGGAAGTTGATACCCTGAACAACGTTAGACTTGCCACAAGGAGCTTCTATAGTAGCCGCATCGCTAGCTAGCTTCGTGATTGTTCTTGTCGTATACTGAGCAGGTACTTCAACAACTGTAGTAGTAGCAGGAGATGCTAACTTCTTAATAGTTCTTGTCGTATACTGCGCAGGTACTTCAACAGCTGTTGTACTTGCTGGAGTAGCAATCTTTCTGTATGTTCTTGTAGAATATTGAGCTGGTACTTGACTAGTGTATGTTGCAGCAGGTATGATTAACTTCTTGTAAGTTCTTGTAGTGTACTTAGCTGCTACATCATTACTATTAGATCCAGCTGCAGAAGATAATACTTGGTAACTTCTTGTGCTATATTGTGCAGGAACCTCTACAGTTCTGATACAATCTTCTCCACTTGAAGTCCATCCAGCCTCACATGCTTGTCTTACTGACTTAGTAACCGTCTTAAATTGAGCAGGTACCTCAACAAGACACCATACTAAACAGTCGTTAGGATCAGCAGAAAGACAGTTTCTATCAGCTTTTTTCTTAACCCACTTAGTAGAAGCAGGGGAAGTTTGGATAGTCTCTGATACAGTCTCATAACCAGCAGGTTTTTTCTCGATACGTGTGCCAGCCTCCTTAGCCAATACTTGGTCTGTCTTAGTCTCATACTGTGCGGGGTAAGTAGACAGCGTGCTATACGCTTCTTGCTCTAATACTCTCTCAGTATAAGTGCCATATACATTACCATAACTGTCAGTTGATAACAATCTGCTCAATTGAGCACCACTTAATCTTGATCCAGAACCATCAGTTCTTCCACCACCATCAACAAGTGCCTTAAGAGCATTAAGCTCATCATTGTTAAAAGTTCTTGTGACACCGTTCACTGTGTAGCTATTGCCACCGTCATCCAACATTTTGAGTAATCCAGGGCCATTAGCGATAGCAGGGATCTGACCAGCAGTGCTGTAAGCCTCTTTAGTAAGGATTTGCTCAGTTACTGTTTCATAAGTTGCAGGAACAACTTTTAGAGTAGTGTAAGCATCTTTTACTAACACTTGCTCAGTTACTGTCTCAAAAGTTGCAGGAACAACCTGTAGTGTAGTATAAGCATCTTGTACTAATACTTGCTCAGTTACTGTCTCAAAAGTTGCAGGAACAATTGAAACCCCAGGTGCATCAACGAATTTGATTACTTGCTCTGAAGCAGGCTCAAATACAGCAGGTGAAGTAGATACCTGCTTGCCTGGATCTTGAGCCAACAATTGCTCAGACACAGTCTCGAAAGTTGCAGGAGTTACAGATAACGTCGTCGACGCTTCTTTTGCTAATACTTGTTCGCTTACAGACTCAAATGTTGCTGGAATAGTAGCTACCTTAGTAGTAGCTTCTTTTACTAAGACTTGCTCAGTAACCTGCTCATATTGATCTGCAATCAAACACTTAGCATAACATTTACCAGGCTCTGACGGCATGCCAGCTTCTGGTTGTGCGTAGACTTCTACTGCCAACAAGCAGATAAAAGTCATCAACAAAAAGTTAAGATTTTTCATAATAATTTTGAAAGCATTTAATTAAATAATATTGAAGTATTCAGAATTATGGTCCGCAAAAGTAACCATTAAATTTTTATTTCCTTTGGGTACGAAATATAGTTTGTTTGCGAATATGCTCCTTTAGACGCAATTTCTATCATTGGTATATATTTTTCGGTATTACCCCCTTTATGTAGAATCATAATGGGCTTATTGGTATCATAAACTTTATGGCTGTCCATTCCGATTATCACAGTTTTGCTGGCTTCAGTGGGGCTGATCTCAAGCAAACTTTCAGATTTATGACGCAATGACTCGATAAAGTCACCCGATATAAGTGCTTCGCTAAAAACTGTTCTTAGCAATCTCCGATTGAGAATACCAGACGCCATATATCTACAAATAAAATTATCATCTTTTACGTGATTTTTGAGTAAAGTGATGATATCATTATCATCGAGTAATGCAAAGCTTTCAAGCGAGTCGCCAGATAGTGGTACATGGCTTCGAATTAAGCTATTGAGAAGCGAATAGTCTTCATCATGATCTGATAACTTATCCTTGTACTCATCAAAGAATGAGACAAGCATCGACTCAGCGCTCACAGCAGTCTTATGGAGATAGACTTGACGGTACATCAAGTGTCTTGACATGAAGAATTTATCTACGCTGTAGCGACCTTTGGCTTCAACGACTAACTTTTCATGTTGAACATTCATCATCTTAACGATGCGGTCATATCCGATAACACCCTCGGCCACTCCGGAATAGTAGCTGTCTCTACTTAGGTAATCCATCCTATCTACGTCCAACTGGCTGGATAGCATTTGATGTAGAAATGGACGATCATATTTGTCTTGAAAAATTATAATAGCTAAATCAAGTCTGCCCTCCAGTTCATTGTTCAACAGATGCATCATTTGGAGAGTGATTTCTTCATGGCTGACAGGAAGGATCTTCCTCTCAAGTGCATGCGAAAAAGGGCCATGACCTATATCGTGGAGTAAGGCTGCAGCACAAGTTGCTTCATATTCTTCATCAGAGATATCTATACCTTTGATTCTTAGATTTTGGATGAGTTCTGAACATAGATGTGCTACTCCCATAGAGTGATGAAATCTAGTATGTACTGCCCCTGGGTAAACTAGCGAAGACAAACCGACTTGAGATATGCGCCTCAGACGTTGGAAGAATCTGTGATCTATTAGCTCATAGATTAACTCAGTTGGAAATGTGATCAACCCGTATATAGGATCATTAAATACTTTGATCTTAGACATTATACTCTAAACAACCATTTTCGTACCACAAATTTATTAATGACTTATCATCTATTGTAATATGCGCTATTCTACCACCGTTAAAGGTTGGCGAATCATAAGACATTGCGCTCTTATTGATCAAAAACATAAGTTCTAATTCAAATCACAAAATTACTGGATGAGTAAGATCAGAATCCTTTGGGCCGATGATGAAATTGATATGCTGAAACCTCAGCTGTTTTTTCTTGAGAAGAAGGGGTATGAAGTTGTTACCGTAACGAATGGTCATGATGCAATTGAAACCTTTGAAGAGGAAAAGAATATAGATGTAGTCTTCTTGGACGAATCTATGCCTGGGATCTCGGGTCTTGAAACCTTAAGTGAGATTAAGTCTCGCAATAGTAACACGCCGATAGTGATGATCACTAAGAACGAAGCCGAAAATCTAATGGAAGAGGCTATCGGTTCACAAATCGACGATTATCTGATCAAACCCGTAAATCCGAACCAGATATTGATGACGCTCAAAAAACTCATCGATAATGAAAGGCTTGTAGAGGAAAAAACTGTTACCGACTATCAGGTTGATTTCAGAAAAATACTAATGGAGATTAACAGTGGTTTGGATATAGAGGGCTGGGTAGATATCTATAAAAAAATTATTTCTTGGGAGCTCAAACTCGACGAGTCTAACTCACAGGAAATGATGGATATCTTAACCATGCAAAAGACGGAAGCTAATTCGGAGTTTTCGAAGTTTATCATCAAGAACTATCCAAATTGGTTTGGAGGCGAAGATGGACCCACAATGAGTCACAACTTGTTTAAGAATAAATTACTGCCACATCTCGGTGATGATCAACCGACGGTTGTATTCTTACTGGATAATCTGAGATTTGATCAATGGAAAATCATTGAACCGGCTGTATCCAGTATGTTCAGAGTTGAGGAAGAAGATTTTTTCTACAGCATATTGCCTACATGTACTCAGTATAGTCGCAATGCGATTTTTGCAGGCATGACTCCAGCAGATATTAAGAAGCATTACAGCTCATGGTGGAAGGATGATATCGATGAAGGGGGTAAGAATTTGTTTGAATCACAATTATTAGATTCTCAGCTTAATAGGCTCTTGCGCAAGAAAATTGAATCTCATTATGTAAAGGTTACTAATGTAGCCGCCGCCAGACAGTTAAATGAGGATGTCCTAAATTATCTCCAAAATGACCTAACAGTTGTCGTCTATAACTTTATCGATATGCTCTCACATGCTCGTACTGAGATGGAGGTGTTAAAGGAGTTGGCCTCTGATGAGCGCGCTTATAGATCTCTGACACTTTCATGGTTTAAGAACTCACCGCTTAGTTCCGCCCTGGAGAAGCTTAGAGATAAAAAAGTCAAGGTATTTATCACTACAGATCATGGTACAATCCGCGTTCATCGACCTAGTAAGGTTGTCGGAGATAAAAATACGACCACGAATCTCAGATATAAGATGGGACGTAATCTCAATTATGACAGGAAGGATGTCCTAGAGATATCCGATCCACATACCGTAGGATTACCGAAGACCAATATCAGTAGTCGGTATATATTCGCTAAAGAGGATAGGTTCTTCCTATACCCTAATAACTATAATCGCTACAACAAACTATACAATAATACCTTCCAACATGGAGGTATTTCTTTAGAAGAGATTGTGTGTCCGTTCGTGCGATTATCTCCTAAGTAATTAGTCTTGCTCGGCACGTTTCTTTTCGATGCGCTTGACGGCGATAATGCCTATCTGGTATAAACCCATAAGAGGTATAGCTATTAAGAACTGTGTGATCACATCTGGAGGGGTGATGATTGCAGCCATAATGAATATTACCACCACAGCATGCCTCCTGAATCTCTTCATGGTGTCGGACCCAATTATTCCAGCCTTACCCAAGAAGTAAGCAACCACAGGTAGCTGAAATACCATCCCAGTTGGTAGGGTAATCATAGTCATATAAGACACATATGAAGATAATGTGGTAGAAACAGGTGCATCGTCAGTCCCAAATTCGTAACCAGCTAAGAAACTTATTGCAAATGGAGCGATTATAAAATACCCAAAGATTACTCCTAAGAAAAAAAGAACGGTACAAATAGCTACCATGCCTCGGGTGGCTTTTTTCTCGTGATCATAGAGGCCTGGTTTAATGAATCGCCAGAATTCCCAGAAAATATATGGGAATCCCAATATGATTCCTAACCAAATAGAAGTCTTAAGATGGGTGAAGAATCGTTCGCCGAGATCTTTATATATAAACTTAAACTGAGGGACTTCGCAGAAAACACCAAAATACTCACAGATAAACTGATAAGTCGGGAAAGTCTTGAAACGAGGTGCAAATAAGATCTTTTCGACTATGTGACTTTGCCAAAATACGACAATACCGATAATCACGATAGCTCCAACAGACCTAATTATATGCCACCTTAGTTCCTCGAGATGATCGAGGAAGCTCATCTCTTTTTCGGAGGAAGGAGCAGGGTTTTCGCCTTTTAGTTGTTTTGGCATCAATCAAAGGTATCATTAACAGACGGCAAGTATTATTATGTTTTTCTATAATTCCAAGTTTTGCCAATAACTTTTATTCCATCTTTGCTCGGCTAAACGATTTACGCTCTACATGTTAAGTTCGATTGTCATTTTCATTGTTAGTCTTGCTTTACTGATATTTTCCTCTGACCGCTTCATTGGAGCATCAGAAAAAATAGGTCTGGGATTCGGCGTTTCTCCATTTATTATCGGAGTGACTGTCGTGGCATTCGGGACAAGTCTACCTGAACTTATGACCTCGATTGTATCAGTATATTATGGAAGTAGTGAGATCGTAGTAGGCAATGTGATCGGGAGCAACATTACTAATATATTACTGGTTGTTGGGATTTCTGGAGTCATCTCTGGAGATATGATAATCAAACGAAACCTAATTGGTGAAGATATTCCAATGCTCATTGCTTCGGCCTTATTGCTCTGGTTTTGTCTACAGGATTTATCATTTTCTTTAGTAGAGGCTATTCTGTTTTGTATTGCATTAATCATATTTCTATGGAATTGTATCAGAAGTGGAACAATAGAACAAGCCGAAGGCTCAATAAAAGCGACATGGAAAGAATATTTCATTGTAGTGTTGGGGGCAATAGGCATTTATTTCGGAGCTTCTTACACCGTGTCTTCGATATCTGAGATTTCTAGACTGATAGGGGTTAATCCAGAAGTCGTTTCGCTATCAGCATTAGCATTAGGAACTTCTTTGCCGGAGGTTGTTGTAAGTGTGGCGGCTTGCAAGCGAGGTTTAGCAGGAATGGCACTCGGTAATGTGATCGGCTCTAACATCTTTAATACTTATGCGGTAATGGCCATTCCATCTTTCTGCGGGTCTCTTGTGATTCCTGCTTCGATCCTTGAGTTTAGTCTACCATTTATGGTAGCCGTATCTTTTCTTTTTATGATTATGTCTATATCTAAGAGGATAAACTTTTTTCAAGGGTGCTTGCTCCTTATCTTTTATGCATTCTTTCTTACAGAATTATTTACTTAATTGCAGCGTTACAATACCGCATGAAAAAATTCTTCATTTACATTGTAGCTTCAACCATACTATCATTCTTGGCTATAACTTCATTGTTTGCACAAGTTAGTCCAGTTGCATCCTACAGCATGGATAACTGTTCGTTGGATGATGAAGTTGGTGGATTTGACGGGTTCGTTTTCGGCAATTTGTGTGCCTGTGGAGCTTCATCTAATGGCTTAGAATTTTCGGGCAATCAAGTAGGAGATTTCAATCCAGGCCTAACAGATGTCTTTGGGTCTGACTACACAGTAAGTTTCTATGCTTCATTTAATCAGACCGTTACGCAATCAATGGATATACTTTCTATCGCAGAAACTTGCAATAGTGATACAGCACTATTGATAAGATATCTCCCTGATTTTAATGTGGTCAGAATCAGATTTTCAGACAACGCTGATAATAGGATAGATTTAAGCGCCGAAATTGAGCAACCAGGTTGTTTAAGTCATATCGTATACGCAGTAGAGGGCAGTACAGGCCGTCTATATATTAATAGTGTTTTAATGGATGAGCAGTCAGGTAGATCACCATTTACCTTTAATCCACCAGATGGTATAGATTTGCGATTAGCTGATTCTCCATGCAATGATATACCCATAGGCGGAGATACTCGATTCGCAGGTGTCATAGATGAATTGAGAATATTTGATAGGGCGCTACTATTAAGGGAGATAAGGTCTATAGATATTAGACCTAATCAGATCCTGCTCAATGACACCACTATATTTGAAGGACAATCAATCGTATTTAATACCGGACAGATATGCACGGATATGTTCGCTTGGTCGCCAGTTGATGGACTGAACGACCCGTCTATTAGTGAACCAGTGGCGAGTCCAGCGTTAGGCACCAATGTGTTCACATTGATTATTGACGACGGTAGTTGCATGATTACTGATGATATAGTTATCAATGTCGTAGATAGAGATGTTGTGAGTTGCTCTGATCTTGTTTTACCCAATACATTTACACCTAATGGTGATGGGGTAAATGATGTTTTTGGCATCAGTAACCCTTTCTTAATAGATCAGTTGATTTCGTTTGAGATATTTGACAAGTGGGGTGGACGAATCTTTCAAACTAATGATGTATCAGGGACTTGGAATGGTCGACGCTTGGATAGTGGCATCGAGGTGGGAAACAGTCCCTATGTTTACAAAGTCTCCTATACCTGCGAAGGCAATAATGAAGTGGTAACAGGTGTTGTGAATGTTTTGCGTTAAGAACCAATTTCAATAATGTAAGTAAGGATTGTTAACTTCGTCTTGATGAATATTTCGTTCAAGTTGATTTCTGTTCTATGTGCAACCGCACTATTTTCTTGTCAAAGAACTGGATCCCAAAGCTCAGATACTGATGGGAATCACACTATTTTCAGCGAGGAATATGTTGCTGGAGATACGATATCGACTCATAAAGAGGATTTCGATATTGACAAATTTATAAAAGAAAAGAAAAATGCTGAACAGCTAGCAGAGTTGGAGACAGATAGAAACATTGCACCTAAATCAGCCCCAAAAGAAGAGGTAAAGATTTCAACTAAACCAAAGAAGAAAAGTGTTAGCAAGGCAGTTAAAAAGTACTATCCTCAGATTGAGTTTTTAGAGGAGACCTATGAGGTTGGAGATATAGTCGAAGGTGATGTAATTAAGCATATTTTCAAATTCAAAAATACAGGCAAAGCCCCTTTGAATGTTGAAAAAGCAGAGGGCACCTGTGGTTGTACCCAGCCTTCATATCCATTTCTTGCCATTGCGCCAGGAGAAGTTGGCCAAATCGGAGTACACTATCATTCGGTTGGAAAATCAGGGTCACAAAAGCCTGAGATTGTCGTTTACTCTGACGCTAAGAATGAACCGATAAAATCACTATATCTCGAACTTAATGTTAGAGATAAACCCGTTGAAATTTCTGTAGACTCTGTCCAACTTAAAGAAGGATAGCGTCCATTATATTATTAATTACCTAATAAGAGTAACATTACCACGTCGAAGCTCTGGTTCTCCACCATCAATGAAGGAGAATTGGACAACATATACATAAACGCCACTTTCGAGTTCTTGCGATAGATTGTTGTTGAATGAGCCATTCCAAGTCCCAACTCCTGAGAGCACAATAGGCTGAGAGCCCTCTTCGGCATGTACGAGGTTTCCATATCTGTCATATATCCGGATAAAATCAACTGAAGAGACTCCAGCACCGCCAAATACCCTGAATGTTGCGTTTCCAGGTACTGTCGCAGTAGGAGAGAAGGCATTAGGAATGTATATGTTGCTTGCTCTACGGACATTTATGCTCACCTCATCAGTGGCAACACAACCATTTACATCAGTGACTTCGACAAGGAGTGTTGTTGGACCCACTGGTGAAAAGCTCACTTCCGAGCACATTGGATCTATGCATTGTACGTCTTCAGGTAACCATCTGATGGTATCTATTGCTGTCTCGGCATCAATATTAGCACGAACAACTGTAGACTGGCCTAATTCGACTTCTGTATCCTCTCCCAGACTTACATTAAGCTCGGTAGGAGGAAGCACCATTATCATGGTATCATAGACACAGCCGTCCTGATCAAACACACTTACAGTAATGTCTCCTGGGATGATCAAAGCTGTATCCCCTACAGCTATTGCTGGAGCCGTGCCAATCTGAAATCTATATGGTCCACCTACACCCCCGGAGGCATCGCTAATAGTCAGAAATCCTCGATCAGAAGAACAGACCGCCTCACTCACAGTTCCGATGGTAGCAACGACAGGTTCTGGTTCCGTAACCTCGACAGGCAATTCAGCCTCACATCCATTAGCATCTGTTACGTCAACAGTATAGGAACCTGGCGCTAAATTGGATGCCATAAAACCAGTTGATATCGGTTGATTATTCTCGTCTAACCAAACAATGCTATAATCAGGCGTTCCACCAGATACTTCAACAACTAGCTCTGTATTATTATCACCCCCACAACGTGCAAAAATACTATTGGTCGTATCTATAGCCATGACTATTGAATCTGGCTGATCAATGATGATAGAATCAAGAATTGTACAGGAACCCACTGATAATTCTATGAGATAAACATCAGCCGGAAGGCCTACACGAGTGTTACCCATAGTGCCATCATCCAACCACAGAATATTCACATTGCTTGGGCCGTCAATAGCTAAATTTACAGTTGAGCCAGTTTGAAAATCTGAATCTCCAAAACAAGAAATTTCAGTCATGGTGGTGTTTGCCTGGTCTATCGAGAACGGCATAGCTTCCGGTATCTCAACAAAGACTGTATCAAATGTGCATGTACCTTGACTATAAAGTATAAAATTGTCGTCGCCAGACGGGAAGTTAGTCACGGTGAAATTATTAGGTGCGCCTACCTGTCCAGTTGAGCTTTCAAATGAAAATGGACCCATAAAGTCATTGGTAGTGGTGACGGTCAAAACAGCAGTTCCAGAGTTGTCACCAGGACAGCTCGGTGCATTTATATTTGATAGGCTCGTCATGGGTGCTACAGGATCAACTAATGTGAACGAAGCACTATCGACACATCCGCTTAGGTCGGTCACTTCAACGCTGTAGTCTCCAGGAGGTAGATCTGTTCTTAGTCCATTATTGGTGAACATTTCATCAAATGGCCAAAAGAAGGTATTGTTTCCATCACCACCTGTCACATCGGCCATTATGCTGCCTAAGCCTCCAGGGCATGTGATTCCTTCTGCTTCACCTAAATTGACTGTGAGTGCTACAGGATCAACGAGTGTAAATTCAATGGTCTCTATCGCACCAGATTGATCTGAGACATTTAAGGTGTATGAGCCACTTGTAAGTCCGCCAATGGAATCAACATCTGCTCCCATGTCTCCAGTAGACCACTCAAATAATAATGGTGGGGAGTCTGTTGTGACTTCTACAGTTATAAATCCATCCATAGCGCCAAAGCAGGTGGGATTAACGACCATACTATCCATCAAATTAATAGTTGCGCCTTCAGATAAAACCAAATCTGTAGTATTTAAGCAGCCATCGGAATCCTGTATTAAGGTAGTATAAATACCAGCGGGGAGACATCCTGCATCAATACTTGCACCCGTTGCAATGTCATCAAATACGGTAGCCCCAGTAGAATCCACTATCTGAACGTTAATAGGTAATGATATAGGCGTCTGTGTACTCGTGAGATCCAAAATAGCAGGCGAAAGTCCTGCAGGGCAAGTATTATTCGATGGAACAACCTCTTGAAATTCAGCGCCTATTTCACGCTGAATACTCACTTCAAAATTACTCATATCAGCACAGCTATTGCCACCCGTGGAATCCACAGCGGTTATCTCATATAATCCAGGCGCTAAGGCAGTAAATTCTTCTGTAAATGATCTTGGTACAGTATTGGAAATATTAGTTCTTGTACTATCGTCTTCAATTCTCGTAATACTCCAATTGTATCCGTCCTGAAACGGACCTCCGCCTTGAGCAGTTAGTTCTAAAGAACCATTCATTCTTCCATCACAAAGCGCATCAACGGTATTCGTAGCCATAATCTCAATCCCTGATCGGGCAAGCTCAAATGACTCAGATTGTCGACAACCCAAAGAGTCAGTCACTACAACAGTATAATTGCCATTGGATAAATTGCGTAAGTCATTCTGACCTAAGCCTATTTGCTCAACACCCCAATCAAAGAAATACTGTCCATTAGCAAATGGACGACCGCCATCGATATCAACTGCAATACGACCATCAAAATCGGTTGGACAACTCGGGGATCTCAAGGTTGTTACATCAATGGTAAAAGCGGGATCTTGTGTGATTTCTACCATGATCTCTGTACTACTTAGCCCAACATTATCAACTGCCGTGAAGGTATGTATGCCTAAGGGAACATCTTCAAATACAAAGACATCTTGGTCATTAGTACCTACTATATTGCCTACATTGCTGACAATGGTATAGTTAGGGGTACCAAAAAACACTCTTAGTTCTACTATTCCTTCATCTAATCCACTAGTTGTCCCACATTGACCTGTTGCAAATATCTGTGGATCAGTAGATGGCGAAGGGACAATAGAAATTCTTCCACTATTCGGATCAGGATTACATACTGTCAATGGAACGGGAGGTTGTGTAGGATCTGCCGCCGGTGTAAGAAATTCTGGTGGGGCATTTAATCCTGTATCATTTATGAAAATCTGCGCTTCAGTGCCAGGTGTGCCTATGACAGTAAAACACAGCTGTAGTAGATCACTACCGTCCGCTAAAGTGCTCGGAGCTAAATTAGGATCTGTCCATAAGACTCTAATAATATCGGGATCTACCTGTGGTCTATACGTGACATTAGATGCAATAAAGCCTGGTAATCCACTAATTGTAGGATCCCAGCTATCTAATCTTAGAACTGTCGAATTGAAATTGACAACAAATAGTGCCAAGATGATGTCCTCGAAATTATTGATTCGGATATCAATGCAAAAATCGTCACCTGGCTCAAATTCAAGACCTGACGGAAGAATGAGCTCAACATCACAATCTTGCCCCTGTGCATTCGCCTCAGTTGGGATAATTGAAAGAAGAAACCCTAAAAAACAAAGTGTGAGTAGTCTTAAACGTACAGTATAATTCATATATAAATGGCTGCTCTATCTATCTAAAAAACAACTGAGATAAAACGCCTGACCTCGTCTTATATTGCGAAGGTAACGAGGACTATTGACACCACTACAATATCCATACAAATATTAGGGAAAGTACCTATATAAGACTAAAAAAGGCTTCGCTAAAAATTTAGCGAAGCCTTTACTATTTTGGGTAGTGTAGCGTCAATAATATAAGTATGATTTTAGATCATATTTTTCGAGCAACTCTGTCTTATAGATTTCGGCCTCAGTAGTATTGTCAAAATCGCCTGTCAATACTCTATAGATTATGTTACTTCCTTTATAATCATGAAGAACTATAATCTGATCCTCAATTATATTCGAAATGCTGTTGAAATACTCAAGGGTCGAGGCATAATCGGTAAATGTCCCAAGTTGCAGCTTGTAGCGTGTCTGACTAGATGGCTCTGATAATTGCGGCTCCAGGTTGTATTCTAATGACTCAGGGTTCGTATTGGGAGTGTGAACCATGGTTCTAACATCACCCTTATTGCGATCCAAAATATCATTCATCCGAGCTGGTGGTATGGTTTCCTCAACACGCTCAATTACTTTACCATTGTTATCTATAATAATAACGGTCGGAAGAACGGTAACGCCATAATGTTCTTTAAGCGCATATCCATCGAAATCGTCAATGTTAATTTTGACGGTGACATAGTCATCATTCATTTTCTTTACAACTGAAGGGTCGGCAAATGTGGTTTGATCCATCCATTTACATGGGGCGCACCAATCGGCATAAAAATCGACTAATAGCATTTTTCCTTCAGCCTGTGCTCTGTTTTTTGCAGCGTCAAATCCGCCTTTGACATAATTAATAGAATTGGCTGATGCCAAGTAAGCAGATAAGGTCAGCAATACAATCAGGGTGGTCTTAACTAATCTCATATTATATCTTATCTAATAGTTGATAAAAATCTGTTATACATAATGTGCTGATATAGCACAGATAACATATTACAATATTGATGCCAATGTAATTTAGAGACTTGTGGTACTAGGGATTAAGTATAGCGTAGAACATGTATATGTAGGAGGTTTTTATACCTTCGTGCTCTTAATGTTTTTGACATATGCCTAAAGCCGCTATAACCGCCGTAGGAGGCTACGTATCGGACCAAGTACTGTCTAATCATGATCTTGAAAAAATCATGGAAACCAATGATGAGTGGATTACCACTCGCACAGGTATTAAAGAAAGACGTGTTCTCCCCAAAGATCAAGCTGTATCAGATATCGGAGTAAATGTTGTTAAACAACTTCTCGAGAAGTCTAATAGTGCTAAAGAGGAGATTGATCTTTTGATATGTGCTACGTGTACGGGGGATTATATTATACCCGATACTGCGAATAATATATGCTACAAGGCAGGATTAACTAATACTTTCGGTTATGATCTGAATGCGGCATGTAGTGGTTTTTTGTTTGCTTTGTTTACTGGAGCACAGTTTATTGAAACCGGTCGCTACAAGAAGGTAATCGTGATTGGTGGGGAAAAAATGACCTCCTACATGAATTATGAAGATCGCACGACAAGTATATTGTTTGGCGATGGAGGTGGGGGAGTATTGCTGGAACCTTCCGAGGAGTATGGAGTTATTGATGCGGTCCTAAAAGGCGACGGTGTTGGATGTGAAATGCTTAGAATAGAGGCAGGAGGCTCTCTTAATCCATTCAATCAAGAACGCCTAGACAACCGAGAACAATTTGTAAGGCAAGATGGCAAGCAAGTGTTCAAACGTGCCGTTACAGGTATGTCTGAGACTGTCAAACAAATCATGAGTAAACATACCTTGGATTCTTCAGATGTTAATTGGATTGTCCCTCATCAAGCGAATGAGCGTATTATCTCATCTGTGGTAAGGCAATTAGACTTCCCGATGGAGCGAGTGATGCTTAACATTGCTAAATATGGGAACACTTCAGCAGGGACCATACCACTGTGCCTTTGGGAATATGAGAACAAATTAAATCAAGGAGATAATGTGATTCTCACAGCATTTGGTGGGGGTTTCACATGGGGTTCACTATTTTTAAAGTGGGCGTATTAGTAGATAATTAAAGTAGTTGAACTATGGCAAATACCTCAGAGATAAGAAATGGATTGTGTATCAATCATAACAACGACATATATAGTGTTGTAGAGTTTTTACATGTCAAGCCAGGTAAAGGACCAGCATTTGTGCGGACTAAGCTTAAGAGCCTAACTAATGGTAAAGTGATTGACAACACCTGGCCATCTAGTCATAAAATTGATATCGTAAGAGTAGAGCGTCGGAAGTATCAATATTTATATAATGATAATGAAGGGTATCACTGCATGGATATGGAAAGCTATGAACAGATTGCTATCCAGGGCGAGATGATCAACAATCCTCAGTTTTTGAAAGAAAGCATGGAAATAGAGATTCTTTATCATGCGGAGAAAAATTTGCCGTTGACTATTGATCTACCTCAATATGTCACAATGGAAATAACTTATACTGAACCTGGTGTTCGTGGGGACACAGCCACGAATGTTACTAAACCTGCCAAAATAGAGACGGGTGCCGAAATAAGAGTTCCTATATTTATAAATGAAGGAGACCTTGTTAAGATAGAAACTAAGACAGGTAACTATATGGAGCGAGTAAAAAAATAACCTATGACTACCAAAGAAATCAAAGATCTAATCAAACTAGTAAGTGAGTCCGAAATTAAGGAATTCAAGCTTAGTAAAGAAGGCTTCGAAATCAAGATACGGACGACAAAAGATCAAGGAGCACCTACTTATTTAGCTGCTTCACCTGCGATGACAATGCCACCTGTGAGCGCGCCAGCAGTATCTGCTCCAGCGAATGTTCAGGCTAGCACGCCAGATCTTGGAACACCACAAGATTCGTCTTCAGAAGACATAGGAAATCTTGTTGAAGTAAAATCTCCAATGGTTGGAACATTTTATAGATCACCCTCTCCTGACAAAGATTCATATGTGCTCATAGGAGATTCTATAAAAGAAGGTGACGTGGTTTGTATCATTGAGGCAATGAAGCTCTTTAATGAGATCGAGTCCGAAGTGTCTGGTAAGATCGTCAAAGTTCTCGTAGATGATGCTTCACCAGTAGAATATGATCAACCTTTATTTTTAGTAGATCCTCAGGGCTAAATCGTCCTTACCTTAAAACACATACTCTATGTTTAAGAAAGTACTTATAGCTAATAGAGGAGAAATAGCTCTACGTGTCATCAGGACATGTAAAGAGATGAATATAAAAACTGTGGCCGTATATAGCACAGCTGACGAGGAAGCACTTCATGTGAGATTTGCGGATGAGGCAGTGTGTATAGGCCCACCTAGCGGGACAGAGTCTTACCTAAGCATAGCAAGAATCATGGCTGCAGTAGAAATTACTAATGCTGATGCTGTGCATCCCGGATATGGATTTCTCGCGGAAAATGCAGACTTCGCTCAGGTATGCGGTGAATACGACATAAAGTTCATCGGACCGACTCCTGAGATGATTAAAAAAATGGGAGACAAGGTCACTGCTAAGGATACCATGATTAAGGCTGGCGTGCCAGTAGTGCCAGGCTCCGATGGCTTGGTTAAAAATGTAAAAGAGGGTAAAAAAATCTCCGGTGAAATAGGTTATCCTGTCATTATCAAAGCGACAGCTGGTGGCGGTGGTAAAGGTATGCGTATCGTATGGAGTGAAGAAGAATTTGAAGGCCAATGGAATATGGCTCGTAATGAGGCCAAAGCTTCATTTGGCAATGACGGCATTTATATTGAAAAATTTATTGAGGAGCCTCGACATATAGAAATTCAGATTATCGGAGATCAGCATGGCACCGTTGTACATCTTTCAGAACGTGATTGCTCTATACAAAGACGTCATCAAAAGCTGGTTGAAGAGTGTCCATCTCCTTTCATGACGGATGAGCTGCGAGAAAAAATGGGGGAGGCTGCTATCTTGGCCGGCACGTGCATCAATTATGAAGGTGTAGGAACGGTGGAGTTCTTGGTTGATAAGTATCGCAATTTCTATTTTATGGAAATGAATACACGCATCCAAGTAGAGCACCCCGTGACAGAGGAAGTTATCGAGCGAGATTTAATTAAAGAGCAGATTAAGGTGGCAGCCGGCGAGAAGCTGTCTGGTGTTAACTATTATCCTCAGTTGCATTGTATAGAATGCCGCATTAATGCAGAGGACCCTTATAAAGACTTCCGACCGAGTCCAGGTCATATAGAATACTTCCATAGCCCTAAAGGACATGGTGTAAGAGTAGATACCCATGCCTATGCTGGTTATACAGTACCACCATACTATGATTCTATGATTGCCAAGTTGATTTGCAGAGCAGAGACCCGTGAAGAGTGTATAACTAAGATGGAGCGAGCACTAGATGAATTTGTCATTGAAGGCGTTGAGACCACAGTACCCTTTCATCGTCAGTTGATGCAGGATGAGCGATTTAGGAATGGAGATTTTCATACAGGATTCCTCAATGATTTTGACCTCAAATAGACCTGCTCCATAAGCTGTCATGAGGAATATTTGGTATTTGCTGGCGCAGTTTAGGCCCTATAAGAGATATATGGGCATATCTATTTTATTTCAGTTATTGACGGCATTACTTACACTTATTAGTATTCCACTCGTAATTCCTTTTTTTCAGATTCTATTCGATGTAAGTCCATCAGACTATACAGCCCCGGAGAACTGGTATGATATTGAGCAAACACTCACATATGGGTTTAGTAGATTGATAGCCATTAGTGATAAACGCAATGCCCTCGCCTTAGTCTGTTTTCTCATTTTAGGGGTTGTCTTTCTTAGGAATTTGACTCGATATTTCTCATCCTATTTTCTTACACCCGCTCGCAATGGAGTACTCCGAGACCTAAGGACGAGCTTGTTCCTATCTTTTGAACACATGTCGTTAACAGAGAGATATCGTTACAAGAAGGGCCAGCTTCTTTCATCCTTGAGCTATGATATGAGCGAGATTGATCATGGCTTGCTTAAGGCTACAGAACTATTGGTTAAAAATCCGTTAATCATTTTAGGAAGTGTGATATTCATGCTCTCGATAAGCCTTAAGCTTACCATGATTTCAGTAGGGCTGTCGATAATAATCTTTGTAATCATAGGCTTAGGAAGCAATTTTCTCAAACGCAATTCTCCTAAGCTCCATGCGCTTTACGGCGAATTGAATGTCAGAGCCGATGAATATCTGAGTTCTAAGAAACTGATAGAGTCTTATAATGCACAATGGTTTTTCAAGACTAAGACTAATAGTACAATAGAAGAACATAATACTTTGAGCAATCGCATGCTCCGCAGAAGGGATTTAGCGTCTCCTATTTCTGAATTTTTACTCGTAGCTGTGACAGTACTAATTCTATACATGGCCTCACATATGGTCTTTGATAGAGCTTTACAACCAGAAACCTTTTTTGCTTTCATTTTTGCTTTCTTCAGTATAATCGACCCTGCAAAGAATTTTTCAAGGGAGTATTATAATGTCCAGCGCAGTAGTGCTTCCTTACAGCGTATACAAAGTATCATCAGTTCAACTAAGCATGCTTCGTCAGAGCCACTTGTAGATGAGGTGAGAGAACTCAATTTTACGGATACTATAGTGTTTAATTCTATCGATTTTGGTTATGACCATAATGAATCAGTCTTATTGGGATTTTCTTTTAGTATAAAGCAGGGAGAAAAACTGGCAATTGTAGGGACTACGGGAGAGGGTAAAACAACTATTATTGATCTGCTGTTGAGATTTTATAATCCCGATTCAGGAGAGATCACAATTGATGGAGTTCGCATAGATCAGTTCGACCTGGAAACTTACCGAGATCGATTTGCTATGGTAACTCAGGATCATGTCGTTTTTAGCATGTCTCTGGCTGAGAACATATCCTTTTCTGATAATTTTAATGAGACGAGATTAGATAAAGCTCTTAGTCAGGCGCAACTCAATGCTACCAACTTTAGGTCAGATATGACGATTGTAGACCAAGGAGCGAATCTAAGTGGTGGAGAAAAACAAAGAATTACTATAGCGAGGGCGCTGTATAAGGATGCAGACATCCTTATCTTTGATGAGCCTACAAGCAATCTCGACTATAATACTGCACAGCAGTTGATCGATAGCATATTAAGTATCAAAAACAAAACTATCATTGTAATCAGTCATGATCTTAGGCTTCTTTCAAAAATGGATCGAATAGTCCTTTTGGAAGAAGGAAAAATCAGTGAATCTGGTTCATTTTTGGATTTAAGACAACAAATAGAGTCCCTACATAAGTTATAATGATGTTATTAAGAAATCGCCGTCAATCAATATCCGTATTTGATAGATGAGATACTATCTTATCATACTGTTGCTAACTCTTCAGACTACTGCCTTCTGTCAGTTGTCTCCTGTATTACTATATAATCAGGAAGAGCCCTCTGTATACTATCAGTATGATGAGTCTCCTTCGTACAAAGTGCGCAATGAGTCCAGTCGATGGTTGATGAATCAGCTTCGCTCTCCTTTTAATTATGAATTTATCTCTGAGGAATTAGACGACGGAAATGATACACCGGAATCGTTTGAAGCAGCAGATGCTATAATTAGCAATTCCGTCGATCATGAGCTATATGTCAAGAGAAGTACTAATGCTGTGATATTAGTAGGAGAGCGATTAGTCAAAGATGACATTACATTTATTAAAAGTTATCAGACCAATCAGAAGGCGTTTCAGCTATTAAATCATGATGAGAGTAAAAGAGTAGATCTAAGAGTCAACTTGGCAGTAGCTGGTGTTGATGGATCTTCTATTGATTATATAGAATCGTATTCTGTTTCAGAGCATCAGCATGGTACGCTTTATCTGCCATCACTGGTGATAGATGCCATCAGTAGTATTGTCACTGTAAATAGGAGTTATGTTGGAGGCCAGGTTCCACAGGAAATAGATGCCTCTTTACTCGATCGGCTCTTTCGACAGGAGCGATATAAGGTATTTATAGATCCAGTGGATGATCAAGTCTTAGCAATCATTAAAATTTCTTCAGAGGGTGACTCTGAATCCATCCTATATAGATCTAAGAGAAATGATGTTCCCGTGTATGACCCATCCATGAAAGAACAATTCGTGGTTTATCCCACAATCTCTTACGGTGACGTAGGAGTGCAGTTTTTTGGGTTTAAGGAGGGTGCGTACAAGTTAGAACTGTATTCCATATTAGGAACTAAGATTTGGACTCAGACTTTTTATGTGAATGGCAATGCATCGTATTCTGCTGACTTGTCTTTTTTGCCCAAAGGAAACTATCAATATTCGCTCATTGATCCCAATGGATACCGAGTGCTCTCCAAGAGATTAGGAATAATCAAATTCTGATGACTCTCCTTGACAGTCTTCAATTATCTACCCCTATTCAACTTCTCGATTCCAATTTTCAAAATAAGCAGGTAAGGCTCCTTATCAAGCGAGATGACCTTATTCATCCTTGGATTAATGGTAATAAGTGGCGAAAACTCCAGGGGCACTTGGAACACTTCAACACTAACGATTATAGTGGTATCATAAGTTATGGTGGTGCTAATAGTAACCATCTCGTAGCCGTGGCATGTGCGTGTGCCGAGCTTAACATCCCTTCAGTGGGAATAGTCAGGACTTATAGAATTGATGAGCGCAACCCGATTATTCAGAAACTGAGATCTTGGAATATGCAACTCAAGGTAGCCTCACCTCAAGAATATAGGCAGAAGGAATCATCCATTGTCATCAGGGATATAAGCTCAGAATTTCCAGATCACATGATGATCCCTGAAGGCGGCACATCCCAATTAGCCCTGAGCGGCCTTAATAGTCTCGCAAGTGAACTTGTCACAGACCCATTGTATGAGAGAGACTTTGACGTGCTATTGTCGATAGGTACTGGTGGGATGTTAGCGGGTTTATATAACGCTCTGCCCAGTACTCATCAATTTATAGTTGCCTCACCATTCAAATCTGATATTACTAATCTCCCAGGGTTGGATCTAATAGAGAGAAATAATCCTGATCGCATCCGGTTTGTAAATGCGTCTGGAGGGAAGCGCTTTGGAGCCTATTACAATGAATCGGTTATTCTGATCAATGAATTTTATGATAAATATGGTGTGTTATTAGACCCGATCTATACCGCAAAGGCTGTAAAGTGGATAATCGATCAGTTGAGCACCGATGAGCGCATGTATAACAGATGTATTTTACTTATTCATTCTGGCGGCTTACCAGGTGTAATGGCTTACAACTATATGTATCAGTCTAAAGACCTTAAGATCCGGATACCTGCAGGATACGATCACTTGCAGTAAGCTGATAAAACTCTTGGAAAGAAGTGGTGCTCAAGTTTTAGCACCTTGCTGGCAATCTGTTCAGGATTATCTGATGGCTCAAGTTTGATCTTAGTCTGGAGTAAAATTCTGCCCTCATCATATTTCTCATTCACAAGATGTATGGTGATTCCTGAGTAATGATCCCCGTTTTCTTTGACGGCTCTATGCACGTGCATGCCATACATTCCCCTGCCTCCATATTTTGGCAGTAAAGCAGGATGAATATTGATGATTTTATTCGAGTACGATTCAATCAGATTGGCAGGAATTAACCATAGGAATCCAGCCAATATCAGATAGTCTATTTGATGATCCTCTAGAAATTCCAACACTATAGAACTATTATAAAAATCCTTGCGAGTGAAAACCAAACATGGAAGATCCATTTTGTGCGCAGATTTTACAATACCACTTTCGTGCTTGTTGGAGAGTATGGCGCCGACAACTATACTTTCTCTTTCTTGTAGATGATCAATAATCTTGAGTGCATTAGATCCTCGACCTGATGCGAATATGGCGATTCGTGTCATTAAGTGCTCTTATTCTTCTGATTTCTTAGGGTCAGTTGATGCGAGTCTTACTCGATCTGATTTGTGGCTGTATAGAGGGGCATCGATCACTGTTTCGAGCATTAGCTTAGTGGCCATTTTAATTTTATGTTTTTGTGGGCCTTCAAAACGATAGATGAACTCAGGAGCCATCTCGAGTACTTCAGTGTATACGAGTTCCTTCATTTTATTGGTGATATATGGCTCCGAAGCCATACCTGTAATAGTCATCTTGTTAGATATAATGAATCGACGATCAACATGCTTATAGAGTAGGGTGTCACCTGACTTATCATAAAGCTCTAAGTACCCACTGGTACGAGAGGCACCAAGCATTTTAGAGAGGGTAGTATCTTTAAGATTATAATCGAAATCTTCAAAACAAACCTTCAATAGATAATCTGGAGTGCGAATCAGGCTTTCATCGTCATCAATGCTTATTGCAGTGTCATAGGAGCCTGCCAGATAGTTCAAATCTTTTTCCAACTGGTTGTCGTAGTGATCATTGAGGATAAATGCTCCATCTTCCCATAATACATTAGCCTTAACATGGTCCCATTCATAGGTGCCGCCATAATAGTTGTAGGATTGTATGGTCACCTTACGATCATAGGCTTTAATGTTGGTAAGATGCACACTCACCAACCCAAGTGATGAAGCTACTATGGCCGCCAGTAAGAGAAATAATGCAATGGTGGTTACCCTATTCACTCCTGTAAAATATTAGAATTATTTCGTTTATTACAGGAGAAACAATCTATTAGTATTTCGTTAAGAATTCAAGCGAGACTATTCATTCAGATATTGTGTCACTGACCGCTCAATAATATCACAGCATTCAGTAATTTGATCTTCTGTGATCACAAGAGGTGGTGCAAACCTTATGATATTACCATGAGTGGGCTTTGCTAATAGGCCATTTTTGGCCATAATTACACAGATATTCCAAGCAGTCTTACTTTCAGGAGTATCATTGATTAAAATTGCGTTGAGAAGCCCTCTACCTCTCACGCTATTGAGTACAGTATATTTCTCGCATAATTCATTAATTCTATCACGGAAAATCCTACCCATTTTGCGTGCATTGACCATCAGTTGTTCGTCGACCAGTACATCCATAGCTGCCATAGCAATATGGCATGCCAATGGGTTGCCACCATAGGTGCTTCCGTGCTGTCCTGGCTTTAAGACCTCCATAATGTCATTATCTGCTAGTACTGCAGATACAGGATACGCTCCCCCTGAAAGGGCTTTGCCAAGAATTAGGATATCCGGTTTAGTATAAGTAGCGGGATTGCGCTCACAATGAGTCGTACAACTACAATCTCCACAGATTGCAAGCATACTCCCGGTTCTTGCCAGACCAGTTTGTATTTCATCTGCTATAAATAGGATATTATGTTGACGGCATAGATTTGCGGCCTTCTCAATAAAATCAGCGTCAGGGACATTTACTCCCGCTTCACCTTGAATCGGTTCTACAAGAAATCCTGCGATATCAGCACTATGTTCCTCTATGACTGCACCAAGTGCCTCGATGTCATTATAAGGTATGCTGATAAAGCCAGGTGTATAAGGACCAAAATGTCCTTTAGCGTCTGGATCACTCGAAAATGATATTATGCTAATTGTTCTTCCATGAAAATTTTTACCGCATACGACGACCTTGGCGTTTCCATTTTTTATACCCTTCTTTTCATAGCCCCACTTGCGACAGATCTTGATGGCAGTCTCAACAGCTTCGGCGCCGCTATTCATAGGCAGCAGTTTGTCCAAGCCAAAAGTATCAGTCATGAATTTCTCATAAGGACCTAACTTGCTATTGTGAAAGGCCCGAGAGGTCAAGCATAATTGAGTGCTTTGATCTTGTAGCGCTCCAACTATTTTAGGGTGACAATGACCTTGATTGACGGCGCTATAAGCAGATAAGAAATCATAGTATTTTTTCCCGTCCACATCCCAGACAAATACCCCTTCACCACGTTCCAAGACCACAGGAAGTGGGTGGTAATTATGTGCACCATACTGATCTTCTAAATCAATATACTTCTGAGAATTCTCCATGTTCTTTGAGTTTTTCATAGTTCTGGTCTAAGGTATGACTTCGTAAGATTACAAAAGCCGAAATTTGTGTCTTTATCACATTCCATACTGTATGAAGATTGAAGTTAAGACGACAATCATTTTTATAAATACTATCAAACATAAACTGATACTTTCGTACTTCATTAATAAATAGACGTTGTCTACCCAAAATTGATTTTTTTGTCCAGTTCTATAGATACGCCGATTTCAGTTCATTCTACGAGGTACCCCATCACAGGGACTGCCTTTACTTATAGTTATTTTTTAGCTATAAGCGAAACAGCAGAGCTATGGGATGGAATTGCTATAGATGAGAATTTTGCTCAAGCTCGATATCTACAAGTGTTGGAGGATGATGCTCCTGATCATATCCAATCAATTTATGTGGTCGTGTATCATGAGGATCAACCAGTAGGAATAATCTTGCTTCAACATCTAATCCTTAAGTTAAGCAGTGCACTGCGATATAAAAACTATAAGTCAGCCTCGTCCTTCGTGCGAGGTCTCCAGGGAGCACGCCAATGGATTGTTAGTAAGTTTCAGTTTAGATTATTAAATGTCGGCAACCTGTATCTCACTGGCGAGTATGGATTTCATTTTATAGAATCAATCCTTGATTTTCAAGATCAGTTCTCCATTGTCGATAGCGTTGTTATGGATCTGAAGAAACAACTGAGGTCTACTCCTCAGAAATTTAGTGCTGTGCTCTATAAGGACTTCTTTGATGAGCATATTTTTCGTGCGAATAAGGAAAGTCGATTACATCCGTTCCAGATTGATCCTAATATGATTCTTTCGATTAATCCTTCATGGGCCAGTTTTGATGATTACTTAGGAGCTATGCGTTCTAAATATCGGATCCGAATGAAGAATGCAATAAAGAAATTTGCACCCGTCAAAAAGAGAGTATTGTCAATGGAGGAGGTTGAGCAGTACAATGATGATATGTATCGGTTATACTGTGATATATTGTCAGGTTCAGGATTTGTCTTGATTAAAAGTCAGCAGAATTATTTCAAAATGCTCAAAGAGTCATTTCAAGACGAACTTCAAGTTGTAGGTTATTTTTTAGAGGATCAATTAGTGGCTTTTTATACATGGACAATTGATGATGATAAAATGGATTCTCATTTCATTGGTGTGAACGGTCAGTACAATCTCAAGTATCAACTCTATCTTAATATACTTCTTGATCTTGTAAGGGATGCTATTAACATTAGAGCGGCTCAATTACTATACTATAGAACTGCTCTGGAAATAAAAAGCTCTGTTGGCGCCGTTCCCTATGATATGACCTGCTATATCAGGCACAACAATAGATTTCTTGCGAGGATCACGCCGACTGTATTCAAGTATTTCGTACCTAAACAATCATGGATCCAGCGTCATCCTTTTAAAAAACCATCCGCATAAACCCTATTCACGAAAGAAGGGAGTAGGTTAATGGTTGTGGTATTAATTACTGGATGAGGTTCATAAGTTAGTTCTTCTAACTCATAATCGGTTTCAATGGGTCTACTTACAAATACCAAAGCCATTACTAAGAAAGCGGCCGCAATGCCACCCAGATACCTATATATCTTCAGATAAGAATTTTTAGATGCCTCAAGTTCTTGATTCATTCTGTTCTTGAGATCTTGGCTTATGGCCAACTCCTTTTGGTACTCACCTGCTTTAAACAATGCATCTATTTCATTCAAGCTGTCCATTTGTAGTTATCTTTTTTTTTAATCATGGCTTTTAATTTCTTACGTGCCAAGATTAGTTGTGATTTCGATGTATTTATGCTAATACCTAACAAATCTGCTATTTCCCTATGTTTATACCCTTCAATAGCGTATAGGTTAAAAATTGTTCGATATCCCTGCGGTAAACCCTCCAATAACTTAAGGATATCTTCATATTCTAAGCGGTCATTGATTGCTACAGAACCGTAAGATCGCGACTCTATCGGAATTAGGTGTTGATGCTTTTTATCCTTTCGTATGATCATTAAGCACTCATTGACCATTATTCGTTTAATCCAACCTTCAAAAGAGCCTTCCCCACTGTAATTTTTCAGATGATCAAATACCTTTTTGAATCCTTTAATTAAAGCGTCTTCAGCTCTATAGTGATCAGTGAGGTAACGTTTGCATATTGATAGCATTGTTGGAGCATATCTCTCAAAAAGGTCATTTTGAGCTCTCCTGTCGTTGCTTTTGCACTTAGATATGATATCTACATGATCACTGCTCACAGTACTAAGATGACATTTTATCAAAAAAAGTTGTGTGACAAAAAAAAATTTTGTGACCGATTAAAATGTATCCCGTCACAACCATGTATTTTTTGGTATTTTAAGGTAAGACAAGTCCATACTTCGGTATGGGCTTTTTTTATTCGCACACTTCTACACCGTCGGATTGTTATATTTAGATCATGATATACGTCTATTATACAATTCTTGTGCTTCAGGCCTTCTTCTATATATATGCAGGGTATAGCCATTTTGCAAAGAGTTGGTTCTTCTATAAGATCACACCACCTTGGTTACAGCCATATAAGAGAACCATCAACGCCATTGTAGGAGTTGCTGAAATCCTCGGTGGAGTAGGTCTGCTAATCCCACAGACCAGGATAGCTGCAGCCTGGGGAATTATCACTTTGTTGATTGCGGTATTTCCTGCCAATATATATATGCTTACCTCGGGTGGGGCGGGGATGAAAATTTCTAAAACCTTCTTATGGATTAGACTACCTCTTCAGTTTGGCCTAATTGCACTGGCATATTTTGTTATCATCAAAACGTAGAGGCTTGTTGTACAATTAAGTCTTGATTGGAGCAGAATTTTAATGTTACATTTAAGCATCTACAAAACTATCTGCCGTATTTATGGATAACGAACGTCCTCTATACTCTAAACAATACAAGGGTTACGTTTTACTCATATTGACAGGTGTATACACCTTCAATTTTATTGATCGACAGATTTTAGTCATCCTACAAGAGTCCATCAAAACAGATTTAGGACTTAGTGATACTCAGTTAGGCTTGCTAACTGGTCTTTCTTTCGCTTTGTTTTATGTCACCTTAGGCATACCTATAGCACGATTGGCTGATCGAAGTAATAGAAGGAATATTATCTCTGCTTCATTAGCAGTATGGAGTTTAATGACCGCTATATCAGGATTTGCCTTAAACTTTACTCAGCTACTTTTGGCGAGGATCGGCGTAGGAGTTGGTGAAGCAGGCGGCAGCCCGCCAGCACATAGCATGATTTCAGACTATTTTCCGGCGGAGCAAAGAGGTACTGCTCTATCTATATATTCGATGGGTATATACTTTGGAATACTGCTCGGATATATTGGAGGCGGTATGCTTGATGAAGCCGTAGGTTGGAGATATGCATTGATGATCTTAGGCCTGCCAGGGATTATTTACGCCCTGATTTTGCTATTTACCGTTAAAGAACCTCCACGTGGATTATCCGATAATAAGGTAGGTGAAGATGCTCCCGACGAATCCTTTAGAGATGTGCTAAACATTCTACTGTCTAAGAAGACTTTTGTATTTGTAGCCTTAGCATGTGGTATCCATACTATTGGTAACTATGGTGTAGGGAATTTCTTCGCGCCATTTTTAGCCCGTATTCATGGGATGTCAGCAGGCGAAATAGGAACTTGGATGGGTCTGAGTGCGGGAATTGGAGGTATGGCTGGGACCTTCTTAGGAGGGTTCTTGGGAGATAAGCTTGCTAAGATTGATGTCAGATGGTATATCTGGTTGGCCGTAATTGCCGAACTCGTCAATTTTATTCCTTTGGCAGGTTCAATATTCCTGTCTAGCACCACTTTGGTGTTATTCTTCTATTTTATTTCTGCTTTTTTAACTGCTATTTATTTGGGCCCAAGTCTTGCAGTAACACATAGTTTAGTAGACGCTCACAAAAGAGCGCTGGCTTCGGCTATCCTTTTTCTCATCTTAAATCTAATAGGTCTAGGAGGTGGGCCTCTCTTAGTGGGAGCAATTAGTGATTATTTGAGCGCAGACTATGGTGCTGAGTCATTAAGATATGCTTTCTGTGTAACCTTCCTTACCGGAGCTATTGCTTTAGTTTTATTCTATATGGCATCTACATTTTATCCGCAAGAAAAGATGCAAACAGACTAGATTTAGTTGTTAATATTCTCTTATAAGCGTTAATTTGATTTGCTGATAAATAGTTGATTATCAATTATTTATGAGCTTTAGTAGTCTATTGTCGTCTACTTGTCACATGCGAAAGGGCAATATTATATAGGGGGGGGTAAATCTTTTAATGTCTTAAGAGTACAGCATAACCCCAAATGAAAACAATTGTACTTGAAGCTTCGCTTTGGAGCTATAATTCTATGTTATTAACAGAGGTCAGAGCCTATACGGGTTCTAACAACATCTCACCTGCCTTCCATTTTTCCTATTATCCTAGCCTAGTTCAATTGTTTTTCTGCTGGAGTTTATGTGCTAACCCTTTTAAGAAAAATTATTGAATTAGAATCATGATGAAGAATCTGATCGCACTTTGTTTAACGCTGGGACTGATAATAGTTTGTTCTTCAAACTTATCTGCTCAGATTAAAATGGGAGATAATCCAAACGCTATCGACCCTGCATCTCTATTGGAGTTGGAGAGTACAGATAAGGGATTCCTTTGGCCTCGTTTGACAGTTGCTCAGCGGGACAATATTAATTTTCCACCTAAAGGATTGACAATCTATAATGTTGATCTTGATTGTGTGGAGGTTAATGTTGGGACTAAAGCGGCTCCTGATTGGTTATGTCTCAGTGAGGATAGCGATAATCAGAGTATTTCTGACTTTAGTTTGAATGGTAATGTGCTGACAATCTCCTTGGAAGGAGGGAATACACAAACAGTAGATTTATCTTCAATCCAAGGTCAGGATAATGATCAGCAGCAGATTCAGGACTTCAGTCTAAATGGTCCGATATTAACGCTCACTCTTGAAAATGGAGGCACTCAAACTGTCGACCTTTCCTCATTTGAAGGATTGGAGGGACCCGAAGGGCCAGCGGGATCAGATGGAGTATCAGCGTACCAAGTGTGGTTAGGGTTAGGAAATACAGGTACAGAACAGGATTTCATCAATAGTTTAAGAGGTGCAGATGGAGTCGTTGGATCAGATGGCAATGGAATCGAAAGCACTGTTGATAATGGTGACGGAACATTTACAATAACCTATACAGACGGTTCTACATTTACGACTTCAGACTTAAGAGGGCCTGCGGGTCCTGCTGGCGTAGATGGAATCATTGGATCAGATGGCATTTCAGCGTATCAAATATGGCTAAATGCTGGTAATGTTGGAACAGAACAAGACTTTTTAGATAGCCTTATTGGTGCAGACGGTCAGATTGGTGCAGATGGTGCGAGAGGCCCAGAAGGGACAGCGGGACCAGCTGGAGCTGATGGTGCTGCAGGCGCGGATGGCGCAATAGGACCACAAGGAGAAACTGGGGTCGGTGTTATAAATACTATTAACAATACCGACGGAACAGTAACATTTGAATATAGTGATGGAAGTAGTTTTACAACCTCCAGTTTAATAGGTCCTCGAGGTGCTGATGGTGTTGATGGCGCAACTGGACTTGATGGTGCAGAAGGCTTATCGGCATACCAAATCTGGCTCAATGAGGGTAATGTTGGGACTCAGCAAGATTTCTTAGACAGCTTAATCGGCTCTGACGGAGTACCTGGGGCGACTGGTCCAAGAGGGCCTGAAGGAGCTGAGGGCGAGCAAGGAAGAAGTATCATAAATACTTTTCATAATGATAATGGCTCGGTAACATTCGAATATTCAGATGGAGACAGCTTTACAACACCAAGTCTTACAGGCCCAAGAGGAGCTAATGGAATAGATGGAATAGATGGTGTTGATGGAATAGGAATTGTCGATGTTATCGAAAACGGCGATGGAACTTTTACAATCAATTTTTCGGACGGAACAGCGTTCACAACAATCGACCTTACCGGTCCAGCGGGAGATCCTGCGACTGACGATCAACAGTTTACTCAATTTGAGATTGATCCAGTAACTAATGAATTAACGATAAATATGGAAAATGCCACTGCACAGACAGTAGACTTAACTCCATACTTAGATAATACAGATGATCAGCAGATCACAGACTTTGCAATTGATCCTGCTACAAATGTATTAACGATCACTTTAGAGGACGGCGGTACCCGTATGGTTGACTTAAGTGGGTTGAATGACGCTGGCTCGGATGATCAGCAGATAAGTTTAGCTGGTGATGTTTTAACCTTAGAAG
>CAZFWJ010000004.1:0-100972 GCA_964522505.1 uncultured Saprospiraceae bacterium
CTTAGGGAAAGTAAAGTGCCATCACAGGGATTGAGTATCCTAATCGTGAGTGCTGGAGTATTGTACAGCCCCAAACAGAAATATTTATTTGATTCTTATAGACACTGCTTCATGTTAGTGGTCAAGTCCGATGTATAGCTACTGTTCATTAGTCGCTTAGCTGTTGAGTGCTCTGAGGAGCTTCTGTTGCAGGGCTTTAGGGTCAGCGCTGCCCTTGGAATTACGCATTACTGCACCAATAAAGAATCCCATAAGATTCTTTTTACCTTTCCTGTACTGTGCAACTTGATCTGGATTAGCTGCAATAACTTGAGCAACTAAATCATCCAGAAATGATTCATCAGCATTGACCAGTATGCCCAAGTCTTCTGCTAGAGTTAGTGGGTTTGCCGCATGATCATTACAGATGGCTGGCCACAGCCGTTGATTAGCAATAGATGCGGATACTTTACCATCCTTTATCATCTGTATATAGGATATCACATGATCTTGCGGCAGGGTTAATTGATCTACTTGACGCCCAATCAATTGCAGGTAGGGGAGCAGTTGATTAGTCATAAAACTCGAAGTCAATCGTGCATCTCTAACCTGCTCATAAACTTCCTTGAAGTAGCTCACTAATTGAGGTGAAGTAATGATCTGGTTGATATGATCTTCATGAACTTTGATTGCCTGAAGCTCTTTCTTGGCTTCCCAGGGCATCTGTGGCATGTGATCTTGAATCTCTTGCAACTGATCCATTGAAATGCTGATCGGTGCCAAATCGGGGTCAGGGAAGTAGCGATAATCGGCTACACCTTCTTTATCTCTCAAGGGTAGGGTAATGTTCTTATCCACATCGTAATGGAGTGTCTGCTTAGAGAAGGTTTTGCCGGCTGTGATGAGCTTTATCTGGCGCTTGGCCTCATAGATGACGGCCTGACGTGCGAATCGCTTAGAGTTAAGATTTTTTATCTCACATCGCTCACCGAGTGTCGCCGAACCTGAGGGCTTAACAGATACATTGCAGTCACATCGCATAGATCCTTTCTCCATATCTGCATCGCTCACGTCGATATATCGGCACAGCTTCTGTAGTTCTGCAATGAATTCATATACTTCTTCAGCTGAGCTCAGATCGGGCTCAGTGACTAGTTCCAACAGGGGAGTGCCCGCTCTATTAAGATCAACGAGAGAGAATGAAGGGTCTTGATCATGGATCGTCTTACCCGCATCTTCTTCCATATGTATATGGTGGATTTTAACCTCTTTGGCTTTGCCATTCACATGGATAGTCAATGATCCGCCGATGCAAATGGGTTCATTATCCTGAGTGATCTGATAGCCCTTTGGTAGATCTGGATAGAAGTAGTGCTTGCGGTCAAAGAAATTCAACGTATTAATCTCGCAGCCCAGTGCCAATCCTAATTGTATAGCCTTATGGACTTGACCTTTATTTAATACAGGTAGCGTGCCAGGATGGGCTAAGGATATAGCCGATACATGAGTATTGGGCGCTGCACCGTAACTCAGGGCATCACCGCAAAATGCCTTAGTCTGGGTATTCAGCTGTATATGTACTTCCAGACCTACGACCGTATCATATGTTTGACTCATAATCACTCGTTATTCCGACAAAAATAGATAGATGGTCACACTATCAAAATAGTAGTGCACTGATAAAAAGTACAAGTATTAAACACAGAGACATCGTGAGGATATAGGTAAAGCCTAAAAAACCTGTCTTAAGTATTGTCTTGAACCATCCTTGATCATAGTACACCTTGAAAGAAGAGAATCCATAAATTAAACTTGCGAAGACTAATAACTGTGTGATTCCTGATAAATCGTGGTTCTTAAAAATTGCCATGATTATTAACGGAATCGAGACAGCAATGAATGAAAAACTATGAATGTTAAACATCAGAAGGATGTGCTCTACAAAGAATTTTTTCTTCCTGATATAAAGCAACTTCATCAATAGACTTTGTAAAAATATTGTGGCGATTATGGCCCATAGAAAGTTTCCAAAGGCAAATCGGATGGCGCCTTTGAGATCTTTATGCGCTTTAATATACTGGCCGATGATCAGACGCTTATCAAATCCTGTTATTTCATATTTGTCTAAAACCTCTTCACTGGAGAGTTCATAAATATCCTTTCTGGAAAAACTGTATTTCGAAAAGTCAATATAGCCCAATATGGCCATGTTCGTTGCCAACGTGTCTTCTGCTGCCCTCGTATGCATCACGTATTTTCCCAGACTGTCAAAATCTGTTGTGCAAAAATAATCATTGAAATCAGGGATGACCTCGAAGTCTTTTTGGATATCTGACAATACTGCTGACTTAGCATTTTCATTGGCGAGATCATCGGCAAAGTCCGTATTAATCAGACTCGAAATAAGTGCCAGATGAATTACCATTGATACGAAGAATAGTCGAAGTGGATTGAGATAACTCTTACGCCGACCTTTAATGAACTGTCTCGTCAAGTAGGCAGGCCTTAAGACGCCGATGAGGGACTTCCATACGCCATGATCTAAGTTGAATATACTGGAGAATAGATCCGAGATCAATGACCATAAGGTGACGGTGCTTGACTTATTCTTTTGTCCACAGGTATAGCAATAATATTGATCCACCTCCAGCGGCGTGCTACAATTGAGACACTGGGATAGTGGGCGATGTTCCTTCTTTTCAGTTGTTGTTTGATCGTTCAAGCTATAATGGTGTTGTTATGCAAGCGCTCTTGTTAAGATAAGCTTGATTGCGATGCAGAGCTTATCTTTTCTTCTTTTTCTTTTTCCGTTTCTCATGCTCATCAATCTCTGCCACTATGGACATGTAATCATAGGTACGATCACGATCGATCTTGAGAGTATCATTGTAGCTGCCCTTATCTAGCTTGAGTACGGTGATGTCTGTCTGGATATAATTCTGGATATCTTCCAGCAGTTCTTTCTCATTGGGAGCACAAAAGCTATAGGCATGCCCACGATTATTTCCACGGCCTGTACGTCCGATTCTATGTACATAGTTCTCGGCAAGCTCTGGTAGATCGTAGTTGACGACTATTCCGACAGCGGGTATATCGAGACCTCTGGCACTGACGTCTGTGGCGATGAGTAGCTGCATGTCCGTAGTAGTAAACTCTTGCAAGACAGCCGTTCGCTCCTCTTGTTCCTTGTCACCATGTATAGTGATCGAGTCGATATCTACCCTCGCCATAGCTTTAGCGATGCGTTCTACTCGCACCTTGGTTCTTGCGAATGCAATAATTTTCTGATCAGGGTTCTCTCTGATCACTCGCTCGAGGAAAAATCGTTTATGATCCATGTCGACATAGATCACGGAGTGATCCACGTTCTTAGAGACAGGATCTTTAGGTGATAGCTGTATTCTGATGGCCTCTTGACGGACGATCTTATAGGCTGTCTGCTTCAATGCTTTGTTTATCGTTGCGGAAAAGAACAAAGTCTGCTTTCGTTTAGGAAGTTTGGCGATAATATCGAATATGTCTTTTCTGAAACCCAAATCGAGCATTAAGTCAGCTTCATCGAGTATTAAGGTTTGGATGCGGTGTGTTCGCAAATGGCCTTGATGGATCAGGTCAAACATGCGTCCAGGTGTGGCAACAACGATATCTGTTCCTGCCTCGAGTAGCTCGATCTGTGGATCTTGGTCGACGCCGCCGATTAAGGCAGCACTATATACTTCTGTATAGACCGATAGCTGTTCAATGACTTCGTTGATCTGTAGTGCCAGCTCATGACTGGGTACGAGGATTAGCGCCAATACGCCATCTTTGCGCCGAGCAGACTCTTTCTGCTTTAGTATCTTGTCAATGAGCGGAATAGCAAAGGCGGCTGTCTTTCCTGTTCCAGTCTGTGCTATTGCAAATAGGTCTTCGCCTTTGATGATATAAGGAATCGATTTATACTGTATATCTGTAGGTCGCTTGAATCCCAAATCGGCGATGGCTTGAACTACTCGTGGATCAATTGGGTACTTTTCAAATTTCATAAGAATAGATATCTATGCCGGAAGACTCACCGCAACACTAAAGTACATATCATATTCAAATAACATGCGTCTTTTACCACATTGGTACGGTCCTTGATAATAGTTATCATATGATCATAAATTATAATATGATCGATTGAGAATCTATGAAAGAAGCTCCTGTTAAAATCAACCCTATCGGGTTATATCTGATAATAAGCATCTTAGGGCTGATGGGCATTGACCTATCAGCCCAAAGCTGTTTAGAAGGATATGCGATGAGAGATACAGTTGACTTCACCATAGGCATTGGGACTTGTGAAGTATCTGACACCGATATCTTAGCAGATATAGGTCTCTCATCTTGTGGTGGTGATGTATCGCTAAGTGTATCAGGAGTTGGGTTGAATCAGTCACGTATCGTAGAACTCATCGATGAGGTTAACAACGTGATCGTCGATAACTTCATGGTTATGGTAAGTCCGCAGACTGATGTCTTTCCATCGGATATATTCTTAGAGATATCCCCATTTGACTGTGATTTAGATAAGAGCTATATACTTAATCGACTCGGAATCGATATACCAGAGTCGTCGATAATTTCGACGATACACTTTATTTCAGGTACGGCACGAGTAACGCAGTTTCCAGTAGGAGAGGAGGTGTTCATCGATCGAGTGATCTGTGGCGATGGATATGTGTTCGCAACAGATTTGACCATATTCCTATTTCCAGATCATATTCTACCTATAAGTACTACATTGAACCATTCTGTAGGATTCAGCACAGAACTGGTAGAAATCGAGGATATTTTAATGAATAATCCATTGTTCAGGTATACAGATGTATGTGACATTGACCGCTTGACAATTGACAATGAGGGGCCATTTGGATTTGGACAGTCAACTATTGGAAATGTATTTTTGGATGAGGCTCTGATAGCAGAGAACTTAAGAGTGAATATCGCACCACCAGCATGTCCGTCAGCCTTTTTAGATATGGCAATCGAGATGGATCAGTGCTTTGTAACAGAACGAGACATACTTGACACACTTGGATTTAGCCCTGCGACGACGGATTTTGATCTTGTAGATATCGTATTAAGAGAAGGTGACTCATTTGACAATGAGTCATTTACTATTGAAAGCATCTTGGTACGAGGCGTAGCAGTCTGTAGTCAGCCAATTATGGTGACCTACATGAGGCCAACGGATATCAATTTAGATGCGGAGACCATTGCTTGTAATGACCAGTTGAATATATCACTAAATGAGGAGTGTGCCATAGTGCTTAACTCTGATGTGCTATTAGCCAATACAGGATTATGCTTCCTGAATTTCATTGTGAGCGCAGAGGATGAACAAGGAGAGATTGTAGCAGAAGATCACAGCATAACACTCACTAATCCAGGAATTTATGTCGTAACGGTATCAGACCCTCGTAGCAATCTGGCTTGTACAAGCACAGTCTTAGTTGAGGACAAGAACATATTTGATGTAGTCTGTGAGCCCGATACAGTGGCTTGTCAATTTGGAATAAACCCTATGATGGGAGCAGACTTTGTTGAGTTTCCATTTGTAGGAGTAGTATCAACTTTTGATCCGATAGGAAATAATACATTCAACATAATCAACAGTGATGATTGTGGTATTAAGCTTGGTAGTTTTCAGGATATCGTCATTGAGACTTGTGAAGGAGATTTTCAAGAGATCATTGATCGCAACTGGTTATTCTCGGACCTGGCGGGTAATCAAGATACCTGTACACAGAGAATATTCGTATTACGAACTCAGCTTGATAGCATTGATGAGTTTGAAGATTTTAAGACAGATTGTTTGAGCGATTTTACCCTATTTGATGATAATGGGAATCCTGCTCCAGCGGAGGTAGGTTTTCCAACTATTGGAGATGGTGCTTTTGAGGCGGATGTATGTGGTATCTTAAGACGTACCTACTCTGACAATGTATTTGAGCTGTGTGGGCGCTCGAGAAAGATCATCCGTGAGTGGTTGATCATTGATTGGTGTACTAATGATCTATTATCTCTCAATCAGACGATCATCATAGAGGATGAACGCCCACCGATATTATTAGAGCCTCTTGAGGATATCAGTCTGAACACGCATCCATTCTTATGTGGAGCTGAAGATATACAATTGCCTACGCCACAACTTGAAGATTGCGGATCAGATGTCATTGATGTCAATATATTTTATGAGACTACAGATGCCTTTGGCGAGCGTGTCATGATAGATAATGGATCAAGTACATTTATTCCATCGATAGCAATGGGTACTACTGAAGCCGATTTTGCAGTGGTTTATGTCTTTACTGATGAATGTGAAAATGTTTCAACTGATACCATTACCATCAATATTCAGGATGATCAACCACCTGTAGCCGTCTGTGATCAGAATACTTCGATTTCGATTGCAGGCAATGGTATGGCACAAGTAAGAGCCTTGACCTTTGATGATCTCAGTGTAGACAACTGCGGCATCGCTTCATATACGGCACGAAAGCTTGACGGTGTCTGCTCTGTTGGTGAGGACTTCAATGAATTAATCTTCTTCTGTTGTGAAGAGGTCGGCGAGACTATTACTGTCGAATTTCAAGTAACAGACTTAGCCGGTAACTCTAACACTTGTCGTGTTCTTGTCAGCGTATTTGACAATTTCACACCACTTATAGTATGCCCTGATGATATTACGATTGATTGTGCCTTAGATCCATTAGATCTAATTGTAACAGGAGAAGCTCAAGCTATAGATAACTGTTCAGTTGACAGTCTTTATTTCACAGACGTTAATAGTCTTGATGCTTGTGGGAAGGGAACGATTGAGAGAACTTGGACTGCTATAGATAGAGGTGGTCAGGTGGTAACTTGTGATCAGACGATCACTATTATCTCTGAGATTCCTTTCTCAATCACTTCAGATCAATTTCCTCAGGATACTGTAGTGATCGGATGTTTTGCCACAATAGATCCAGAGATCACGGGAATGCCAGATCTATCAGACGATGGCTGCTCTGATGTGGTAGCAACTTTTGAGGACGCCTTATTTACGGATATTAATAATGGGTGTTTCACAATAATCAGAGAGTGGGTGGTCATTGATTTTTGTCAGTTTAGTACTGACATACCAGATCAGGGTATATGGACGGCTAGTCAATCCATTACTGTTGCTAATGAGTCTGCACCTGAGTTCGTCAATTTCCCTTCAGATACAACGCTGTGCCTGACAGGTGCTGAATGTATCGATCAATTCATATTATCTGTTGAGGCAATAGATGACTGCACGCCTGTTGAAGACTTAGATTGGTTTCATCAGATTAGAACTACAGGAGAGAATGCCGAAGTGTTAAGGACATCGACATCACCAATAGTGAATACCACTCTGGAAGCTGGACTCTTTGAAGTCATATTCTCAGTTTCTGATGGCTGTGATAATATAAACACAGACACGATTAGTTTGACGATTCGAGATTGTCAAGCTCCTACAATAGCTTGTCCTACCGTCGAAGGCGCTACAGTACTTGGGGAAAATGGAGAAGCAATAGTTTCTATTGAAGACTTTGAACTAACTGTGGAAGACAATTGTACAGCTGCTGAAGATCTCATTCTGTCTTTTTCGGCAGAAGAGGAGATTAGCAATCTGATATTCAACTGTCAGGATATCACCGATGGTCGCTCAGATCAGCGATTAATTACAATTTACGTATTAGATGAGGCAGGTAATGTAGGACAATGCGAAGCACCACTGGAGATCTTTGACAATGGTGATAACCTATGTGAGGATGTCTTTACGGGACTTAATCTTACAGGTTCTGTATTCACAGAAGAGCTTGCTGGAACTGATAACGTGAGTGTAGTACTCATGGCTAATGCCACGGCAGAGGCCTCACAGCTTACTGATGTATCTGGAGAGTTCATGTTTAATGATCTTCAAGCTGATCGATCGTATACTCTGGAGATGCAACGAGAGTCTCGATTTGATGATGGACTTACAACATTGGATCTATTACTGATGCAGAGACATATCCTAGGATTAGGCTTACTCGATACACCGTATAAGATCATAGCTGGAGACATCGATGGAAATGGAAGAATAACTACAGGTGATCTCGTCAAAATGAGAAGAGTGATCTTAGGCGTGGATGACAGTTTTGGAGATGATCAGAAGAATTGGAAGTTTATTTCAGCCGATCATCAGTTTACTAATCCATATGTGCCGTTCCCACTACCTGAATCAATAACTGTAGAATCTAATGGAGCTGATGTGGTCAATATTGACGTCATCTCAGTTAAGTTGGGCGATGTCAATGGATCAAATGAAGTGAGTAGCAGATTGAAAGCTAAAGTGAGAAGTACCATGAATCATGAGTTATCAGTGGGTAATGCGATTCACTCATTGGACTCTAAGACTTATGATCTGCCGATATATGCAGATGATACGGACCTATTAGCTTTACAGTTCGGCATACGATTAACAGATCAAGTTGATGATTTAGTAGAGCTGTGGTCTGACCAAATAGCAATAAGCAACGATGATTATAACATCGATGGCCCCGAGTTAAAAATGGCTTGGACTAATGACGATGTCACCATAGATATTACTCAACCGCTATTCTATATACGAATGGTAGGAGATTTGGAGTCGAGTGAGCTTCCTTTTGAAAAGTCCGAGATGTTGAGTGCATGGATTGATAAAAGCTTGGTGGAGCAAGATTTGAATTTTGTAAGAGATGAGAATAGAATCATCCTTAACAGAAAACCAGTATTGACCCTAGTGTCTGTATCCCCTAACCCAATTGTTAATAGTAGCAAGGTGAATATTGAATTAGAAACAGCACAGGACGTGACATGGTCTTTGATCAACTCTAATGGTCAAGTAATGGCTAAGAATCAACAATATCTGACTGCTGGAACTAATTATATCCAGCTGGACAATGCGGACTTTGGAGATTATCAGGGAGTGATATTCCTTCAAATCAATACCAAGGATCAAGAGATAACCGAGCGGTTGATCAGGATCAGCAACAACTGATTAGTTCTCGATGATATGCGCCTTGGCATATCCAGAGTTCTTTACCACTTTAAGTGCTTCTTCGGCTTTCGCTCTCGAATTAAATTCTCCTAAGAGATATGTCGTCTTCTTGGTATTGGGATTCTTTTCTTTTATGATAAATCCGATTGGATAAAGCTTCGGGAACAACTCTTTTGAATCTGTGCTTTCCTTCACAAATATGTAAAACAGTGCATCGGTTGGATTATTCGCATCATATTGTGCTAAGCAATAGTCTGGAACTGGATTGACCGAATTGGCATTGATGGAAATAGACAGGAGTAAACTGATGGTAATTAAGGTTAAGGCTCTATACATATGAATATTTAAGTTAATACAAGGGACGAATATAGAACTTCACTTTTAACTACTACGAATTCATAGGTAGTTAAATATCACATTTTAAATATCGTAATTGAGACTTCAATAGATATCTTAACTCATCAATGCAAAAATGTCCATCTCCAGTTGATTATAAAGTGTTACAGCTGACAAATGAGGTCTGGAATGAACTACAGCTCAATAGTCCTTGGAGTGTGGGAATGGTGAGTCACTTGATCAGACAAGAACAATTCGGGACATACCAAGACTGGTACCAATACTATTATCAAAGTGGCCAATGGAGGGCTGATGCCATGCAGGACATAACGCCAACTACAAGACATATTTTAGACTTTATTGGTCCTCGTTCTGCCAAAATCATGCTGAAAGAAGAATACCACGACTACCGAGGTCTGCAACGCCATTATGGTAGGAGTAGATCTATCATTTTGCATCGCAGTGGAATCCTGCGCAATGCTGTCGCTCCTAAGCTTACGCTCAATCAAGCCTTTCAAATCGTCGAGTATCGAGTGCTTGGAGAGACTTGGAATGGGATCTACATTAGAGAGAAACACTTTGAGAATTATATAGATGGCCTCAATAAGCATATTAAGCTGGTTCATGCGTCGGGGGAGATGGATTATAACTATGCTATTGATTATGAGTTCTACATGTCTAATGTACTAATCTGTGCTGTACAGGTCAAGCCGGAAACTTATCGCTCTGATAAGAGCTATATCCGAAAAGCTATAAAGGCCAATAGAGCTAAGAATACCTGTTACACTGAAGACTATGGCAAGCCTGTTTACACCATTTTGATTGCTAGCTCTGGAGAGATAATCCAAAATGCAGATCACTTTTCCCTGATGACCATTTTAAACTAAGCTCCTTTAAATGGGGTATAGCTGAGTTTGATCTTATCCTTGGTGGATTTCAATTCTTTGATTAGATAGGGCTTTATCAGCTTTTCTTGATTGGACTTTACGGGTGTATTGAGAATGTCATTGCGATACTTGAAGAACAGGTTTTGTTGTTGAGAGACATAGTCTTCATGATTCTTGAGTCGCAGTAACAACTCCTGATTCATGATATCGACTTGACTATCGGCACCTAGTTGATCGAGACTTGATTGATATAATTCCTCATCAATGTCCATATAGACACTATTGCGTCCATAGGTCATAGCAGCATATGTGGTTGTCCCTGTGCCGCTAAACGGATCTAACACCGTGTCGCCATACATAGAATACATCAATAGCAGGCGCTTAGCGACTTCTACAGGATAGGCCCCACTGCGTTCTCTGTTAGCCTTGTTTTTAAGCCGTTGTCTGGTGCCTCTGATGTCATGCCATTGATCGCTGAACCACAGATTTCGCTCTTCCCAAAAGAATGCGCTTTGACGTCTGATTTCTTTTTCCTTCTCGGTGAATATGCGCTTGCCAGCCTTTCTGAAAACGAGAATATATTCATGCTCAAGGGTAATATATGCTCCTGCAGGTAGAACTCCAGAACCCATAAACTTTGTGGGAGAATTGGTGGGTTTATTCCAGATAATATAGGGTAGTATATCGAAGCCAATCTTCTTGCAAGATTGCATAATACGACTATGGTTGCTATACATCTCAAAGTGACCCTTAAGAGATCTGGTAGCGTTACCGATATTAATTGCCATGAAGCCTCCTGGTGCCAAGAGCCTATAGCACTCCGTCCAGCATGCATCGAGCAGTTTGTGCATTTTATCAAATGCCTTGTCGCCTTCTCCTTTGTTGATTGACGTTTTGATGCCTCTATTATATGTGCTAAATATACTGTCCCACATCTCAACCATAGGGTAGGGAGGCGAGGTGAGTATAAGCTGTGTGCTCTCATCATCTAATGGTAAGTGCTCGAACGAATTAGCGAGATGGAATCTATGAGTTGTGCGCATGCTGTTATTAAGATTTAGACCAGTTGGGTTTGATGAAATAGGTCATCATACCAACTGCTAACAGTGATAGCCCAATGATACTCTCTGTTGGACGTTCTCGCAGCAAGTATACCAAAACAAAAAGGCTGAATAGCACATAAATTACTTGTAACACTCGACCAAATGGGCTTCTAAAAGCACCCTCCTTGGGCTTAATATAAAAGGAAGCTACAATAGTGACGGTGCTCATCAACTGCAATAAAAAACCAGCATACAACATAACTTGCTCCAATGACACAAACAATGTCAGTGCAATGCTTATGGCAGTCTGCCACCAGATAGCTCGGACTGGTATATTTCTTTTGGACGTTCGTGATAATCCTTGCCATAGTGGATGCTCCTTGGCCATGGCGTTTATCATCCGTGACCCGACCCACACATAACTGCTTATCGTCGCAATAAGCTGTATGGCGATACAAACACTTATGATCAGTACACCCCGACTATCGAGGATGTTAGCAAAGGATATTGTAGTCACTTCAGCTTGACCAGCTAGTTGGGTGAGACTGGCATGCTTGAGCATGATGACCTGCAATAGGACATATAGCGCCATGACAACCAGCGTACCTATGATGAGTGCTCTGGGGAGATTTTTTTTAGGCTCGTGAATTTCTTCAGTGATATAGGCCGCCTGATTCCAGCCTTGATAGGCGTAGGACACATACACCAACGAAACAGCAAATCCCGGTTTGACCAGATCAGAAGTCCAATGTGGATCAAAATCAAGAGCCGTATCGACGTAGGTGATTGAAACAAGGCCTATGATGATCAGAGCAATAACAAAGAGGACTTTAAATAGACTGGAGTAATCCTGAAATTTCCCACTTAGCCTTAGATTGAATGAATGAATAGTGGACATCAGAAGGATCACACCTATTCCTATGAACTTGCCATATATACCTAATCCAAAGGGCTCCGCTAGATATGCGGCCATCGCTAATGCAGCTATCGCTATAGGCGCTGAAAATCCGACCGTCATAGAGGTCCAAGCGTACAGATAACCCCAGATCGGATGAAAAATCCTGGAGAGGAAGATATAATCGCCGCCAGACTCCTTGAAGTGCGTGCCCAGTTCGGCATAGGTGAATGCTCCAATTAAGGCTATAAAACCACCTATGACCCATAGTGAGATAATACTCCAAGTATTGGTGATGTCAGAGAGTTGATAGCCCAATGAGGTGAACACCCCCGTACCAATCATACTACTCACAACAAGTGCCATGGCAGTAGTAGATCCTATCTTATAAGTGGAATGTTGACTCAATGAAAGTACTTATCTACGCTATAATAGAAAAAGGCTATCAGAACAATGGTCTGATAGCCTTTAATATCATCGATTAAGAATCTTATTTCTTAAAATATGTATCTCAACCCAAACTGTGCCACCCATCGTGCACTATAAGTCCCAGTTTGTACAATAGAAAACGGATCTCCGGGATCCTGGAAATTAAACTCTACTTCAGAATCAACAGACTCATCTGGTCTGTTAGATTGAATTAATGGGAACGTATTACCTCCAACAAAATATCTGCGGCCTAAGCTGCTACTTATGAAGTTGGTAAAGTTGAACATATCCAATGTAATCTGAAACTGATGCCCATTAAACTTGAAATCCTGCGCAATCTTAAGATCTAAAATATGCTCAAATGGTGTACGGGATTGATTTGCCTCTGCAAAATCTCCTCGACGAGAACTGAGGTACGAATCGTTTTCGATGAATTCATCTAAAGCTGCCCATTGTTGTGCTGCCGTCGCACCTCCATCTATATCTACTAGATTGATATCAGCAGGGCTGGCAGGAACAAATATCAAGTCACTAAATCCGGCAGATTGTGATATATCTGAGACCTCATTATTATAGACATAAGAGAATGGCGTACCGGACTTACCTGTGTAAAATAATGATATGCTCGTAGCTGCATAGTCAGAGTAATTGAATGTATGACTCAAGAAAGCAGTGATCCGAGAACCAGCGGCGAAGGTAGATCGAGTCCTAGATGGATTGTTATTACCCTGTACAGAGAGGATGTTCTGCCAGTTGGTATTATTTATAAATCCTCGTCCATCCACCACTGCTTCGGCATCTGTAAATGAGTATGCAGCATTAAAGTAAGTACCAGAACTGAACGACTTAGACACCTGAGCTGTAAAGTTCCAAGTGAAGCCCTCACTGGTATTACTCACGAGAGTAATATTTTGGTAAGTAGGATCCAGCTTTTCATCAAAGTTGATCAAAGGGCGATTGTCTGCACCACCAGATGTGCCGATTGGATCAGGACTGATGTTGATCTGCTGCACCAATTGGTTATTCAGCGTTTTCGTATAAGTGAACTCAGCTGTGGCATCCCAGCCTTTACCTAATTTTCTATCTATACCTAAGCTTGCTCTGAGGATCTGAGGATACTTAAAGTCTTCTGCAAATAAGTCTACGTCACCAGTAGGGCTTGCATCAGAAGTCAAATTTTGACGCCATTCCTCTGGTGTAGCAAAGATCGGAACTCCAAAATCTACATTAAATGCACTGTTCAAGCCATTTCGGATAAATTGCCCCCCTGGCCATACCCATGGAACACGGCTGGTAAAGATTCCTACCCCTCCTCTCAGTTGAGTGGTTTTATCACCGTTGATATCGTAATTAAAGCCTACTCTTGGACTAAAAAGCAACTGCGTAGATGGAGACTGACTTGCTCTGGCACCTTGCAAATCCCATCCGGCTTGTTCTAGAATTGGAATAGTTTCATTGTTGAACTGTACATTATCTAGCGGTGGATCATCTGTAAAGATTGGGATATCTAATCTTATTCCAAGCGTCAACTTGAAATCTGGATTGATCTGGATTTCATCCTGAGCATAAAATGCCAACTGAGCAGCATTAAATGATGGTCCTAGATTTTCTGCTTCATCACCAAATCTAATCTCGTCCCCGCCAAATGATTGCTCATGACCAAAGAGTACGAGGTCAGCGGGCTCATTATTTAGGAATCTGTTGACGCCATCAAAAAAGTACTCATATCTAGGAGTAGAAAATATGGTAAATAGATTTTCGATGGTAAAAAACTCATTGTGCGTACCAAATGTCCAATTGTGCTTCCCTTTAAACAAGTTGAAATTGTTGGTTATCGTGAAGACATCTTGATTCACGATATTAGAGAAAGAGAAGTTGTCTGTTCCGATATCGATTCGTCCATTACCATCATTGAGTCTGATCTGAGGAAATGGGTCGCTGATGAGATCTCTGTCATCTCTAACTGTCGTTAAACCTAAGATCAAGTTGTTAGACACATTAGGCCCAAATATACTCTTGAGCTCAAGCGCAGTAGAATTGGTCGTTGATGGGAATGTATAACCTACACTTTCGAATACTACTCGTGAATCACTCGGTGCTGGGTGAATCTCCGTTGTTCCTTTTACATAACTATGTCTAGCGGTTAACTTATGTTTAGCATTGATGTTATAGTCGAGCTTGATTAAGAATTTTTCTCCATCAATAGTCTCATTGTTATTCAGAAATTCTCCTGGATCAAAATTAAAGTCACTGATTAATCTGTCTCGTACTGCTTCAATCTGACTGATATCAGAATCTCCGATATAGTTTTCTGGTATAAATGGTCGAGGTTCTTGGTCTCTCTGGATTTCGGCGTTAGCGAAGAAGAAGAGTTTATTCTTAATGAGAGGGCCACCTAATCTAGCACCAAAAGTTCGTGCTGTGAATGGCGCAAGTCTCGTTCTTTCAGCATTTTCTACATCTGTCGGCGTCAATCCTGCTAGGTTCTGATTTCTGAAGAAATAGTAAGCAGATCCCTCAAGCTCATTAGTACCACTACGAGTTACTGCATTAATTCCTCCACCTGCAAATCCACCAAGTGTCACATCATAAGGAGCTAGTACTACTTGAATTTGCTCGATCGCATCAGGACTTATCGGAGAGATGCCAGCTTGTCCTCCATTAGTGCCCGAGTTAGCGAGCCCGAAGACATCATTATTGACCGCACCATCAATAAAAATGGCATTGAATCTATTATTAACCCCAGTGAATGATATTCCGCCACCGTTGACGGCACCATTATTAGCGACATCGGCTTGTGGAGTAACTCTTAGGTAATCATTTAAGCCTCTATCCGCAGTAGGAAGAGAAGCAATAAGTTCCTCTGATACTTTGGTTTCTGATCCTGTTCGGTTGCCATCAAATAGCCCACCGGAAGTAACCACAATTTCATCAAGTGTCACTGATGACTCTTGAATCTCCAGATTAAATGTTTCGGTTTGGCCTAAGCCAAGATAGACGTCATTGATCACAAGATCTTCGTAACCTAAAAAAGAAACGACGATCTGATATGGTCCACCCACATTAACATTATTGAGTGTAAAGTACCCCTCAACGTTAGTCGTAGTACCATACTCGAAACCAGTTGGTGTGTGAGTGGCAATTACGGCGGCACCAATAAGTGACTCACCTCCAGCTACTACCTGTCCATTTATCCTGGACGATGTAGATCCCTGAGACCACGTATCTGTAGATCCTAACAAGAGGATCACCACACACAGCATCGAATTAAAAATAGTTCTCATACCTTGTTTTTAGTGAAATAAATAAGATGAAATTGTTAGAAATAAATATGTGTAGCTAGCCGTCCCTATAATCGGTGTCATAGCAATATGAGGGCACCAAATACTGGTGCGAGCTTTTTTAATCCAGTTGTGAAGTAGCTGAGATAAAGCGCTCAGAATAGGCTCAGACAAATTTAGAATTGTCATTCTAAGATTCATATAGGTTTTAACTGCGTCTGTACAACTGTAGATAGTTTGTTATTCAGACAGCACAAATATGAGCAAATATGACTTACATGAAGAATATACTTATATAAGTTACTCACATATGTTGATTACTTACACAACTTACTGAGCCTTAGCAATTAGGGAACATTCTCTTTATATTGACCCCAATCATTCGTGATCTCGTTCACTACGGCACTACCTACCATATAAGCTGACTCTAATGATGGTATATAGCCCGAGTACCCCTTGCCAGACAGCTTCTCTCCTGCTAAGCTCTCATAGGCACTAATCTCAGGCCATTGCATAGTAAAGTTGGAACCTGTACGCAACACCATCAGGCGCTCCATGTCGACAAGGCCATTAGCTCCGAGGCGCTCAAGAGCATGCCATGTTCCAATCTCCTCCATAGCAGATGTTACGAAGTTGCCATCTCCCTCTGTCCAATACTCCACCCAGTCATTAGCCCAATCGTTGAATAGCTCTCCATGCCAATAAGTACTCGCCGCGAGTTGAGTGCCGATCATCACCTTCGGAGGCATTTCTTGGGCGGGGTATCCAGTGTAATTCCGCCTCATACCTCTTGTGCCTTCGGTATCAGGTAAATTGATGTCTTTAGTAAGTTGGTAGGCCCAATTGACTAAGGATTCTTTAAGTTTCAGTGCTACAACTGCTCGTTCATCGGGCATGGGAAGTTCATATGGCTTTGTCTTACGTAGAGGGATATAACCCGTCTCCCAGTCAGAGGGTATCTCACGAGCATCTATCTCATGACTCATATCTCCATCAACTATCCAGTCTGCCCAGACTGCACTTCCTGTTGACGCATCGTAAGGATCTACTCCACTGATGCCAGCAACTAACCAATATGCATTCCTTAAATCGAAGCGGGGATCTAACCCAAGGGCTTGTATGGACACGCCAGCTTTGATGTTACCGATGCCAGTCACTATACCTAATACACCTTTATCTTCATTATATCTGAGATCCCTATATCCTTGCGGAAAAGGTAGCGTCTGCTCCAAAGGCAGGTTTTTAACCCAATACTGAAATTCGCCAGGTGTATCCTCTGTGTCATCACCACTTTCAAACATACTTACGACAACTACCTTGATGGGGATTTTGTCGCCGACTAAAGTTTCTGACGATTGTTTGCAGGAGTATAAACAAATGATGAAAAATAATAGAACCTTAATTCTCATGAGTATCTAGTTTTTGCAGCGCTTCATTGACAAATTGATGCCACCGTCGTTCCCAATGTTTAAGCGCTATTTCTTTTTCTGAGGGGCTTAATGCCGAATATATGATGCCATTTTTACTGAGCTGTTTAAGATCTTTTAGATCGAGTTGCCAAGCCATATAGACATGCCAATAGTCATAGCTCAATCCTTCATAATCAAAGATAAGAGGATCGTCTGAGCTGATAGAGATATCTATTCCTTGTGATAGGTAAGTATGAGCAGGATGTAATCTCAGGTCTCTGATATACCCAAGTACCTGATTGCTTATAGGATTGATTTCGATGCAGATATTTTCTTTCTTAACCATCTCCATCAATTGAGGATACCTGAAGAGGTTAAATCCATGACCGATTCGCTTACTGCCAAGCAATACGGCGTCATAGAGATTTTGGTTGTCAACCCAGTTGCTTTCGCCGTCATGGAGGTATAAGTTCAGCGGATAAGCGGATTTTTTGTTAAGCTGTATTAGTTTCAAAAAACTCTCTAAGTGATATAATGTGCTATGACCAGCATCTTCCTCTGCTACCAAGTCGTATCCTACTAACAGATCAGGATAGCGTTGTCTGAATTCCAAAGTAGTTTGCATATCTGAGCTAATAAGCTCATTAGATCTAAATCTGAGATTGGCATGAATGATTTTTAGCGTGAAGTCAGGATGCCTCTCTTTTATTCGCTTAATCACCCTTCGCATAATCTCTGCTATCTCCTCAATCTCAGTGGTTCTTGCCTCTGTTGATGCGCTATAGAGCAGATTCTTAAAAGGCATTCTGAGTTCTACATGTTGCACGCCATCATCGGCTAGCAAGGATAGGCCATGAGTGATGTAATCTTCAAAATTCTTCTCATAATTGACGAAGCCGTCGATGCGCTTGAACACGCCCTCAAACCTCGTCCAGATATCTACTGAGTCCTGATCAACTGACTGATCAAATAGGAAGTAGCTTTTAAATTCTTCAATATTGTCCTCATTACTTAACACTTCATCTGCCGGAACATATCCTGATGGCACTGAGTGGATGTTATAGGCATGAAGGATGCCCTTATCTGACGGAATATCATCAGACCAATAAACATACATCTCTGGGGTGCTTCGGGCTCTATTGATAATCCAATCCAGGTTGCCCATCGCTGAAGTATGTATATGTAGGGCCCCTCCCTTGGGCATTGCTCTTAGGAGTTTAAATGTTTCTGTGGTTTCAACATGTTCCTTAGATCCAAAGAAGTTGCGGGCAGGAGGAAAATAATGAGTCTCCCTGTAATGCTTCATTGAAGTCTCTTGGAGATCACTTAATAACTCGTTGAGATGTGCTTCACGGGGATCAAGTACTATGTCATGAGAAAAAGATTGACTTTTGTGATCTGCAATGAGTCTTTCTCTAACCTTAGAGTATTCATACTGATTCTTATAACTCGAGCACGAAAAGCAGAGGAAGCTCATAAAAAGCCAGCATACGACGTGATAGATATTGGTCATGATCATCTCAAGTTGGCGTAATGATAAATAATCTATAATTAATAGTTGAGTCAAAAAGCCGCCTTATTGTTATGCCTAAATATTCTTGATCTCAATGACATGTACCTAAATTGATAGGCTCTTTTCCTATGTTCGTGTGATGGAGCGGTTTTTTCAGATACGGGAGTCTGGTAGTACAATTTCTAAAGAGCTTACGGCAGGGTTGACCACATTCTTGACCATGTCCTATATCATTTTTGTCAATCCATCCATACTTTCTCAGACAGGTATGGACTATGCTTCTGTTTTCGTGGCTACCTGTATTGCGGCAGCTATCGGAACCTTAGTCATGGGTATAGTTGCTCGGCTCCCTTTTGCTCAGGCGCCAGGTATGGGACTGAATGCTTTTTTCACGTTTACGGTAGTTTTTGGGCTTGGTTATAGCTGGCAAGAAGCTTTAGCGATCGTGTTCTTATCTGGGGTATTGTTTTTAGGATTGACCATTACGGGAGTCAGGGCATACATTATTAAGGCGATACCGACTTTTATCAAGTTTGCCATCGCTCCTGGTATCGGGCTGTTTATAGCATTGATAGGTCTCAATAATGCCCAAATTATCGATATCAATCAGGGGCCTATTATTAACTTGATTACTGGTATGGACACGCTTGAAAAGGAGGCAATAATTGGTGCTGTCAAAAACGCAGGTCCACAGATATTGCAGCTTGGCTCACTGAGTAACTCTTCTGTATTATTATCGCTTATTGGATTTCTGATATTGACGGCATTGATGGTTCGTCGTGTTCCTGCGGCTATGATATGGTCAGTACTCTTAACTACTGTTATTGGTATTCCTATGGGTGTCACTCAGATACCTAACAGTTATGACGTAGCAGATATTACGCTGAAGAGTACTGCATTTCAGCTCGATATAGCTTCTTTATTCTCTGCTGAGCGATCTATAATATCTGTGGTCGTGGTGATCATAAGTTTCACTATGGTAGACCTGCTGGATACCCTAGGCACGTTGATTGGAACTGCCAACAAGGGCGACCTATTAGATGAGGATGGTAATCTGCCACAGATGGACAGCGCTTTGTTCGCCGATGCAACAGCTACGACTTTTGGAGCGCTGTTGGGCACATCATCGGTCACCACTTATATCGAAAGCGGTGCAGGCGTCATTGCTGGCGGTCGTACAGGATTAACCGCTGTAACCACAGGTGTGCTTTTTCTTTTTGCAATTCTATTGGCTCCTATAGCCGGAGTAGTGCCAGTAGCGGCAACTTCTCCTATTCTTGTGATGGTAGGCATCCTAATGATGGAAGGGGTTAAGAAGATAGACCTGAACAATTTAAAGATCGCTATACCTGCTATTGCTATGATTATCATGATGCCTTTCACATATAGCATTGCTAACGGTATTGCTATTGGATTGATGCTTTATGTATTCATATCGATAATCATGGGAGATTGGAAAAATGTAAATCCAATTTTAATCATACTGGTCATTTTATTCTCACTGAAATACATTGTTATATAATACCTGTATTGATTGAGTTTTTATGACTGTCTCGCTATCCGCTCATTGATATCTTCTTGTGAGGTATGACCAAACCACTGCTCGAGAATTTCGTAGTCTTTGTTGAATAGTACAAAAGAGGGAGACCCTCTGAATTGATTAATCGTAAAGGTCATATAGACATCAGATTGCTTTTGAAGTTGACTGATAATTCTCATTGCCGCAGCTTTTTTCTCTCCTTCAGCAAATTGATCATAAGAATGGTGTTGTTCGAGGATAGCATGTGCTGTTTCCTCTATTCGGTCTGGCCCCATTAAGGCGTCCATCAATATAGGAAATGTAATCTTATAGGGAAGTCTGTCATGACCATGCTGCTTCATGAATGACAAAGAGTGATCGACTAAGTGTCCCTCATTTATGAGTCGCTTGGTATTCTCTACATTGTTATAGTTATAGTATTGAAATGCAGTAGAGAGCCCAACAATTCCTAAACCGTCATGTGAAGAGTCATATAAATTTTGGACGAGGGGAATGGCACTGGCAATACACCCTGGACAATTAACTTGAAAAACGATCATTAGATTGAGATCCTGAGGGGTGAAATCTCCTTGTATTTTTTCTGAGATGGAGAGATGAAGTTTAGCCATAATAATATTAAGTGTCTTGCCAAAAGAAAGTTCAAAATATGGACGCCTTAGTGATGCATATAATTTTATTCATAATCAGTTGTTTACGCATATGCATATAAATTATGTATAGAAATGTGCATTAACTGTGATGACCTTTTCGGAATTGATGCGATAGAGTAGTGTATCTAATTTAAAAACAGTTTTTACCTTAAAAATTAGAGTCATGAAGTACCTTTTAATTTTAACTTTATGTATCACTTGTAGTTGGTGCTATTCGAATGATTCCGTTGAGAAAAATGCCGATGGAAAGAGTATGATTTGCACAGAGTCTATAGATGTAATTGATAAGAACATTCAAGAAATAGAGGAAGATAGTCAAGATGTAGAATCTGACATTCCATCTCAAATAACCAACGATCGAGAAATTGAACATCTGATTATTAGTCATCCCTATAATTCAGGCAATTCTTAAAGATGTACTTGTATGTCGGCGAATCTAAGAGTGAGGGAAGCACTTCACTAAGAGTTAGTTTTGTTTGGCTATTTTTAAGACGTCTATTTGGATCAGGGGTGTAGATTTTTTTGAACACCTCTCAGAATACTTCTATTTAGACAAGACTTAAAACATTGCCTTAAATACTATAGTGACTGATCAGGAAATATATACTGGAGTAGCTCATAAAGACAATAAGGCATTCTTGTATCTGTACGAAACAAATCTCGATAGTGTCATTCGATTAGTGACGAAAAACAATGGCACTCCAGATGACGCCAGAGATGTGTTTCAAGAGGGACTATTAGCGTTATGGACGAACGTATCAAATGGGAAGTTTGAGGTCAACGACAATGTGAAGTTGTCAACATACCTATATTCTTTATGTCGAAATATTTGGATTAGTAGGTTGCGAAAAAACAAGGTGCTTTACTCCATCAAGGATTATCACCAAGAGGAAATAGCAGACGAAGTAGACCAGATGAGCAGACAATACGATCGAATTATAATGCTCGAGAAGCAGTTTCAAAAATTAGGAGAATCTTGTCAAAAACTACTAAAACTATTCTATTTCGACAAAGCCAAGCTCAAAGAGATTGCTATGATACTCGGGATAACAGAGAAGTCTGCAAAGAATAACAAATACAGGTGTATGCAAACACTCAGGACATTTTTTAACACGTAATACATGATAGGCACATGGATGTAGTATGGTTAGAGAAATTGGAGGCTTTTCTGGAAGGAGAAATCACTCGTGCAGATCTTGAGAGAGTTGCTAAATTAAAGGGAGTTGATAATATTGATCAAGAGATCAACTGGTTTCAAAACAGTCAATTAGCTATTGAGACTTCAGGAGTTCGTAACCAACTTGAAGGACTCTTTTCTGATGCAGAGCATGTGCCAGAGAAGAAAAGAGCAGTAAGTTTTGTAAGGCCATTGCTGGCGTTGGCTGCTATCGGATTAGTCGTAGTTTTAGGTTACTGGGTCAGCAGTTTGAATTATGAGCCGCAGCTATACAGCAAGTATCTTTATGTAGACCCTGGAATGCCTATTTTGATGAGTCAATCCGACGAATATCACCTTAATGATGCCATGACATACTATAGCGAAGAGAACTATGCTGTTGCCATTGAAAAATTAGGCAAACTATTACCTGCTCAACCAACAAATGATACTATTCAGTATTTTTTAGGGGCGAGCTATTTATATGAAAACCATATCGACCAAGCCATCGATGAACTGACTATCGTTAGCCAGGATAGCAATTCTATCTTCAAAGCCAAAGCCGAATGGTTATTGGTTATGACAGCACTAAGGAGAGATGATATGGATAAGGTCCATGAATTACTTGATCCGATATTAAGTCTTGTCGACCACCCTTATATTGATCAAGCTATGCTGCTGTCTCAAGAATTATCTAATGCCAAATAGATCTTCATGAGGATTAGGCTCATTTTGAAACTCTGTTTCTGGCTATTCATAACTTCAATAGATGTATCGGCCCAGTCTACGGACTCACTCAATCAAAAGGGTGAGGAGTTCTTTCGAAGAGACCAAATAGATTCCTCATTTTATTACCATCGTTTAGCTTTTGCCGATGAAGACTTGGACGTTAAACTTCAAGCATTAGGGAGCTTAATAAAGCTATATACTGCACAGTCCAAATTAGATTCTGCTAAAATTTTGGTCGATCAAGGGGATGCCATAGCCTCTAACAATATGGTAGATATAGGAACTATATGCCATTTTAAAACCATGAAGGCAGAATATTTAAAGAAGAACTCACAATTTGAAGAGGCATTAGAGATACACCAAGACTTGATAAGCCTCAGCAAAACACCTGGGGTTGACAGTAGCCATTATGCTAATGCCCTGTTTTACACAGGGATGACTTTTGAAAAACTGCTTCAATACGATTCGGCCGTTTTCTACGTCGAAAAAGCCCATGACCTTTATCGTGTTATCTTCGATACTACTACTTACAAGTTTAGTAATATCTACAATAGTCTTGGCGTCTGTTACTACAGAAGTGGAGATTTAGATCTTGCAGAGAAATATTATTTGAAGGCGATTGATGTTTCTAAAGATCAAGTGGGTCTTTCAACATCCGATATAGCCAACTGTTATGGTAATTTGGGCGCTATCTATACTGGGAGAGAAGAGTATCAGAAAGCAATAAGTAGCCATCAGCAAGCCCTGAGAATTTATAGTTCGCTCGGGGACGAATATGGTAAATCATTCTGTTACTACGGGATAGGAACAAATCATTATTACTTAGGTGATTACGGGCGAACAAAGGATTATATGGAAGCCTGTATAGATATACGAAAAGGCCTTTTTGGGAGACAGCATCATTCTCTAATCAACCCTATGGAGTTGTTAGGTATAGCATATGAAGAAGCGGGTTTTTTTGATAGGACGCTGTTATTCTACAATGAAGTCAGACCGCTCATAGATTCTAGCTATGGATCAAGAAGTATCTATTTAGGGTATAACCTTGAGAACACAGCTATCTGTTTCAATCGCCTCAACCAACTTGATTCTTCATTGAAGTATATAAGCCTGTCGAATGATATTCTCGAAAGTCAATTAAGTGAACATGATCATTCTCTGGCTAATCATTTATATACATGTTCGGACATCTATTTTAATTCGGGTTTAATTACTGAAGCTATGTCCTATATTGATAAGTCGATCGAGGCTTCATCAATAATTGGAGATTCTGTCTCAGAAAATTATGCTCTTTCGCTTACATTACAAGCTGTTATACTAGGCGAACAACAAAAATGGAGCGATGCGGAGAAACAGTTCAAAAAAGCACTGCATATTATCAACTTAGATCCTGATAGTCCAAAAGATCAATTAATACAACCATCTCCTAGTGCGTTATCGGTGCTCAATAGTTACTTAGAGTTCCTCTATAACAAATACCTAATATTCAAGAGCGATGAAGATCTACTTAGATTTGAAAAAACGGCCAACTTTTACCTGACGCTCTCAGAATCTTTTCGTCAACAATTTATTGATCCTTATACGCTCAGTGTTTTAATCAAAGACAATGCTCGAGTCTATCAACGGATCATTGGAATCTATAACCAGCTTTATCAGTCAGCCAAAAATGAAGACTATGTGAAGGCGGCTTACAAGTTTTCAGAGTACAGCCGTACCAGTATGCTCAGAGATCTGCAAGGGGACAAAATTGCCTCTTATGCAGGTGTACCTGATTCCCTACTTTGCAAAGAGACTTCAATCAAAAAACAGATTAGCGATTATGGAAATCAGATTCTGGAAACACCCGATGATTCAGGATTGAAACAAGAGCTTTTTAAGCTAAAAGAGCAACTTAATGAACATATTGAGATCACCCGTCAATCATATCCTCGATACTATGATGTAAAATTTAAATCTACTGTTCCAGATCTCCAAAAAGTTCAAGAAAGCCTTGAATCAAATCAAAGCATAATCGAATTCATGCGGGATGATTCGTCCTATTATGCCATACTCATTACCCATAATAAATCGGAGCTTTTTCAAATTGCCAACTGCGATGCTGTGAATGACAATTTGCAACAGTGGTTACAGTCCAATGCTAAGGTTGATATGGCCGAAAACATAAGAACAGCACAATTACTCTATAGCCAGCTATGGCAACCATTGGCGTCAGAAATAGAGGGTGATCATATCACTATTATTCCTGATGGCGAATTATTTTACTTGAGCTTTGAGTCACTTATGAAAGGGAGCTCGCCAAAAGACTTCCTCATCCACGATTATGAGATTAACTATGCCCTGTCAATAGCTGTTCTCATTTCTGATGACGTAGAGCGACATGCAGAAAACATATTGGCCATAGCCCCAGGATTTGAAAATGATCTAAAATCTCAGTATGCTAATAATCTAGACTCTGTTGATCTATTGGATGAAAACTACTTGAACACTTTACGTCAACCGTGGTCTGTAAAACTGGCGCAGGACTTGAAATCTAAGTTCGGAGTGAACACTTATGTGGGCGTTGATGCCAATGAGCAGAACATTAAATCCAATATACATAGAGGGAAGATTCTGTATTTCGGCACCCACGGAATTACAGATGCTATTGAGCCTCTACAGTCCAAATTGATTTTATCTAAAGACATTGGGGAGCAGAAAGAGGATGGTTATCTCCATGCATATGAGTTATTTAGTTTGCCATTACAAGCGGATCTTGCTGTATTAAATGCTTGTGAAAGTGGATTGGGAAGTATACAAAGTGGTGAGGGAATGATCTCGTTGGCGTATGGTATGCATTATGCTGGTTGTCCGAGTACTGTCATGTCACTCTGGAAAATAGATGAGAAGATCAGTACGGTTATAACAGGTGCTTTCATAGATAACCTCTCTGAAGAGCAGAGCATGGGGGCGGCACTTAGGCAATCAAAATTGGATTATCTCGCTCAGGCGGGCGTTCAGGGCCAGCATCCCTTCTATTGGAGTGGGATGGTGTTGATGGGTAAGGATCAAGTTGTTGATTTAGAACATGTAGTTCACTATAACTGGATTTTTTTAATTGTTATAGTTCTGTTGATTGCAATCTTTATATGGTGGAAGAGCTTGAGTTAAATATTAAATGAACATTCATATTTAGGAAAATCGAATCGAATATCTGATGTTCAATATAGAATTTGATAATATATAAAGAGTGATTCTCTTTACTCTGACAATCTGCTTATTTCAATTAATTGAAATGATTAAAAACCAATAATCGATAATCGTCTAATTTGAGAATTTTCTGTTTAAGAATTATTTAACTGCACCGTAGTAAAATGTTAGAATTGTCTCTGATATTTTGTGCCAGAACTAAAAAATGAACTATGAAATATTTGTTTACCCTAATTGTATTTTTTTCAATTTCTACTATTTCTTTTGCTCAAGAAAATGATGATTCGTTCAGTCGTAATGGTGATTTTCTCATTGAACTTGGAAATGGAATCTTCGGAAACTCCGGATCATCTGGATCTGGCGCAAGCGTTATATTCGGAGATGGTATCACAGTTTCCTCCATAGGATTGAATGCTGGAAAGTTCATATCGGACAACTTCGCATTAAAGACGAACATTGGACTCTTTAATATAAACACAGATTTCGGCGGAACTAATACTTTTTTAATTACGGGTGGAGGCAAGTACTATTTCGGCGGTAGAGTCCCCTTAGAGGTGAGCGCTGGAGTTGTCACTGGCCAAGATCTCACAACGTTTGTGAGTAACGCTACATTGGGTTACGGAATACCATTGGCACATAATATTAATTTAGAACCGGGAGTGACGCTTTTCTTTGCTGATTCAAACGTAGATGTTGGCCTACAACTCACATTTGCAATATTCCTATAAATATCCATAGGTATAGATCAACGCTCGCTTCAAGGGCTTGTTATTCATTCTTGAGAGTGATAGCAGGTCTTTGTTCTTTGACTATGCCTCTATTCTTATTGTTTTTATAGATTCAACTCGGCGACTATTTCATATTGCGATCCTTTTGATAATTTTGCGAGCTCAACGAATCAAACAGCGATCATATGTCAACTCTCTTTACTTCTTTAACACAAGCGCAAACTGATCAACTGAAATCAGCACCATCCCTGATCACCATCTTGGTAGCAGGGGCAGATGGAAATATCGACTCGCAAGAGCTTAATTGGGCTGAGAAGCTCGCTAAGATTAGATCTTATTCTGATAGTGCCGAGAGTCTCAATGGGTATTATGCTGAAGTAGATGCATCATTTTCTGAAGACTTTGAAACAGCATTGAAAGAGTTGCCACAAGAATTATCTGCGAGAGAGGCGGCTATCTCTGACAAATTAGCTGACCTTAATCAGATCTTGGCCAAATTGGATAATGCCACGGCATATGCGTTATACACAAGTTTTGCTTCATTCGCGGAGCACATAGCGAAAGCATCGGGAGGGTTTCTCCGATTTGGATCCATTAGCTCAGAAGAGAAAAAATGGATATCACTACCTATGCTAAATCCAATTATCCTCGAAGAGCCACCTGCCGAGGAGGAAGAAGCATAATTCTGACCTCAATACACTTATAGCTTTCTTAATACTTGGGACATTATTAAGAGTGCTTTAAAGAGGTATTGTCTTAACGCATACAACCTACAATCTTCATCACCAGATCCATAACATTTATAGTATTGTTATGTTTGAATGTAAAATCACTCACAAATGAAATATTTAATACTGACCCTATTAATCTATTTAGCAGTTTCGTGCGATGTAAAAAATCAAAGCAGCACTGCCGATTCTCCGACTGCAATTGAGAACATTACAGAAACAACGACTAATAAGGAAATGTCAATTGCAGAAACAGCAGCTGAACTGAAGACTGATGTTGACGAAAGGACTCGAATGGCTAAGGATAAAATGGAAGAAGCTAAAAATGCAATGGCATCCACAGCAGATGAAATGGCCGACAAGCCCAAAGAGGCCATGGACAAAATGAAAGACAAGATGTCTAAAGAATCCGCTATTGCCAAGGCTGATATGAAGGATAAGAATGAGATGATTGAGAAAGAACTACCTATGGCTAAAGAGGAGGTGACTGAGGCTATAGCTTCTACAACAACGGCTGTGGCTACAACTAAGACATCCGTGACACCTGTCGTTAATAAAGAGACGGTGGAAGAAAAGATAGAAGCGATGCCCGTAGAAGAAAAGAAGGCTATGCCTGTAGCAGGTGTGGATCACTCTACGTTGGATAGGCTATTGAAGAAATATGTCTCAAGTTCTGGAGTCGTTAACTATGCAGGATTGAATGGTGTAAGAAGTGAACTCAATTCATACCTTGATATGGTATCAAAGAAGATTCCTGACAATACTTGGTCGCGTAATGAGTCTTTAGCATACTGGATTAATGTATACAATGCCTATACACTTGATCTGATTCTATCTAATTACCCTACATCTTCAATTACCAATCTTGATGGGGGTAAGCCATGGGATGTGAAAAGAATAACACTCGCAGGTAAGAAGTACTCACTTAACGATATCGAGCATAAGATTATCAGACCACAATTTAATGATGCGCGTATTCATTTCGCGGTTAATTGTGCAGCTAAATCATGCCCTAAGCTAAATAATGGCGCTATGACAGAAGCAAATGTCAATAGTACTCTGGAGAAGCTGACGAAGCAATTTGTTAATAATAGTTCACTCAACGAGATCTCCTCGGGAAGTGCATCATTGTCTAAGATATTTGAGTGGTATGCCTCTGATTTCGGAGATTTAACGGCATTTATCAACAAATACAGCACACAAAAACTAGGATCTGGGGCGTCAATTTCATATGTGGATTACGACTGGGCACTAAATGGTAAATAGTCCTGTAACATACACACATTAGGAAATATTCTAATTTATTGGTTTGCGAGATTTTAAGCAGAGAAAAGAACTATATTTGCGCATCTTTTTGAAGACTTAAATGAAAGTAAATGCAAGGTAAAGGATTTGTCAAGCTCTTATTGGTTATACTGATATTGTTGAGCTTGTTACAGGTTGCCTATATAATCCCGACTAATAGAGTAGAGAAAAAGGCTGATAAAATCGCTCAAACTAAAGTGAGTGCGATGCCTGATGGCATTGAAAAAATCTCCAAAAAGCGAGAGCATGTCTCTAAATATCTTGACTCTATGTCAAGTGTGACGATATTCTCGATTCCTTTGTTGAGCGATTTTACATACAATGACCTAAAAAAGAAGCAATTAGCCTTAGGTCTTGACCTCAAAGGAGGACAGTCGGTTGTTCTTCAGGTCGATACAAAGAAGCTGATCTCGGATTTAGCTAATAATAGTCAGGATCCAACCTTTCTTACGGCGCTAGATAATGCTCAGGCAGCTTTGGCAAGCTCTCAAAGCGATTTCGTGGGCTTGTTGGGATCTGAATGGCAAAAGGTGGCTGGAGAGAAAAAGCTGGGACGTTTCTTTATCAGTAATGCATCGCTGAGAGAAGCAGGCCTTAATACCCAGAGTGGAGATGGAGAAGTAATCAGAATCCTCAGAGATGTAACTAAAGATGTTGTCTCCCTGACATTCAACAGGCTCAAACAACGTATCGATAAGATGGGTGTTGTACAGCCGAATATCACCCTCGATGATGCTCGTGATATCATCTTAGTTGAGCTTCCAGGTATTGACAATCCTGAGCGGGCAAGAGAATTCTTACAGGCAAGTGCAAAATTGGAATTCTGGGATATTTTTAGAGCTAATGATCCAGTTGTTAGCGGCGCATTGTTCCAAGCTGATGAGGTATTAAAAGCAAGTTTAGGATTAGAGAATAATGGTCCAAAGTTTGAAACCGTCTTTGAGCCAGTCTATGATGATTTAGGAAATCTTATTGATTCTACAGAAAAGCAAGTTGAAATAAATGATCCATTTGGGAGTCAAGGCCCGTTGTTTAAAATGCTCCAGTATAACCAGAACGCACCGTTTGCTGAATTAGGAAATGTTAATCGAAATCAGACTGATGAGGTGCTGGAGTTGCTTAATCGTAATGAGGTTAAAGCATTGTTCCCCTCAAACTCTAAATTTTTAATGTCTGCAAAACCATCACAGATTGATGGAAAGTATACTGAGAATTATCAATTGTATCTGGTGAAGGCTCGACCAGGTTCGACTGAAGCACCGATGGAAGGAGATGTAGTCGTTGCAGCTTCTCAATCACCGAATCCACAGACAGGAAAAATAGAGGTTTCGCTCTCCATGAATAGTGAAGGTGCTGGTATCTGGGCAGGTATGACCACAGATGCTGCAAGAGATAATAATCGACAGATTGCAATCGCTCTTGATAACGAGGTCGTTTCTGCCCCAAGCGTAAATGTGCCAATAACTGGAGGGGCTACCTCAATCTCGGGAAGCTTCACGGTTGCAGAAGCGAGTGACTTAGCGTCTATCTTGGAAGTTGGAAAACTTCCTGCAGATGTACAGATTATACAAGAAAATACAGTTGGACCTTCTTTAGGTGCTGCTAATATTCAGAAGAGTTTCTTTTCATTAGCCGCTGGTTTAGGCTTGGTACTACTATTCATGTTGCTTTATTATGGAGGAGCTGGGATCATCTCTATTATAGCATTGATTGCTAACCTATTCTTCATATTTGGAGCATTAGCATCATTTGGAACAGTACTTACTGTACCAGGTATCGCAGGTATTGTATTAACAATCGGTATGGCCGTAGATGCCAACGTAATCATTTATGAACGTGTACGTGAGGAACTGCGGATAGGGAAGACTTTACTGACGGCGATCTCGGACGGCTTTAAGAACTCGTACTCTGCAATCATTGATGCAAATGTAACTACGATCCTTGTTGCCATCATCTTGGCATTCTTTGGATTAGGGCCAGTAAAGGGATTTGCAGTGGTCTTAATAATAGGTGTGTTATCATCGCTATTCACAGCTGTATTATTAGGAAAACTGATGATCGATTGGTGGACACAGGGTAAAGGCAACAACCTTACATTTTGGACAGGATGGTCTAAAGATTTGTTCGCCAACCTCAACATAGACTGGATTGGTAAGAGAAAGTATGCATACGTACTATCAAGTGTCATCATCATAGCAGGAATTGCATCGATGGCGATTAGAGGATTTGACTTAGGAGTTGATTTTAGAGGTGGATACTCTTATAATGTTGCCTTCGCAGAAGAGGTACAAGCAGAGGATTTAAGAAACACTTTTGATGAAGTCTTCGGAGGCAATACAGTGGTAAAGTCTGTCGACGGCAGCAACACCTATCAGATTGTAACATCATATCTTATTGATAATACGGACAAGAATGCTGCAGATTTAGTAATAGCTAAATTACACGAAGGAATAAATCTATTACAATCTAGCAATGTGAGCTTAGATGCTTTTAAGTCATCCGATACTGTGGGGGCTACACACGTGACCTCTTCCAGTAAGGTAGGGCCGACAATTGCAGATGACATCACAAGAAATTCAATGTTTGCGGGGATATTCGCTCTCTTAGCGATCTTCTTATATATTTTTATCAGATTCACCAAGTGGCAGTTCTCAATGGGTGCAGTTGGAGCATTGTTCCATGATTCATTAGTAGTCCTTGGCTTGTTCTCTATTTTATGGGGTTGGGCTCCAATCTCTTTGACAATAGATCAGGCATTTATAGCTGCATTGCTGACCGTCATAGGTTATTCGATTAATGATACGGTCGTCGTTTTTGATAGAATCAGGGAGTACCTCGGCGTATATAGCAATAAGAGTACGGATGAGGTCATCAACCTTGCCATCAATAGTACCTTTAGTAGGACGATCATTACGTCATTAACGACCTTATTTGTGATGTTGATACTTTTAATATTTGGTGGTAGCAGTGTTAAAGGATTCGCCTTCGCACTTGTAATCGGCGTACTAGTTGGAACGTACTCCTCAATATTTGTGGCGACTCCGATAGTTAGAGACTTATCGGATGAGTTGAAAATCACGAAAAGATCAGGTAGTTCAGAGAAGCATTTTTCAAGAGCTTCTAAGGTTACCGAGTAGATAGTTAAGAATAATAGAGATTGAAAAGATCAATTTCTTGATCGATCCGTTAATTTAGTTCACAACTAAAATTATTCATGAAGGTCGCTCAAGGAATTGGTCTTTTTTTATGTCTGGTCCTGGTGTCTTGTCTCGCAACCAAACAAGTTAAGGACGGGCGTACGGCCTATAACCTTAAGCAGTATGCTGTAGCCATACCATTTTTGGAAAATGAAGCGGCCTCCTTAAACCCAGAAGATCTGGCATACGCTGAAGTGAGTTATCTATTGGGTGAATCTTACAAGAACCTCAATGACTCAGAGAAGAGCCTAAGGTGGTTCATTGAGGCGGCTAAGAATGACTATGGTCCTGAAGCCTTCTATGAGATGGCATATATGCTTAAAAAGAATGAGCGCTATGACGATGCCATACTTAGTTTCCGAAGGCTCTTACGAATCCTCCCAGATCGCTCTAATGAGCTTCGCAAGGAAATAGAAAAATGCACTATTGCTAAGAACAGTCTGGCTAGCATATCGGATGAATCCTTTGTAGTAGGGCCACTTGAGATCAATAGTAATTATGCAGAATATGCTCCGATACTTTTTGATCAGGAGACCCTCTATTTTACCTCAGACCGCATAGAAGATGAAAGGTCGGACGTATATGCTTGGACGGGCAACGGATTCGCTAATATCTACAGCTATGATTTGATTGACGCGGTACTCACTAAGATTGATGCACCGATTAGTACTGATCATAATGAGGGTGTGATGACTTTTAACCAGACACGTGATGTGGCATATTTTACAAGATGCTTCAGCGACTCCGGAGATCATTTCTGCAAAATCATGCAGACTCGTAAAGAAGGTGATGTATGGTCGAAAGCAGAAGAGGCGATATTACATAAACCAGGAGTCAACTATGGAGATGCCGTACTGATTAAGAATGATTCAATACTTCTTTTTACCTCAGATGACCCTATTGGCTTTGGTTCTCGTGATTTATATTATTCTTATATCCAACAGGATGGAGAGTGGAGTCCACCAGAGTTGATGCCACCATATTTGAATTCGATAGGCAATGAGCGGTTTCCAACTTGGCAAAATGATACCTTATTCTATTCCTCTGATTATTTACCGGGGCTTGGGGGCTTAGACATCTTCAAGACTACGCTGAATCCCGATAATAGTTGGACAAACCCAGTCAATATCGGAAAACCATTTAATAGTGCAGAGGACGACTATTCATTTATCATAGCACCCAAGTCATCTTTGGAGTATGATGTCAAGGCTAAGGTGTATTTTACGACCACTCGTAGCCTGATAGGAGGCGATGACATATATGTGGGTGTACAACATAAGACAGAGAAAGACTTTGAGCTTGAGCAATCCCAAATTGATACGCTCGTAGAGGTAGCGGAAGTAGATATAGACAAGACTTTCTTCTTGCAAGTTACCATCAAAGAAAAACTCTTCGCTGCGGCTGATAACCCTAATAGTTTCGTTGTTGGGGATAGACCTGTCCCTGGTGCATCGATTAAGTTCTCATCAGTGGAACGCAATGACATCTTCAGATCTAATGAATCTGGTCAAATCCTCCTCCCAATCGATACCGGTTCAGTATATACCTTCTTGGCAGGTAAAGAAGGTTATCTAAACAAGGGAGTAGATTATCGCATTACTGACACTTGGAAAGACTTAGATGATGGGCAAGTGTTTAATCTCGAAATAGAGATCGAGAAAATATTCGAGGGGGTAGAGATAGTCTTGGAGAATATTTATTACGATTTTAATGAGTCGTTCATCCGTGATGATGCGAAGCCATCTCTTAATTATCTAGTTAAAGTATTGCAAGATAATCCTGCCTTAAACATTCAGTTAAGTTCGCACACAGATTGCCGTGGCGATAATGACTATAATCAACAATTATCTCAGCGAAGAGCGCAGGCTGCGGTTGATTATGTCGCCAGTCAGGCCAATGTAGGTGCTAGCCAGCTAAGCTCTGTAGGCTACGGGGAATCGAGCCCGGAGGTTGACTGTCAAGTATGCGAAGAATGCTCTGAGGATGAGCATCAGATCAATCGGCGCACCACATTCAAAATATTAAGGTAAGACGCCTCAGAAATCAACAATCGACCTTATAGCTTTTGTGCTGCTTTTTATTTGTGACTTTTCTTTATCAGCAGCCTGATAGTCCGCACAACCTTTTAGCGGATTAGGTCATAGTACATATGTAAGACCATTATTGAAAAAGATTACCACCGAAAAACATAAGAAATGAGGATGTATGCCTTTAGGATAACTTGTACTATCATTTTTTCAGCATATGTAATTACCGGAACAGCTCAAAGTCCCTGGGCTCAAGGCAAGAGCAAAGGCTATAGCCAGATATTATTTAATACAATTCCGACCTACGCCGGCATATTTTCTGGGGACGACGGTATCCGCCAGTCAGAACGTTTTATTTCAGAGACTATCATCGCATCATTTACGGAGATCGGAGTAACAGATAACCTTACTTTTTCAGCGACGGTACCATTCATATTTGCATCCACAGGAGATCCATCTTCAGGCGATATCATACCTACATTGCCTGCAGATCGGCTATCAAGTTTAGGGAATATTAGTTTAGCGACTAAATACACTTTTGGTTCTGGATCATGGAAGTTTGCCCTCAACCCAAGAGTAGACTTACCCACAAGTTCACGAGATAACGTTTCTGGATTGTCAACTGGAGTTGGAGCTTTGACCATTCAACCAGCAGCTTCGGCAGGCAGAAGTGGGGAAGATTGGTTTTATTATGGGTTTTTTGGATACGGATTCAGATCAGATGATCACAATGATTTTCTGAACTATGGTATTGAAGCAGGCAAAGCGCTCAATGACAAGGTTACATTTATCCTCAACGTGAGTAGATTAGAGAGCATCAACAATGGAGACCGCAGCGTTGACTCAGCAGCAAATATTGAAACAGGCCTCTTCACCAGTTTTCAAGAGTTTACAGGATACCTTATCAAGTTTTTTGTTGATGACATTTATAAAGACTTCGGGGCTTTTGTCTCTTTGGGTGGTGGTTTTAATGCTGACTCCATTGCAGCATCGCCTGCCTTAAGTTTAGGTATATTTAGGAAGTGGTAATTTTCTACGTTCCTCTTTTAAGTATGTAAATAAATGAAATTCTATTTAGCTGTATTAGCAACAATTTTCAGCTTAACGTCTTGCCAAGATAAGGCAAGCCATCTTACGACATACAATGACATAACAATCTATAGAGATACTTGGGGCGTTCCTCATATCCATGCACCAACAGATGAACAAGTTGCCTATGGACTTGCCTGGGCTACCGCAGAGGATGATTTCAATACGATACAAGAGCAGATGCTCGCACTTAATGGTCAATATGGCGAGCACATAGGCAAGGATGGATTAATTGCTGATTTCGGCATTCACTTCATGGATATCATGAAGGTGGCCGAGCACCGTTATCGTTCCGAGCTTAGTCCTAAGATGATCAAGGTGATTTCGGGCTATGCTGACGGGATAAATGCATTTTCGGAGGCATATCCTGAAGAAGTATTTAATGATGATTTGTTTCCTGTAGGCCCTGCACATGTTGTAGCAGGTTATATGCTAGGATTAGTTGAGATTTCTGGAGCGGGAACCGATTTACAAGAAATACTTAATGGAGATATCGCCAAAGACCTTAAGTCAGACCTCCCTAAAGGTTCTAATGCACTCGCCATATCCAAGAGTAAAACTATTGGAGACGAGACATTCTTAGCTATTAATTCTCATCAGCCGTTAGAGGGATGGTACTCGTGGTACGAGGCCCATCTCATCTCCGATGAAGGCCAGAACATAATAGGCGGTACATTTCCGGGTGGTGCAACAATCTTTCATGGCACCAATGAATATTTAGGTTGGGCTCATACGGTCAACCACGCCGATTTTTCGGATGTCTATGAGTTGGATATTGATCCCAATGATAAGCTGAGGTATCAAGTCGATGGAGAATGGCTTACTCTTGAGAAGGAATCAGTCTGGGCCTGGATGAAGCTTGCAGGCCCACTGAGTATACCTATCAAGAGGACTAAGTACAGTTCAATTTATGGCCCCACATTTATTACGGATCAGGGTACTTTTTCGTGGAGCTTTGCAGCGCATGAAGCGGTAGCTGCAGTAGAACAGTGGTATCAGATGGGTAGAGCTACTAATCTTGGTGAGTTTCAAGCAGCACTGAATCGTCAGGATGTGCCCTGTACTAATATCGTCTACGCTGACCGAGATCATAACATTCTCTATATAAGCAATGGCACTTTCCCTGTAAGAGATGGGCAATATGACTGGGGCGGGATCTTGCCTGGTAATACTAAAAAAACGCTGAGGTCAAAAGAACTGAATCCAATAAGTGACAATCCTCAGGTCCTCAATCCTACATCTGGATACGTGTTTAACACGAATAATACACCTTACTCAAGCACAGGAGTTGCAGACAACCCAGTCTATGATGAGGATGATAAGATAAATGGATATCAATCCCCAGATCTTCAGAATAATCGATCGATGAGATTCATCGAGTTGATTAATCGGTATGACTCATTGAGTTATGACGACTTCAAGACGGTCAAATATGACGTGCAGTATCCTCAAGAACTCAGGTCTACTCATGTCTCTAATTTGGAATTAATATTGTCTCTCAATCCCGATCAGTACCCAGACTATGCGGAAGGAATCGAACTGTTAAATACTTGGAACCGTAGGTGCGATGCTGACAATACAACAGCAGCGCTGTTTTTATTGACGCTCTATCAAATCAATGAAAAACTGAAGGCCGATGATCGATATATTCCTGGTGGATCAATTACTCAAGCAGATGTGATCGATGGACTCAAGTTAGCACAAGAAGAGTTGATGAACAAATATGGCAAGCTAACACCAGAATTATCTCAACTCATGCGACATACACGTGGATCGGTCAGCTTACCAGTCCATGGCGGAACAGATGTATTGGCGGCGATGTACGGTAAGTTACAAGATGATGGAACGTATAGGGTAGTGGCTGGGGAGTCTTATATTCAACTCGTTAGATTTGCTTCGGATAGATTGCCTATCATCGAGACCATCAATGCATATGGCACATCTGCGGAGCCGGATAGTCCGCATTACACCGATCAAATGGAGCTATTCACCCAACAGAAACTTAAGCCGATGAGCCTATCTCTTGAGGAGGTGATTAATACCAGTGTCAAGAGTTATCATCCGATGAGGGTAGAGGAATAGAGATTCTCGGACCCATGAAATCTAATTTAGAGCTGATGGTTATGTTTTATTGTTGCAAGAATTTGATGTTCTGCCAATACTGCAGGCAAAGTGTCCCAGAGAGTAGAATATTCAGGATAAGGAGATATATTGTACAGCGTTAGCATAAGTATAGTTGACTATGATTTGGAATAATTGAGTGATCATAATCTTCTATATAGGTTTTGCTCAAGTGTTGTTATACTTTCTGATATTTATTAATAGCAAGTGCCACGCTTGTTCCCGACCCACCATCAACAGCTAGGGTAGCTTGTAACTGACCCGCGAACGCTTCGATAAGCCTATAGCCAAATGAATTTCCAAGATTCTCCTTAGTCTTATCCTCAAGACCAATGCCATCATCCTTTATATTCAGGTGTAATACTCCTTCTTGTTCATATAGTTCTATGGTGATACTGCCCATGTCCATATTTACAAAAGCATATTTAAAGCTATTGGTGATGATCTCATTGAGGATAAGGCCTACTGGAATTACAGTATCAACATCCAAGTTTATGTCCTCGATAATTAAATTCATTTGGATATTGTCTTCGTGTATGTTATAAGAGTCCATTAGCCCTTGAGTCAGTTTAACAAAATAGTCTTTGACATTAACCCCGGTTAGGTTCTCATCTTGATATAAGTTTTGATGTATAAGCGCCATGGATTGTACTCGGTCTTGTCCCTCTTGCAATGCGTCTAAGGCGGCCTCATCAACTACATGTTCTGTCTGAAGACCAAGAAGAGAGGAGATAAATTGGAGATTGTTCTTTACTCGATGATGAATCTCTTTCAGTAAGATCTCTTTCTCTACCAAGGTTTTAGAGATGATCACATTCTTCTTAGTTGAGCCTTGATATAATCGCCAGAGCATAACCCCCATAATCCCGAATATAGATAGGCAAATCACCAAAATAAGATTTGTTGTCTTGGAGTTCTTCAGTCGACCTTCGGAGAGTTGATTTCTTGCATCGAGTAATTCAATTTGACGTTCTTTTCGTTCTGATTCGAACGAGACATTCAGTCGAGCGATCTCATTGGTAGTATTATAATTCAATATACTATCCGCGAGAATGTCATACTGTTGATAATAGCCCAATGCTTCTCGATAAGTCCCTTCTTTTTCTTTGAGTTTTGACCATGCTAATAAGACATCTCGCTGTGTTTCTAATGCGCCAGTTTTATTGGCATAACTGTCAGCCCTGGTTAGGTATTGATTGGCCTTTATATATTGTTGGAGTTGAGTATATAGCCCTCCCAGCTTGAGGTTGCTGATGGCGAGTTCGTATTTTCCTTTTATGATCTCCCTGATCTCGAGAGCCTTCAGAAGTGGCTCCTCTGCAAGGGCGAATCTACGCTGCTTGATATACATGTTACCTATATTCTCATAATCATAGCCGAGGCCCCATTGAAAATTAGTTATCGAATCCAGGTGCACAGCCTTACGATATTGCTTAATAGCTCTATCAAAGTAGTTCTGATCGGCATATAAGTTGCCGAGATTTACGTGAATAGTGGCCTGACCATCTAAGTCCTCTATGCTCACATTGATCGCCATGGCTTTTAAAAAATACTCTTCAGAAAGATCATACTGTTTTAGTTTTCGATAAAGTGATCCTATGTTATTTAGTCCATGACTAGTCAATATGGTATCACTCTTCATGTGATAATAATTAATCGATTGAAATTGCATGTCAATGGCCTTATCCAGTTTGCCTAGGGCCTCATTGACAATGCCGAGTTGGAAGAAGACTGAAGCCATCATCGACGTGTCCAGACGCTCTGCGGCTACACTTGAAAACACATTAAACAAGCTGTCTGCTTGATGATAATCTCCTTTTTGTTTAGCTATGCCACCTAGTAAGAAGTTGTACTTGGCAATACCATACTCATTGTTTTCTAATTCATAAAATGTCAATGTAGAGTCAGCCAATTTTGCCCCAAGCTCAACATTGCGTTGTGATAATGCGCTCCAGGTCTTTATAAAATATTTGTCCCCTTGAGCAAAAGAAAGAATGGGAAGCAAAGGAGAGATAACTACGAAACATATGGACATGAGAGTCTTAGGTCTGAGCATATTTATTGGTTTTGTGCATTATACCCGATCCTCAATGGATAGATACGAAAGGTGATCAAAATAGTCTTAGTAATAGCATACAAGACTATACTTTCGGTTAGTATCCATTAAGTTAGACAACGATGTTGACCATGCGATTCGGTACTACTATGATCTTCTTAATCGGCTTGCCCTCAAGCCACTTTCCTACATATTCAAGGCCTTTCACTTGTTCCATGATGTCCTCTCGTGATGCATCTGCACTGAAGGACTCAAGTCCCCGCTTTTTACCATTTATGCAAATCGGATAGGAGATGGTATCTTCTACTAAATACTGCTCATTATGAGTAGGAAATGTATCTAGATGGACTGAAGTTGTATGACCCAAATGAGACCAGAGTTCTTCACTTAGGAATGGGGCGAATGGCGCTATCAATCTTGTGAATTGATCTAAAATCTCACGCTTATTACACTGCAGTTTTCTCAGTTCATTGACACAGACCATCATGCTACTCACCGCCGTGTTAAATGAGAAATTGGCAATGTCAGCATTGACCTTTTTAATACAAGTGTGAAAGATTTTTAGTTCTTCAGGAGTAGGCTCATCATCAGATATGGTGAGCTTGTCATCACTATAATATAAGCCTATAAACTTCTTTAGAAATTTGCTGACTCCGTCAATACCCTGAATATCCCAAGGTTTAGATTGTTCTATAGGTCCAAGAAACATCTCGTAGATTCTGAAGCAATCTGTTCCATATTTGGCGGTTACTTCATCCGGATTGATCACATTATATCTTGACTTGGACATCTTTCCAACTTCTGAGACTGTGCATAGCTTGAGAACATCAGGGGCATCTTCAACAATTACCTGATCACCATCTTTTAGCAACTTTAAAACTCCAGTAGAGTGATGTACTTCTGCTGATTCAAAGTTCCTCCAGTTGAAATATTTCTTCAATCCATCAAGATCTAAGTATGTATCCGTGCTCGCCTCATAGTCTGAGACAAAATCTATATGGACATACAGCTTGGTATATTGATCTATGTCATCTTCTAAGTTTAGATTGGCACAGTAAAATATAGTCTTGTCTTCATCCTTCTTCATCAAGATGTGCTCAATCACTCCTTGAATCATTCCTTGATTAATCAATTTTTTAAATGGCTCATCGGTCGGGACTAATCCCTTGTCATAGAGGAACTTATGCCAAAATCGAGAGTACATTAAGTGGGCTACGGCGTGCTCAGATCCGCCGATATAAAGATCTACGGATTGCCAGTAGTTGATGGACTCTTGAGATGCAAAGGCGACATCGTTATGGGGATCCATATATCTGAGAAAATACCAGGACGATCCTGCCACAGCGGGCATTGTATCAGTCTCTCTGGTGACTTCATCAGAGGGTTCAGTCCAATCCTTGATTCGGGCCAAAGGAGACTGGCCTCCCTTACCAGGCTTGAAATCGCTGGTGTCTGGCAACTCTACGGGCAGTTTGTCTAATACCACTGGAATTGCGATATCATCCGCATCATATAGTATAGGGAATGGCTCGCCCCAATAGCGTTGCCTGCTGAAGTTGGCATCTCGCAGTTTGAAGTTTGCCACTGCCTTGCCTCTTCCTATCTCTTCGATTTTTTGATGGGCAGCCTGGATGGCGTCTTTTACCTCCATGCCATTGAGGAAGTCACTATTGATAATGACACCTACTTTGTCTTTAAGAGTGGCACCGGGGTAATTACTCTTATCGACCACATCAATAATTTCTAAGCCGAATTTTTTGGCAAAAGCCTTGTCCCTTTCGTCATCACTTGGAACAGCCATGATGGCGCCTGTTCCATAGTCTTTTAGTACATATTCACCTATCCAGATCGGCACTTCTTTACCATTGAGAGGATTGATAGCATATGCACCTGTGAAGGCACCAGTCACGGACTTCTCCGCCATTCGTTCTACCTCACTCTTGGCTTTTACATAGGCCACATAATCGTCAATTTCTTGTTGATGATCGGAAGTTGTGATCTGCTTGACAAAATCATGCTCTGGAGCCAATACCATATATGTCGCACCAAAAATGGTGTCAGCTCGAGTCGTAAAGATTTCGATCTGCTCCTCGCTATCCACAATATCAAAAAATACACTACAACCCTCTGATCGACCGATCCAATTGCGTTGGATTGTTTTTAAAGAATGCGACCAGTCTATGTTTTCCAGTCCGCTCAACAATCGATCGGCATAGGCGGTAATCCTCAGATACCATTGAGTCATAGCCTTCTGAACGACAGGGTGCCCACCACGCTCAGATATACCATCTTTCACCTGATCATTGGCCAATACTGTACCCAAGGCTTCGCACCAATTGACATAACCTACTTTGCGATAAGCGAGCCTGTAGCACATCAAGATATTTTCTTGTTCAACTTTTGAGTAAGTCGTCCATTGGTCTGCGGTGAATGTTACTTCGCAACTATGAGCCGCCAGAACTCCTTGATTACCATTTTTTTCGAATCGAGCGATGAGCTCAGAGATAGGCTTTGCACGATCGGCGGCTTGATCATAATAATGCTCAAATAGTTGAGTGAATATCCACTGCGTCCATTTGTAGTATTTAGGATCACAAGTATATAGCTCACGACTCCAGTCATATGAAAATCCCAAGTTACTTAGCTGCTCTTTATATCGAGCCATATTATCGGCAGTAGAAACTGCAGGATGTATACCCGTCTGAAGGGCGTATTCTTCAGCTGGTAATCCGAATGCATCAAAACCCATAGGATGTAACACATTATAACCCGACATGCGCTTATAGCGCGAGAAGATATCTGATGCTATATACCCTAGTGGATGACCCACATGCAGGCCAGCTCCGGATGGATAAGGAAACATATCGAGCACATAGTATTTTGGCTTGGTTGTGTCTATATCAACCTTGTATATATCATTGTCCTGCCAATACTGCTTCCACTTCTTTTCTATATCCTGATAGTTGCTGATCATGATGTGAGATAACTAGAGTTCTTAATAGCTTGCAAAAATCGCTAATTAAGCGAACTGACCAGTGCGATTAGGCAATTTCTTTTGCCGTAAGGAAGGATAAGGATTTTTCCTTGAACCAATTTCTATTCTTACCATCCTCTACAAAGCCTACATGACCGCCATACTCAGTGGTGAGCAAGTGGAAGTTTTCGCTTCGTTCAGCGATATCGATAGGATAGCACAGTTCTCCTAAAAATGGATCATCATAAGAATTAATCAGAAGTGCAGGGCGCTCCAGTGTCTCCAAAAACTGGAGACTGGCATTATCGTCATAATAGTCTTTGGCATCCTTATAACCATAGATTTGTGCGGTGAAGTACTCATCAAATCGATACAGGTTCCACATCTTCCACAGTGGTAGTTTAATTTGTTCTGGAAACTGCTTTTTCTTGGCTATTGCTTTTGACCATAGCGAGATGATGAATCTAATCTGATAGGCAAAGTTTTGAGGGCGCAACAGTTCGAGTGAAGCATTGTGCAGATGCACTGGCGTGGAGATGGCGACTCCTCGCCCTAAGTTAGTGGGTAACTCATAGACCTGTTCTCCCAGGTACTTTAGCACGAGATTACCACCCAAACTAAATCCTATAAGATCAACGCTATCATAATCCCGAGCGCTTTCCAGAACGATCTGATGTAAGTCATCAGTAGTGCCGCTATTATACATGCGTAGTTGTTTATTCATCTCACCACTGCAACCTCTATAATTTGGGCAGATTACATCATAGCCTCGGCGACTAAAATAGTCGGCAAAGTGTAGCATGTACCCAGAGCGACTAGATCCCTCGAGGCCGTGGAGGATAATAACAGCCTTGTTAGAGCCCACCTTCGCACTATCGACATCAATGAAGTCGTCATCTGGAGTTACTGTTCTAGTCCGTTCGAATTGAACTTTGGGATTCTTATAGAACAGAGCTGGAATGAACGTGTTATAATGTCCATTTCTAAATCTTGTAGCAGGTATGAAGTCGTCACCACTAATGTTTGGCATAGGCGGCGTAAGTTTCTATCAGAAGATCTGGATAATCGGAAATAATCCCATCCACACCTATTTCAATCATCGCCTTAATGTCCTCTTTAGTGTTGACGGTCCACGGTATAACCTTGATGTGCTTGGATGAACAGTAGTCGATGAGATGTTTGTCGACGAGTTTATAGTAACAACTATAGATATCAGGAGTAAACTTCAGATCTGCAACATTTTCCTCTGGCGTCTTTCTATTCATGATGAGAAGTGCAGTAGTGATGGTTGGTGCTATGGATTTAGTCAACTGTAATGCTCTAAGATCAAATGATTGGATACAAGTCTTGGACTGAATATCTGCTTTCTTCACTTCATCGATCACTAGCTGAGTAAACGTCTTGATGGCTGGATGATAGACTTCATCGTGTTCTAATTCGCTCTTTATTTCAATATTGAAGTATGGTAACTCCTTCTTGTGCTTAGCGCAATACTCCTTAGTCAAGGTGACCACTTCAGAAAATAGCGGTTTAAAAGTCTTGATATCAGTTCGATTCAGATGATTGGAGTCAGGAAGAGTGCCAACTATATATTCCTTCACCCGCTCATAATCGAGTTCATAAATATTATGGGTCATTTCATTATCCTCGGTAATTGAGTTACCATCAGGATCAAGGGCGATTCCAGCTCTGAAGAATGGCTCATGAGACACGACTACTTGATGATCTTTAGAAATCACTAAATCCATCTCCAAGGTAGTCACTCCGAGTTCAAGTGCTTTTTGGAATGCTGGCAGGGTGTTCTCTGGCATAAGGCCTCGACATCCACGATGCCCTTGAATATCTAAATTGGACTTTACTTTACTCATAGCCGCAGGATTTTGCTTTGATTGACAGCTCGTTAGGAGTGCCAGGAATAAGAGAACTATAAATCGTATCATGATAGTGTTTAGACAAGTTATGGATGTATGTGCGCATGAACATATAAAAGCTTATGGCCTGTATTTTATGATTTACTCAAAAGTACGTGCCGATCATCGAGAAAAGTGAAAAAAATAAAAATTATAGTGTTGTGACAGTCTCATTTAACTAGTGAAGATCAGGTGGGGCTGGTTCGATGTCTTTAATTATGGTTCTTGCTCAAAATTCGTCATCCTTGCAATTACATAGGAGATTTTGTGAATAATGCTGGTCTACAAGCTTGAAACCTTTAGTGTATGGGTAGTTTCCTCCTATTCCTAAATTCTCAGTACTAATAGAGAAATTGCATTTGAATTCAAGCAGACTCTCACCTTCGACGAGCTCATTAGGATTGCAGTATGGATTAGGTATGTCAAGACATTCTACCTTGATCATATCGCCAACAACGTGATTAAGGATTTCTTTGATGTCGATTTTATATTTAGATATGGCTTCCTGGTTCAAATTGTTGGCATATCTACCAGCAGGTTCTCCTTCTCGTATGATTCTATCATTATTGATGAAGATTTGATTGTAGAAAAATGAAGTAATATTAGCGACCTTCTCATATCGTGGATTAGACTCAAAGTCAATATTGAAGTAGTCCTTGGTGAATTGTTTTTTGTTAGGGTCAAAAAACCTTGGTACGAGAGGTTCGTGCTGAGAGTCCATCCAAAATTCATGATTCATCATTTCAAACCCATGCATTTTTTTTCCTTTTAACTCATCAGTTTCTGAAGAAGAACATTTTAGCTTGATTTCACTAGATCGTGCCACGTAGAATAAGCCAGGTTGATTAAACGGTATAGGAATGGTGTATGATTTGTTAAGTACCCAATCGCCCTCATAAGCACTGCATGGACAAAAGTCTTGTACTTTATCGCTGGGCACATACGGTAAGAAATATGGGACTTCAAAATCTGGATTGAAAAATTCAGATAGAAAATGCTCCTTTACGTCGTTATCTTCTTTGATACCATTTGAATTTTCTGGGACGGATCTATAAAAGTGATAAGAAACTAACAATAACAACCCTGCTAAGGGTATGAGTAGTAACCATGATTTATTCTTTCCTTTTATTTCTTCTTTCAGATTAGAATTTTCCTGCTCAAGACGATTGGTTTGGTTGATCCGTTCTAAATTTTTTAGACTTCGTTCATACATGCCTTCTGTGGCTGTCCCAGAGAGCAATTTAGTTAGAAGACTATTGCTCAAACATAACTGATCTGCAATTTCTCCCAGAGATGTAGAACCGAACCTCGATGTATTGGGGTTGCGGATACCATAGGTTATTTCTAATTCTGATAACAACTTATTTTTAAGATCCATTGTGGCAATACTCTTAAGAGCCGTGTGTAAAATTTTGTAAAATAGAATAAAATTTTGTAAATGAATAAATAAACAGTATAATATTTTGAAAAAGTGTCAATTGCTTTTATATGTTTACTCTCACTAAAATTAAAATATGAAAAATTTATCTGTCTTATTTACTACACTACTACTTATGGTCTTGTCGACTACGCTGTGCCAAGCTCAAATCAGCGGTACGGTGATCGATGAGATATCAAGCGAACCCTTAATAGGGGCTACTGTAATTAACAAAGCAAACGGCGCTGGAACGATCACGGAGATCGACGGCTCCTTTGAACTCAACGGATCAGTTGGCGATGTTATTGAAATTAGCTATGTGGGTTATAACTCCATAGAAATAACGACTACTTCATCTAACACTTCGGTTTTCTTGACAGAAGGTGCAGAATTAGAGGCTATCACTGTTGTGGGATCGAGAGGAAAGCCACGTACTGATGTGGATCGGCCTGTTCCGGTCGATGTTGTGAATGCTAAAGAATTAGCAGCGACGGGTCAGACGGACCTTGGACAGCAGGTACAGTACACGTCTCCATCGTTTAACTCAGCAAAGTATGGAGTGAATGGCACCACGAATTATGCAGATCCGGCTTCATTAAGAGGCTTAGGGCCTGATCAATCTTTAGTTCTTGTAAATGGTAAAAGGAGACATCAATTTTCAACGTTAAATTTGAATGTTGCTCCTGGACTGGGTAATGTTGTTACTGATCTCAATAGCATACCTTCGGGTGCAACTAAGAGAATTGAAATCCTCAGAGATGGTGCTGCAGCACAATATGGTTCTGATGCAATAGCAGGTATAATTAATATTGCCCTTAAAGATCAGAATGATGGGGGATCATTTTCAACTACTGTAGGGCAGCACTTCAGCTCACCAGATGACCCCGCTTCTGCGGGAAGACAATTCCGTGATGGTTTTACTGTTAAGAACTCACTTAATTATGGCTTCAGTCTCGGCAAAGAAAAAAGCTTCTTTAACTTTACTTTAGAGCAGTTCAACTTTGCAGGAACCAATAGATCAGACTTTTATTCAGGTACTATATATCCGTCAGTTCCTGCTGATCAACCAAGGAATGCTGACGGAAGTATTATTCCTACAGATGATTACCCTTACCTTACTGACGATCCTTTAGGTGACAGAAACGTTTACCCAAATGAAGATTTTGTAGTTGGAAATTTTGGAAGTAATGAGAATGAGACAAGACAAGCATTTGTTAATATAGGTTATCCACTGAATGATGATGGCCTATCATTGTATGCTAATGGAGGTTATTCAGACAAGTTCATTACTGCTTTTGGTTTTTTCAGAAATCCAGGAAGATTTTCACGATCAGTACTCTCCGTATTTCCTGATGGATATGTTCCTATTTCCCCTGGAACAAGCACAGATTTTTCTTATACAGCAGGAATCAATAAAGTTTCTTTAGATGGAGATTGGAGTTGGGACTTGGGATACTCCAGAGGACACAATGATCTTTTCTTAGACATATTTAATACTACAAATCCTTCTTTTGGATCAGCTACGGAAACGTCCTTTCACGTGGGAACCTATAATGTTGACCAAAATGTATTTAATGCTGATGCCTCTAAAGCTCTTGATGTGGGAGGTTTTGACGGGTTTAACTTGGCTTTTGGGGCACAGTTTAGAACAGAGAGATACTTTCAGACCGTAGGTAGCTTACAGTCTTTCACTGCAGGGCCTTTAGCTTCTGAAGGTAAAGATGTCGGATCAAGTGCCAGACCCGGAATTGCTGATGAAAATGAAGTCGACAGATCAAACATTGGAGTGTATGTAGATGTAGAAGCAGATGTCAGTGAATCTTTTCTTGTTGCCGCTGCACTACGCTTCGAAAATTATAGTGATTTCGGCAGTAATGTATCAGGTAAGTTAGCGGGTAGATATAAACTGACAGATAATTTCTCTATAAGAGGTTCTTATAATAGAGGATTCAGAGCACCCTCTGTATCTCAGCTGGGCACTATCAATAACACCTCTACTGTACAGAACGGTTCAGTAGTTATAACGAGACAAGTAGAAGCAGCAGATACAAGATTAGAACAACTTGGAATAACTCAACCAGAAGCTGAGATTTCAAACAATTTTAACATAGGCCTTACAGCTAAACTATTGGATGGAGCATTATTGTTAACAGCAGATGCGTACCTGATAAATATTAACGATAGAATCGTAATATCTGAAAGACTTAATACCGCTAACTTTCCAGCTGTGGCTCAACTTTTTCCAGACTCTAGAGAAATTAGATTTTTTACGAATCACGCTGACACAAGAACACAAGGGATCGATATTGTTGCTGCTTACAAGAGGACCTTTGCTGAGAAGCATAGTTTAAACCTCAGTCTTGCCGCTACATGGAATGGTACAGAGGTAGTTTCTCAGAAGGCAACACCTTCCGAAATCCTTGCTGGATCTACGGGTCAAGAGAACTTTAATTTGCTTGGTCAGACGGCTATAGAGCTTATCGAAGTGGCCGTTCCAAGGCAAAAGCTCTTGTTAAGCGGTATATACAATTATAATAACCTGGGGATTACTTTGAGATTTACAAGATATGGCTCTGTTCAAGCATTTAGTCGCGGCTTATCTCCAGAAGATAGCAATACGATATGTAATTCTGAGGGTTCAAGATGTGTACAAGAGTTTGCTCCTAAAGTTGTTACGGATTTAGCATTCACATGGACTTTCAGTGAAACATTCTCTTTGACGGCAGGTGCGAATAATATATTGGATGTCTATCCAGATAAGTATAATACGGATAGAAATGGATTCATAGGTTCTGCCAGCTCGTATGCTGCGGGTCAAATACCATACTCAAGGAATTCTAATCAGTTTGGATTTAATGGTAGATACCTATATCTGTCTGGTTCGATCAATTTTTAATAATAGTTTTTTCATACAAATGTAAGAAGAGGTTTCAGTTAATTTTAACTGGAACCTCTTTCTAATCTTCATATGGGTCGAGTTTTTTTTCTTCTTGTTGTTCTTATTATCGGTCATTTGCTGAGACGGTATGATATAGTCAACAAGTCTCATGTAGAGTATCTGAACAAGTCGATCATTTTCTTTTTTATACCCCTCATTACTTTATTGAATATTCCAGATTTAGTATTGCAGCGTGAACTATTTTGGCTAATGATCAGTCCATTTATAGTTTTTATTGTTGGATGGTGGTTTTACACGATGACGGGTAGGCTATGTGGGATGGATAGTGACTCGATACACGCTCTCATATTGACTGGAGGCATAAGCAGTACTTCATTTGTGGGATTTCCTGTTTTTGAACTTCTCTATGGTGAGATTGGATTGACCTATGGTGTGCTTATGAGTTTAGGGGGCACCATATTAGTCTTTAATACTTTAGGGATGGCGTTACTCTTGCGATATAGTCAGCATTCATTTTCTATGTCAGCAATACTCAAAGGGATGTTTACATTTTTACCATTCCTCGTATTTGTTTTCTCGTTAAGTCTAAATTTATTGGACTTGTCATTGCCTGTGATGGCCAAAGAAGTTATTGCTTTTTTAGTTTCTCCATTTAGTCTTGTAGCGTTGCTCGCAGTAGGTATGCAGGTACAATTAAAATCTTTTCATCGATTGAAGACCAAGTTGCTTATCGGACAATTATACAAGCTATTTTTAGCGCCAGTCATGATATTCATGGTGGGTAGATTGTTTTACGAGCCCGACAATCTTATATTTAGGATAGGGGTTTTAGGAGCCGGGATAGGATCTATGAATGCCATATCCATAATGACTGCGCAGAAAAAAATCAAACCTGACTTGGCCATAGCAATGCCAGCAACAGGTATTCCTATTTCAGTTTTTACCTTATTTATCATATACTATTTTATCGGTTAGGAATGAAGAAAATCAGTGCAGTAGTTGGAGTGATAGGTTATTTCTTGATCTTATTATTTTTTAGGCCAGAAGGGCTTTCCCAAGCAGGTGTAGCTATTTTGGCAGCTACCTTTTTAATCGCTTTGTGGTGGATATTTGAGGTGACTGATATTGCTATTACGGCATTGCTTCCGATTGTTCTTTTTCCGTTGAGCGAGGGCCTGAGCATTACTGAAACCACCTCAGCCTATGGCCACAAATACATCTTTTTGTATATGGGTGGCTTTTTCTTAGCAATAGCCATAGAAAAATGGAACCTACACAAGCGAATCGCACTTAATATTATATCTCTAGTTGGAGCAAGTATCTCGAGAATCACATTGGGTTTTATGTTAGCGACAGCATTCATGTCCATGTGGATATCAAATACTGCCACGAGTGTCATGATGCTACCGATCGGTATCGCCATAGTTAAGCAACTCAAGGATCATCCCGATACGAAAGAAGACGAAAATCAATTGTTTGGAAAGATGCTCATGTTAGCTATTGCCTATAGTGCTTCTATCGGTGGTATTGCAACATTGTTCGGAACACCGCCTAATCTTGTGTTCGCAGGAGTAGTCAAAGAGCTCTATAATGTGGAAATAAGCTTTGCACAATGGTTTTCTATCGGGCTACCAGTTTCATTGACACTATTAGTAATAGCTTGGCTATATCTGACAAGAGTAGCGTTTAAGATTAAGATGCAGGAATTCCCGGGAGGACTTGAAGAAATAAGTCGCTTAAAGAAGGAATTAGGTCCGATGTGTCAAGAGGAGAAAATTGTCTCAATAGTTTTTGCTTCGATGGCCATACTGTTGATTATCAGACAGTGGTTACAAAACTATATACCTCAGCTGGATGATACCATTATAGCGATGACAGCCGGGGTTGTCCTATGCTTACTACCTGCTAATAAGGGTTCTGATAATATTTTGACATGGAAAGAAGCTGTTAAGATGCCTTGGGGTGTACTCATTTTATTTGGAGGAGGGATGGCGCTTGCAGCAGGATTTACCAATTCTGGCTTAGCCGAGTGGATTGGTAGCCAGTTCGAGTTACTTAGGGGTCTACCTATCATTATATTATTATTAGTGCTAATTGTCAGCATTAATTTTCTGACAGAGATTACCTCTAATCTCGCTACGACAGCAATGCTACTACCCATACTAGCACCTATTGCTATGACTATAGATGTACACCCTTACCTGCTTATGATATCGGCAACAATTGCTGCTTCATGTGCATTTATGTTACCTGTGGCAACACCACCTAATGCCGTTGTCTTTGGATCAGGACTTCTTAAGATTGAAGACATGACAAAATCTGGATTCGGAATGAATATCATCTCGATTATCTTGATTTGGGGCTTTGTCTATTTTTTCTTAGCTATGCTATTGGGGGTTGATCTGACAGTATACCCAGTTTTTTGATATGACATACTGAGTATAGGAGGGTGGCTTTATGCATATGTAAGGCATGAATATTATTAATTTAGATTCCATGGATCTCTTACATAGATATGCTGAACTATGCGATCAGTACACCCTGTAATATAAGTTATATCCAGTGGCAATCTCTTAAAAAATACATCATATTAAAATTTTTCTAATAAGTATATTTGTGGTGTGAATAGAAATTCTGCATTCGTCTTACTGAGCTTTGCCATACTTCAGTATTTCCTTGGATTGTTGTTGCTGACGATATTTTCGAGTAATACTATAGTGGAGGGATACTCACGTCAAGAGACGCTAATTGTAGAATTAAGAGAAGGAGCAAGAGCCGCTGATGCTGCCCGGTTGATTGATGCCATGTCTTCAGACTTCGGCATAGGGAGTAATTTCATCGAGTACATATCTCCAGATCAGGCCATAAACCTTTACATTTCTGATAAGTCATCTATCGAAGCATTGGATGGGAGCAATCCATTCTTGCCGATATTGGTGGTGCATCTACCGGCAGAAGAATCAACACGAGATTTTACAGAGAAGTATATCGGCGAAGAATTGGTTTCTGAAATCATTTCCTCCAAGAGTATTTCAAGTGATATAGGCAAACAACTGAATCAGACCAAGCTTTGGTTGCTAGGATTGTTCGCTCTGCTATTGGTTATTGTCGTTATTATCATCTATCAATTCTTGGCATTAACCTTACATAAAGAGCAGTCAGTAATTAATCTGAAACTACTTTCAGGGGCTTATGAACGTCAAGTGTTAGGCCCATTTATAAGTGGATCTACAAGGAATGCTGTGCTGAGTACAATGATTGCAATAGTGATGATTGCTCTGACTATATTGGTTGTTACTCCACTTAAGATGTTGTTTCAGTATGTTAATAGCTTCACAATAGCAACATCAATACTATCATTAATTGTAATAGGTATCGTTATTTACACGATTAGTACTTATATGATAGTAAAGCTATATTTGAGGAATCATAGAAATATGCATTAATGGCAAAATCCAAAAAGAAAGTCGTTGTTACCAAGTCGAAGAAGGAAAAATCTGCAGTGTCAAAGGAAAAGAAAGTCGTTCCTACAGTATCAAAAACAAAAAAGGCGAATCCAACTAAGTCAAGGGGAACTAGGTCTAACCAGTCTACTCCAAAAGAAATGATATTTGGACGTGAAAACTTCAAGTGGATTTTTATTGGATTGGCATTAATTACCTTAGGAATGGTCCTGATGATGGGCGGAGGGATGCCTACGCCTGATATGTGGGATGACAATATCATCTATAGCCATCGTAGAATCACCCTTGCACCGATACTTATACTTATCGGTCTCGGTGTTGAGGTTTACGCCATCTTTAAGTAGCCCAGTTTACTCATGTCGGATGTGATAAAGGCCTTAATACTGGGTATCGTACAAGGTCTTACAGAATTCTTGCCAGTCAGCAGTAGTGGGCACCTAGAAATAGCTAATGAGCTCATGGGCTCTCAGACACTTGAGTCCGACTTAACTATGGTTGTATTAGTACATGTGGGCACTGCTTTTAGCATATTATATGTATTCCGTCAAGATATACTGGATCTATTGCGGGGAATAAGCCTGACAACTCTAAGTACTGCGGATCGCTTTATTCTTAAGATCGGACTCTCAATGATCCCAGCGCTGATCATTGGATTGGCATTGGAAGATCAGATCGATGCCCTGTTCACAGGGTCGATTGTGTGGGTAGGGGTGTTCCTTATAATTACAGCCCTGATATTATACTTCACGCCAGGGCCAGAAATCTCCCAGTCTAAGACCGAATTCACATGGCGAGACTCAATAGTAGTAGGGATAAGTCAGGCCATAGCTATCTTGCCAGGAGTGTCAAGGAGCGGCATGACTATAGCCACAGCTCTATATAGTGGGGTGAGTCGCGAGTCTGCTGCAAAGTTTTCGTTCTTAATGGTCTTGCCAGTAATCTTTGGAAAAGTATTGCTCGATGTATTGGGTGGAGACTTATCAATCTCCTCAGTTAATATGTGGCCTGTAATGGCAGCTTTAGTATCATCGTTTATAGTAGGTGTGTGGGCTTGTAAATGGATGGTGTCCATCGTGAAGAATAGCAAGCTGAAGTATTTTTCATACTACTGTGCTGTCGTGGGTTTTGCGACTATATTATTTCATTTCTATGGATAGGGTGTTTAGCAAGACTCAGACAATTAGCATTGAAGACCTTCGAGAAGGAGGAATGCTACTTGTGGATAAACCACTTGAGTGGACTTCTTTTGATGTGGTCAACAAATTGCGTTATACGATACGGCACAAGTTAGGACAGAAGAGATACAAGATTGGCCATGCTGGCACACTCGATCCATTGGCTACGGGTCTGTTGTTATTGTGTTTTTCTAAGTACACAAAGAAGATTGAGTTGCTTATGACTCACCACAAGTCGTATTCTGGTACGATACGGCTGTGGGCTACTACACCGTGTTATGATGGGGAGCTTCCTATTAACCAGTATTATCCTTGTAGAGAGTTCGAACAATCACAACTACAGGCGACTGCCAACCAGCTGACAGGACAGCTCAAGCAGATGCCACCAATGTTCTCTGCAATTAAGAAAAATGGTGTTCCACTTTATAAACTGGCTCGCAAAGGGAAGAAAGCCAATATCGAGCCTCGTGATATCACCATTCACTCATTTGACTTATTGAGTCACGAGTTACCAGAGCTATCATTTTATGTGAGCTGTAGTAAAGGCACTTATATCCGATCATTGGCACATGACTTTGGCGCACTGCTGAATAATGGCGCTTACCTGAGCAGTTTACGCAGACATACCATTGGCGAGTATCATATAGATGATGCATGGCAGTTGAATGATCTTGTAGATCATATACAGAATATTGATATATGATTATCTTGCGGTATCATACTTAGGCCTACTGGTTTATGCGTTAGTCCAATGGAGATATCACCCAGTTTTAATATATGATCGAACTTGTTGACATAAAGAAATCCTTTGATGATTACGAAGTTCTCAAGGGGATCAACTTCTCACTCAAGCGAGATGAGGTCGTCGGACTTCTCGGAAAGAATGGAGTAGGGAAGACCACGCTGTTAAAAATCATATGCGGTGTGTCTCAGGATTATAGAGGTCAACTACTTTGGCAAGACCATGAAATAAATGACTCTGCTGATTATCGCAAGAAAATAGGTTTCCTCTCGGAGAAAAATCCGCTGTATCCAGGTATGTATGTCAAGGAATATCTGGAATTCATCATCCATCACTATGGTATCAATAAGCCAAGAGAAAAAGTTGACAAGACTATTAATTTAGTTGGACTATCGGACAAAGCTCACCTCAAAATCAATCAATTATCTAAGGGGTATAAGCAGAGAGTTGGCTTGGCCGCGTCCATCTTGCACGATCCAGCGGTTTTAGTTTTAGATGAGCCGATCAACGGATTAGATCCGCAGCAGATTTTACAGTACAGATCTTTGCTCAGACAGATGAGTACTGATCGGGTGATCATCTTATCGAGTCATTTGATTCAAGAGATTGAAGCCGTTTGCGATCGGGTGCTCTATATAGCTGATGGCGTCATCGCTCGTGAGGAGATATTAGATCAATCTGCACATCAAAGTAAGCTCTTTGACTTAGAATCTTCAGCAGCCATAGATGTGGACGCCCTATCAACTTTGCCTACTGTTGCTGATGTCAAGGATATGGGCAATCATAGATATCAGATCCAATCAGTGGACAGTGGTGACTGCCGCCAAGAATTGTTTAATTATTTGTCTCATCAGGGGATATATATACTTAGCTTGACACCTGTGGACAAGGACCTTAATCAACTGTTTTACGAGTCATAATGGGTAAGATGATCTACAAGGAACTGAATGTGATCCTGTCCAGCTATACAGGATTGATTGCGATACTGGCTTTCTATAGTATCGTGACGTTGTTTTTGTGGATTCTGCCTGGTCAGACCTATCTTGATTATGGGTATGCAGATCCAGATATATTCTTTCAGATGAGCTCATTCGTATTGCTCTTTATACTGCCATTACTGAGCGTTGGATTCTTTAGTCAAGAATTTAAGAATGGCACCATCGATACTTTACGGGTTTTGCCCACTTCAATGTGGTTGATCACCTTGGCTAAATTCTGGGCTGCGCTATTGTTTGCTCTTGTGGTTCTCTTGCTGAGCTTTCCTGTTCTGACCGTCTTGAATAGCATAGTTCCTGACGTGCCCCTGGATTATCAAGCGCTATTGGGTTCCTACATAGGGTTGTTCTTGCTCTGTGCGTGCTACATTGCCATATCCTTGTTTTGCTCAGTGATCACGCAAGAGATAGCTATTTCTGTAATTCTCGCTGTGGTCTTAGGATTCTTCTTCTTTTATGGATTTGATTATATCGCTGAGCTATTAGGCGTTGATGATGCGATGGCCTATGGCATCAGGTCCTTAGGATTTTCAGCAAGATCCGAGACCTTGAGCAAAGGTATTGTTGAGCTCTCGACAGTAGTATACCTAGCTTCTGTGTGTGTATTCTTTCTCGCTTGCACGTCGTTTTTCTTAGAACGTAAACTCAAGAGCTTATGAAGACGCTTAAGAGTTTATCCGCACTTATTGCAGTCCTTTTGATTGTTAATGTCATTGTTAATCAATTGGATATTCAGTTTGACTTAACTTCAGATCATAAATACTCGCTGGATGATCAATCAATAGATCGGATTGTAGACATAGATGAACCCGTATTAATCAATGTTTTTCTGCACGGTGATATTCCGATTCAGTTTAAGAAGTATCGAGATTATATCGAGCAATTGCTGCGCAATATTAGATCTACAAATAGCAGTGTAGCCATACAGTATGTCGATCCATCATCAGGGACCGCTGAGGAGAGGCAGGACCTCTCACAGTATTTCAGATCCTACGGAGTATCACCCATATCCCGAAGAGTATCATCTAAAGATGAGCTCTCCCAAAGCTTACTCTACCCTTATATCTCGGTCACTACTGATCGCAGAACAGTGTTCATTGATTTATTGGGAGACAAGAAACCTAACCAGTCCGAGCAAGAGGCTATTTATCAATCAGAGATAGGATTAGAACAGAAAATCGTCAAAGCGCTCAGAGACATTACTATGGGCGGTAATGGGCTTGTTGGTGTCCTAGGAGATCAACATGAAATACTTGCAGCAGGATTTAATAATACACGAGGAAAACTTGGTAATTACTTTTTTATCCCGATGTCTCCTGATGTCATGATCAGAAATGTTGATTCTCTTGAGGCACTTGTAGTGATTCAAAATACAGAGGCTGTTAATCGACCATTGCAGCTGTCTATAGATCAGGCCGTCATGAGATCCATACCTGTCCTATGGATGATCGACAAGTACGAGATATCTATCGACTCGATTGGCATCAATGGACAATATCCTGCCACACCCCGCCAACTCCCTGTAGAAGATCAATTGTTCAAATATGGAGTGCGCATGGATCCAGATTTGGTTCAAGACTTACATTGTAGCTCTATTCCTCAAGTGGTTGGGACCCAAGGAGGGCAGTCTAAACAGATTGATATTGACTATCCACATCATCCAATTCTAACACCTGCCCAAGGTGATGTAAGTTTAGGTCAAGAAGGTGTTGCAAGCTATTTTGCCACGACGATTTCTGCCATCGAGGGTAAGCCAGGACTTAAGACTACCTCTTTACTCAGCAGCTCAGCACAAAGTAAATACACCCAAGACCTGAGCATTTTAATGTTTGATCAACTGAGGATAAAGCCAGATGTCACTCAGTTTAGTGGTCCAGCTCGTAGTGTAGCTACGATGATTACAGGAACTCAGGCCTCTTACTTCAATAACAGATTATCAGAAGAAGATCGGCAATATCTGAATGTTCACCAGACAATCTTTCAGGATCAAGTTGATCAGTCTAATCAGATAGTCATAGGAGATGTCCAATTTGCTATTCCAGGAGTTTCTCCAGATGGATCACTATATCCATTAGGGTATAACAAATGGAATCGCCAGATCTATACTGGAACGGCTACTTTCTTGGCATCGTGTTTTGAACTTATGATACATGGCGATGAGCTACTGAGCAACCAGAAAAGCTTGAACTCTGCCAGAATTATCGATCCAAAGGTCTATGCTGATCAAAAAAGTGGAAACTTGCTTCTTATGATGGGGGTTCCGATAGGAGTGATGGTCTTGTTAACTATCTTGTGGAACTGGTATCGTAAAAGAAGATATGCGTAGATTCTTAGTTTTAGTTGGGTTGATATTTCTGATGGGGATGTACTCTTTTGACAATATCGCAAAAGTAGAGTGGGGCTTTTTTGGTCATAGGTTGATCAATCGGACGGCGATCTATACACTGCCACCTGAGCTCTATGGATTCTACAAGCGACACATCAAGTATATCGAATACGAGTCTATAGCACCTGATAAGAGACGATATGCAGCCAAGGGTGAAGCCGTACGTCATTATATAGATCTGGACAATTGGGATGACTACGATCGCCTGATCAATCGAAGACATAGCGATGTCATCTTCGAATTTGCAGACATCAAGCTGCAACGTTCTAATAGGCGTGCTCGTCCAATTAAGATCACTCATGTAGACTCCATAGTTGTGGGATCCTTGGAGTCGCGAATCTATGAGCAGTTCACTGAGCGATGGGTAGAGATATTAGGTGAGGAATCTTTGAAAATAGACCTGCGAGAAGGGGAGGTGACTATTACGGATGTGTTTTCTGAGCATGGGATATTACCCTATAACCTTAGCTTTTACTTTTACAGATTAGAGGAGGCATTTCTGGATCGTAATATCAAGGATATCTTAAGATACAGCGCTGAGATAGGTCATTATATTTCGGACGCTCATGTACCACTTCACACTACTAAGAATTACAATGGTCAACTCACAGGTCAAGATGGCATCCATGCCTTCTGGGAATCACGCATACCAGAGCTTTTTGCTTTAGAGCAATATGATATGTTCGTAGACAAAGCTGAGTATATCGTAAATATGGAGGAGTATTTCTGGTCTATCGTGCTCGACACACATTCACTCGTTGATGACGTGCTAGGGATTGAGAAGCGAATGTCGGAGACCTGGCCCAAGGATCGTCAATATTGCTACGATGAGAGAGGGGTGACGCTATCACGCCAGCCTTGTCCTGAGTATGCTGCGGCATATCAAGAGGCTATGCAAGATATGGTTGAGACACAGATGCGCAAGTCTATCCATGCCTTAGGAAGCATATGGTATACCGCATGGGTTAATGGAGGGCAACCCGCATTGGAGGAATTTCAAATAACCACATTAGTGGACGAAACTGAGCAGGCATCTGATGATCATGGATTGCGCAAGTCAGAGAAGTAAATATGAAGAATAAAATTGCATTGGCCAGTAAGGGCGCCTTTATGGGAATTGCGGAGGCTATACCTGGCGTGTCAGGGGGAACTATAGCCTTTATCACTGGAATTTATCAGGAGTTGATCGAGACGATCAAATCGATTACCCCTGCCAACCTACGGCTGATTCTCTCTGATCGCAAGGCTTTCTGGCAAGCCATCAATGGTCAATTTTTGTTGACGATATTGATTGGAATGTTCGGAGGATTGGTCTTCGGGATATTAGTGATCTCACACTTGTTAGAAACTCAGAAAGAGATCTTATGGGGCTTCTTCTTTGGTTTAGTAATAGCCTCGGCGCTGTTTTTAGCTAAGGATGTGAAGTGGGATCTAAAGGCAATACTCTTCGCTATAGGAGGGGCATTGCTGTCTTACGTCATTACAGGTGTCGCTCCAGCTGATGGTTCAGATAACTTATTTTATATCTTTTTTGCAGGATCAATAGCTGTGTCAGCATTGATGCTGCCGGGTATTTCTGGAAGTTTCATCCTATTGCTCTTCGGGCTATACCATATAGTGATCGGTTCTCTCAAGAGTGTCCTTAAGCTTGATTTTAGCACGGATCAACTCCTTATTGTAGTTACCATGACTGCAGGAGTTTTGGTCGGTCTATTTTCTTTTGCCAGGGTGCTTTCTTATTTATTTAAGAATTATGAGCAACCTACGATGGCTTGCTTAATCGGAGTTCTCGTGGGGTCGCTTAATAAGATCTGGCCTTGGAAACTAATTGAGACCGCCTATGATAAAGCTGCGGACAGAATTATTTCTATTGATGCGATTGCTTTACCTGATGTAGAAGAGTATAAAATCGTCAGTGAAATCAATCTGCTTCCAAGCCAATATGAGTTACATGGTGACCCGAAAATTTTATTGGTTTCATTAGCTGCGGTGACCGGATTGCTACTAATCAGTATGTTAGGTTATTTTGATCGGTCAGCTTAATCATATGACAGATAGACATTAGTTTACATATTCGATTATTATTTAATATATTTGCTGAAGGTGGATTGTAAGAAGTCGACTTAAATGGTGATTACGTAATTGATAAATAAATATTCGGATATGTTCATTCGATCCTTTTTTCTATTTCTCTTAATAGCTTGTTCATCGGTAGTATCAGCCCAATCAAGCGTAGCTAAGGCTGACAAATTGCTTCGATTAAAGGCCTTTGATCTTGCTGTTAAAAGTTATGAGTCCGTTATCGCAGTTGAGCCTGAAAATGCATATGCATATGTGCAGCTTGCTGAAGCATATAGAATGATGAATAACCCGCTCGATGCACTCAAGGCATATGAGAAGGCATTTCAGTATGGCGAAAACCTGGATGCTGAATATCAGCTCAACTATGCTCACACTCTTAAGAAAGTTGGTTTATACGGACAAGCTTCTTCGTGGTATGCACTATACAGTGAAGTAAATGGTCCTCAGGCTGATTATTGGATAGAAAGCAACGAGAGCGCTAAACAGCTCCTTCAAGAGAAGACGAAATTTGATGTAATTGCCTATGAAGGTAATTCTGAAGAGTCTGATATTGGAGTATCATTCTTCAACGATAATGTGGTTTTTGCATCATTCAGAGAAGATTTAAAAAGAGCTAACGACAAGAGAAATGAAAGCTATATTACTCGACGAGGTAATCAACTGTATATAGCAGCTAAAGAGCGTGTATCATCGGCAGATGATATCTCATTTTTACGACCAGATAACAAGGAACTGTTTAATCTTGGGCCATTGAGTTACTCACGAGATGGAAGAATGGTGGCATTTACACGTAATAACTTTACCAAGTCATCAAACTTTGTGTTCTCTGATGAGTCTGATATGAGCATCTACTTTGCCTTCACGGATGTTACTGGAGATTTTGGCGAGGTGAAGCCATTTCCATACAATGAGGTAGAGTATAGCTATGCATTCCCCTCATTAGGATTTAGTGGAAGTGCATTGTACTTCTCATCTAACAGACCTGGCGGACAAGGAGGATTTGATATTTATGTATCCTACTTAAGAGATGGAAAGTGGTCGATACCTGAAAACCTCGGCCCTGCAATAAACTCTCCAGGTAATGAGATTACACCATATTTTGATGGGGATCAATTGTACTTTGCATCAGACTATAAGCAGGGTTTAGGAGGTTATGACATATTCAGTTCAGAGGCCGTTGATGGAACTTGGGCTCAAGCAGAAAACATGGGCAAAGGAGTTAACTCTCCATCCGATGACTATTACTTAGTAGTCGATAACTCTACTGGGGCCTATTACTTCAGTTCAAATAGATTAGGAGGTCGCGGGAAAGATGATATTTATGTCGCCTATCCTATGAAAGAACAGTCACAAGAGTTGGCATTGCAGATTCCGCCGGCTGTTGATCTAGAAGAATTAGCAGCACAAAATCAGCCTACAACGACGACTGTACCAGAGACAAATACAAATACAGCTGAGCCAGCTGTAGTAACCGTTAGTAATACTGAGACCGTAACATTTGCTGAAAGCACGTTCTCTTTAGATGGAGCAAAACTGACAGGGATTATCACTCCTGCATATGAAGCTCCAAATCAGAATGTGTTTTTCATTCAGTTAGCATCATTTAATCAATCTGAAGGATCGATATCCAACTATGGTAATTTGTCGCAGTATGGCAGCCTATATAGATTCTTTAAGTCTAGTGCTGTCAAGATTAGATTGGGATACTTCCATAATCGTTCTGAGGCTGAGAACATCTTGCCACAGGTCAAACGAGCTGGTTATAGAGACGCATTCGTAACAGCTGATAACTTAAGTATATCAAACTTCGAATTACTAAATAACACGAGTGGTTCAAGCTATAGCCCTAACAATGTTAATAACGCTCCTGTAACTGAGAGTCAGTATAAAGTAAAGTTGGGTACCTATGATGATCCACTGAAGTTTAATGTAGAGGCTATTCAGGATGTTGGGAGATTGGAGCAATGGACTAAAGGTCAATGGACAATATTCGTTATTGGTGGTTTCCCTTCAATCGAAGATGCCAAAAGCGCCCAGATAAAAGCTCGGAATAGAGGTTGGACGGATGCAGAGTTAGTCATTGATGAAGGAGGAATACTTAGAAGAGTGACGACAAGATAATAGTGTTTGATTATAAATAATATTGAAGTAAAAGGACTTGCAGCAATGCAGGTCCTTTTTTAAATTTAATGCATCACTGCCCTCTGGAATAATATAATATGTCCGTACTGGGTACTCCTTGCTTCATTCCAAGCTGCCTTGCCAGCGTGATCAATTGTCCTCGATGATAGGTGGAGTGATTCATACAATGGAATACCATTAATTTTGGAAGCATCCTCCATTCTGTTCCATCCCATGTATGATAGCTTAACTCCTCATTAAAGAATGAGTCTTCTTGCTTATCGACAAAGTTCTCGAAGTCAGATGAGATCTTTACAATTGCAGAAAATACTTCTTTCGAGGAAGAAAAATCATCTGTTATCCGCTTGTTATTTCCTTTGTCCTGCAGCATGCGTGCCAGCCAACTACGTTCAGCACTAAGGATATGTAACGCCGTCTTCCGTATGGAGGGAAAACTATTTTCAATCTCTTGGGATAGTAATGCTTCTGACTTGTCCTCAAAAAAGTCGAGCATTTTCTTATTAGCCCAAGCATTGTATTGACAATAATAATGTAAGTCGTTCATGATTAGTATTGCTTCGATCTTGCTTCTCGCCGAGTGAGCGTAAAACTCCTTTTACATTGCTAATTCTACAGTTAGACTAAGCTGATACGTAACAGAAGTGCTAATTGTATCGCTTACTTCTCTTTGTATACGATTTTTCTGATAATCATTGATTGCAGTGAACTGGCATCATCACTCCAAAACTGCTTTTCTGCGATCATAATTTTGCTATTTCTAACATTTACATTCTTCTTAACTAAAGTGAAAAGCAGCTAACTGGAAGTCTAATGCAATTACTTCCAAAGTTCAATGCATCCTTGAACCATCAGGTGCCATTGACTTCATAATCAGCGCTTCATGTTCTAAGTATTCTGCCCATCGAGCATTGGTAAGCTCTTCTCCGCAGTAGTGCTTGGCGAGACTCAAGAACATCTTGTAATGGCCTGCCTCTGATACCATAAATCCGTGATAGAACTCTTTTAGCTCAGGATCTTGTAAGTTGAGGGATAGTAATCTGAAGCGCTCGCAGCTTCGTGCTTCGATAAGTGCACAAGTGAGCAGTTTTTCTAATAATCGATCATCGTAGGTGCCTCCTTTCTTTTGAAACTTGAGGAGTTCATTGACGTAGAGATCTTTTCGCTGACGGCCGAGTTGCAGATTGCGCTTACGGAGTTCTGCAATAACCAGTCTGAAGTGACCCCATTCTTCTGTAACCACGGGCATTACTTCATCAACGAGCAAATCGAGCTCCGGATACATCGACACGAGGCTTATGCAAGTCGTAGCGGCCTTCTGTTCGCAATAGGCGTGATCTGTGAGTATATCTTCGAGAGACTTTTCAGTCATGTTGACCCAGCGAGGATCTGTAGGCAGTTCAAGTCCTAAGGTAGTCTTGGATTTTAGTTGTTCAGACATGAGAGCTGATTCTTAAGAAAATCAACCTCATAGACGGTATACTCTTCAAAACCAGAAGACCATTCTATGCCAACCTTATCTATCTCCTGTGAGCTAAGACGTTTTATACCGGATTTGTCAAGATTATAGCTGACCACATAGATGTTGACTTCTGGGTTATTAGTAAGTACTGGAAGACTACGTGCACGACTCAACAGTTCGATCTCACGACCATAGATAGTAGTAATGACTAGCTTAGATTGTGTCTCAATGGAGCCATACATTTTAGCAGCATGAGCACTATACATATGGATGTTGAGATTGAGATATTGATTGGATTCTATCTTGCTAACCTGAGCGTCAACCGTCATGAGGTTTTGTGTCTTAAGCTCATTCTTAAGCTCTGGAGGAGAATAGGAAAAGAAGTATTCTGGTGCCAGCTCTTTTCTATAGAGTTTTGTCTTTACATCTATACCGTCATACAATGTGGTGCAGTCATAGGATATGTCGGATGAAGATGAATATGATAATAGTAGACTGAGAATTATATATATGATCATAGACCTTGTTATCTTACTTTTGACTATAAATATACAAGTATTATAAAAAAATATATATGTGTAAGCATCATGTCCTTATTTTGCTCATGGTTTTATTCACAATAAGCTGTAATGAGAAGCCAATGAAAGACAAGGAAGATCAAAAATTAGTATATCCCGAGGTGTTTAGGGATTCAGCAGTTGTTGAGGACTATCATGGTACACAGATAGCCGACCCTTACAGATGGTTAGAGGACGATAATAGTCCTGAAACTAAGGAATGGGTCACTGCACAGAATGAGGTCACACAAGATTTTATTGCTCAAATACCTTTTAGATCTAAGGTAAGAGACCGACTTAAAGAGCTTATGGACTATGAGCGCTATGGAAGCCCATTTAAAGAGGCAGGGGAGTACTATTACTTTAAAAATGATGGATTACAGAACCAGAGTGTGTTGTATCATATTAATGATAACGATGAAGATGAGGTAATTATCAATCCTAATGAGTTTTCAGATGATGGGACATCTTCATTAGCTGGGTTATTTTTTAGTAACGACGGAAAATACATCGCCTATCTCGTATCCGAAGGAGGATCTGATTGGCGTACTGCCAAGGTATTGGACCTGAACGCAATGACGCTCTTGTCGGATGAGTTGGAATGGATTAAGTTTTCTGGTATCTCTTGGGCCGGAGATGGGTTTTATTATAGTCGCTATCCTGTCTCTAACGAAGGAGATGAACTTTCCGGTTTGAATGAGTATCACTCTCTGTACTATCATAAACTTGGCACAGAACAATCGGCGGATCAGCTCATCTATAAAAATCCTGATCACCCAAAACGAAATGTGGGAGCTGGGGTCACTGATGACGAATCTATATTGGTAGTAACGGAGTCAGAGTCGACCAGTGGCAATTCAGTAAAGATCAAAGACTTGACAGCTAATGGTCCTCTACAATCGGTTGTCAACGGTTTTGAATCCCGCTACAACTTGATTGATCGTTATGGCGATCAACTCTATTTCTTGACGGATGCTGATGCCCCCAAGAAACGCTTGATAAGCATAGACATCAACAACTTGTCGCGAATCAAGGATATTATCCCTGAGAGCTCTGATGTACTACAGAGCTTATCCATCGCAGGGGGTAAAATATTTGCAGAGTATATCCATAATGCCTCGAGCCAAGTCAAAGTGTTTGACCTTGATGGTAATCACCTTTCTGACTTAGAGCTACCAGGAATAGGCAACGTAAGTGGTATCAGTGGTAAGAAGGAGGATACAGAAGCGTTCTTCTCATTTTCGTCATATACCTTTCCGACAAGCATCTATTCTCTAAATACTGAAGACCTCAGTTACAAGCTATTCAAAGCTCCTGAGATCGACATGGACCTGTCCGACTATGTGACTGAGCAATTATGGTTTAAGAGTTATGACGGTACAGATGTGCCGATGTTTGTTACACACAAGAAGGGTTTAAAGATGGATGGTAGCAATCCAACTATGTTATATGGTTATGGAGGATTTAATATTTCCCTCCTGCCTGGATTTAGTACGACAATGCTTCCTATCCTCGAGAATGGTGGCATTTACGCCGTTGTTAATCTTAGAGGTGGAGGAGAGTTCGGGACAGCGTGGCATAAATCAGGTACTCAAGATCGAAAGCAAAATGTCTTCGATGATTTTCAATCAGCTGCCGAGTATCTAATTGATCAGGGATATACCAGTTCGGAGAAGTTGGCCATTCGAGGCGGAAGCAACGGCGGGTTGCTTGTCGGAGCATGTATGACACAACGACCAGATCTATATGCAGTGGCATTTCCAGCCGTAGGTGTTCTAGATATGCTACGTTATCATGAGTTTACCATTGGATGGGCTTGGGCTAAGGACTATGGACGCAGCGATGATCCTGAGGCCTTCAAATACCTCATCAAATATTCTCCACTGCACAATCTCAAGGAGCAAGAATATCCTGCTACTATGATCACTACGGCAGACCACGATGATCGAGTTGTGCCAGCTCATTCATTTAAGTTTGCATCAGAGTTGCAGCACAATCATCAAGGGAGCAATCCTGTGGTTATACGGGTGGAAACTAGTGCAGGGCATGGAGCAGGAAAGCCTACTGACAAAGTCATTGATGAGTTCGCAGACTTGCTATCATTTATGTATTACAATATGGATGAAGAGATGAGCTTCAAAGTGAAGGGTTAGGATAAGAACTAGTCAGCGGGGAATATCTCATAAGTATTATTCCCTTTTTTTGATTGCACTTTGATAGTAAAGTTGAATATGGTCACGACATGTTCAGTTGACTGTACTGAGATGCCTCCACCTATATAGTTAACCATTCTCTTACATGTGGCGAGCCCAATCCCTGAACCCGCAAATTCGGGTTTATCCTTACCTCTCTTATACAGGAGCAAGAAGAACTGGTTATATCTGCTATTCTTGATCATATAGCCCAATAGAATAGCTTTTGCTGCTTATATTACAGCCTTTAGATATGAAAGCTAAATCTTACCTCAAAGCAATCGGCCCTGGGCTTATATTCGCAAGTAGCTCCATCGGGACATCACATCTCGTACTGTCTACCAGAGCAGGTGCGGAGCATGGTATGATCTACTTTTGGATCATTTTGTTGGCACTTCTATTTAAGTATCCATTTTTCGAGTTTGGTCCAAGATATGCTGCGGCAACAGGGCATAACTTATTGAAGGGGTATAAAGATCAAGGCATTTGGGCTATCTATATTTTCCTCCTCCTAATCGTGATTAGCATGTTTGCAGTGACGGGGGCAGTTGGAGCAGTAAGTGCTGGGCTTTTATCTACTTTTTTTGATTTTGGCTTGAGTGATGGCTTATTAACGGGTGTCGTGATATTAGTGACGCTCATGATACTGTTGACTGGAGGGTATAGAGGATTAGATCGCATCATTAAGTTGATCTCTGTGACACTCTTGGTTACCGCTGTTGTAGCGTTTTTTGCAGTTATAGGTAAAGGCCCACAAGTGCCTTCAGTAGATTTTGTGGCACCATCATTATTAGAGGGCGCAGGCTTGACCTTGTTCATCGGGCTCATCGGGTGGATGCCTACGGGGATAGAGGCTTCTGTAATGAATAGTATCTGGATACTCAAGAATAATGAGACTGCCGATATAAAGCCCACAAAAAAGCAAGTGCTATTTGATTTTAACCTTGGTTATTGGTTTACCGTCGTAACAGCAATCATATTTCTTGTTATAGGAGCTTTTACCATTTATGGCTCAGGAGAACAACTTGGCGAAGGCACCACAGAATTTTCTAAAAATTTGCTCCATACGATCTCAGATAATCTTGGTTCATGGGCATTTCCGATTATAGCAGTCGCGGCATTTGGCACCATCTATGGCACCTTAATAACAGTCTTAGATGCATTTTCTCGATGTGTTACCCAAGGATTTAGAGCCTTGAAGTTTGATGATATCACCGACAGCGCCGAACAAAGATCATTTACTAACAAGATATTTCCTGCAGTACTGATCACCCAGAGCGTTGGTGGATTCGCACTATTCTATTTCAGCACGTCGAGTATGATCACCATGTTAGAGTGGGCAACAATTATATCGTTTCTAATAGCTCCTATATTAGGCGTCCTAAATCTCAGAGTCATACTTAAACTACAGAGAGAAACAGACCATGAGGTTCCGACCTATCTGCTGTACCTTGCCTACATGGGCTTAGTGGCCATGATTGGATTCACGATATATTACTTGATGAATATTGGTAGTGCTGGACATTAATTAACGAGAGATGAGTAACAAGGACAGAAGGATAGAGGATGTTTTCAAATCATACTTTGATGATAACCAAGGCTACCGAGGTGGTAAGTCCGGTGATCCCAATAAATTTGATAAGATACACAAGTTGTCTTCCAATGAAAATCCGCTCGGATGCTCTCCTCAGGTGCAAGAAGTCATAAAGGATAATAATGACGCTATCAGCGGGTATCCCGACGCAACAGATCTAAAACTAAGAGAGACCCTTGTGAAGCTCTATGATGGAAAGCTTAAATTGGACCAACTCATCTGTGGCAATGGCGGATCAGAGGTTATAGATTGGATCATTAAAGGATTCGTTAGGGTTGGTGATAATGTTATCGTGTCTTCGCCATTCTTTGTTCCTTATCGCTCATTTAGCATGTGGGCTGGAGCAACGGTTGTCGATGTGCCACTCCTGCCAGAAACTTATGCAGTCGACGTCAACGGAATTATAAATGCCATCAATGAGCAGACTCGGATTGTATTCTTGACCAGTCCTAACAATCCGTCTGGCAGCTACATTAATAGATCTCAGTTAGAAGAATTACTGGATCGCATCCCATCTGATGTCATCATTGCTTATGATGAGGTTTATCATCATTTCATTGATCAAGATGATTATCCTCGTGCCTATGAGTACACTGATCGCCATCCTAATTTAGTTGGAATTAATAGTTTCTCTAAGGCATATGGAATCGCTGGAATGAGGATAGGGTATGGATACTGCTCAGATCAGGTTGCGGCCTATCTGAGGCTTATTGTTAGGCCATTTATCATTCCGAGGTTGACTCTGGAGGCGGCTATTGCAGCAATAAAAGATCAATCGTGGGTGAAGAAAACGATTGCTAATAATGAACAAGGGCGCAAGTATCTCTTTGAAGAATTGTCTCGTATGGACGTCAAACTATGTGAGTCTCACGGCAATTTCATTATGTTCAAAGTGTCAGGAGATCATCATGCCGTCTTTCAAGCCTTAGCAGATAGAGGTGTTTTCATACGACCCTTAGACAATTATGGGGCTCCTGGCATGCTTCGAGTATCTGTCGGCACGCCTCAGAACAACAAGGCATTTATTGATGCACTATATCAGATATTAAATAACGAAGGATAGATATTTTACGCTGGAATTTTTTTGTACGATCACCTATTTTTAAAGCATGAAGAGCATTTTTTCCATTACAGGTCTTATTATTATTGGGTTACTATTGCTCAGCGCTTGTGGTGATGATCAGCCTACAGTGACTCCAATAAATAACCCGGGTACACCCGATCCAGACCCTGTCGCCATGTCGTCTAATCCTAATGCGGGCATCGGTGAATCGAGAGATATCACTTCTTTTGAGTTGGTTGAAGAAATGGGTGTTGGTTGGAATTTAGGGAACTCCTTTGATGTCATTGATAGAGACAAGACTGCTTGGGGCAATCCCCTTCCTACGAGAACGATTATAGATGCGGCAGCAGAACTTGGATTTCGAACCTTGCGCATTCCGATTACCTGGAGATTCCATCAGGATGATCGGGAACCGTTTGAGATTGAATCTCAGTATTTACAAGACATTGAGGACATTGTCAGATTCGGATTTCAGAATGGCATGCATGTGATCATTAATGTTCATCATGACAATGAATGGGTGGTGCCGAGTCAAGGGTCTGCCGATGCAACCAATGCTCGATTGAACAGCCTATGGACACAAGTAGGAGAGCACTTTATAGCCTACAATGACTCGCTGATTTTTGAGACACTCAATGAACCCAGAATAGAAGGTATCCCTGAAGAGTGGACTGGCGGTACAGAGGAGGGTAGAGCATTCGTTAATGAGTACAATAAAACCGCCGTTGACGCCATCCGTGCCACTGGTGGCAACAATGCGCTTAGACATATCATGATTCCCACTTGGGCAGCAAGTACGGTTCCAGAAACCATGGATGATCTAGTCATACCTAATGATGATCCCAAGGTAATCGTCTCCTTACATAGCTATTTTGACTGGGACTTTGCTGGTCTCGCTCAGGATACTTGGGGCGAAGATGCAGATCGAACAGCGTTGCAAGGAGAACTGCAGCGGATACATCAGAAGTGGATAGTGGAAGAGAATCGTCCTGTAGTGTTAGGAGAGTGGGGGACTATACGTGACAATGCGCTCAGTCAACGCCTCGACTACGCCGAACTATATGCTCGTACTGCTGCAGAACTCGGGATGCCGACTATCGTTTGGGATGATGGCGGTATGTTTCAGTTATTAGATAGAAGAACGGACCTCTGGATATTTAGAAGTATTGCAGAGACTATTGTAGAGGCTTCTGAATAGATGGTAAATCGGTCTCATTGGATTGATATACTAAAGTTGTCAATAATGCATGCTACTCGTGCCTAATTGTGCACATTATGTAATAATCAGTTTTACTTTAAGCTAATAATGTGTTCATTTTGAATAATGAGTTGATCGTAAATAACAATAGAACCTGTTTTAATAACTAGTCTAAGTTTCTCATTTTCTTTCGATACCGTCAGGTTATATGTATTGCCAAATAGATGTAGGTTGTCTAATTTCAAAAAATCCCAATTTGCTGGAAGCGATGGTGAAATCTTAATTTTTGAAAAGCTGATTGGCTCTATACCGAGTAATCCCTCTATGTAAATTCTACAATACAAAGCACTTTCTGCTGATAGGTGTTTCATGTTATTTTCAGGATAAGCTTCAACAGCATATGGCACGTGCTCTCCTAACAGTCGATTGGCCGAATACTGTTTCAATTTCTCAACTGCTGTTTCAGTATCACCTACTTTAAATGCACCACGCAATGCATACAAAGTAGCTCTGTCCCAGAACGTGTGTTCTTTGTTTTCATCAGTCGGGTCGTACTCAACCAATATGCCATTGTCCGTCCACAATTTCTGAAACAATGCTTCCAAAGTTGCTGCCTTTCGATGAGTGAGGCCCATTGTCAACGGCAAGCAGATCCAGTGTCTTAGATACTTGTTCTGATCGAAATATCGATAGGTTTCCAATCCTTCCAAGGTCGCTCCAAAATAGTCTTCTATCACTGCTTCCATTTCTAATAATCTACTTTGATATATTCCTGCTTCTGAAGTCTTATTTAATTCATTAGCTATCCTTGCCCCAAATTTTAATCCACCGTAATACAAAGTCGAGGTCGACAGATTGGCATCTCCTGTACTTATCCGCCCTTCCATTTCATCCGATTCAGATTGTACAGCACCATATTCATTCCTATTATTATGGCAGTATTCTAAACTCCATTCAATGAGTGGCCACAACTCTTGGGCAAGTTGATTGTTTCCTGAATTCAGCAAAAACAGTGACGTCCCATAAGCGATCATTGCAGCATCACCTCTATCTAAATGTGTCATAGGGAAATTCCCATCTACTTCAAAGGCATAAGGTATATGATTCCCGTCCTCAGGTATATTCTGCATGAATTTTTTATAAGCATTATATGCTGCAGTATTACCAGTTTCATAACCCATATAAGGAAAGTATGGGCCACTGTATTCTATCTGATCATTCGCCCATATTCCAACATAGTAGTTACCTCCGCCTGGGGAATGGACTAACCCCATTGATGATTCGAAAATACTTTCGGCTGCTCTGATTTTAGAAAAGTAGAACAGCTTATTTAATGTGTCATTCGGCGTAGTCAGAATAAGATTCTGCTGACATATTTCCAGATATTTATTACGTGATTCTCTTGCCCTCAGATAGTCAAATTGGTCTTTTGATTCCTCGTTGAGAAGAGCACCATGGATTACAGGAAATGAGTATGCTTCACCCGGAGAGAGCTTGTTGTTTTCATTGGCTCTACTTTCGTATACAATTGTATATAGGCCTTTGTATCCTATTTCTGATTGTGCATATTCAAAGTTAGATACAGAAATATCTTTTACCTCTGTACTTGAGTTTGTGATTTTCCATTCTTCCACTAGGAGTCTTTCATCCATAGAAGGATAGATTACTTTTGATAATTTAACGCCATTGATTGGGGAGTAGTGGAAGGTAATCATTCCATTAATCTCAATTGAGTCGACTCTTTCGGGTATAATTGTTTGACTATCACAGCTGATTAGCGGCGTCAGGTCATTTCCTGATTTTCTTCTAAAGTATGCTCTGTATTTTTTCCAATCTGGTTCATTACTCTTATTGTAAATTCTCAGTTGAGGAAAAATTACATCTTTTTCTATTTTTAGATTTTTAGCTTCATCGATCTCATAGTAAATTATTGCAGATACTCTTTTTCCAGAAAATTCGATGTTGTCTTTGTGCGGAAGATTGCTGAGAGAGTCGATATTCAGAATGATACTCTCTCGTTCAGTTATCTCCCAGTTTAATAGTGAATTAATCTTCGATTGACCTTTAAGTTGACAACTTAATAAAGCCAATAGAGTCAGAATAACCCCCTCTGCTAAAACGCTATAGTATTTACTAGGTCCAGAAGCGAATGAAAATATTCCTGAGTGTTCAGTATGTATAATATTATTTATCCACTTCATCTTATTTATTTCGTTGTGCTTTAATAAATACATCAATGTTATCGGGTCGATCATTTACAAAACGTAAGGTGATTAATCCTTGTTCGTTTTGATTAATCACCGCTGGAATAGAGGAGGTAGTTAAGAACCATCCCTCGGGTAATACGACTGTATTACGATTACGTCCAAAGCTTCTATCCCACACTAATTGATCTTTATATACGACATACCGATGTGGATCTGTATAGGTTTCTGTAATGCGTAAACGCACAGACTCTCTCTCTTTCACTGGATCAAACCAGATGGCTACAACTTCAGTTTCGGGCTTAATCTCAGAATTGAGTTCGATCCCGCGCTCATTAATTGCTTCACCAATATAGGTTTCCACCTTAAGCTGTTCTCCCGTATCCAAAATAATGGCAGAAGGGTTTGACGCTTTGCTTCCCGCTCGCACAATATTGAGATAACGATCCATTCCTAATCGCTTTTCTGTGTAATCGTGATATAATAAAAATGAATGTGTTTCAGGTTGTTGTAATAAATAGACGATGTCCCGATCTTGAAAAGCTCGTTCACTAAATTTATAACCCAGTCGAGCTTTAGTTTTATCTCTTGCTGTTCCTCTGCCCGCTTGGTAACTATCTTCTTCTGGAATGATAATGCTCGTGTTGGCATTTAATGGTTGAGCTTTGATTATTAATGGCACAGCGGCAGGACCACGATTTAAAAAACTAATTTTTATACGAGCATCATCGGTAAGATCAACTTGCGAAGGGTAATTGCAATGTATCAATTCATAACCTTTGGGTAATACAACACTGTTTCTTTTAATGCCTAGGGTACGAGAGAAAACAATGGTTGAACCTTCTTTATAATAGCTTGCTTTGTCTCTATATGTTTTATCAATTCGTATGCGGGCTTGACCTCCTTTTGGAATTGGTCTAGCTAAAGTAATTTGAAGATAATCCGTATCATCTACTGTTGTGGTCAGACCGTTTTGTTTAGCAATGCTATTATTGACAATTTCCCATTTTAGTTCTTTTCCAGAAAATTTGTCCCACACCTTATCAACATGGTGTTCGCTACCTTGTCTTAGCGTATTCCAGTAATATTTGGCATTAGAAGTAGTTGCGCTTACATCATAAATAATTCTGAATGAATGGTTGCTAGGGTCAAGTAATTCGTATTGTGTATAACTATCTGTTTGCGTTTGCTGGGCTTGAAGGGATATGCCTAAAAGCATGATTAACAGAGGGAGTATTGATTGAGAAAAGTTGAGGAAGAGTGTCATATAAGTACTAATTCAAGTTGTTTAAGACTTAGTTTAAATGAGATAAAATAATCCGAAAACGATAAACTGAAACAGTCAATAATTTCTTCGTTATCTAGTTGCTTTTAATTTTTAGTAGATGCCATTCAATTATTTTAGTGTGCTTGTTAATCTGAGTACGGAGATGAAAATAAGGAGGAGTTTCGAAAGAAACGAACTGAATCTATTTCAGTAGGGCAGCTGATTAGGGGAGATTCGGAGCATCGAGTCTATCACAGTCTCATGTGGAGGAATGGATACAAGGTCCTTATATTCATTGGGAGTACGATGGCCAGTAAAAATTACATCATAGTATAAGTTGTATCACCGTTTTGCTCGATGCCTTCCTGAGATATAGAGTCAAGAGAGTTTGAGTGTGACGTAATTTTGCATAGCGACTTCTTGTACAACAGATCGGGGAAAAGCAGTTAAAATCGCCAACATAATATTTGTGTAGTCTTATTGCCATGCTGCATATCGATGATGCGGATCTCTTTTGCATTTAGCTTAAGCAGTAATTGCTCTAAAGATTCTAGTAGTCGATAACTGGATACAAGCGTGGTACACCACCCACACTGTCCACTTAGATCTTTGCTTTCATGAATCATGGTCTTAATGAAACTTGCTTCGCCACCAGGGCACCACAGTTCATTCGAAGTTCCACCAAAATTCAATTTCTGATTTCCTTTCTTGTATTTCAGATTCTTACGCTTGCGGGCAGCGACTTTACTGGCTTGAGCTGCAGAAGTATGAAATGGAGGGTTACAGATTACGAGATCAAAGTAGTCGTCTGACTGAATGATGCCTGTTAAGATATGCTGTCTGTTAGCCTGGTTTCTCAGTATGCAGTTTCCTTGGAGGGATTCATTCTGATCAATGATGTCTTGACCATTGGATAATGCAATCTGATCGATATCGCTGCCTACTACAGTCCATCCGTAAGCACTGATTGCCACGATGGGATAGATGAGATTGGCGCCAGTTCCGATGTCGAGCACCGTGATGTCATCTTTTTTAGAATTCAACTCAGCTACATGATGTATATAGTCTGATCTGCTTGGGATAGGTGGGACTAAGTATCCATCAGGCAAGTCCCAATAGCTGATACCGTAGTAGCGCATTAGTAATGACTTGTTTAGTAGCTTGACACTGACTGGATTGGAGAACTTAATCGTTTGCTGTCCCCTTGGGTTAATCACGATGTGCTCCTCGAGCTCAGGTAATAACGTCGCTAATGCTTTGAAATCGTAACTGCCTTGATATTTATTATTCGGATGCATTAATACGACGACTATTTAAAGTGATGTATATAAAGCCTATAATTTGTATATCCACAGGAATTGAGTTTTCTTGATCATGTAAAGCTATAGATTGTTGTTGATCGCAGAATATGAATAATAGTAGGTCAGAATAGTTTAGAGGCGATTATTCGATTTATATGAGCAAGGCTATAAAATATAATCCGAACTATCCATCCGTAGAAGACCTGCGTAAGAAGGCATCTAAACGGATCCCCAAGTTTGCGTTCGAATATTTAGATGGCGGATGCAATGAAGACGTGAACCTACATAAGAATACTAAGGAGATCCGTGATGTAGAGCTCATACCACAATATCTGACTCAGCATAAGGCATCAAGCACTAAAACAACTTTGTTTGATGTAGAGTACGATGCACCATTTGGTGTAGCACCTGTCGGTTTACAAGGCCTTATGTGGCCCAAGGCACCTGAGATATTAGCTCAGGCAGCTCATGATCACAATATTCCTTTCTGTCTCAGCACGGTGACTACCGCCAGTATCGAAACGATTGCAGAAATCACAGAAGGGAAGTCTTGGTTTCAGCTTTATCACCCAAGAGAAGAGAGAATTAGAGATGATATCATCAACAGGGTAGAAGCAGCAGGTATGCCTGTCCTGGTGATTTTAAGTGACGTCCCGACATTTGGTTATAGACCTCGGGATATACGCAATGGATTAGCTATGCCTCCTAAGATGACCTTGAACAATATGATACAGATCTGTGGCAAGCCTAATTGGGCGCTGCGTACACTGTTAAACGGACAACCCAATTTTGAAACGCTCATACCTTATATGCCCAAAGGACTTAATTTGGCAGGTGTAGGAGCATTTATGGATAGTACATTTACAGGTCGACTCAATGAAGAGAAGATAAAACCCATAAGGGATCTATGGAAAGGTAAACTAGTCTTAAAAGGTGTTGCTAATGAGATGGATGTAGAGAAGGCCATCAAGTTAGGAATAGATGGTGTCATCGTATCTAATCACGGAGGGAGGCAATTAGATGCAGGAGAATCGGCTATTAAGCCCTTGCAGAGAATTGCTGCTAAGTATGGAGATCAGCTCACTGTGATGATGGATAGTGGCATCAGATCGGGCCCGGATATCGCACGCACTTTAGCCTCTGGAGCAGCCTTTACTTTTTTGGGCAGGGCATTTATGTATAGTGTGGCCGCCTTAGGTAATTTAGGAGGAGATCACATCATATCAATACTAAAGACTCAACTCCAGCAAGTGATGGAACAGATCTGTTGCGAACGTGTGACGGACTTTCCAAAATTTAAAAAATAGTCCTCTATAACTGGGTGCTCCAGATTATAGCCGAATTAAAAATTAGAACTTCATCGTCAGCGATATACGCTTCCTGCTCAAATCGATATCCATCACTTTAACCTCTACTTGTTGCGACAATCGAAGAATCTCGCTCGGATCAGAAATGAATCGATCTGTAATCTGAGAGATATGGATCAGGCCGGACTCCTTAATGCCGATATCTACAAATGCGCCAAATTTCGTCAAATTATTGACAATGCCCGTCAGAACCATGCCGACCTCGACGTCTTCGATCTTCTTGATTTTAGACGAGAACTCAACGGTCTGTGCCTCGCCCCGGGGGTCGAGCCCAGGTTTCGCCAACTCTGCGGCAATATCCTTCAGCGTAGGTATGCCGATGTCATCGGAGACATAGCTAGATAAATCGATGACTTTCTGTTCAAAGTGATGCTGGATCTCTTCAAGCTGGGTGAGCTTATGATCTTTTAATATCTTCTTGACGAGGCTATAGCGCTCGGGATGTATTGCCGTGTTGTCAAGTAATTCATGGCTGTCTTTGATCCTTAGGAAGCCTGCGGCCTGTTCATAAGCTTTCTTGCCCATACGTGGTACCTGATTAAGTTCTTTGCGACTAGAAAATCCTCCAATCTCACTTCTATAATTCACGATGTTTTGGGCGAGCATAGGCCCTATACCGGATACATACTGCAAGAGATATTTGCTGGCAGTATTGAGGTTAATGCCTACGGCATTAACGGCAGAGACTACAGTATTGCCAAGACTCTCATGAAGCAAGGTTTGATTGACATCGTGCTGATATTGTCCTACGCCAATCGACTTTGCTTCGATCTTGACTAGTTCTGCCAAGGGGTCCATAAGTCGTCGGCCGATACTTATAGCACCTCGTACGGTTACGTCGTGATCAGGAAATTCCTCACGTGCTACGGTTGAGGCCGAGTAAATGGAAGCTCCGCTTTCATTTACCATATAAGCTTCAAGGTTTAAACCTAAATTTTGGATAAAGGTCATCGTCTCGCGACCGGCTGTGCCATTGCCTATCGCTACATGTCTGACATTGTATTTATGGATCAGCGTCCGAATTTTATGCTCAGCGTCGTCAGTTTTATGTACTGGCGGATGAGGATAGATGGTCGTGTTATGGAGGAGTTCTCCATGTTGGCCTAATACAACAACTTTACATCCAGTTCTAAACCCTGGATCGAGGGCTAATACGGCTACATCGCCCAGAGGTGCCGCTAGGAGTAGCTGACTTAGATTATTACTAAATACCTTTATGGCTTCTTGATCAGCCTTGTTCTTGGATTTCTTCTTCCATTCATTTTCTAATGAGGGTAGCAATAGGCGCTTTAGTGCATCGGCTATGGCTATGTCAATCTGATCTGCGCAAGCTCCATTGGACCTAATATATGACCTGCTGATGCGGTCATGTGCGCGATCGGTAGATATAGAGATGCTAACCTTTAGTAGCCCTTCTTTCTCCCCTCGATACATGGCAAGGAGTCGATGTGATGGCGTTTTCTTTAAGGTTCCAGAGTAGTCGTGATAGTCTTTATACTTTGCTGCCTCATCTTTCTTTTTAGCGATCACATTAGAAGTAATAGATGCATATCGGTCATATGAGTTGCGCAGGCTTTGTCTTATCCTGCTGTCCTCATTAATCCACTGGGCGATGATATCTCGTGCGCCAGCTAAGGCTTCATCAGTGGTTCTTACTTTACCCTTACAATATCGCTTAGCTTCGCTGAGTAGATTATTAGTTCGTTGAGCAGAGACAATCTTGGCTAATGGCTCTAATCCAAGGTCACGGGCGATATCTGCTCGTGTCTTTCTGCTTCTCTTATAGGGTAGGTATAGGTCCTCAAGGATGGTAGCGTTCCAACAGTCGACAATCTTTTGCTGAAGCGTGTCGGTTAACTTCCCTTGTTCTTTTATAGCCTCGATGACGGTGTCTTTACGCTTTATTAGTTTGTTGAGCTGTTCTTGGGCTTTGGAGATGTTGAGTATCTGCACTTCATTCAAGCCACCTGTACGCTCTTTTCGATATCGAGCTATAAAGGGTACTGTTGCACCCTCATTAAGCAAGACTAACACCTGATTAACAGCTTGAAGGCTGAGGTTTAATTGTGTGGCTATGAGTTTATTCATTGGGATCTATAGAACGAAAAAAATGCTTGATCGTGTAGTTTACTCAGGATTATTTCAGCAGTTTTTTCTCAAACTACTATTCTTATTTGGCGATTTAATAGTCTTATATCAGATAATTGAAATATTCAAGATCTCATTCATCTTACAGATAGCATGACATACTCTATAGCACGCTTTCCAGCACTCGTTTTCTAATTCTGTTTAGTTGATGATTGATGGATTGATAGTCCTTAAAATCTCCTGAGGTCTGTATCCTGTATCTCCACGCAGGAGTTAGATCTTATTACCTCAAGTATAGACCAAGAACAGGTAGTACAACATGCTAATATGCTGCATGATCTTATCCTGTATTGGGATTTAGGATGCGCCTAATATTCCTGACGAACCGAGAAATGTCTATGCGGTGGCATCGGACTAACGAGAGCTGACGCAAGATTATATTGATCATACCGATCAATATATTGAGTGGGTAGATCAGATATATCATGCGCTCTCAGAAGATCACTATCAATCCGATGTTCCACCATTTTTTATTGGGTCATATTACGGGTAGTGTGCCAGGAGACTTAGAGGTAGATGTGCCCATAGTAGAAGCAGATTACAACTATGTCGACACGATACTGAGGCCTTTGGCCTATTAAGGCTTCTTATTCTTGCGATATGGAAAAACAATAAATACCCCCACAGAAACAATCGCTAACCCAATCCAGAATAGGCTATGATTTGTTGTACTAGTTTTATCCATGACTCCAGCCGAATAACCTATAAGAAACAGTCCGACTAGGCTAATGCCCATTGCGATCATTCTTTTTTTGTTCATCTCAGTTCATGTTGTGTAGATATTCTAATATAGCAATCCAATGGCAGAAGTTTAGCGTAGTAATTTAATACGATCTCTTGCGGACGTAATATCTCCGACAACATCATAAATTGAGTTAATAAAAAAGCAGGTATAAAATCAATTATACCCGCATGTATTGAGCTGTTAAATTACAAACTAACAACCTCTTTAGGTTGCCACTATTTTATTATGGTTGAGCAACTGCAAAACCAACAGGTACTTGAGTAGCAAAAGTCATATTGATTAATTAAAAAGGCTATTCACTACGGGATATCCCTTTATATAACACTGCAAAGAAGTATCACCTATCGACTTAGATTAATGTCTATAGTTCCTGAAATGGAGTAGATTTTGCCCGATTATGGATCCAAGGATGTCAGAGATGAGCTTTTATCTAAGTTGAGCTGGAAAATTGAATGCAAGAAGGTTTTGATTGATTAAGTCAATGGCAAACCGATAAACCAGTCCACAGCATCTTCAAAAAAGCCAAATGGCAGGCGCATCAGTATTATTGTATGTGCAATAATATATATCCCAATGATCAAAGGAAAGACCCATTGTCCTCGTTTGTGCTTCCTACTGATGATCATCAGCAATATGATGATCGTATAAGTGATCCCAATCGTCCATAGATACTTATCCTCTAAATCTGGAGCCATGAATGCTATCGCTCTGATGAGCGACGGCTCAATAAAAGCTACTCCAGTGGCAATCATGGCTCTGGCATGGATGCCGACAACCTGAGCATTCCACATCGCTATTGTATAGGCTACTATGAGCACAACCAAATCTCTGAATGGGATAAATGCTGAAATATATCGTACAGGTTCAGTGGCCGACAGCTGATGGTGCGTGAGAAGAATCACGGAGATAAAAAATAAGACCATGACCGCATGTCCTATCTTTCCTATTCGCCGATGCAGGCTGAATCGATTGCTACGGATGAGCATTGGCTGGACGATCAGTATGATGATCCAAAGACTGGCCATGACAGCATGAAAATGAAAGTATCCATTAAAACTTCCCTCAACTGAAAACAGCTTAGAAAAGTAGCTCTGCCAAAAGCCAGCGATTGCCAATATCATTAAGCCCACCATCCATATGGCAGCATATCGGACTATAGCTGAGTTGTGGAGTTTGGACATATGGCAATTAAAAAAAACACTATTCCTACGATCATTAAACGCATTCGACTTATTCTGCTGTAAACACGGATCTATTGGTCATGGATTGTTCGATGTCAGCCCGATCCATGAGCTTCTTACGATACTCGCCTGCCGCATACATATCTGCCTGATCCTTGTAATGGGGGCTTCTGACTCGACCTGATTGTCCAGTGGGTAGTATACTCCAACTATTGCCAGAGACATCGGCAAAGTCAACGATACGGCGACAGGATGGCCCAGCATGTACTTCATACGTGCCATCCTCATCCAACTGAAATAGTAAGTTATTGATCACTTCATTAGAACTGGTCAGCTCATAGGGTCCTACATTGAAGTAGGGCTTGAGCATATCGCTCTGTCCTAAGCTGTGACCATGCTCCAGAGTATGTATTGCAGACCATCGCCAAGAGCCATAGTCCTCACCTAATTGCCCCTGGAGTTCTGTTAGGCTGCGCTCATATGCTCTGTTGATGATGTCTTGCTGTGATTCTCTGGCCTGTGTTGTCTTGTCATCCCACCACGGATGAGACTCATTAGTAAATAAATTATGGTAGCTCCTCTTGACCAGATGTGTCACCTTGAGCATGTTGACCAGATCTTCGCCGAGTTCGTCCATAGTAATTTCCTGGAGGAGATTCAGTTGCATCTTAACATAGATGATTGGAGCTATGCTATGATCGCCGTAGTTGCCATCCCATGTGAGGAGACTCTGAGTCCCTTCATCGGAGTGTCCGGCTGCTTGCAGTACTGATCCGATATGATGAGCTATAGCGGCACTATTCGTATTCGTCTGGTCTAAGAGCATCTGTTTGACCTTATCGACATCCCATTGGCTATCGGATTCTAAGAGCTCTACGATACGTTTAGCTCGATCTTCTGGTAAGTAGTATCCCGGATAATGCTCTTCTTCAACACGTACGGATTGATTGTTGGCACTATAAACATATCCCCACGGCGGATTGATGGCCATCGGATTCTCCTCAAAGTCGTAATAGCCCAAGATGTCATCTTCGCCAGTACCCTTGAGGATGAGCTTAGAGTTAACATGGTCAGGACGGATCGGTCTATGGGCCGCGGCCCACCAGGCGATGTTACCAGACTTATCACCATACATCACGTTTAGTCCTGGTGCTGCGATAAGAGATGTTCCCTCTTGGATGTCGCTCATATCTTCTGCGGTGTTTATGGTATAGATAGCCTTGAGCAAATCAAAATCTTTGTGTTGGTACGTCCACCACATAGATATTACTTCGGTCGAATCAAATCCATTAGTCTGATCAGAGATGATAGGGCCATGGACGGTACTCCGTAGGATCAGTTCTATATCCTTTGATCCTTTTACTGTGATGGTGCTCTTGTCGGATTCTATTGGTTTCCACTGTCGATTGTGGTAATAAGTCGTCCCATTTTGGGTGTCGATTCGTTCTTTGTAAAAGTCTATATCGTCATTCTCATACATGGTCACTCCGACAGCCCAATCAGGAGTATGCCCCATGACTGCGAATGGATAGCCAGCCAGATGATTGCCATAGATGGATAGGTCAGGTGTCTCGATATGTGCTTCATACCACACCGCAGGTTGCGAAAATCCAATATGTGGGTCATTGGCAAAAAGCACAGCGCCAGAAGCAGTGCGATCGCCAGAGATCACCCAGCTGTTAGATCCGATCAGGGCGGGGTGGGGAAGGCCATTCAGAATCTCATGTGCCGTAGTCGAGAGATTCTTGGCTAATGCTCCTGAGACATGAGACTCAATCATGGTCGTGGTCGTATCTACATGGATGTCGAGCGCATTGAGATAGGCAGAGCCTAATTGATTCGCAATATGACTAACCACAGGCTCTGTCTTATGAGCCATCGCAAAACTAAAGGCCATGTAGCCCATGATATTATGGATGTCATACACGTCAAAATGAGTCTTGTCAATCCCGAGTATGGTGAACTCTATTGGCGTCTCATCGCTATCGACATAGCTGTTGATGCCTGCGAGATAGGCCGTAACGCATGCTTGTAATTCTGGACTTGTAGTTTCTCGATATCGGGTAACGGCTGCGTCTGTAGTCTTGCTGATCTGAAGGTGACGAAAGAACTTATCGGTCTCGACCGTCGCTGATCCAAATATCTCTGATAGCCTCCCTGGTGCGATGCGTCGGAGTAGCTCCATCTGCCAGAGTCGATCCTTGGCATGTACATACCCTAATGTACGGTAAGCATCGACATTGCTGTCAGCATATATATGCGGCACGCCATAGTTGTCATAGAGTACTTCCGTATCTGAGTCTAATCCTACTAATGAGCGAGACTCATTATAGTTGGGACCAAGATTGCCGATAAATAACCAACCAAGCAATATCCCGAGCAGGAGTAATACGAGAATCAGAATGACTATACGCTTGAGCCACTTCATAATTGAGATAGTTTAGATGATGTAATTACGGAATTCCTTGAGCGAGTAGCGCCAATTAGGAGCTATTTTATTAGCGCAGGAGGATTGTGTATTTTGTAGTGAAGAAAGGGTGCAATGCACCTTGGCTATCCAGATTAGAGCTCTGTTAGTGAGTATAGGATTATGCATAAAAGAGAATCTTCCACAACCAGATCTGATTGAGCGTTTAGATCAGAGACACACTAGTCATCAAACATAGAAATCATAGGAAGTTATTTATATGAATTATTTGATACCTTAAATTTTAGGAAGATCACTTCAGAATCGGGCATGTATGAATTGCCAACAACTAATATGTCTTTGGGAGCAAGCAATATCGAAGTAAAACTATTCGCTAAAAACATACTCACTAATGAGACGCAAAATGTAGGATCAATTGATATACAAATTGAACTAAAATGAAGGTGGTATATTCAATTCTTAGCATCACATGAATACCTATGAAAGGACTACATGATCTATTGCAATTAGGTAATCCACTGCTGTATCAGGTGTCCGACCCGATCAGCTACAAGGAGATAGATTCAGTGTCATCTTGGGTGGCTGATCTGCATCATGTAATGGAGGAGATCCGGAGCAGCTATGATTTTGGAAGGGCTATAGCGGCACCACAGTTGGGAAACATGAAGCGCTTGATATATATGAATATAGATGAGCCAGTCGTGTTTATCAATCCTGAGATCATCGCTAAGAGTGAGGAGACCTTCGTGTTGTGGGATGATTGTATGTGCTTCCCTAATCTCCTGGTCAAGGTGAGACGCCACCAGCGGATTACGATCAGATATAGAGATGAACAGTGGAACTTAAAAGAGTGGGAAATGGAGAGTGACTTATCAGAGCTATTACAACACGAGTATGATCATCTCGAGGGAATATTATGCACGATGCGGGCTATTGACCGTAAGTCTTTTAAATGGAGGCCTTAAAGGGGAGTGGTAAACTCATATATCAAGAGTAAAGAATTGGCTCATGAAGAAAATAGAGAAATTATTGTTGAGGAGAACTTGCTTCGGTATGTAACCAAATTTGGGCGTTCTGATGCGTTGAATTTAGATAAAGTACAGCATATCTATTTAGAGGTGAATGATAAGAGCGAGGAAACGCTTTTTTGTTTTGATGCTCATCATCATATACCAGTTGATTTTGAGGCATTTGATGAGGCATTTATACAGCTGTACGATCAATTGAGATTCGATCGTGCATTATTCTATGCAACGCTCTCACAGTATCAACAAGCAAAAGTGAGAATATGGAGACATATCTTTCCAAAGAATTATGCGATAGTTGACTCTACTATAGATATTGAGAAAGAGATATCAGTGTCTAAGTCCGTTGAAGGCCTGATTGGGATTTACCAGCCGATAAGTTAAGTACATTTGATTCAGTTGAATAAATCTCTAATGAATACGCAGATTCCTATTGACATTTCGAGGAATATCGGTAGTTATAAGAATCAGAAGACTGAGCAGAGATTGGCCTACCATAGGAACTTAAACCTTAGCTTACTTTTTATCCAGACCATCTTTAAATGGTGCGGCTAGTTGTCCCAAGTAATCTTCTGGATAATCGGGATTGAGTAAACCGATTTCATCGATATGCTTGTTAGGATCTTCTTGCCGCTCTGGATGAAAGTAGGTGCCAAACAAGCGATCAAATATGATTAGATTATTGCCATAGTTATTATTAGACTGTTGGATCACCTTAGAATGGTGCCAACGATGAAGGTCGACGACATTAAATATGTAGTAGAGTGATCCCAGTTTGATATTGATATTGCAATGCTGCGAGAAGCCACAGACCACCGTCACACCAAAATACATAGACAGCACTATTCCATCCGCACCGAGTAAAACTGGAAACAACATCTCCGTAAACGTGAACCAAGTCTTATCTACCGGGTGCTGCCTGGTGGCATTCCACCAATAGAGTCGTTTAGTAGAGTGGTGCACAGCATGAAAATTCCATAGTACTGGCACCTCATGGGCCAAGCGATGTCCCCAATAGCGTCCAGCATCCCCAAGGATGAGCATGAGTATCAATTGTGCAACGATAGGCCAGTGACTAGGCCAAATAGTACCGCCATATTGTGTGGATAACCATGCCGCTCCTCCGGCTAAGAGGGCTATAAACATCGGCTTGAGGAAAATCGGTAAAAGGATATATGCTATTACTCCGCTGACCACGTCATTGCCGATATCATCGTGAGAATGATTCCATTTTTCTTTGAATGGTATCAACCATTCTGCGAGCCAGAATATTAACCCAACAGCTACTGCTACTACATAAGTTGTTATCGCCACAGACCCGCCGTTGTTGATGAGTCTATAGATAAGCCAAGGGGTAAGGACTAAGACCATTGGAAAAAAAGCCCATTGCAGCGCGTTATAGAGAGCAGTGCCAGGTCTTATAATGCTGCGTCGAGAGGAGTCTTGCATGGCTTCATTAAATCTAGTGGTAAGATAGTAATACTAAATTGGATACTCTTCGCATCAAGCGTTGGCTGGCTTGCTCCTATCGTGTCAAATAATAGGTACAATGGGAAAATGCTCAGTAGTAGCACAAAATCGGTTGAAAAAATGTAAGACTTCAACCTTTAAATTCATGGTGAGCCTCTTACAACTGTTAGTCCATATGCACAGATTACAGACTACCATGTTGCGCGAAGATCCACAGAAATCGAGCTGTATAAGCATTCACTCAAGACACCATTTATTGCCGACCTTTCAAGCCTCGAGGTAATGTGTTAAAGCTATGATTGGATTTTGAGTGATAAGGATATTTATTTAGAGTATCTTACCGATGTAAAATAGTTTAAAGTAGTAATGAGTATCGGTACAGTAAAATTTTTTAACGAAAGCAAAGGATTCGGATTCATCACACCAGATGATGGTGGCAAAGATGTGTTTGTTCATGTAAGTGGACTAAACGGAATCACAATTAACGAGGGAGACAAGGTCTCTTTTGATGTCGAAGAAGGAAAAAAAGGATTAAATGCAGTAAATGTTGCATTGATATAATTTTAGCATTTGATTACTAGATCAATATTGGCCCGTCATTTTATTGATGGGTTTTTTTCTTTTTAGATGGCAGTGTTATTCAGAATTAGTCGACCATAGTGCTATGGTTATCATATGGGCTACTCTTCAGTTAGTAGGCCTCTGCACTATTTAACATTCTCTCCATGCGCATGAGAAACTATATCTACATACATTTCAGTTTGTTATAGGTGTGATTAAAAGAGCATGGATATATTGAGGGATATTTTTACTAATTGGTCAGCAACTGTATTTACGCTTGTTATATTTCTCTTCCTTTATTTTGGCGCTAAGCGCCTGCTCGAACGACAGGCAAAAGGACAGACGGATAAGAAGCTTATCACTTCATTGATCCTATTTAGCATTGCCCTAGTAGGTATCATAAGTGTAATACTTGCATTACCGATGGATACTGGTCAGAAGAGTTCTATTACAAGTCTTCTTGGCATTGTGTTATCGGCTGTGTTAGGTCTGAGTTCTACGACATTTATCGGTAATGCACTTGCTGGGATTGCCTTGAAATTGCGTGATGATTTCAGACCAGGCGACTTTATAGAAGTCAATGGCATCTTCGGAAGAGTTACCGAGCAAGGCCTCTTTGACACAGAGATTCAAACCCCCAATCGAGATCTCACGAGTATCCCCAACATGTTACTGGCCACTAATCCATTCAACGTTACAAGATCATCTGGGACTATACTATTTGCTGAAGTATCTCTAGGTTACGATGTCAATCGCTTGAAGATTGAAGAGTCCTTGATTAAGGCGGCTAAACGGGCTAATCTTAAAGATCCATTTGTGCTGATTACAGCGCTCGGGGATTTTTCTGTGGTCTATAGAATCAATGGCCTTCTAGAAAATGTTAATTCTATCATTAGTGCGAGATCCATATTGACGGGTCATGTCATTGATGTATTACATGAAGATGGGATAGAGATAGTCTCACCTAATTTTATGAATCAAAGACAAGTGGGGGAGACAGTTTTTATCCCTAAGAAACACCGTGTTAAGGATCCGAGTATTCTCGATAACACTACAGATTCAGATAGGTTGATATTTGATAAAGCTGAAGAAGCCGAAAACATTGAAAAGCGCAAAGCACTTCTTATAGATGTACAGGAGAAGATAGCCGAAAGTAAAGAGCAACTCAAGCAAGCCAGCGACGATAAAACTAAAGAAGAAATTAAAGAGAAGTTGGATAGTATGGTGGCTCTCAGAGAGAAGCTTGAAGCTAAGATTGATGAGAAAGTAGATAAACTCAGTGATAGTTAGATAGTGACTGACAAGTTCAATTTCTTAATTGAATAGAATGATCTAAGATCAGTGCTTGGCATTAGATCATGATTGAATAATGTCAACGGAGATAGGAATTCTCAATATAAATGACAATTATTAGGTCTTCTTCGTACATATCACGATTAATAGAATCAGGTGCTAGCTATTACCTCATAAAGCGCTATAATCTCCCTTCAGAGAAGTCTCGCTAACTAGCGTGACCTAAAGAACATTACGTGTGGGTTCATAATAGCGGTTCCACAATTAATGGATATTTGGAAGACTCCACTGAACTCAGAAGTGTTATTATCTGCGTCTGTTGCTGTAGCAGTGATGATTGTGCCATCACTTATTCCTAGGCCAGATACATCTATAGTAAATTCAAACTGAGATTGACTTCTATTGTTAATTACCCCGGTACCATCGTTGTTATATATACCAACTGTATTATTGTCATCATTAGCCCCTCCTTCCGCAACTTCGAATAGATAAACCGCCCCTTCACCAAAAGAAGCTGTATATGATGCAGGCAGTGGGCTGGGATTAGGACCTGCGTCCGCTATAAATACCTCAATTACGGAGTTAGCTGGAGCAAATCCGCTAATTGTTAAATTATCATCTAACAAAGAAGCTGAACGAAAAACAGGGAAGTTGAGCAAGTCATTAGATCCTGAGTCCGTATCGCCATCATCATTTGTGGTGACATTGTCGAAACCTAAGTCTATGCCTAAATCGCCATTATTAGATATTTGATTACGACTTATCCGATTCTCTGTACCTGTATCTGACAGAGCAATGCCTTTTTGGGTATTATTCTTAATGAAGTTGCCGACTACAAGTTCGTCAGTGTTAATCATAGTTGGATGGTAACCTACAATATTAGATGAGGAGGCGCCAACAATGAATATTCCCCGAAGATTATTACCAAGAGGAATCAATCCATCCGATCCAACTCCAATAAAGTTACCAGCTATGAGATTATTGGTAGTGTTAAATAATCTAATGCCATCACCTCCATTTGATGAGATAACGTTTCTTTCCAAGGCATCGCTCAAGTTATCGGCATTGGTGCCTATTATGTTATTATTAAATGAACCTGTTATATCTATGCCATTAACTGAATTTCCGAGTACCCCACTACCGCTAATGTCGGTACCTATAAAATTACCTGCAATTACATTGTTATTGCCGGTCCCACCTGACTGCATCCTGATGCCACTTCCATTAGCTGAGATGACATTTCGTTCATATAAGTCTTCACTGCCATCACCATCAACGCCAATTTTATTATTAGATGAGGAGCCCTGTAATTGAATTCCAAAATTTCTATTTCCTCTGGCTTGCATACCTGTAATATCTGTGCCTAGGTAGTTGCCAGATAAGAGCTGATTATCAGAATTAAGCAATCTTATGCCATCATTGCCATTTGCGGAGATAATATTTCTATATAGTGCATGATCTGCTGTAGCCAGCGCTCCATTGAATCCAACTATGTTCGGTCCAACTGCATCTCTAATAAAAACACCATTAAAAGAATTACCGATTGGGGCATTTCCATTTTTATCCAAGCCAATTATATTACCAGATACCCAGATATCTGACGCATTTCTGATGACTATTCCTTGACTGTTATCTGAGATTATATTGCCTTCATTAGCATCATTTGCTCCATCTCCATTTGTTCCAAGATGAGAGTTAGTAAAGTTCTGCAGGCTGATGCCGTTAGTGCTGTTTCCTTGAGGCGTGATACCATCGGCTCTGACTCCTATATAGTTACCCCAAATGAAGCCATCACTGTGTGCAGTGTTACCTATAATACCAGATCTATAATTATACACACTGAGTCCAGAAATGGTGGTGTTGTCAGCATCTATAACAAGAGCGTCAATTAGGTTAGTTGAACTCGAGATCTCAACATTTATAACTCTAGAAGCTATATCTCCTTGGGTAGATCCTTCTTGTGTGTATCCAGAGATATGTGTGAATTCATCGGTAATATTGGGATAAGTTGTCGTGTTAACAATATTCTGTACACTAGGAGTGGGTATCTTAAATATTGAGGTCTCAGTGCCCAAGGGCTTATTAAAGTTGACTCCAGAAGTTGGATTGTCCTCTTGATCAAGGTTTGAATTTTCTAACTCATTACTATTAATAATAAATTGTCTCAATGATCCCTGCCCTCCATCATTAGTATTTACGATGACATCATAGTTAAGCCCAAAATCTACACCGGTAAGATCTACGGTTTCAACCGAAACATTAGAAACTGACTGGGTTGTCATTATTGCTGAAGTGAGTGCAGAGAGATCTGCATCAGTCGTATTTGGAGGAGCATCTTGCTTAGATGGATCGTTACCTCCGACTTCATTAGAAAAGCTACTTGTGCCATTATTTCTGAATGTCTGAACGGGTATAGTTGATTGAGCCGTTCCATTGGAGGCACGATTGGAAAGGGCCGAACTATTAACCATTCTAACAAAATGGGTGCCTGTACCTGCATCTACAAAATTATATCTACCAGAAGCATCCGTAGTTGTATTGCCCACATATGTTCCATCCGAACTGTAGAGTTCAACTATTACATTTTCTAAAGCTATATCATCAGGACTCCACGAAGAGAGCTGAGCAGAAAGGTCAGCAGAGATGTAATCTCTCCCTATACCTCCTCCATAGTTTATGTCCTCAAAAACAACACCCGATATATCTATGCACTTAATGAGTGTTGCATTCTGCCAGAAATTATTAGCTGCAGGACCATATAGGTGACTAGATACTAATCCATCATCAGTTACGGTTGGGATAGTTGAACCCACCATACCATCGTCATCTGGATCATTAATACTCTCTTCTCTTGAATCATTGCAGCCATCACCATCCGCATCAAGTTCATAAGGGTCGTAAATACCATCTTCAATTAACTCACTATCGGATATGGAATAATTAATAATCCCGACATCAGTAGCGCTTTCTAAAGGATCATATAATCCATTCAAGCCTGAATTACTATCAGCACCATCTATAACGCCGTCAAAGTTACTGTCTGCAGCAGAGTGACCAGATTCTTGTATGTCTGTAAGGCCATCGTTGTCACTATCCAGATCTCTCGAATTGACATATGTATCATTATCAACATCAATATTGAACTCGCACACTTCTACATTGATTCTAAAATCATCATACCAAGTGTCTACACTGAGGTCTGTTGTTTTATTATAAAAATATACTCTGAACGAATAGGATTGATCAGGATGAAACAGATATTGGTTGTCATCAGACTCTTGTATCTGAGTTGTGCGAGTAGGATTGATGTTATCATCGACAGTAAATACATCAGATATAAGTTGAGAAGTAGCAAAGTTATCATCTGAAACCAAAATGCTAAAATCGTAGCCAAAATTATCTCTACTAACAACATTGTTTAATCCTGACTTGGTAAAGGAAAAACTATGAAGAAACATAGCATTGATATCTGCTGCTGTGGTGAGTGTATATTGTAAATAATCTTCATCAGCGATTGCATCTGAGAGATCGAGTTGATCAACGCCTATAATATTGAGCTGAGTAGCAACAATACTTGTGGTAATCCCTGAGCCATATTCCTCAAGTTGGGCCGATGCGACCAGCTGTGGATCCAGAATGTCTGCTTCTCGAGTGTTTGTTGGCGTATTATGACTCCACCATATCATACTGCTAAAAACTCCTCTACAATTATATTCATCACTATCTCTAAGACCATCATTATCATCGTCTATATCAAGGGCATTACATACGCCATCCTGATCCAAATCCGATTCGCTGCCTAAATCGCAAATAGTATTTATTAGCTCGAGACAAACCGCATCAAAAGTCGCTGACCCAGCAGGTCCGTTTATACCTAATACTACATCCAGGTGTGTTGCATTAGGGGGAATAGTCAAAGTAGTAATGTGTTCTTCATATATGTCTTCAAATACTTGACGTTCATTAGAGGCAATGATTCGATCGAGAGCATCAACTACTTCAAGACTGCCTTCAGCTCTTGTACCTCCTTCAGTTTTGGCATAAAACCTGAGTCGGTAAGTTTCTCCGGGCAATACAGGTATCCGCTGCGATGCAGCACCTGTGCCGCCATTCACAATAAGAGCATTATTGCCTATGAAAGCATCACTAGAAACAAAGCTATTACCATGGTCTGTCCAATCCGTCAATCCTTGGTCAAACTGATTATTGCTTAATATTCCATTATCGCATAAAACATCATCTAAACAGCTTCCTAATATATCGATGGAGTTGCCATCAATTATAAAAGCCGCATCTCCTGAACTGGTTGTTAGATGTTGACGCACACCGTATCTTAGTTTAAAAATAGATCGATCTAAAAAGGTAAATCTTACAGCACCCTGAGGATCATCTGCACTCTGATCCTCCGTGCCAGTAAGGGATAGATATTGTCCATCAGAACTTATAGTTAAGTTAGATGCATTGTCCAAAAGGTAGATGTTCAATTCCTCTTGTGAAGCACCTACAATTTCAACCCTAGCAGTTGAAATAGAGTCTATATCGGCTATTTCAATTTCGAATGTTCCACTAATAGGAATGTTGGTTCCAGATTGAACTAAGTCATACCGAATATCCGCATAATATTCAGTGCCCTGTGTCTCTCTCATGCTAGGCAGTTTGACTATAGCATTGTCCGAACCAGCAGCAGCACCATGTTCTTCAAGTGCCATGATATTTGTAAGACTGGCAATTGTTGCAATGATGTCTACTGAATTCCCTTGTATGTTACCAACATCAGAGTACAATAGTTGGTCACCTTCGTTCAACCCAGTTCCACTCAATGTGCTAACATTGGAAAAATCTAAATAAATCGGATTAGCGAAGGAAGCGGGACAATCGCACTCAGGGTCATTAAAATCAACTAACCCATCTCCATCATTGTCAATATTGTCATTGCACACTTCAATAGAAGTAGGAGGTGCGCCATTAAACAATCCAAAATCCACATTCTCAATATTGGATGTGCCTGTTATGGTTATAGGTCCTACTAATAGTCCATCAGAATCCAAACTATCATCACCTCCTATATAGGCATTCGTGCTCGAAAATCCCGACGGCAATCCAGAATACTGTACAAAATAATCGCCTGGTAAGAAACTTGAGAAACTATACAACCTGTCGTTAGCCGTACTAGTCCATAGAACAGTTGTATCCACATTGGTATCTATTACTCCATTATTGTTTACATCTCTAATAAGATGTACTCTTACTCCATCCACGCCTGGTTCTGTTGCTTCTTGAATTCCATTTCCATTTATATCCTCCCACACCAAATTTCCAACTACCGGTAAAGAGAAAGGTGCCGACTGTATGCCTACTTTTATTGCCTTGGTAGATAGTAGTTCTTGACCTGTAGAAATATTTCTCGATGTAGGTGGAGTAGTCGACCAGTTGGGATCAACGCAACCTGTTGAAAACGGAGTTGGATTCGAACCGGCAATTTCATCCCTACAGGAATTGTTAACTGTGGTATAGGAAGTGATTACTTCAGGGAGTGTCGGAAGTGCTGCTGCCAATACCATTTCCTGGCCTTGTAGACTACAAAGCGAAATAATTAATAAGAAGACAATAAGACATTGTCTCATTTAGACAGGTTATTTTGATTCTAAAACGCAATTAAATTTTGTACGTATGCCGCCTTGCATTCTCATTGTATACTGTAGGTGTCGTACTTATTTAAAGACAGTATTTTTCAATAGAACCCCTAGTGCCTATAGGTATACTCATCTCTATGATCGGATGTATAGGCATCACTTCAAAGAGCTTAACTTCAGATTATGATGTTACATATCACTAGCATCCGAGAGTCAAAATACCACCTGATATTTAATTAAGTGTTTAATAATTTCTCTATGAGTGGTAATCAATTGTCCGTATAAGTATCTTACCATTGATTTGACTCATGAGTTCTGTTGCGAAATTTTCAAGACTATGATTGAAGCAATAGAACACAAGAACGGAATCCATTCAACAGAGTTTTTTAAGCCGATAAATAGTACTGATTAGCCTGAGTTGTATATGAATATTGCGAAATAAGAAGTAGGTTTTATGAATCGACTTTTGGTTTTCAATTATGGGCTAATTGGATAGCAGAGATTAAACTCATATGTCTGTGAAATAAATCAGTATTCCAAGATGAGATTAGATTTGTTAAGATGGAACAATAACAAGAACAGTGAACAACATTTAGTCATCATCGATCATCAGTTAATTATAGTTATAAGTATGTATATATATTGTGTCATGATCAGAGTAAATAATGAGGTCGTAACAGCATGGGAATCATTTTTTATTGATAAGCATATGGATGATCTGATTAAGACGGGATGTTTCACCCATTATGAATTTTGCAAACTACAGAGCGACGATCCTATGTCGAGTCATTATATCACCAAGTATTATTATCGAGCCTCCAAAGATTTAGAGAGGTATATTGCTCAGTTTGCGGAAAGGCTCAGGAAGGATGTAGTCAGTCGCTTCGAAGGGAAGTTTCAAGCGAGTCGCGAACTTTATGAAGTATTGTCATACTGATGTTATGATAAACTTAGATGAAGCTACCCTGTTTAGGAATGCTATTCAGTAGGTTTATCACTTATAGATGGTAGTATAGATTTCAATGTCCAATAAGAAGACCACATCTGAGATTGGAAGTCTAAATAAAGATAAGTAGTATCTTCATGGATAATTAGTACATGACGCAATTATTGATCTCCCTTACAGATATTCGAATTCTCGATGTGATCGATATATTGATCGTTCTCATACTGGTTTGGCAGATATACAAACTACTTCGAGGGACAATCGCTTTTAACATTTTCATCGGCTTGATGCTCCTCTATGGTGTGTGGTATGCCGTCAGTTTTTTCAATATGAGATTATTGACCTTTTTGCTTGGTCCTTTTGTGGGATTTGGGGTCTTAATCTTAATTATAATATTCCAGCCCGAAATCAGGCAATTCCTCCTATTACTGGGTAACAATACTCTCAAGAATCGATTTACGTTCATAGAGCGACTCTGGGGCGATCAGATCATGGTTGATGATTCCGCTATTATGAACATTGTGGATGAAGTACACTTAGCAATGGAGAGCTTCAGAGAAGATAAATTGGGGGCATTAATTGTCATTAGCAACAATCGGGAAACGCCAATCTGGAATAACTCAGGACAAGAAATTGATGCGAAGGTGTCGTCCCAAATGCTACGTACCATCTTTCAAAAAGAATCTCCAACACATGACGGTGCAGCCATCATGATCAAAGATCGTATATATTCTGTGAGTGTCATATTGCCTGTAACCGAAAGTAACTCTATAGATGCAGACCTGGGACTGCGTCATCGAGCAGCAGTAGGTGTATCAGAAAAGACTAACGCTACAGCATTTGTCGTATCTGAAGAAAATGGTGCTTGGTCATATGCCAAGGGTGGTAGGCTGATCCGGGTGGCAAACGCATCGGTGTTAAAGTCTCAGCTTAAGGAAGCGCTGAAGGGGTAGGGCTGCGAGTTGATGCGGCTAGCGCTTTACCACCGTTCTTTTTTATCTTGACCGCAGTGAGAGACCTCCTGACTGAGGAGCAACTGAAGCCATATGCGCATGACATGTAGGGCGGACTCGATAATTGTTAATGTTCTAATATCCTAGTTCCATCCTCGCAGATTGTCTTCTAGTGATTGCTGTTGGTAGGCCATCCTCTCTCTGAGGAATTCTGCTTTTCTAGGATGCTTTTTTATCAGGTTAAGCGCTTCATTATCCAATTTTAGATTAGTCAGCTGTGGTTTTAGCTTGGTGGCAGGTCCAAAATTGCCTATCATGTTTATGTGGATGCCGTTAGCTCCTTCATGATACTTATATAAAGAGTCCCTAATACCTACGATCCTACCGGTCAGAGCAGAATTATAATACACATAGTTATGAGGACTATTTCTATTTTCAGTGATCAGTGGCAAGATGCTTTTACCATCAATGACTCTATCAGTAGGAGGGTCAATATTCAATAAGTCTAATAGGGTAGGTAGGATATCTAAATTGCTTGCTAAACCATCCGATATCATGGGCTCTTTGACGAATGATTTGCCATAGATAATCATGGGTACCCGTTGACCGCCTTCGAAGGTTTGTTGCTTATGTCCTCGAAGATTTCCTACACTACCATTGACATCTCCTCCATTATCAGAAGTAATGAATATCAAGGTGTTTTCTAATAGGTTTAGGCGATTTAAGGCAGCCATAAGTTCCCCCGTGCTCCAATCTAAGTCCTCGATCACATCGCCATATAATCCACCTTCTGATTGCCCTCGCTGTCTGTCTGAACTAAAGTGTGGGACATGTGGAAAGGAATGCGGCAAATACAAAAAGAATGGATCGTTTTGATGTCGTGTCACAAAATCGATCGCCTCTTTTGTGAATGACTCAGTAAGTTTGGTTTGATCTGACGAAGTTCCCGTAATGGCTTGATCCGCATCGGTGTATGAAAATGGAAATGAGCCATTCTCCAATTCTTTTTCATCACGCTCGACTATGTCATTATTACGATAGATATGGAAGGGCATCATATCATTGCTATACCAAGCACCAAAAAAATAATCAAACCCAAAGTCATTAGGCCTATGCCCCGCTAGATCACCTAAGTGCCATTTGCCGATCAATGCTGTAGCATAACCCTTGGCTTGCAGTATCTCTGAAATTAAAATTTCATCTCGCGGAATCTCATTCTTTAGATTTTGCATTTTTCTGAAGTCTGCAACTGGATGATCCGATGGGAAGTAGACATGGTTGCCAGCGTACGCACGTACGGGATATCGGCCTGTCAGTAGACCTGCCCTTGATGGCGTGCATACTGGCGAACAAGAATAGAAATCAGTCATGCGAATCCCGTTTTCTGCAAGGCTATCTATAATAGGCGTCTTGATCAATTGGTTGCCGTAACAGCTCAAATCACCGTACCCCATATCATCAAAATTGATGTAGATGATATTCGGTCGATTGGTGGAAGGGCGTTTCTTGATTTGTTCGAGATATGCTTGTTTTTGTTCCAGATGTTCAGCTATGGCTGGTTCGTAGGAAGCTATCTTAATAGGTCGCCAGATAAACCAAATGCAGAGCAAGAATAGCACAAGAATGAGCACTAATAAGCCTAAGAATTTTAACAATAAATGCCATCCTCGTTTCAGCATTTCCATCTGATTTGTTAGAGTTGCAGCTAAATTTATTAATTAATTAGATTGATGCTTTCATATATACATCTTGTAATTGTTCCTGATGGGAAGTATGGCTATAATGCTCATGATGGATATTGAGTAAAACACTGTAGAATACAGCCCTCGACATGGATAGGGAGAACGATTATTGGGCTTTCTATCCAAGTGATCTTATGGAGTCATTAATAAATTGAATTTGAGTCCTCAGGGTTATTCAATCATTTAGCTTTTTAGCCTACTTTTATACGCTATGAGTAAAACGACTGAATACATCCACGAGCATAAGCAAAGATTTATTGGAGAACTTCTTGAACTGCTCAAGATCCCCTCTATAAGTGCAGATCCAGCTTACGCAAAAGATGTTGAGAGGACAGCCGAAGCGGTTATTAATTCATTGCTAACGGCCGGGGTTAATGTAGCAGAAAAATATGAGACACCTGGACATCCTATCGTTTATGCGGAGAAGATGATTGGTGAACACCTCCCTACTGTATTAGTCTATGGTCATTATGATGTTCAGCCACCTGATCCGCTTGATTTGTGGGATTCACCTCCTTTTGAACCTGTAATCAAGAAAACAAAGCTGCATCCTGGTGGCGCCATATTTGCTCGTGGTTCGTGTGATGATAAGGGGCAGATGTATATGCATGTCAAGGCTTTTGAAGCGATGATGCAGACGGATAGTTTGCCGTGCAATGTAAAGTTCCTCATTGAAGGCGAGGAAGAAGTGGGTTCTGACAACTTAGGAGACTTCATGGCCGAGCACCAAGAGTTATTATCATGTGATGTAGTACTCGTCTCTGATACTTCTATCATTGCTAACGATGTACCATCAATTACTGTTGGGCTGAGAGGTCTAAGTTATGTGGAAGTAGAAGTAACTGGGCCTAATCGTGACTTACATTCAGGTGTGTATGGGGGAGGTGTTGCAAATCCCATTAATATCCTATGTCAGATGATCGAGTCGCTCCAAGATGATCAGAATCGTATAACTATTCCATCATTTTATGATGATGTTATCGAGGTTTCTACAGCTGAGCGATCTGAAATGAATAAAGCGCCATTTAGTCTATCAGCGTATAAACAAGACTTGGAAATCGGAGATGTGCATGGAGAAGAAGGGTATACCACGTTAGAGCGTACATCTATTCGGCCGACACTGGATGTCAACGGAATCTGGGGTGGATACATCGGTGAAGGCGCCAAGACAGTATTGCCGTCGAAAGCTTTTGCAAAAATCAGTATGCGCCTTGTTCCTAATCAAAGCGAAGAGAAAATTACAGAGCTCTTTAAGGCTCATTTTGAAAGCTTAGCACCTGCAGGAGTAAAAGTGCAAGTAAGGCCGCACCATGGTGGTAAGCCTGCTGTGACTCCTACAGATACAGCGGAGTATAAGGCAGCTCATCTGGCAATGAAGGATGCATTTGGTAAAGATCCTATTCCTGTCCGAGGTGGAGGGAGTATTCCTATTGTGGCACTGTTTGAAGACATCCTCAGTGTGAAGACAATTCTTATGGGATTTGGCTTGGATTCAGATGATATCCATAGCCCTAATGAGCATTATGGTATCTGGAATTATATAAAGGGCATAGAAACGATCCCTTCATTTTATAAACATTACGCAGCACTCAAAGCCTAGATGCTTCGCTTCGATATCATCACTTGCTTACCTGAATTGCTTGAAAGCCCTTTTCAACACAGTATCTTAAAGCGTGGGCAAGACAAAGGCCTAATATCGATAGCGATTCATAATCTTCGTGAGTATGGTCATGGTAAGCATAAACAGATCGACGACTACCAGTATGGCGGTGGCGCAGGCATGGTGATGATGGTAGAGCCCTTATCAAGATGTATAGAGGATTTGCAGCAGGAAAGAAACTATGACGAGATCATATTTGTCACACCAGATGGTAATCAATTAACTCAACAATCTGTTAACAAGCTATCGCTTGAACAAAATATTATCATCATATCGGGTCATTATAAGGGCATAGACCAGCGGATACGAGACAAGTACGTCACTATGGAGATATCTATCGGGGACTATGTCCTCAGTGGTGGAGAATTGCCAACAGCGATCCTCGTTGATAGTATCAGCAGGGTAGTTCCTGGCGTCCTCAATGACGGTAGTTCAGCCTTGAGTGACTCCTATCAAGATAATCTCTTAGCTCCCCCAGTTTATACTCGTCCAGCTGAATATGATGGCATGCAAGTACCTGACGTGTTGCTATCGGGCAACGATGCACTGATAGAGGAGTGGCGCTATGAGCAAGCCTTAAAACGTACACAAGAAAGAAGACCAGATCTGTTAGAGGACTAAACTACTCAAGTTCGATCTCAGGGCAAGTTGTACCCGATGAAAACCCATATCTCATAAATTGTGTCGGCAGCTCTAAATCAACATTTCCGATAGCAACTCTTCCTAGTACGTCGTATTTAACGCTGTTGTCATAGTAGGCTACTAACGGTAATATGACTTCTATGACGGTTAGGTTTCGACCATTAGAATCAATGCTCAAGCTAATTTTTATCTACCTATTAATATAAAGTGTGCTTATCTAAGAAACCGCTCGATTAATGGTGTTGGCATTCAACCGTTGTCAACATTAAGACAGATAACAGAGAATCGATCGATGGATTATTGTTTAAAGTCTGCTGGCGTAAGACCATTGTTAAACTTGATATCAGTCCATTTGACGTTTATCCATGGGCCTTCACTTACATCAGCGTCCCAAGTAGATCGCTTATATCGTCGTTTAGTTGGAATCATCAATCCGTCTATATCCTCATATGTCACTTCCATTAATAGTGGTGTTTCCATTAAGCCGAAATCTGCCACAGTAAATAAAAATTGATCTACCATACCACTGGCTTTATTGATGTGTACTTGATAGATGTCTGTGGGTTTGTCTGGAGTTGAATCAAATGATACGTCTACGACATCATACTGTTGCTCATGAAAAGTCTTTTCACCTTTGTATTCGTACTTCAAGCCAGGATCCAACAGCTTCGGAAACATAGCAAACCAATAATAATTAGTTGGACGATTGAATGCTACTCTTGCGAGGGCAGCGCTATCAGATATCGTGGAGCCCTCATTCTTGAGCCAGTATTTATCACCATCATAGCCTTGCTCTATAACACCCTCTAAATCAGGCAATGTCCGTTCATGCTGCTTATACACAGCATAGGATAGCTCTCCATCAAATAGGTACTTCTCCGTGGAGACATCGGACTTGCCGTCAGGTGTCGTATAAGTATAGGTATAGACGACGTCCTTTTTAGCTGATAGCTTGCTCATATCTCCTAGACTCTGTACCACATCATAGACTAGTTCGTGAGCCTTGTTTTGAAACTTCGTAGCTTGCTCTTTTTCATGATGATCTTGAGAATGGGAGTCTTTAGTCTGGCAAGATGATAATGCAATGGCAATGCTGAGGGTAATCAATATTCGCATAAGTTCTTTTTTTAATACTAATTGCAGTTTAATAATGCCGCATGGGATTGATTAAAGAGATGGAATTTAGGCAAGGCAAAAAACCGCAGTAATAGCAGAGCTATTGCTAGCCTGCCTTGCCGGCAGGCAGGTATTTTTTACGCTGGATCAATTCTATTTCCAATCATGATATGCGGCAAATATAATTTCAATTAGTATATGTATGTATTACGAAATATAAAGGGATACAGCTCGAGAATGTTCGATCCTGCTTGTGAGAACCTTTTTTTGGCTCCTTTCTAATAGTATATTTACCGCATGGAACGAAGGGCATTTGTTAAAGACATAGGAATAATTGGAGGCATGACAATTACCGCCTTATCCTGTTCGCCAGCATTGACAGAACCTAAGTACCAACTGGGATATCAACTTTACTCCATCCGAGATGAAATGGCCATTAAGCCAATTGAAACTTTAAAATCGCTTAAAGACATGGGGTATAGCGATTTTGAAATCTATGGATTTGATGCTGACAGAGGAATGATTTATGGCTTTACACCAACAGCCTTTAAGGATGTTCTGGATGATTTAGGGTTGTCTGTGTCGAGTGGGCACTATGGTTTTTCACCATTTTTAAAGCAGAGCGATGAGAAGCTAAAAAAGTTTGTAGATCAATGCATTACGGCAGCGAAAGAAATGGATAGCAAATATATTACCTGGCCATGGCTTGCTCCAGAACTTAGAACCTTAGACAATTTCAAGTTGATGTCCCAAAAATTGAATGTCATTGGAGAGCAAGTATCTAAAGCGGGTCTCGGGTTTGCCTATCATAATCATGGTTTTGAATTCGAAGACCACGATGGAGAAAATGGTTTTGACATCATTATAAATGAAACCGATCCTTCAATAGTCAAATTGGAAATCGACATGTATTGGGTCATGCATTCCTCTAACTATACTCCACAAGAACTAATTGACGCTCAACCTGGACGGTATGTGATGTGGCACATTAAGGACATGGACAAAATCACAAGAGATTATACCGAACTGGGCAATGGTTCAATAGACTATACAACACTACTCCCTGATCCTATTACCTCAGGACTTGAATACTACTACATAGAACAAGGCGGAAACTATGCGACCAATTCTCTGACGAGTGCTTCTGATAGTGCTGAATATTTTAAGACTCATCTTCAAGGTAGGTTGTAGCATTTTAGCTGAAGGTTTGGCGATATGTGGCAGATTTGGCGATAGCCCATCTGGCATCAAGAGGGTCTTGTGTATGTGGCGTAGCCAGCGGGAGTATCATACCTTTTGTTGAGCAAAACCTTCGGTAACCTTTGTATAAGATTTGCATATCAACTGCGCCTTGTATTATTTTATGGGTTATGTGCAATTAGGGAGTATTTCATAGACTGTGTCAACCTATGTAACTACAGTAAAATATTTTTTTGTGAGATTTGTAATTGAACGGTCTCCCGACGAAGGAGGATGTGCTGTGGTATCTCTTTAGCTATCGGATTTTATTTATAGTGAAATCTACACTGCATGATTGTACAAATTTGATCTACTTTCTTCTTCCCAGCTATTTCATATACAATTCTATGTTCTTGGTTTATTCTTCTTGACCACAAACCTTTCAATTGATGCTTTAGAGGTTCAGGCTTTCTGAGGTGGTGCTAAAAAGCCGGACACATTAATTTAAGAATAAAATGTATTAACT
>CAZFWJ010000005.1:0-96502 GCA_964522505.1 uncultured Saprospiraceae bacterium
AAGGGTAATACTCAACATGAGATAGCTATGCCCTTACCTCTGAATATCCCTATTTGTAGGGTGTGGCCACTCACAAATTAATAGGGCTTGTTGCATAACACTTCAATCCACCAATTTAATTATCGTAAACGATCCATTGAAGAGACCAGTTTCTGATCTTTCTTGATATATCGACCGGCTAATGTCCCGAAGATTATAGATCCCAGTGGCGTAAATGTTCCGAGACTTATATTCGGTTCAAAAGAAGGGGATTCTCCTAATTGGAGATAGTATAAGATGCCAGCCGCTAAGGGGAAGCATACAGCAACCGCCACAGCCGCATAAGTAGCCTTCAATTGCAGATCTCTATTATTGTATAGGAATATAGCTGTCAGAGATATGACTGTTCCTAATCCTACTAAACCGATTAAGATCGGGTTATCATGGATGGTGTAACTGAGATCCGAAAAAATTCCTTTCACCGCTACAGTAGTAGAAGCAAACGCCGTAAAAAACTGACTGCCAAAAAACACTGATGAAATTAGGAGGAATATACTTTGAAGGCGTTGTATCATTTTTTTGACTGTAAATTTATAGTATTATTGATTTAGTACTTTGACTATCAATTCAATTTTTCGCTACAAGGATGAACACGCCTCAAAATCTAAGTTACTGGGAACATAAATCATATCTCAATGATATGGATTTTATGATCGTCGGTTCGGGCATAGTAGGCATGACTGCAGCACTTGAGCTTAAGACATTAGAACCCGATGCTCATATAGTAGTAATCGATAAGAGTAGTATTGGAGGTGGCGCATCATCAAGAAATGCAGGATTCGCCTGTATTGGGTCCTTAAGCGAACTGATGCATGATAGAGAGCAATATGGTCTTGACAAAACACTTGAGATCGTATCAGCTCGACTAGAAGGGCTTAAGAGATTACAATCCTTGGTAGATGCGAATGCCATTGAATATCTGGATATTGGAGGATGTGAGCTGTTCAGAAATGAAAAGCAATATGAGTTAGCGAATAATGAAATAGACGAGTGGAATAGCCTGCTCAGACCGATCACCGGGCTTAATCGTAGTTATACAATTATTGAAAGTCATGGCTTCAGTAACTTACATAGTCAGTGCATTGTTAATCATGCTGAAGGACTACTAAATACAGGTAAGATGTTCCGATCACTCGAGGCTCAGCTGATTCTAAATGGCATTACTTCGATTAGGGGACTTGCTATGACGGGGTTTGAGAATACGTCTAGAGGCATCGATGTTCGTTTCGAAGAACTGACCAATCCTATAGCCACCAAAAAACTGCTTCTCTGTACCAATGCTTTCACTCGTAAAATAGTTAGCGACGCCAATGTCATTGCTTGCAGGAATCAGGTCTTAGTAACTTCTCATGTATCTAACCAGCATATAACAATGGGGTATCATTTAGATGCCGGCCATGTCTATTTTAGAGGCGTAGAGGGTAGAGTACTGATTGGTGGAGGTCGACATCAGCATCCGACTGAAAATGATACAACTGAGTACGCTCTGTCTAGCGTTAATCGAGAGTACCTATCCGAATTACTTAGATCTGTTGTACTCCCGAATCAAAATTTCGAAATAGACTATCATTGGTCAGGCATATTATGCGGTGGGGACGTACGTGATCCAGTGGTTCAGGAAGTAACGCCTCATGTATATGCAGCATATAGACTGGGCGGCATGGGAGTAGCTATCGGAAGTACTATTGGCAGAGACTTAGCACATTTAGCGATATCTTGACGTTTTATTACTAATGCGGTATACCATCCAGTATTTGATTGTTGTGTGCATGATGCTCGTGCATGCTGTATCATTTGGACAGAATATCCCAACGGTAGGCGTAGATACAACTGGGACAACTGCTGATTCTGTTTCGACATTGGTGAGTAGCGCTGATCAAGCTTTTCATTTCTTTTCAGAGGAAGGGCAGGCTATTGACACTCTCCTAGGCAATGTAGTGTTGATACAAGATAGCCTCTATATGAACTGTGATTATGCTATAGTAATCGATGACATACAAGCCTATGCTCGAGGTAATATCGTCATCGTTCATAAGGATTCCACCGTCATTTATGCTGATACGTTGAGATATGATGGACTCAGCAAAAAGTCCATTTTAACAGGAGAGGTCATCCTCGATAGTCGTAGCAAGCGACTCAACACCGATAAGCTCTTATATGACCTCGACGAGGAGCGGGCGACATTTACAACGGGAGGCAAGCTCATTGATGAAACCTCTACATTGGATGCATTATTTGGAACCTATGATGTCAATACAGAAGAGGCATTGTTTAAGCATAATGTACAATTTCAAGATACCTCTATGCTTGTTGTGACTGATAGCATACTCTATGACTATCAGACGGGCAAGATTAGGTTCCTAGGACCTACTAATATCTATCAGGACAGTACGACTATATATAATGAGTCTGGAGTATATGACACTCGAATCGACAAAGGTGTACTAAGTGAGAATGTTCAGATAAGCACTCAAGACAGACTGATTAAAGCTGGACTATTAATCTATGACGGCAAGGCCGACACCTACGACATGTTTCTCGATCCAGTCATCATAGAACCTGATGGAAGTGAAGCTCGAGGGGATAGCATCAATTATAATGCACGTACAGAAATCTTGAGGCTATTGAGTAATGCAAATTATATCTCAGATGATCAGGACGTGCAAGCGGATGAAATCGTTTATGATCTGCAGAATGATACCTATACCACCACCGGGCGATCTCAAGTCGTAGACGAAGGATCGACAATCGAAGCAGATACTATACTTAGAACTGATGATGGACAAACCATAGCCAAAGGCGAATTGGTTGTCTTACAAGACACCTCATCTGGGAGTACTATATTTTGTCAGGCAATTGAATCAACCGAAAATGGACATAAAGCCTATGGCATAGGAAGTCAACCACTCTTGATATATGAGTTAGGAGATGCTGACAGTTTATTTTTACGTGGTGATACCTTATTTACTGCACAGACGGATACTACAGATTTTTTTATAGCGGATGGCGATGTCACTATAAGAAAAGGGACTATAAGCGGACGATCCGATGAGTTAGTTTATGATAAGGTAGATTCGTTGATTACGATGTACCGCTCACCGATAATGTGGTCTGACAGCACTCAATTAACAGCCGACACCATTATCATGACCATGGTGAATGATAACATAGAAGGCCTAGATCTTGTAAGTAATGCATTTATCATTGAGCAGGACAGTGATGACGCATATAATCAGGTCAATGGCGATCGGATCGACTGCAGTATATCGGGACAAGTCCTCGAGAATGCGACTGTGGTCTCTAGTGCCCAGATGATTTACTTCATTAGAGATGATAACCAAGAACTGAAAGGTGTTAACAAAACTCAGTCGAGCAGCATGTTTTTCCTGTTTGCAGACAATGAGATTAAGAGTGTAAAATTTTATAGAAAACCTGAGTCTCAAATAACAGAATACCAACCTGGGCTCGATCTTTCCTCATTTATATTTAATGGATTCAGCTGGAGATTGAATGAGAAACCCGAAATTTCTATTTTCGCTGCAGAAAATGTGACAGTGGCACGATGAGAATTAGGCTTATCATTCTTTGGCTCTCTATATTAATTGGAACAACGCTTCATGCGCAAAAAGATCAATTCGAGCAGGCGCTGACGGCGTTTAACCAGGGCCAATATCTGGAGGCAATTGACTTGTTGGAGGATATATCAACCGGCGAGAATCATTCTGTTGAGTTATACTATAACCTTGGACTCTCACATCTCAAACTTAACAATCTCGGTGAGGGAATCGCTAACTTACATCGGGTGCTTGTCTTATCACCGAATCATGCTGACGCTCGCTCAGCTCTGAATATAGCCAATGGAAAGATTAGTACGCCTATAACCGAAATTCCTGACTTTATTCTTTATCAGCGTTATACTGACATCGCTCAGTCTCTAAGCATTAACAGCTGGGTAGTCATACAGGTCTCAGGCCTGTTAGCTTTGATTCTATTGATCTATTGGCTATTATTTAAGGCTAACTCTAAGAGGCCTATGCTATATGCAGCAATAGTTGCTATGGCACTAATATCGATTTGGAGTTATACGAATGCGTCATATCTACAAGACATGGCTATCAATCCAAATCTGGTCGTAGTCGGACAAGAACACACTGAGCTCTTTATTGGAGCTGACAATCGTAGTGAGGTAGTTACTGTCGTCGGCGAGGGTGTTACAGCAAGGATAATAGATGATATTGCTGATTGGATAAAGATCGAACTTGCGGATAAAGACATTGGCTGGGTGCAAAAAAATAAGGTGATCATCATTTGACAACCACCTTATAATATTTTTACAGAATTGTCTTCTGATCTATTCTTCTTCGTCTACAATAACTCCTCCTTTGATTCTATCCTGTAGAGACTCAAGTTCATCCCATTTGCCCGCTGCTGCTAAACCAGCCTGCTGAGCCCAGGTAATTGGATTGGCTATTCTATACCGTGGTCCTGCGGCATCAAGTATAGCCTTGACATCATCAATCTTAGCGTCAGCTAATGCTTGAAATGTAGGAATACCACCTGCTACTAAAAGCTCCGAAATCTTAGGCCCGATACCTTCGATCTTTTTTAAATCATCAGGCTTACCTGATGGAGCCTCTGTTTTGGTGGCTGGTGCTGCTGCTGGAGCCGCAGCCTTAGGAGTGGTCTGCTTCTTAGGCTTAGCAGCTTTTTTAGGAGCTGGTGCATCTAATGTTTCAGACACTTCGTTTAAGATATGAACGAATGTTCTATCCTTTCTGCCACGCTTAAATGTTACGAATCCATCAATCAACGCATACAGAGTATGGTCTCTACCCATACCTACATTATTACCCGGATGAAATCTCGTACCTCTTTGGCGAACGATGATGTTACCCGCAATCGCATGCTGACCACCAAATAACTTTACGCCAAGGCGTTTACTATTACTGTCACGTCCATTGTCCGTACTACCGACACCTTTCTTATGAGCCATAATTTATGCGTTTATTGCGTCAATTTTAATCTTTGTATATGGCTGTCTATGGCCATTTTTAACTTTGTAACCTTTTCTTCTTTTCTTCTTGAAGACGATTACTTTATCTCCTCTTTCTTCTCCTACAACCGTCGCTTTTACGCTTACAGAAGCTAATACAGGATTACCTATTGATACGTTGTTGTCATTGCTAACTAGGAGTACATCATCAAATGATAACGATTGTCCTTCATCAGCGCCTAAGCTATTAACTAATATTTCCTGACCTTCGCTCACTTTAAACTGTTGTCCAGCTATTGTAACTATTGCAAACATTACTTTGATTTAACTGTCCCTAAAATCGGGCTGCAAAGATAGATTTATTTAATCTAAATCGAAAGAGAAATTTTATCAAAAACCAAATTGTCCTGTTGGCGCATACCAGTCTTGTAATCTGAACTGTTTTTTGACCAATTTTCCATTGCGATCTAAGACTATTTTGATCTTGCGTCCTTCCTTTTGAGATAGCAATGACGCTATAGATTCAAGCGATATTCCCGCTGCACTCCGGCCGTTAATACGATATACGAGATCTCCAGGTTCTATGTCTGCCGCTGCCGCAGGAGAGCCCTCAATAACTGAGGCTATCATAAACTGGTTAAGACTTGGCCCAAACGAGACTACACTCATACCACTCTTGTCATAGTCAAACTCTTTATTATACTTCTTCCCACCTTTTAAGTATAGCTCTTCTTTGGTGTAATTGATATAGTAATCAAATCGTCGCAGGAGCAGATTCCCCAATATGCCATTCCGGATTAATCCCGTACCTCTGTTATTAGCGAAATAGATGTCTTGGAAACTGGTGATAATATTTTCGTAGCTATAGTCTCCAAAACGAAGAAAATCACTCTTACCAATCACTCCTCGAATTGGACCTGAGAGCCCGAAGCCTACAGTTCCCAGCATCGTGCGCTGAGGTAATACAAGATTAGTATCTGTATTGGTATGGAGTAAGAAGGGTAGTGATGCCCCGGTATCCAGAAGAAGTTTCACCTTAATCGGTGTAATAGATGCAGTAGCTACTGTGCAATTGAGATAGGGTTTGTTGGCAATGACTTCGATAGGGATCTTTTCATAATCCTTCAAATCTTCGTCAAAGGCTGACGGCCTATAGATGTGAATTTTCTTTTTCTTGTTTTCGACTCTTACAATGGTATTTGGAAAAAAGCTGCCTCCGAGGATACCATTGACCTCAATACCAAGTTTTTCCCGCAATAGGAAATTATTGTTTTTGATGATGATGATATCTCTGGATACCTCTTTGCATCGTTCTAACTTCAGTTCAATGTTGCGGCTGATATTAGCGGTGATAACAGTGTCGAGGTCGGACCCTGTTATGAGTATTTCGCGCTCATATTTTGCTCCAACAGCATCCGCCAGTTCTCGATCAAAAAGTATTGTGTTTTCTGCCCCAGTGTCAAATATCATCTTTAATGGAATCACTCCTTCCATGAGTACCTCCACGACCATAAACCCCTGTTGAAGATCATATTTAAACTCTCGATGATCTTTTTTGCCGAGCAAGTCAATACCTGGAATCTGAGCTTCAAGGGGCGTGATATAAGAGCATAGCACGATTGCCAGCCCAATTAAGAACAGCTTGATAATATATGTGATTCGGGCAACCATGATTGCAATATAAAGCATCTGTTACTACAGCGGCGAAATTATGTACATACTGAATATCATTGATAAATAATAAAAAAGGCCCATCACCGAAGTAATAGGCCTTTTCATATCCTTTAGGCGACAATATTATTGTACAACTCGCACCTCTATTCTTCTATTCATTGCTCTGCCTTCAGCAGTATCGTTCGTCTCTTTTGGCGTAGCACTACCGTATCCTGTAGCAGAGATTCTGCTAGCATCAATACCCGCAGACTCCAATCTCGCCTTTACAGCTTCTGCTCTGGCAACTGATAATTTTTCATTCATCGCTGCATCACCTGTGTTATCAGTGTGACCTTCAACTATAATCTTTACTTCCTCATAGGTCTTAAGTATAGCAGCCAAGTTATCGACCTCACCAAAAGACTCCGCCTTAATTGTAGACGAACCTGAATCAAAAGTTAGATTGTTAAATGTGAAGCGATTATCTCCACTGAATCCGCCATTGATGAAGTCCATCATCTGACTACCCACAGAACCTGCTGCGAACTCTATTTTATCCAGTGCCGCTTTGGCAGCTTCATTAACTGCACCAAAAACACCTTTAAGCGCATCACCAGTAAGCGACATAGCATCTCCCGCTACATCAGCAACTGCTCCAGCAGCATCTCCTACAGCATCAGCTGCTCCCGTTGCGATACTTTCAGTTGTATTAGTAACTGTGTCGGCAGCGCTATCAAGAGCATCTACACCTGTAGAACATCCTTGCCTAGTAACGAAGAATCCTATTGCTAATAATGCAAGTAAAGCAGGCAATAACCACTTGATTAACATGTTGCCACCTTTTTTGCCTGCATCTAGTGCTGCACCACCTACATCTTTAGCCACATCTCCTGCAGCCCCAGCAGCATCCATAGCTGCACCACCAACAGCTCCGGCAGCGCCTTTAGCCATATCTCCAGCGGCCCCGGCAGCATCCATAGCTGCACCACCAACACCTTTTACGGCGTCTCCAGCAGCTCCGGCAGCACCCATGGCTGCACCACCAACGCCCTTAACGGCATCACCAGCACCACCAACTACATCTCCTATTGCACCGCTCGCCTTGTCAAGCAGACCGCCGCCAAGTCCAGAGATACCTAAAGCATCACCAAATCCTGATGGCAATGCCGAAGCAATATGATCTTTTTGTGAGCCCATAAGTTTAGTCAGCCCCAGAGCATCCAAGCCCATAGACTTCACTTTCTTTCCAACCACACTCATGATGAATGGAGCAGCTAGCTTAAGCAGGGTAGAGCTTGAGCTCTTTTTCATCCCACTACTGCTTGTTACTAAATCCACTAGTGAGCCCAACTTATTATTACCAAATAATAACCCTAATACGCTCGAACCTCCTGAGAGAAGGTTGCTGATTCCACCTGAATTACTTCCACCAGAAAATAAGTCAGTTACATTATCCATTAAACCGTCATCAGACTTGGAAAATAGATCCATGAGTTCACCAGCACCAGCAGAGCCGCTACTTTTGTCCATGAGACCTCCGAGAATCGAAGGTAAAATACCTCCAATGGCACTGTTCGTAGCGCTTTCTGATTCTCCTAAAAATTTGGATGCAGGACCTAAAAGTTTTGATCCTACTGAACTAGTGAGTAGTTCCATTAAATTAACTGACATTCTTATTCTGTTTTGAGTAAATGAAGTTGTTCCCTTTGTAGAGAAAGGTAAATGTTATAATTCACTAGTAATATACGTCGACTTTGATAGATAGTCACTTTTTCAAATTTTTAATATATGTAAGTTATACATGTGATTTTATATAAAGGAGCACTATTATTATGACGTGAACCGCATATATAAGGCTCTTAATCCACTAGAACCACGAGTCCAGGAATTGGGTAAACTGCATCAGATTTTCCTCAATTATTTAACTGAACATACGGACCAGACGGGCCTTCAGTTCACTAGCTCATTTAGCCGCTTGTCTTATCTCATAACGACTAATCTATGGTCTAAAAAGGCAAGCTTCCTATTGCATAGTTTTAGAAAAGCCCATCAGCTCTCTAGTAACTATTCAGTCGAGGACCTAATACGTCTCGGCAAATGGGCTGCTCAATTTCTTCTTAGCAGCAAGATGCCCTCACTCGAGACTAAAACGTTATATGAGATCTTTAAAATTGATAGGCCAGAATCTGTAACCTTTCAACCACTCATAGAGGTGATCATCACAGACATCTTATTAGATAATAAGAGGATGATTGTCCAGTGTATAGATGAGCCCTATGACAAAATCACCGTGACCTATGGAGATCCAGAAAGAAACGAGGATTATACTCCAATCATCAATGATATCGCTGCGCAAGATTTGTTACCGTTACAAGCCGTATTACATGAGGTACAAATAGCTGCAGATGGCCTGCACTCACCATCTAAGATCATCTTGGATTCAGACTTCCTACATGTTGTGACCTCAGTTTCGGAGTGCTTTTCCGCTTTTGGAACTACAGCGGCAAACTTTATGCTGCGAAAGGTGATTCCTCATAAATCATCACCAGCACTAATCATGGGTAATGTGGCCAATCATTTTTTGGATAGACTGATTTATGATCCTCAATTAGAGTTCAAAACTATTCTAAAAGAGGTATTTAATATAGATGTGTTGGGCTTGAGCCTGATGTCAGACGCTGAAGTGCGGTCCATATTACAGCAATTTGAAACTCACTTTGACCATCTGAAGAAAACGGTAAATATAGACTTAGCCGGTCAAGGGCTTCGAGCAGAATCTATATACATAGAACCCACTTTCTATGCTACTCAATATGGTTTACAGGGTCGACTTGATGTGTTTTATATTTCGGGAGAGCAAGCGTCTATCGTCGAGTTAAAGAGTGGGAAGCCCTTCAAGACCAATACTTATGGTCTAAATAGCAATCACTATCACCAAACATTGCTCTATGATATGTTGATAGAGAGTGTTTTCGGATTTCGCATGGCTCGAAAGAATTTCATTCTATATTCTAAGGAAGCTAATAATGCTTTGAGATTTGCCCCTACTCTTAAAGTGCAACAACGAGAGACAATACTCCAACGCAATAAATTGTATTTACTAGACCGAAGGCTCGAAAAATCTGGGGATATAAAAGGAATATTAGATAAGATACTAGAAGAGGACAACAATGCCCTCAAAGGATATGTCAGAACAGATATCCAAAAAGCTATTATGACTTTGGAGGGACTGGATGATATCGAGTATGAATATGTGAAGCAGGTGTTCCAACATCTTTGCAAGGAGCGATTTGATAGCAAAGTTGGAGAAACCAACAATCAAAGATCAAGAGGACTGTCCAGTTTGTGGCGTGATTCAGTCACGCAGAAAGTTGAGCAATTCAATATCATAAACCATCTGAACATAAAGGAGAACTTTTGCGCGGAACTTGATCCCCTTATGATTTTGTCTGCGAGCGATCTGACTGCAGAACTACACAACTTTAGAGTTGGGGATCTATGCATTTTGTATCCAGACCAAGGAGGGATTTCAGATATCCTAAGTGAACAGGTATTTAAGGTTACACTCTTAGAGATAAAAACAGACCAGATAGCAGTTCGCTTGCGCAGCCGTCAGATGAATCTCAAGATTTTTGAGAGCTACGAGCTATGGCATATTGAACACGATCGACTTGATAATGGATTTACCTCCATGTCTCGTAGTGCATATGAGTTTGCTATACACAGCCTTGATTATCGAAGATCTATACTTCAGCGTGAAGAGCCGCCAATTCCTGATGATATACAAGGCGATATCGAGTATATCACAGAAATGACTGAAGAACAAAATGAGTTGTATCGAGAAGTAATTAAGGCCACAGGCTACCATCTGCTATGGGGTCCACCAGGAACAGGAAAGACGAGTATAATGTTGAAGTATTTGACCAAGTATTACTTGGATAATACTCAACAGCGAATCCTTCTATTAGCATATACTAATAGAGCTGTTGACGAGATATGTGCAACTATTAATCACATTGATGAAGACATTGACTTCATCCGTATTGGCTCACGCTATAGCACACATGCTGATTTCAGAAGCCAACTATTGAATGAGAAACTCTCACAATGTGCAAATCGCCATGAAGTGATCGAGACATTGTCGTCACAACGCTTATATACGGGTACAATAGCATCAATTCTAGGGAAGTCAGATTTGTTTAGATTGCTGAACTTTGACTTAGTGATGATAGACGAGGCCTCTCAGGTGTTAGATGCTCAATTGATAGGCATGTTGGGTCGGTTCAAAAAATTCGTCTTGATCGGAGATCATAAACAGCTTCCTGCAGTGACACATCAGTCTCTAGGTCAAAGCATCATCGAGCACCAAGATCTCAATGATCTAGGCATCACTAATTTGTCTAATTCCTTATTTGAACGGATGTATCTGCAGGCAGTCAACAAAGGATGGACACATGTCTATGGGCAGCTTAGTCAACAGGGTAGGATGCATCAGGAATTGATGGCGTTTGCTAATGAACAGTTTTATGACAATACGCTTAACATCCTTCCTAATATCGATAGGCTGACTGCTAAACTTCCAAAGTCCGATACTGTTCTTAGATCTCATCGGTTGATATATTGCAATACCGATGTCGATGTCGAAAGCAATAGTTTGAAGATTAATCAGTCTGAAGCTCTGGCATGCAAGCAAATCTTAGAAGGCATTTTGCCCAGGGGCTCAGAAAATAGTGCGCAGCAGGATCTATCTATTGGAATCATTACGCCTTACCGAGCACAGATTGCCTGTATACGACAAGTGATCTCGACCATCGATCACCCGCTCATAGCTGATATTACAATAGATACAGTTGAGCGATATCAGGGTAGTGCTCGTGACGTGATCATCCTGTCAACATGCGTAAACTACCCATTTCAACTGCGGAGCCTCCAGTCTCTTTCCGATCAAGGCATCGATAGAAAGCTCAATGTGGCTTTCACCAGAGCAAGAGAGCAATTCATACTTGTTGGAAATAAAGACATTTTATCCCAGAGTAACAGTTACAGGCATCTGATAGGGCGGAGTTATTCGTATCAATAAATCAACTAGATATAGATCGATGCCAACTCAATCTATACCGAGGTATTTGTGAGTTTGAAGGCTCAAGGACCACTTTGGATGTTGTTTGACATAGCTGATACAAGCTCTGATATGATCGCTTTGATTGACATCGTCGAGGGGCTGCAATGAGAAATGATCAAACTGTAGGTGAGTAAATTGGTCTGGAGTGTTTTCGACTTGAGGATATACTAATTTTAACTCATGGCCCTTCTTTAGTATGAGATCCGTATCGGCTTTAGGACTGACGCAGACCCAGTCGATTCCATTTGGCACTTCAACTGTGCCGTTAGTTTCAAGGGCTATATAAAATCCAGAATCCTTAAATGCTTTGATAAGAGGCTCATCTAGTTGTAATAATGGCTCACCACCCGTACAGACGATAAAAGGTTGTAAGGTAGATTCCTTTGGCCAAAGTGACCGACACAGATTCGCCAGTTCCGAGGCAGTATACTTTCCGCCGTTTACGCCATCAGTACCCCAAAAGTCTGTATCGCAAAACTTGCAAATCGCCGTTCTGCGATCTTTCTCAAGTCCTGACCAAAGGTTACATCCCGAGAACCTACAGAATACTGCTGGACGGCCGGTATGAACTCCTTCTCCCTGTATCGTGTAATATATTTCTTTGATGCTGTACATCGTATAGCGTAAGTCGATGCGAAATACAGCTATTAATACCTGAATAACAAGTTTCTTGACAACTATTGGTCGCACGGCACCTCCCGTAGGCCGAGAAGATCCAGAGATTCTATTTCTGGCCTTATAACGGACTCTACTTCGATTAGATACGAAGTGCCCGTAGGGCAAACAAAACAAGCTTGACAGGTTATCAGATCCGGATTTGATAGTATCTGGACACTTAGAATAGCTACGAATTGACCTTCCAAATAGTTACGCAATTCTGTAGTTTTTTGTTCATCAGTGATATTGGTCCCTATTTCTTCAAGCCATGGGTCTCCGCCGCATTGACGCTCATCAAAGATGTAGCAAACAGTATTTGCCGCAAGTGTATCGCTGCTCGAACAAGCGGATAGGAGTGCTGCAAGAAGTAGAATGAGAAGTCTCATAAGTGTCGATGTATAGACCCTATAACGCACAGTTCAGACTATCACTTATACTTAGAGTACTTGTTCGATATTATAATTTCCTTCCTTAGCTCTGTTATTGATTACTAATTCGGCCAAGAATCCAGTAAGAAATAGTTGAGAACCTACTATAAGTAAGAGAATGCCAAAGAAGAATAAAGGTCTCTCTTGGATGTCAGAATGATCATAAATCAGCTTAGCTATTGACAGGTAACTTAAGATTGCAAATCCTACGAACAGGAATATTAGTCCCCAAGTCCCGAAGAAATGCATCGGACGTTTGTTGAACTTACCTACGAAGAAAATCGTCAATAAATCCAGAAATCCACTAATGAGGCGCCTAGCACCAAACTTGCTCACGCCAAACTCTCGCTTGCGATGCTCTACCACCTTCTCTCCAATTTTGGAGAATCCTTGCCATTTAGCCAGTACTGGAATCCATCGGTGCATGTCACCATATAGATTCACCTCCTTGACAACATCATTCTTGTAAGCTTTAAGGCCACAGTTGAAATCGTGGAGTTGAATACCACTTACCTTCCTGGCTACTGCATTAAACAGTTTACTCGGGAGTGTCTTGGATATCGGGTCATGTCTTTTCTTCTTCCATCCTGAAACCATGTCAAGATCCTCATCATAGATCTTGTTATACAATAATGGAATCTCATCAGGACTATCCTGCATATCGGCATCCATAGTGATAACCACGTCACCCACGGCCTCGTTGAATCCGACATTTAGTGCAGCTGACTTACCATAGTTTCTTCTAAACTTCAGACCCTTAACAATATTTGGATATTGACTCTTGAGTTGTGTGATGATCTCCCAGCTGGTATCGCTACTACCATCATCTATGAAGACGACTTCATACGACTTAGAGAATTGTTGCATGACTTTGTCAATCCATGCCATCAATGGTAGCAAGGATTCTTCTTCATTATAGACGGGTATTATAAGGGAAATATCAGTCATGTCAGCGCAATAAGCCTAAGTGCTTCAGCAAAAGTAGTACTTATTAACTCAATTACATGATGAACAAATCTAATATGAGAGCTTAATCATTTTTTTTCATGATTGCTGACATGATCAAAGAGAGAATTATACCTCCAATCAAAGATTGAAGCCAAGACCAAATAGCCATGCCAACCGAAAAAGACCCAAGATTCTGAAGATCTAATTCTGCCTCCATGTCTTCATTCAATTTTTCTAATTCTTCTTCGGGCATCCCGGCAACATCACCCATCCATCCAGTCATATCTTGAGTTATGGCTTTGGCCGATTCAGCTTGTAAGTTGAGTAAGTCGGTATCGATATAGTTAACCAGAAAAAAGGTAAAAATGACGCCTATCAAAGTACCTATCATATACGTCAGAACGGATGATTTAAGAGCCTCTCCAAATGATAAGTACCCTTCTTGTATATATCTAGTCTCTTTTAAAGATAAATACAAGAAAACTATCACGACTACTAATCCCAAGAGCATAGAAAAAACCACTTGTTTCATGGTCGAAGGATAGTGAATACTCGGTATCAGTTGCCAAGATATCAAGGAAAGTAATACGAGTACTGCTCCATAATACAGACCATACTTTACTGCAGGATTATCCATGGTGTAGAGAGTTAAGTGATTTATAATTCATGTGAAAAGTACTATTAAAAAGTGTCTTTGAGCCCGTTTATGACTCCGATGATACATCCTGTCAAGTTCTCCCCCTCAAAAGGATTGTTGGCACACTTAGCGTGTGATGGCCCAGAATCACTCTTTATATCCGGATCAAAAAGGGTTAACCTCGCTTCTTGGTCCACCTCTATTCTTGGAGCATCCAGCTTAAGGTATTCATATGCTCCTTGCGAAAGACAATGGATGAGTCGCTCCTGTTCTAGCTTGGTGGCATGTGTATTCAGGGCGGCATAACAATGCTGGAGTCCAATGTTCCCGAATTTTGCCATACCGAACTCCTTGTCCTTATCCTCCTGAAGCACTGGTCGATGATTGCTATTGACACAATTGATTTTACCACTATTAATGAGCTTAATCAATCCATTCTTATCCGATTGCTCTCGCAATGGTGGAATCACCTTTAAGTTCGTATTGAATCCCTCAAGATCTTTATCTGTATGGATGAGATTCAGGAATGGAACAGAATATGAAATTTGAATATCAGCAGATTTTTGGATGACATCTGGTGTGCTGACATTATGTATGTGGATATCTGAGCCCACATATCTTGCGATCTCAATGGCATTAAGTGTTTCGAGCTTCTCCTCTGTCTTAGGCATGCCGACTAAACCCAGCTTCATGCTTTGAGCCCCTTCGCTGATTTGTCCATTGCTTACCAGACAGTTATGCTTGAGATAATGAATGTAGATACCGTCAATCCGCTTGAGGTACTGTAGGATGCGTAAGAGTTGACCTCTATTAATCTCATGATCTGGGCCGTCTGTAAATGCTACAGCGCCAGAAAGATCTAAGTCGATCATTTCAGAGATTACTGCTCCTTTAGCTCCTTGAGTGGCGCAAGCAACAGGCAGTATTTCTGTAACTCCGTTGTCGTTGTTCTTTTGTAGATATGTAATCTGAGACTTACTATCTATGGATGGTGCCGTCGTAGGTAATGTTGCTAAATAGATATATCCACCAGCGGCAGCAGATTTCTTCAAACTGTTTAAATCTTCCAGGGCTTCATGTCCTGGCTCTCCATTATATGCGCCTATGTCTAGCCAGCCTGGAGAGACAGATAGATTTTTACTTTTAACAACTTCTACACCGCGACTCTTAATGTCAGAACCAATTTTTTTGATCTTACCATCTTTAATCAATAGATCTACACGCTTAAGATGATACTTGGACCGAGAGTCATATAGGCGCGCATTCTTTAGAAGTATCGACATGTTAGCTTGCTTTCCAGAATCTTAAAAGAACCGTTTCGATCAATAAAAATACGAGAGCTAAAATCAAACACCATCGCCAGAGCTGTATTCCACTCTTTTTATTTTGGATGACCTGTGAAATATCTGCCGTTGCAGTCTGATTTATGATTTCTGCACTAGGAGATATTTCCGCAGCTATAGCATCCATATCACCGTAGCTTACGTCTGATTCGATCCGGTCATAGTTGAAAGCCATTTTATGTACTGTCTGATCTTCAAGCGTGAGATCATATATACCTCTCTCCTTAATTTGATCTCTGATATCAATGACTGACCTTCCTTGATTCACGATCACGCTTGGGATGAATTCTGACGGACCTGATACGGTATAATTTGATTGGCTGAGATTAGTGAGATTCTTTATATCTATAATCTCATCTTCATCAATGGTATAATATAGATTTTGCCCTGATGTGGATGATATCGCCACTTTATAAAGCAGGGGAATAAATATCTCCGCATTCGTTACCAGACCATTTAGCTGTTCGTCTAATGGTGCTGATGACAGATAAACCTGACCAAGGTCTTTTTGATACTTAGTGAAGTAATCTGATCCATCTCTAAATGTCAATATAGATTCCTTGACAGCCTGTTGACTATTGATCTTGGCATAGTGTTTCTTCACTTCAGGTAATCGCAGATTCTTGCGCCTATTAAGGAATACGTCACTAAATACGAATTCATCTAAGTTTATACGACTTACGGACTTCTCCTCACTGATGAGCTCACCGATTCTGTCCGCACCCAACTCGGAAAGCAACGCATTATATTCTTCTATTTGTGCATTTTCGTCTGGGAAGATGAGCACATTTCCTCCTTGAGAGACATACTTCACTAGTTCCGATCTCAAGCCTGAACTAATACTTGGAAGGTCATCCAATATAATCAAATCCTGCGCTGTAAAACGGTCGTATCTGATCTGTGAAGTCTGATCCTGTGTAAGCTGATAATAGCTGGTCCCAGAGAACGCCTTGTCTATATAGCTATTGCTGCGGCCATTATATATGTTTAAGATTTGTATCTGAGGCTTTAGATAGAATGAGAGATCAAGGTTGTTATCAAATCCAATTGGATAATCATCAACTTCGAGTGCTACCTCATGCCATCCGGCTCGATCTATGAGTAAGGATATGGTATCAACAGCACGACTTTCTGCAGCGATCTCTATGACTCCTTGAGGTCTATTTTGCCCTTCATAGAGCATGTTGAGCTGGACACTTTGATCATTCGTGCCGTAATTTTCTAAAGTGACGATAAGCTTATTATTAACATCGAGTAGCGGTACAGGTGACTCAAAAGTAGCTTCTACTATTGCCACATTATTTTCTTGTACAGCACGAAGAGGTACAAGCGATACCTTGGTGAGACTGTCTACCGTCGTGCTGAATGAGCTGATGTTTTCTTGAAAGTCAGAAAGGATATAAATATTCTGTTGACCATCGGAATCTGACATGATACGCTCGGCTACCTTGGAGATATCCTCTAGGGTCTTGATATCTGCGGTAGCTTGGATCTCGTCTATAAAACTGAGGGCTGTTTTCTTATCGATTAATCGGAGATGTTTGGTTCGTAATTCAGGAGTCAAGATTGCAAATTGATCTGTCTCGCTGTAAGATTCGATGATTCGCTTGGCCTGATCTTTAGCTCTTCTTAAGAGTGGGACTTCAGCCTTTAAGGCATTCATCGAAAAACTGTTGTCAACTACTACAGTGACCACCTGATCTTTGTTAGCATCTATGTCCTGATCACTGATTACAGGTTGAGCAAAGGCCAATACTAACAGAGCCAATGCTGCCATCCTTGTAAGTAGTACAAGTATATTTCGCAACCTACTGCGAGTGCTGGTTTCCTCTTTAATTTCTTTGAGCAGGTGTACATTGGTGAAGTATACCTTTTTGAATTTTCTGAAATGGAAGAGATGGATAATAATGGGAATCAATAGAGCCCCAAGTGCCCACAGAAAGATTGGATTAACAAACTGCATCTGGCCGCAAAAGTAAATATATAAGTGCTTTGACGCTCGTTAATTTTTTTGATCATCACACGAGCAAGATCATTACGACATTAATTTGTGATTACCAAAAACTATCTTAGCCATCACACATTCAGTTAATTATGAAAAATATCAAATCAATCAGATTCTATTTCATATTGATATTGATCGGGTTATCGACTCTGATCGGTATTAGTCAGGAGAGTTCATTTGAGCATTTTAAGCAGGTACAGGCACGAAATATAGGCCCGGCAGGTATGAGTGGTAGAGTTACTGCTATTGATGTAAATCTCAGCGATCCCTCAATGATCTACGTAGGCACAGCCTCTGGTGGAGTATGGTTATCTGACAATGGAGGCATTGACTGGCGCCCCATATTTGATGATCAGGATGTTCTATCTATTGGAGCATTGAAAATTAATCAGAGCAATCCATCTGAGATATGGGTTGGCACAGGAGAGGGTAATCCTCGTAATAGTCAGAACAGTGGGGCTGGAGTATTCCGATCGATAGATAGCGGCAAGACATGGGAATTTAAGGGCCTGACAGATACACGAGTGATACATCGTATCCTCATCGATGAGTCCAAAGATGGGGTTGTCTATGTCGGAGCTCAAGGTGCTGCGTGGGGGCCATCAGAGGATCGAGGAGTGTTTAAAACCACAGATGGTGGAAATAGCTGGAATAAGATATTATATATCAATGACCAGACTGGTATAGCGGATCTTGTAATGGATCCGACTAATCCTAATAAGATTATCGCAGCTATGTGGGAATATGGTCGAACACCAGCATTCTTTAACTCAGGTGGTCCAGGATCAGGTCTACACATAACACATGATGGCGGCAAGACATGGGATCGGGTAGAGGCAGAGGATGGGTTTCCGAGTGGTGATCTAGGCAGGATAGGTGTTGCGATCGCTCCGTCTCAACCATCAATTATATATGCTATAGTCGAAGCAAAGGAAAATGCGCTCTATAAGTCTGAGGATGGCGGAACAAAATGGCATAAAGTAGGCGCCCATGAAAATATGGGTAACAGGCCATTCTATTATTCTGAAATCTATGTAGATCCTCAGAATGAAAATCGTATTTATTCCCTTTGGACATACTTGTCTAAAAGCGAGGATGGTGGACGCACCTTTGAAATTATAGCTGACTATGGCAATAGTGTTCATCCGGATCATCACGCCTTATGGATATCACCTACGGATTCAGATTATATCGTTAATGGCAACGATGGCGGTTTGAATTTTACCTACGATCAAGGGGATAACTGGAGGTTCGTCACTAATCTGCCAGTAGGACAATTCTATCATGTCAACGTCGATGATGACTTTCCCTATAACGTCTATGGGGGTATGCAGGATAACGGATCTTGGGTAGGTCCTGGATTTACGCTCAAGGCAGGTGGCATCACTAACCATGACTGGCAGGAGATATATTTCGGTGATGGATTTGACGTTGCTCCTAAGCCTGGGAATAACAGATATGTCTATGCCATGTCGCAAGGAGGTAATGTGGGATTAGTCGATAAGGAGACGGGACAAACACAGTTCGTCAAGCCGAATCATCCAGACTCAACAGTACTCAGGTTTAATTGGAATGCTCCAATGGCCTTGGAGCCAGGTACAGAATGCGGTCTATATTATGGGAGTCAATTTATACATTATAGCGATGATTGTGGTCAATCGTGGTCAGTCATATCACCAGATCTTACCACTAATGATACCACTAAGCAGAAGCAACATATCAGCGGGGGATTAACAATCGATGCGACGAATGCAGAAAACAATACATGTCTAATTGCTATCACACCAAGTGGGGTAGATAAGAGGGTCATCTGGGCAGGCTCAGATGATGGCAGGTTACATATCACTCGCAATGGTGGCGAGTCATGGACCGATGTTTACAGTCAACTACCAGGAGCGCCGAGTGCAGGATGGATACCACAGATACAAGTCGGGCATCGAGATGCAGGAGAAGCATGGGTAGTCGTTAATAACTACCGTCAGAACGATTGGAAGCCCTACCTATATCATACTACGGATTATGGCTCTACCTGGAGGAGAAAAGTACATAGTGGAGATGTGAAAAGCTTCGTGACCTCAGTATTGCAGGATCCAGTGCAGGACAATCTCGTATATCTCGGGACAGATGCTGGTCTGTATATATCTATAGATGGTGGCGACAAGTGGCATCACTTTAATGAAGGATTGCCAAGTGTTCAGATCAGAGATATCGCCTATCAAGAGACTTTTGATGATCTGGTCTTAGGAACCTTTGGTAGAGCGTTTTGGGTAATAGATGATCTAGGCGTATTCAGATCTATGGCACAAGAAGATTATATGTCTGACTCGCTCAAGATTGTCTCAACGAGCCCAGCATACCTCGGGCGGTTTAGGTCGTATCAAGGCATCAGATTCTATGCACAAGGAGAATTTATCGCAGATAATAAAACTACTAATCCCGTAATGTCCATATGGGTGAAGCCTAAGGATGAATCTGAGATGAATAAGAAGGAAGCTGAAAAACTTAATAACGAGAGTGAGAAAGATGAAAAGGGCAAAAAAGGTAAGAAGAATATGATCAAATTCATAATCTTGAATAGTGAGGCAGACACGATCAGACGTTTTAGCAGAAAAGTTGAAAAAGAAGGAGGATTGCATCGAATATCATGGAACTTGAGGCAAGATGGTGTGCTATTCCCAAGCCGCCGTGAGCGCCAACCTGATAGCGATCCACCAGGAGGAGTTCAGGTCTTACCAGGCACGTACAAAGTGATAGCTCAATATGGTACGCAGGCAGATTCTACAATGATCACAGTCTCACGTGATCCACGATTAGAAATGACCATACAGCAGGAGCAGCAGGTACAGCAAGCGATAAAGGAATATGAAGAAGTAGTTGCTGCAGCTACCGAAGCATTTGGCCGAATCAATGAAGCTAAGAAAACGCTCAAAGTGCTCGATGCTATGATCTCAACTATTCAGAATACGACCCAAAATGAATGGAAAGATCTTTCTAAAGAGCATCACAAGAGTCTCAATGATCTAGAGTTACTATTTATGGATGCAGAAGGGTTAAAAGGAATTCAGCGTAATCCCAATAATCTCAACGCCTACTTACGCACTGCACGACGTTATATAGGCTCTGCCGTTGGAACACCTGGCCCTAATGCACAGGTCGCCATGAATAAGGCTAAAGGTAAAGCGGAGGAAGTCTTTGAGAGGATAGATGCATACATGTCATCTGATTGGGTGGAATTAAAAGAAAAAGTGAAATCGTTTGACTTCGACATTTTTAGAGAATAACATAGTTTTGCAGCATGAACATATTTAGGATATTATTTTGGATTGGAAGTATTGGTCTGGCAACCATTCTGGGCACTGGATGTGGCGGCGATGGTACTCCTAAGGGCCCTGTTGGTGTAGGATTAGATATGGACGCCGTACTGGAGCAAAGAGATGGAGTAGTGGTTGCGGAGGCCTGTACAATTGTGGCCATAGAAGATATCGCCGAGGCGTTAGGTCTGGAGCCCAATGAGATCGAAGTAACCGACAGTTCTTACCCTGGTAAGAATAGAAAGGCGAGCTCGTGCTTCTTCAAGTGGAATGATTTTGACCTACCGAATTCTGGTATCCTACTACAGTTTCAACGCAACACATTTGCCGATGAGTATCCCGACTATTTCGTTGGCGTGATAGAGTCTAAGAAGACTTCAGGAGAAAGTGGCCTATCTCCAGAAACGATATTCTTTGATGATTTCCCAGACATCGGCGATGATGGGGCATATAGCTATAAGGCTGGAAGTGCCGTATGGAGATTAGGGAATAAAGTGATGCTAAGTATCTCCTTTAATACCACCTTCTCTGAGAAAGAACAGTATAGAGTCGCTCGTAAGATCGCTGTCAAGATGACTGAGAATTATATAGCAGGGAAGTAAGGGCGCTATATATGGTCATAGCTTTTCAACTTGCTGATAACTCCTCAAGGATTGCTGCTACGTTGAGATCTCTTGCACCATTCAAGTACACATATCCTTTGGTCAGTGATGGCCTCCCATATCTGAGATAAGCCCGCCAGATATGTTGGATATACCATTCTGGCTCCAGTCCCCATCTTAGATCGGTTCTCTTGCGCTGGACGAATAGTTGTTTAGATATCTCGAGGAAGACTCTGTACGTCATCTGGTCAACTATATAAGGATCATAGAAAGCAAATAGGCCTTCTACGATAACTAGGTCATAAGTCCTTAGGTCTCTGTCAATAAGTGTGTACAGTCGATGCCAGTCTATGCTTGTTGGATGTTCCCAATCGGGTTTGCCACTGATGAGGGGTAACTGAGATTCGGGGACAACACATTGATCTTGATGAATGAGCTGAACAGTAAGATTTTTCTTGGTCCTGAACTCTCTTGCGAGCAACTCGGCAAGTGAGGTTTTACCAGCTCTGCTTACACCACCGATGCCGATGAGACTCATGACTTTAATGTATTGGACATATAACAATCAAATATTTTATTTTTCTTTTACATCACATTCTTGATAATCTATCAAATAAAAAAAAGAGCTATGGAATCACCATAGCTCTCTCATAATCAATTTAGTACCGACGGTGGGAATCGAACCCACACTTCCGAAGAAACTGGATTTTGAATCCAGCGCGTCTACCAATTCCGCCACATCGGCATGATCACATTGCGTCGCAAAAATATCTAAATAATGGTATCTGCATATAATCAGAAGATTTTTATTGTAGGATCTCTTGCTGTGCTCTAAGTCAATAGCATAAATCAACCAGTGGCATTGGCAATGCCCCCCTTTTCTTTGCCTTAGCGATAGTGAGTACTTATTGTATTCAACTCAAGATGTCATGGATGCTCATTTCAATTGTAGTCGTATTGATGATTATGGCAGACTTATTGGGTGAACAGGTCTCTATGAGAGATTCCTGGTTGTCCTAGTCTGTCAAGTAGCATTTGTACAAGATAGAGGGTCCCATTGATCAATAGCCTCTGTGATAGAGCCATTTGTATATCATCCCCGTGTACTGTACTGGTCCCTTTCGGCTTTTATGATTTTTTCATTAAGAGTGAAAAAAGGTGGAGAGAGATGGTTCGCCGGGGGATTTGATAAATCTTAACATCTTCACATTTTACATTGTAAATAGAGCTTTATTAGTAAGCTATATCGATTCAGAAAAGAGTATTTTGATCATCATTTCATTTGGACATATACGATGCTGTATAGTGAGGAATTAGACTGTTATTTTGACTGAATGAGATGTTAAAATATTCTGGATTAAGAGGGTCACTGAATAGAGCATATGAAGAAGACAGATAGAAGGAAGTTTTTAAGAAATTCTGCACTCTATGCGGCTGGGGCTCTGTATTCATACGATGTTGTTTATAGCCACAACTTACCAGATGGTTTAGCCTTGCTTGGCCTCAATGAGAGTAGTGCACTTCTCTCTGAGAAGCATCCCGATATGATTGTTTTAAATGATCGTCCGGTTAACATAGAAGCACCTGCTCATCTCCTTAATGATATTCTAACGCCTAACGATCTGTTCTTCGTCAGAAACAATGGTTTACCACCTGCAACTATTGACGTGGCTAGCTGGAGCTTAGAAATATCTGGAGAATCCGCAAAACGGATAAAAACCTATAAGATAGCTGATCTCAAGGAACGGTTCGAGCAAGTGAGCTATGATATCACACTCGAATGTGGCGGCAATGGTCGGAAAGAATTTAATCCCCCTGCCAAAGGAAATCAATGGGGGACAGGTGCTGTCGGTTGTGCTCGCTGGAGCGGGGTGAGGTTAAGAGATGTACTCCAGGATGTAGGCATAAAGTCTGATGCGGTCTATATCGGCTATTACGGCGCAGATATACACTTGTCTGGATCGCCTGATAAGGACTCAATCAGTCGAGGAGTGCCTATCTCCAAAGCTATGGAGAATGAGAGCTTAATCGCTTGGCGGATGAATGATGAGGATATTCCAACTCTTAATGGATATCCACTGAGATTAGTATTTGGGGGCTATCCCGCTTCGTGCTCCGGCAAGTGGCTCAATAAAATTGTTGTTAGAGATCGGATTCACGATGGACAAAAGATGGAGGGATCCTCTTATCGGGTACCCTGCGATCCAGTAGCTCCCGGAACCAAAGTTGCTGATGAAGACATGTGCATTATTGAGAAAATGCCAGTAAAGTCACTCATCACTTACCCTAGGACTGGAGCTGCCATCAGGCAAAGTCAAAAGTTGCCAATCAATGGTCATGCTTGGACATCCGCTGATGAGGTTGTAGCGGTTGACTATTCCATAGATTTTGGCGTCACATGGCACTCATGTAAGCTAACAACCGCTGCTAATAAGTATGCCTGGCAGCATTTTGATGCTCAGGTTGTTTTTCCAAAGTCGGGATATTATGAGATTTGGGCAAGAGCAACAGATTCTGATGGCAATAGTCAGCCTATGATATTACCAGGTTGGAATCCTAAGGGTTACCTGAACAATGCTTGCCACAGAATAGCAGTAAAGGTTATGTAATGAGTGTAGGGCCGCAGAAGCATAGAGACAACCAAGGTGATACGGTATTGATGTTAATAAAACTGTTCGTCGTGTTATGTCTATTCATATTTATCATGGCGATGAGTGAATCTAGCATCAAGACCCTATTCGTTAAACCGACCTATTCTGAGGATCAGCTCATTGCGATGACTGAGGAAAGAAAGAGGATTCGCAGTGTCGAGAGAGCTAACAATTGGGACTTTATAGAGGACGGTATACATGTTAGGACGGGGCTAATAGACGATATCAACCTGGAGGTGGTAATCCAGAATTGCACGTCATGTCATTCTGCCCAACTCATCACTCAGAACAGGGCGACGAGGCAGGGATGGCAAGACATGATCCGATGGATGCAAAAGTCGCAAGGTCTGGCAGATTTGGGTATCTATGAACCCAAGATTCTGGATTACTTATCTACGCATTATGCACCTCAGAAGATTGGCAGGAGACAGAATCTAAATACCGAAGAAATAGAGTGGTATGTACTCGATCTTGGCGAAGGCGAGAAGTGACAAACCATCCTGTCCAAGAGCTATTAAGCGAGATATACGCTTACTTCCCACCAGTATAGCTCTCTACTGAAAGATTATATGGATAAGGATCAGGGATAGCGCCATAACTCCTCCAATCCTTGCAATAGCCCGAGAGTGATATTGTATGAGCTCCTTCCGGTTGATGAAACCGTCTTTAGAACTAACTGCTATAACGAATGCTAAAGCGATCATGATCACCCACATCGCCCTAACGAAATAGTTCATGTCGGGAAATATCTGTATGATGATCAAGTGCAGCGGTATCGTACTTAGGAAACCTATGAGAGTGGCTTTACGATTAGGGATTGCCATAAAAGCTGCCGTACAGATTAATACGACTATACCACAATTGATATAATAACGTAGCTCATTGAGCGTATGGGTAAAGGCGGCTTGTGGGTTTTCGAACTTGACATATATTAATATTAGGCCTATAGTTACACCAGTTACGAGAGATAGAAGGATAGTATTTTTGCCAGCATTAATTACTTGCGAATCAGTGGCTTCTTTATTGATATAACCTTTGTAGATGTCTATTGAAAACAGAGTTGCTAACGAATTAAACGTAGAATCCACCGTACTCATAAGAGATGCAAATAGGGCACACAAAATTATTCCTTTAACACCTATGGGCAGATAGTTCTTTACTAAGTATGGGAAGGCCATATCTGGCTCTACTAATCCATCTGAACCTAATATGCCATATAGTGCGATACCTGGAATCACGATTAGCACAGCCATGACATATTTCATGACACCACCCACCATTAGTCCGATTTGAGCATGACGTAAGCTTTTAGCGGCCAACGAACGCTGCATAATGGTTTGGTTGGCACACCAGTAATTGATATTAAGGAGGAACAGACCAAACATATGTATCCAGGGAAGCTGTTCGTGATCTGCAGGTAGATATAGATGCATGTGCTCAGGAGTCTTAGCATACAGTTCGCTCCAGCCACCCAGATGATGAAGAGCTGTAAACAGAACTACAAATCCACCTATCAATAATATGCTGAACTGTATAATGTCCGTTTTAACCACTGCATTAAGCCCTCCCAAGTAGGTATATATCGCCGAGAATACTCCTAAGCCGATCACGATCACGGCTATCCGAGTGATGCGATCCTCACTGATGAAGGATAGACTCTCTGCGAATACTAAATCGGCAGCATATGCCCCCCAGAATAAAGCTGCTCCTAAGGTGATCGTGGAGAACATCAACAGGTTGGCCAGGCTATAGCACAAGCCTACCGTCTTTCCTAGGCGCTTCTGGATATATTGCGTAATAGTGATCACTCGTTCCTTCAGAAAAAGCGGGACGAATATAAATGCCGCCATCAAGATACCCTGTACAGCATTAATCTCTAAACTTGCTTGAGCCAAACCATACAAGTACGCTGACCCCATCATTCCTAAGAACTGATATCCGTTAATATTAGTGGCTATGCTAGAGAGAGCTATTGAGGGCCATCTGAGATTTCTGGAGCTTAAGAAGTATTCTTCTACTGTCGCCTCTTTCTTTACTCTGCCCGCTAGGGCTACTATGAAAATTATAGTAAAGTAAAAGATGACAATTCCTAAATCTAAATCCAGCATAATCAACGTGTGTTAAGTTCGTGCCCCAGCAGCTAAAGGAGTCTGAGGAGCTATCAGAGGTATCCTACCTTGAGCCACAGGCATAGAGAATGTCTTAATCTTTGGCAATACATAGTTTGCGAAGAGCTTGCACTCGCTGGCATGAGGATATCCCGAAAAGATGAATGCCCTGATACCGAGGTCCATATATCGCTGGATCTTAGCTAATACTTGATCCGGATTACCTACAATGGCTCCACCACACCCAGATCGTGCACGACCTATGCCAGTCCAAAGATTGGGCTCAGCAAATCCATCATCTTGTGCTAATGCGCGCATTTCTGCCTGTCTCGCTACACCGTATGATTTCGCATCTAGTGCTCGCTCTCTAATTTCGGTTCCTTTGGCTTCGTCAAGTTCGATGTATTTCATCAGCTCTGATGCCGCTGCCCGTGCTTCTTCTTCAGTTTCTCTAACGATCACATGTATCCTTAAGCCAAAATCTACCTTTCTACCATATCGGGCAGCTTTATCGCTCATATTTTGCATGAGTTCTTGCAACCTTTCTTCTGTCTCAGGCCACATTAGATACACGTCACAGTGCTCAGCACATAAGTCAACAGCAGAAGAGGAATAACCACCAAAGTACAAGAGCGGCCCACCATTTTGTTGATACGGCTTAACAGGATCTGTTGAATTCAATTGGATATGGTAAAACTCTCCTTTGAAATCAATATGATCCTGAGTCCAGCCTTGCTTTAATATTTCTATTACTTCTCTCGAACGCTGATATCTCGCAGCTGATTCTAACTTGGTGCCTGGTAGATCGGATGAGATGATATTAATCGTCAGGCGACCCTTTAAGATGTGATCCAAAGTAGCTATTGTCCTCCCCAACATCGGAGGATGAACTTCGCCACATCGTATTGCTGTGAGCAAATTAATTTGAGAAGTTAGTGGAGCTATGGCCGAGGCAAAAGTCAAGGTATCTTGCCCCACTTGATATGACGAGGGGCAAAGAATATTTCTATACCCTAGCCTATCAGCTGTTAATAGGACATTTGACGTATTTGACCAGTCGCTCTTGTACCTTATATCATGATGTCCTAAGAACTCATCATCCCCATTGCAGAGTGGTGCAAACCAAGATACCTCTGCTCCTGCTAAGTGTGGCGATCTGATTAATAAATTAGATTTTGCCATTCCCTTATTCTTTTTCTTCGTTCTTGTGTTTATTAGTTGTTAAGCTACCTCATGCCCTATTGCGGCTTCCCATAATCGATACCAATCTTCATGCGTCAGCTCGATGTTTAATGCGTCTCTAGCGGATTGAATCCGAGATATTTTAGTACTGCCCAATATTGGTATGATCTGGGCAGGGTGCTTCAGTAAGAATGCCAATAAGACCTGATCTATTGTCGCATTATATCCCCCACTTACTTCTGTGAGGACTTCTTTTAATTTGACGATCTGAGGTTCAGTGCTTTGACCAAATATGGCACCGCCACCATATGGTGACCAGGCGGTAGGCCTGATGCCAAGTTTGAGGCATTGATCTAATGATCCATCCTCAAATGCATTGCGATGTAATAAGGATATCTCAAGCTGATTAGTGACCAATGGGGTGAAGCTATTGAGCAAGTCAAATTGAGAAGGAGTAAAATTAGAAACCCCAAAGGCTTTGATTTTGCCTTGTTTTTTCAGTTTTTCAACAGCCTCAGCTATATCACTGGGATGCAGCAAATAATCTGGACGATGTATGAGCATCACATCAATGCAGCCTAAACCTAATTCTTTCAGCGAGTTTTCGGTTGACCAGATCAGGTGATTGACCGTTGAATCGTAAGATTTAATCTGATGAGATGACCGATTAGGAGTGATTAGTCGGATGCCGTATTTCGTAGTGACTTGTACTTTTGATTTCAAGTCTGGCCTTCGTTTCATCACTTGCCCAAAGCGACCTTCCTCAGTGTAATGGCCATATATATCAGCATGATCAAAGTCATTGAAGCCCATATCGATACAAGCATCAATGAAATTTTCCAATTCTTGGGTAGATTTATTGCTGCCCCATTCCCCTAATCTCATCGTGCCAATGATTATGGGTGAAAAATCAATGGTAATCTTATTGCCTACTATAGCTTGGTCTGACATCCAGATTATATTAAGATGAAACAAAAATTAAGAGCAATAATGTAAGCGCTCACATTATTTGTCATAAAAATGATAAGAATTTTTGATGCAGGTGCTTTTTTATTTCTTTCATAGAGACGAGTTGCTTGCTTTTAATATTGGAATAAACGTCTGCTGAATTCATCCAATTCAGAACCTACTATAGCGCTCACTGAGTAGTTAGGCGTAAGCATCTGTTCAGAGGATAAGGGTCCATGAGTAATCAGTTTGCAGGGTTAAATGAAATACCAATCCTAGTAGATTTAATATGCACGACGACAAAGTCTCAACCATCCAAGAATGCTTAGTATGATATAATACTGAGATTCACGATATTGCATCTGCTGGAGATCACGATATTGTATTAATGTCAGGTGATTGATTAATATAGATGAGAGTAAATCTCATTTTTGTATTTATTCTGGCTACAAATCGCTTGTTTCTTAATAGAAGAGAGCAATTATATTCTAAATCATGCTATACTAATGATAGAAACCCCGACAGCTAAGATTACACGTCGTGAAACAATAGACAAATTAAATACGATAGAATTTGAATTGCTCATCATTGGGGGTGGTGCTACAGGCAGTGGTATTGCATTGGATGCAGCATCAAGAGGAATCAAGACAGCTCTTATTGAAAAGCGTGATTTTGCTTCTGGGACAAGTAGCAAATCGACCAAGCTCATTCATGGCGGGTTAAGATACTTGAAGCAATTGGATGTACAACTCGTCAGAGAGACTGGTACAGAGAGAGCTATATTGCATCGACTGGCCCCTCACTTGGTACTGCCAGAGAAAATGTTGATGCCTCTTATCGAAGGTGGTAATTATGGATATTGGAGCACTTCATTTGGCCTAAAGGTCTATGATCTCCTGGCCAATGTCAAAGGAGATGATAGGCGTAAGATGCTTAATAAGAATGAAGCGTTAGCACACGAACCTCTCTTGGGTGCAAAGAACTTAAAAGGTGCAGGCTATTATGCAGAATACAGAACGGACGATGCAAGGCTGACCATTGAGCTCATTAAAACAGCAGCTCAATATGATGCTACAGTAACTAACTACTGCGAAGCTGTTGACTTCCTCTATGATGACAAAGATCAAATAATTGGCGTCAATTGTGTTGATTCCTTAACTCAGAAACCACTGACGATTAAGGCTAAGACCATCGTGTCTGCTACTGGTCCTTGGGTGGATGGCCTCCGCAAGAAGGATGGGCCATTGACTGGAGGGAAACTGCATCTGACCAAAGGCATTCATCTCGTAGTGCCTTACGAGAAGTTTCCCTTAAAGCAAACCGTATATTTTGATGTGCCAGATGGTAGGATGGTATTTGCCATACCACGTGGGCGCACCACATATTTCGGTACTACTGACACGACATATCAAGGTGATTTAGATCGGGTCATTTGTACTCAGGATGATTTGAATTATTTGTTGGATGCGATCAATTCGACTTTTCCTGATGTCAATCTTACTCCTAAGGACATAGAATCAAACTGGGCCGGATTGCGGCCATTGATTCATCAGGATGGTAAATCCCCATCGGAGCTATCTCGTAAAGATGAAATATTCCAATCCAAGACAGGACTCATCTCAATAGCTGGGGGAAAGCTTACGGGATATCGTAAGATGGCAGAGCGTATAGTGGACATCGTTACCAAACGACTAGATGGAAATACAATTCAATCTATCCAAGATTGCACCACGGCTACCATACCACTCACTAAGAACAAACTTAGGGATAGTGCCGAAACGGAGCAATACTTCGCTCAACTCAAGACTCAAGTTATCGCTTTAGGTCTGCCAGAATATTATGGGTGGTATCTGGGTACCACATATGGTACTCAAGCGGATAGTATCCTCCGAGGCATGGATCAATATGCCGATCTACTTCCTAATATTGCTATCGCTTGCTCGGAAGCCTATTATGGAGTTCATCATGAATTAGTCAATACGGCAGCAGACTTATTTGTCAGGAGGACGGGAAAGATCTTTTTTGATATGGTGAGCATAGCTGCGATTCGCAGCGACGTTATGTCGGTTTTAAAATCTGAATTAGATTGGGATGAAGAGCGACTTATCCATGAAAATCAATCTTTAGATCATTGGATCAAGGATTGCTCGACCTATTATCCTAATTAAAATTGCTGCGAGTTCATCGTGTCGAAATACTAATTATCTTTTCAACGTATTTTTGGGGTATTTCCAAATAGACTAAGCACATGTACAAGTTTGCTTTTTTCAGTTTTCTTATCCTCGCCATATCCTGTAAGGCTCAGGATGAAATCAATAATATCGTCGACATTCCTGTCGTGGTAGATGCCGATAAACAATATGCCGATGTGTTCAAGCCATTAGATGGTACTTGGAAAGGCACATTTTTAGTCAAGGAAGACCAACGTCCCGGCAAGCGTCCAACAAATATGCAAGACGTTGAGGTTATGCAGAAGTATATCGATCAGGCCAAGACGGTCAATACCATACATGTCACTCAGACCTATATCTCTGAGAGTCCATATTATCAGAGAGTAGCCATTACAGACTATTATCCAGATAGTGGCAATACAGAAGAAAGTGTTGGCGTCAATAAGGTCCAAAATGGAGAAATGTGGTGCGTGGTCCACAAGCCGAACGATGTCGTCATTCACGAGGGAAGCACGCCGAATGATGAGACGATCATCTGGCAGAGCAGTCAGCAGTCACCTCTTAAGGTAGAGTACTTCTATGAGACCGTGACAGCTCAGTCGTATGAGATCATAGGATATGGGTACTACGGTAATGATGACACCTCTAAGAGTCCGAAGCTCTGGTTTTATGGTAAGTATAATCGACAGTAGCTTAGTGCTTGCTACTTAGCGGGCTCTACGTGTTTCCAGTTTTCACCTCGCTCGATACGCTTGAGTTGTGTCGTTGATACGCCAAATCTCTTGGCAATCATCTTGCGTCGAGTCTTTCCATTGAGCAATTGCTTCTTGATGATGGCTACTTGGGCAGCCGTGAGTTTGTAATAACCTCCTTTGTTGGATTTTTTGAATCCGAATTTCTTTGCACGTTCCTTGATGTAGGCTTTCCATTCTAGATCTGTGACCCATATGATATTACTCTCGTGATTGTTCTTGCGATTAAGATCCTTGTGAATGACATGGATATGTTCGTCGGTATCCGGTAGGCAGAAGTGCCGAGCTACTTCCTTATGTACATATAGAGCTTGATTCAGATTGCCGACTACCTTTATACTTGCTCTGAAGAACCCTCGGTGATCTGGATGTGTTTTCATTAGTTTCTCTTCGCCACTGACTTTGTCGACCGACTTCGCCCTGCCGAGATTAGAGATGAAGTAATTTTTAGACTTAGTTTCCCTCTTAAAAGTGACCAGGGCCCACTTCTCTCCCCCTAAATTAGGTATGCTCATGTTAGATATTGTTGCTTAGAATAAATTGAACTTGCTGTAAAAGTTTGTTACAGACTGGTCAACTGGTTGTTTAGTCTATTCAGGTATTTAGACTTGAGAAAAACTGATTTGATACCAGCAAGTGTTAATTTTTTGTCTTTATTAACAATATAATCCTGTTCGAGCTGAATTTTAACTTGAAGTAAAGATTTATTGATTTGATTGATTTCCTCTTTTATAGCAGCTACTTCCTCTGGATTGGGTTCCATCTGGACGTCCATCAATCGCTCATTGATGTCCATCATCTCCATTAAGAAATCTTGAGGGATTGAATCATTATTACTTAATTCGACTCCATTGATCTCTAAGATGTAAGCGGTGAGCAATTCTTTATTCTTGAGTGTCTTGTAAGCTTCATTATTGAGAACAGACATCTTGAGTGCATCCTCCTGATCTCCCTCATTATTGAGCGTATGAAAGTCGGGATGGTATTTTTTACTGAGTTCTAAGTATTTCCTCTTGAGCATTGCCTGATCAATCTCAAAAGATTCTGATATGTCATATAGCTCAAAGTAATTCATGCCACTATGTTTAAAATAGCCTTGATAAATCTATCCAGAATATAAAGACCATCAGACTGATCAATAAGATGAATCCGACTAATGTAGCATACTCGACGACTCTGTCGCTCGCCTTACGTCCAGTGATGATTTCCCACAATAAGAATATAACATGGCCACCATCTAATCCTGGGATAGGGAGTAGGTTCATAAATGCAAGTATGATCGATAGTGATGCGGTCAGATTCCAGAATTGTCGCCAATCCCAAGTTGGGCCGAACATTCCGGCGATTGCCACTGGTCCACCAACAGATTCACTCACTTTTAGCTTTCCTCTAAACATCTGACCAAAGGCTTTCAGTTGATTGCCCAAAAATCCGAAACTACGATCCCATCCAGCCACGAGAGCATCGTTGAATCCATATTCAGTCCTCTCGGCATCAAAGAATCTTCCCCAGCTATATGGATTAAAGCCCAATTTGCCATTCTCAGTGAAGCTCAGTTGGAGGGATGAAGTGTCTTGGCCTCTGAGATAGGTGATGTCTGCCTGCTTGTCTGCTAAGTCCGCAGCGACACGGTTGAATTGATCATAGAAGAACACACTCTGTCCATTGATACTGAGTATCTGATCTTCGACTTGTAATCCAGCTTGAGCAGCTGGCATATCTTCTGCAAGACGTGCAATAACAACAGGCATCCGAGGTGTATATACCAGTTTATCCTTGTTTTCGTATGTAGCTAGAGATTGAGCAGTTTCATCATCTATATTTAAAGTCATGATTGATCCTGACCGTTCCACTTGTATAGTTCGAGCCTCATTGATTACAATCTCTCGAGACAAGTCATTAGGATATAACTTGTCGATCTTTGTATCTCCGACGGAGATAAGTTTGTCTCCATCTTGTAAGCCTAAATTATGACCTAACTCCTCTACTGCGATACCATAAGTAGCATTTTCATTGGGCAGATAAATGTCGCCCCACTTCAGGAACATGCATGTGAATATCAATATGCCGAGAATAAAATTGACTGTGACGCCTCCCAACATGATAATGAGCCTTTGCCAGGCGGGCTTGGCTCTAAACTCCCAGTCCTGAACAGGACCAGCCATCTGCTCTTTATCAAAGCTCTCATCGATCATGCCGGCGATCTTGACATAACCGCCAAATGGTAGCCATCCGATGCCATATTCTGTTTCGCCTTTTTTGTATTTGAATAGTGAAAAGCCGGGATCGAAGAACAAGTAGAACTTTTCTACCTTGGTTTTAAACCACTTTGCAGGAAAAAAGTGTCCACACTCATGCAATATGACCAATATTGAAAGACTTAAAAAAAACTGACCCAATGTGATCAATGTACCCATGCTAATCGTGCTTGATATGCTATAAGTGCTGTGCTATCATAGAACAATTCTCCTTGAGTAAATAGCACGCCTATAAAAGTCGCCAAAGGTAATTTAAACTCCTTAAACTTGCAGTTGGTTCCAATTAATCAGCACGTGCAGCTATTCTACAGTTATGAAATAAGTGATGACCAGATCGTACTCAACGATCAGGAAGCCATCCACTGTGCCAAGGTCTTGAGAAAGTCAGTAGGTGATCAGCTCAATGTACTTGATGGTGCAGGTAAGCGATTTACTGGTGTGATAGCTGATATAAAGAAGAGCAAAGTCTCACTAAGAGATATCGAACTTGTCGAAGAATCCAGAGGCGATAGAGCTAAGCCCGCAATTGCTGTGGGACTCTTAAAGAATAGCACGAGGATGGAGTGGCTCATCGAAAAGGCAGTGGAAATAGGAGTCCGTGAGATCACCCTCCTGAACTGTAAGAGGTCTGAGCGATCGAAGGTCAACATAAATCGTCTGAGCAAGATTGCATTAAGTGCAATGAAGCAATCTAAGAGACTTTGGTTGCCTCGTATAGTTGGGCCCATCAAATTGGAGCAATACCTCAAGGATGTTGATGGGCCTACATGTGCCATTGCGCATTATGCACCGGGTCATGAGGACTTGTTTGAACTCAGTGTTAATCAGGTGGTGACCATTCTGATCGGACCTGAGGGAGATTTCACTGATAACGAAGTGCAACAGGCTCTGGCTGCAGGTTGCAAGCCTGTGAATTTAGGAACGTCTCGATTGAGAACGGAGACCGCAGGATTATTCGCCTTGACGATTATGAACAATAAAATGGATTATTCTAACATTGATAATACATGAGAATACTGGTAACGACTTTACTATTGATAAGTCTTCTATTAACGGGACATCGGGATGCTGATGAATTGCAGCTTGCACTACTAAAGTATAGTGGAGGGGGAGACTGGTATTCTAATCCTACCGCATTGAAGAACTTAGCGGCTTTCTGTAATGAGGAATTAAATACAAATTTCAAACTTAGTTATGCTACTGTTGAAGTTGGGTCGCCAGAGCTCTTTAACTATCCATGGGTTCACATGACGGGACATGGTAATGTGGTGTTCACTGATTTAGATGCGGAGAATTTGCGCAATTACCTGATCGCTGGTGGCTTTCTACATATTGATGACAACTATGGCATGGATCCATATGTGCGACCAGCGATGAAAAAAGTCTTTCCCGAGTTAGATTTTGTAGAGCTTCCATTCGATCATGAGGTCTATACGAGCAAGTATATTTTTAAGAATGGGCCCCCTAAGATCCACGAACACGATAAGCAATCCGCCCAAGGTTTTGGATTAGTGTGGGAGGGTAGGGTAGTCTGTTTCTATACCTATGAATCAGATGTTGGAGATGGCTGGGAGGATCAAGAAGTACATAACGATAGTCCTTCTAAGAGACTCAGAGCTCTTCAGTTAGGCGCTAACCTTGTTAAGTACGCATTCAGTTATTAAGTGGATCTCAAGGGGTGATACCTGTGCCTTCGGGAATTGCCTCACCCGGCATGCATTCGTCACCACCTTATAGATAGCGCTCGTCCTCCAGCCTACGCTGTTGCCTCTTTTTAATTAGGCAAGCCCACTGGTTTCCGCCGTTCCCGACTTTCGAGCACTGTCGTACTCGATTCTATGGTATCAATCGGGTCATGCACTCGACTCTTCAAGATCAGTTGATCATCTCAATCGTTCCTTATTTCGAAATGACCGCTGCACACGGCGGCTCCCAATACCCACTTGAAAGCGACAGGCCATGCCCAAATGATCGACGGTTTTTAGTTGGAGAATGGAAAAGAAATCTAACCTAATCAGCCAACACACTAACACCACGACGGATGTACTTTTTGATATTGAGCCAGAAGGCGATAATCAAGTATACAAATAGCGGGGATCCCAATGCGATGAATGTAAGATAGATGAAATGCAACCGAACCAATGAGCTCTTTAAACCCATCTTATCACCTAGATATTGACATACGCCAAATCCACAGTATTCCAATATTCCTTTTAATCTATCGAACATCTCTATTAGATATCAGACCCATATAATTTATGGTTCTTATCTACAAGTTATAAAGAATACGGAGCTAAGTGATCAGCATGCAGTACAAAAGCCCAATTAAGGCGAAGATTATCACGAAAAGTGACAGAAAAGTGTCTTGATTGATTGTGGAGTACATAGGTGTGGCACTAGAATACTCCTTATTAGGTTCTACGTTCATCGGTTCTCATCTTAAGTGACGCTAAGGTAGAAATAAATAATATTGGTAGTTTATACTTGATAAAATATTTTAATATTTAATCAATCACAACATCATTCAGATTATTTCGGTTCTTTTGATAACAGAAACAGATACAATGGGACAAGAAAAAAATAAAAAGCAGAATCAGTTAAATATTGAGTTGACTGAGGAGATGTCAGAAGGGGTATATTCTAACCTTGCGATCATATCGCATTCGCACTCAGAGTTTGTATTGGACTTTGTCAGATTGCTTCCTAATGTCCCTAAGGCTAAAGTCAAGAGTAGAGTCATTATGACCCCTGAGCATGCTAAAAGATTTCTCAAAGCACTACACGACAATCTTCAGAAATATGAGAAACTTCACGGCCCAGTAAAAGAGAAGAAGCAAGAACCTAATATTCCGCTGAACTTTACGCCGACAGCACAGGCGTAAATCAGACAATGCTTAAATCGCTCACCTCAATACATCAAAGAGGTAAGAATACTTCATAGTGATACTCCGATTCTGTTGTAGACCGTCAAGAGAGGTCTCATTATATACGATAAACAGTCCAGTATTGGCGGCCTGAAGCCAGCCTACTCGAGCATTAGTTGACCACAGCTCCGCAGCGCCATTATACTGTATGAGGCTTTGAACGAATAATCTCGGCGTAAAGGAGTAGGATAGCCTCAAGCTATAGACATCGGCTATGAAATCTCCATTGGGAAGACTAAGGTCATTAAAGCTAAAATTGAGCTCACTATTAAACTGATCTCCTATCCGCCCATTAATCGTGCCGCTGTGAGCTGAACGTCGTCCTCCAAAGAATCCGCCAATAACATGGCGAGTCGAAAAAGAAACAGCTTTATTAGGGTTAGTGATGAATACGATCTGTGCCTCCTGGTGATCATATGTGCCTGGGTCTACTCTTGTGCCGCTGATTTCAAAGGCCTCAGAGACGCCCTCACGAGTAAAATTAATACCCGTGTGAAACTCGAATAGATTGCGAAATACCCAGTGATTGTCCACATGTAGGAAGCCTGTCTCTTGAAAACCTTGGAAGTTCCAATAACCCCGATAGCTCACATGAGGTCGCCACTCCAGCCAGATAGAATCATCATCAAACCGCTTGTTATAGAAGATGAGGCCTTCAGCCTTACGGAATGCAGACCGTCCCAAGAATCCTACTTCAGGATTAAAGGTTTCACTCACTTCAGTATATCCTAGATTGAGTAACCAACCATTCCAATTGTAACGTCCGACCAGTTGAAAGGCGTGATTACCATCAGTTACACCATCTGTGCGAGTGGTAGAAGCAAAACCAGAAATATCGGCCTTCTTACCAAACCCCAGCTTTCCGTCTATCGCATAGGTATGGTTATATCCTGGCGTACCAAATCCCTCACTACTATTCACACTATTACGGCTAATAAATGCCGCACCGAGTGATGATCGAGTATTTTGAAACTCGTGGTTGACACGCCCTATGGTGAAGTTGTTAGCATTTATAGATCGCTCGGTAACCTCTTCAGTAAACATCGTTAAGAATCCCACATTGGTTTGGTTGAGTTTGCCAGATAGGCGTGCCCCTCCAATAATAGGAACCGGAGAGCCATCATCTGACAGCCCGATGCGACGACTGAAAAATAAATCCACCTCTCCTGGACTTCCCACAGAAAACTGCCCCGCATTCTCTAAAAAGAAGGGCCGCTTCTCAGGAAAGAAAAGATTAAAACGGTCCAAGTTGATCTGTTGATCATCGACCTCGACCTGTGCAAAGTCTGTATTGTAAGTCAAGTCCAAAGTTAGAGCTGGAGTAACGCTATACTTAATATCCAGACCGGCGTCAACCCTCGATTGATACTCGTCCGAGGTATTGAAGTCTCTGGCCGATTGGGCTAGCACATAAGGTATCGCTTTTAGATTGCCTTGGCTCTTCAGATCAAGACCGTGCAGAGCGCCTGCGAGTGATACTCTATTCAGGTCAAAGTTAAGCGGCATCAGAGACCAAAATGCGATCTCGTTATTCTTGGATATGTTGCGCTGGACATTCATGCCCCAAGACTGCTCTCCCGAAGAAAATCTAAGCGTCTTCAGCGGGATGGCGAACTCTGCACTCCAGCCATAATCCCCTACTTGTGTGGCTACCGTCCATGCCGCATCCCAGTTGAGATTTACTCCTCCAATGGTACCTCCTTGTTGTCTATTATTATTGAAGTTTCCGACGCCCTCATTATCGATCTGAGCATCATATTCTATGCCGATTGAGTTGGTGCCAAATACAAATCCATTTTGTCCATCCTTGTAGGTGTCAAATATGAATACAATCGCATCCGTACCAGTCAGGGAAGCATCTCGACGGGCGTCATTAACCACTAAGGACTCTGGCTGCCCATCGTGGCAGACCGCAGAGACATATAGAGTGGTACTGGTATATGCGATTCGGATATCTGTCCGTTCACTTACGGCCGAGCCATATTGTGGCTGAGTCTGCTTGAGAGAGCTTATGGGTTCTATACTACTCCAGATGGCATCATCCATGATGTTGCCATCGATTTCTGGCGCTTGATCAATAGCTATTGCATGTGCATCAGGGCGCTGTATTCCTGATGGACTCGATTGACTCCATCCACACATTACTGCGCATATGACAATTATGAGTAGTATAATACCTCGCATAGATAGTTTCTTGGATTCTTAGGTTAAGATAGTGATTCATTAGTTAGCTCACCAGAGTTATCGATCGATTATTGATTTGATGAGCTTTATTCGCCAATGATATAGTTGGCATTCTTGTTATGTCTTATCTTGACAAATATCGAGAACTCATAATGACTAAAGAGAACCGATTATATCCATATGTCATTTCTTCGGATTCGATGTCCAGAAAGATCTTAAAAACCATTTTAATAGATAAAGTATCGAGAGTGTCGAAGAGCAGACGATGACGGTGTGAGATTGGCTCTCTCCAGAATTATCCTTAGATCACGTCGTTGACAAAAAGCATACAGCCGTCCTTCTAAAACAGCGTCCCCTCTCTTCTAGGCGGTACGACATTGATATGTCTATAGGCCTTATCTGTAGCTATGCGCCCACGCTGTGTACGTTGGATGAAGCCCTCCATAATTAAAAACGGCTCATAGACCTCTTCGATGGTGCCAGCTTCTTCTCCGACTGCTGTAGCTATTGTGCCTATACCTACGGGGCCGCCTTTAAACTTGTCGATCATCGTATGTAATATGCGATTGTCCATCTCGTCGAGACCGAGCTCGTCAACATCTAGCGCCTCTAGTGCTATTCTCGATATGTCGAGATCTATTGTACCATCACCTTTCACTTGTGCAAAGTCGCGAACCCGCCGCAAGAGAGAGTTGGCTATACGAGGTGTGCCTCGGCTGCGCCGAGCGATCTCAGTAGCACCAGTATCTGTGATGGCTATGTTCATAAGACTGGCGCTGCGCTTAACGATTTTAGTGAGTGTGGCAACATTGTAGTAATCGAGGTGGCAGGTTATCCCAAATCTTGCTCGCAGCGGTGGTGTCAGCAAGCCCATCCTCGTAGTGGCTCCTATGAGCGTGAATGGCGCAATGTTAAGCTGTATACTCCGTGCATTAGGACCTGAGTCGATCATGATGTCTATCCTAAAGTCCTCCATGGCGGAGTATAGGTATTCCTCGACAATATGATTGAGTCGATGGATCTCATCAATAAATAGTACGTCGCCGTCTTGAAGGTTTGTGAGCAGTCCTGCGAGATCCCCGGGTTTCTCCAGTACAGGTCCTGAAGTGAGCTTGAGGTCTGAGCCCATCTCATTGGCAATAATATGGGATAAGGTGGTTTTCCCCAGGCCGGGAGGTCCATGAAGTAAGACGTGATCCAGCGACTCTGATCTCATAATAGCCGCCTTGATAAATATGCTGAGATTATCAGTAATCTTTTGTTGACCACTGAAGTCTTCGAGCATCTTGGGACGTAGTGCTTTTTCAAGCTTTTGATCATCACTTGTCAGAGCGTCGCCAGATGGATCCAAATATTCGTTCACTGCTTTATATGGAATTTATTACGATTCACAAATGTACCTTAAACATGGTAGAGTTATGCCTTGATTGAGCCATTGAACAACATTTGCACAGATGTTGGCGCATACATATCGGTTTATAAACGTTACATTTTATACTTTTGCGGCTGTTTTTGGGCAAGTAGTGAACAATCGAAATGCTCAACCTATTCTCATAGGTAAGAACTCAATAATTTATCTTTTAACTATATAAATAACACAACATTTATGAGTGGCGCTAAAATAACCCTCTCGAGACGCGGCAAATTGCAAGTCCCTGACAATCCAATCATCCCTTTTATTGAAGGTGATGGTATTGGTCCAGATATATGGGCAGCTGCGCAGAAAGTACTCGAGGCAGCTGTAGAAAAAGCATATGGCGGAGCTAAGAAGATCCATTGGAAAGAAGTTTATGCAGGGGAGAAAGCAAATGCGAAGAAGGGGGAGTGGTTACCTCAGGAGACTACTGATACGATTGCGGAGCACCTCGTAGCGATCAAAGGTCCACTCACAACACCAGTAGGTGGAGGGTTTAGATCACTCAATGTTGCGATCAGACAGATCTTAGATCTATATGCTTGTGTCCGTCCAGTGAAGTGGTACCGTGGTGTGCCATCACCAGTGAAGAAGCCTAATCTGGTGGATATGACCATCTTCAGAGAGAATACTGAAGATATCTATGCTGGTATCGAGTATCTACATGGTACTGAGGAAAATGATAAAATGAAGAAATTCCTCATCGAGGAAATGGGTGTTACCGGTATCAGATTTCCAGGGACCGCATCTCTCGGCGTTAAGCCTGTATCTCTTGAAGGTACTGAGCGATTAGTGAGGGCAGCTATTAAGTATGCTATTGACAAGAAAAAGGACTCAATAACACTAGTTCATAAGGGCAACATCATGAAGTTTACCGAGGGTAAATTCAAGGAGTGGGGATATGACTTGGCTAAGTCAGAGTTCGGCGCTAAGGATCTCGATGGTGGCCCATGGCAGGTAATCGATCACAAGGGTCGTGAGATCATCGTTAAGGATGTGATCGCTGATGCATTCTTGCAGCAGATCTTGTTGAGACCAGCGGAGTATGATGTCATAGCCACGCTAAACCTCAATGGTGATTATATCTCTGATGCACTTGCTGCAGCGGTAGGAGGTATAGGTATTGCTCCTGGAGCCAATATCAACTATGAGACCGGTATTGCAGTATTTGAGGCAACTCATGGTACGGCACCTAAATATGCTGGTCAGGATAAGGTGAACCCGAGTTCAGTAATCCTCTCTGGTGTCATGATGCTACAGTATATGGGTTGGAAGAAAGCAGGTATACTCATAGAAAAAGGTATCAAGGGGGCTATTAAGCAGAAGACCGTAACTTATGATTTCGAGCGATTGATGAAGGGTGCCACTAAATTGAAGTGTTCAGAGTTCGGTGATGCAATCATTGCTAATATGTAATCCATTTATATCAAGATAAATTGGCCGATGTGATTGAATGATTGCATCGGCTTTTTTATATACCATTTATTAGCCTAGGAGACCCTTGTACCAGCTCTGAAGTTTATGGGGGTTGTATCCTAAGCGATATGCTGCATAAATCACTACGTTGGCAAAGTTAACCCGTAGCCATGACCGGTCGTCATATTTTCGGGCGGAGACGGTAAGGGGTTCATCTATGATGGTCATATTAACCCGTTGCTTTTTCAATCTGTCATAAAGCTCAAAATCCTCCATGATTGGATAGTCATCATTGAATCCTCCAATAGACTTGAAGAGGTCTGATTTAATAAACAAACACTGATCTCCTCCCCCTGAAAAGACTCCTTTATACTTTGTCAAAAATGAATTGAAGCGGAGTAGCCTTGTACTCCTGTCAAATTGGTAGGAGAAGTAGCCTGCATGTATATTTTGATTCAACGACTCGGCGATGTACTCACATATCTGCAGTGGTGGACGGACGTCCGCATGCATAAAGATGAGCACATCTCCAGTTGCTTTATCTGCTCCTTCATTCATCTGTATGCTTCTACCTGACGAAGACGATTTGTGATAGATGACTCCAAACTCGTTGCAAAGCGCCTGCATCATGTCTGTGGAAGATGCCGCATCGACAATCACTATTTCAACCTTTTTCTGCTGAGAGCAAGAAATCAACTTGGGAATTAAATCCTTTAGATTATGTTCCTCATTAAGTGTTGGGATTATAATAGAATATCTCAATTGACTGTATGCAACAATTAATTAATGAATCGACAAATTAAGTATTTATGGGCATGGCATATCTTATAATAATCGACTAAAGTCTATATATGATCTACAGCATACATTAAAAGGCTTCATTAACGGTCAGATAGATATTAGACTGACCCTCACCAAATCCCCAATCCAATCTAAACCGGGTATGTCGATCCTTATCTATTTCATATCGGATTCCTGCGCCGTATGCAATCTTTGCATCTCCGCTATAGCTTTGCTGCGCTTCTCGCAGCCACGATGACGATATGAATGCAGCTCCGATCCATCTGTCTGAAAATGCATAACGTAATTCGACTTGTGACGTGATCAAACCATGGCTGATAAATCTGCGATCATCAAATCCTCGACCTATCTGTGGTGAGGAGACATATGGAAGATCAAAAAATGGAGCATCATTGGATGCCTCTAACCATCGTATGTTGCTCCCTATAGTAAGCTGTTTGAGGGATTTAAAATACCGCAGGTCCACAGACAGCTTACTGTAATCAAAAGAAGAAGCACCAGGCAAGCTCTGTTGATAGACTAACTCTCCATAGAATCCATCGAAAGTAGAATATACATTGTCTCGAGTATCGATAATGGCAATACCATATAAGTTAAGCTTAGTTCCACCTTGGTTTCCGAATATTTCGGTTCTCTCAAGTATGCCCTCGGATTGAACTTCAGTAATATCAAACTGATCAAAATTAAATCCGCCACCGAGGAAGAATGACTCCTTCAGTCGATAGCTATAGTTAAAATCTACTCGAGGAAAATTTACGCTATAGGTCTCTAAGTCGCTTTGCTGAGAGTTGGGGCCGAGTCCAAAGAAGTTGTAGAAGAATCGATAATATCCGAGTTCACCTTTGATGCGCCAAGAATTGTTGTTCCCATAATATTCATATGGCACGAAGAACAGCCATTGATTCCGCAGGGTATAAACGGCACTCACCAGAACTTGAGAGGGTCTTGTGCCAGGTGAGTGTTCCTTATTGAGCGTAGTATGTATCCATGTGGCTCCGAGGCCTAAACTTGTCTCAGGGAGAAAGAACAGCACTGGAAAAATAATGTTTCTGCTGGTTGTATCAGACTTTTCTGAAGATTGAGCATGCATCAGACAGCATGAAAAAATTAATAGAAAGAACATGAAATTTAGCTTCCGCATGCAGTAAAGATCACATTTATCAAGATTATGGTCATGGTTGCAGTACTTTTAAAGTGTCTATAGTAAGACGAAGCCGTAATTGATTTATTTGTAGACGTTAAGAGCCTATGTTGCGGAAAATTTGAATAGGTGTATCTAACAAAATATAGCAACGTGGAATTTAGTGTGATAACCTTTTAAAATCAACTTTTATTTGAAGTCTATCCTCCTCATACTGCTCAGTTGGATCCTTGCTGAATCTGTATCAGGCCAACTTGATTTTGAGTTGACCTTTCAGGACATGGACGAGCTAGGATTGCTGCCCAACAACTTCATTAATGACATGGAGATGGATGATCTAGGCGTATTATGGGTTGCAACTAATGATGGATTGTGCAGATATGATTCACCTAACAGTATTAGGATTTTTAGAAAGGGAGAGATCGGTATTGAATCAGATTTAATCCGAACAATAGTTAATGGTAGCGACTCGACATTATGGATAGGATCTACATTTGGTGGTGTCACCCAATATAACTACTACACTAATGAGTTCAGGACGTTTAGCGATGTTGGGTCTCCGCGACTTTCTGATAATGAAATTCTATCCATAGCTGAGGTTAGCCCTCAAGAGATCTGGATAGGCTCTGAGGCTGGTTTGGACGTTCTATTTCCAGCGGAGGACAGTATTTATAGATTTGATTCAGATAGCCATCAACAGAATGTTATTGAAGGGGCAGTCTTAGACATATATTTAGATCAGAAAGGATGGATATGGATTTCAACATGGGATAATGGGATCTATCTGTATCTGCCTGATCCATCTGGCAATCATAGTAAGGGGTCATTTAGAAAGATAGTGACACCCAATTCTGTAAGTATTTGGAAGATTTTGCAGCATGACTCTGATCATTATTGGTTGGCAACACACAATAGAGGACTAGGCTATATGAGCATCTCAGATGATGCCACATTGTCTCAACAGAATCAAGATTGGAGCGTAAATTTCGAACTTTATACGGCCAAAGAGGCCAGTCTTACTCTTGACTATTTGACAGACTTATCCTATGATGATGATGGCAATTTGTGGATTGCGACTAATAATGGTCTTAACATACTCCCTAAAGACCAAATAGACTCTTTAGAATGGAATAAGCCAGGACCTAAGAATACCCCAGAGTTTTACTCTTATTATCATAGACCTCAGATTACTACTAGTCTTAATGATAACAACATCACTTCATTATTCATAGATAAGCAAGGGCTGATTTGGATAGGCTCCTCCTCAGGAATCAACCAGTTTAATAAACTTAACAACAGGTTTACCCCTGTATTGCTTACTGATATAGTGGATGATGATGATGTGGCTTCCGATCGGGTAAGTGTAATGACCATGGTAGGCGAGTCAATCTTGCTCTTAGGCACAAGCGACCATGGCTTGCTGGCCTATGATTTAGATACTAAGTCAGAAGTAGTTTTTACTGACTTAGCCAAGACGTTCAATGATGTAAGAGTTTCTGCATTATATAGACATGATGACGAGCGTGTATATATAGGTACTAATACGGGAGTTTTTGCAATATCATTAAGCAATCCTAACTCAATTATTGAGTTTGACTTATTGGGTGAGTCAGGATTGCCTGAAGAGAAGAAGTCGGCGTTTTTCGTCACGTCTATATTGAAAGATAGCCAAGGGCGCTTGTGGGCTGGCTCAGAAACTGATTTGTTCTTGATTGATGAGTCAACGCACAGTTGGGAAAGAACAGTAATCGACGGGTCGGTCACAAAGTTATTTGAGGATAGTGAGCACAACATATGGTATACTTCCTACACAGGGCTTAAGCGTATACCTGCAGGAGCAGATCTGAGCGAGACAGTTACATACATGAAGGGAGATAATAAGGATTTGGAGGCCTTCACTTCTAATCACATTCTAACAATGGATGAATATGATAAAAAACTCTATTTCGGGACGGTCAATGGATTGTTCGTCTATGATATGGTTGAGCAAAAGTTTGAAAACTTCGAGGGTAATGGTCTCCAAAACGTTGTAAACAATCTAATTATATCTCCACAAGGTATTCTATGGATGAGTTCTACTTCAGGTATTATGAGATGTGATCTGAATACTGGTCTATCCAAGATGTACATGGAGCGAGATGGAATACAATTGAGTTCTATTCGATCTGATGCATACATGTTTGGTCCAGACAGTCAAATCTTTTTTGGATGCAATGGTGGATTCCTCAGTGTGAATGAATCCGATTGGAATCAGGAAACTACCTTGCCTGTCGTATATGTGACTGAAGTCATTGCGACCAATATTAACGGTATTGTCAAGAAGTATCGTACCCTTAAAGAAGAGTACATTGAATTAGCTCCTAACGATATTTCTGTTGAGTTTAAGTTCGCAAGTAACAATTACAGTCACCCCCAATCTAACACTTTTGCCTATCGATTAGATGGATTTCAGAGTGACGAGTGGAACTATACAACGGATGAAAAAGTAACTTTTACTAACCTCGATCATGGAGAGTACAATTTTCATATCAAAACTTCAGATAGCGATGGAAACTGGCGAGATGATTACCTGTCTATCAAAATGGTTGTTAAACCAAAATTAGTTGAAACTACTACATTTAAAGTACTTTCCTTCCTGGCCGCATTGGCACTGATGTACTTGATTGTCATGTTTTATGTCAGGTCAACTCGTCGCCGTAATGCGATACTACAGGAATACAATAAAGCTCTGGAAGAAAGGGATGTCAATATGCAGAAACTCTTAAGCCAACTTGATAAATCCAACAAAGACTTAACCCGATCTAACAAAGAATTAGCGCAGTACGCATATATCACTTCACACGATCTTCAGGAGCCACTGAGAACCGTAGGCGCATTTGCTGGTCTGTTAAAAATAAAAACGGACAAAATCGATGATAAAGAGATCAAAGAGGTAACTTCTTTTATTCAAGAAGGTGTTTTAAGAATGTCATCTTTAATCAAGAGTTTATTAAATTATTCTCTCATAAGCAAGGATATAGATCACTTCGAAACCGTGGATTTGAACAGGTTAGTCGAAGGAAAAATCTTAGACCTCAAAGCATATATTGATGAGCGAAATGCTGAGGTTATCATGGGTCCACTGCCCTCCATACTTTGCCTCAAGGAGCAGATTGGTACAGTATTCTATAACCTCATCTTGAACGGAATAAAGTTCAATAAGAGTGATAAGCCTAGAGTGATGATTGATGTATCGGAGCAGGATGAATACTGGCAGTTCAATGTCTCAGATAATGGTATAGGAATACCTGAAGAACATCAGAAAAAAATATTTGAAATATTCACTCGTCTACACCTCAAGGAGGAATATGAAGGTACGGGCATTGGCCTTGCTATTTGTAATAAGATTATAGGCAATCATCAAGGTACGATCTCTCTCATCTCCTCACAGGATAAAGGCAGTCGCTTCTCATTTACGGTGAGCAAGCATTTGAGTTTAAGTCCGATAAAAATATCAGAGGGTTCTTAAGATTTGGGTGATTTCAGATGGTTCGGGTCTGTTGCGATAGTCATGATCCAAAAATGCATACTGGATCACTCCCGCTTTATCGATTAAGTATGTCGCCGCCAGAGGCAACTCATTGGACAAGTCACCATTGTGATCATTAAGTGCAAAGGCATTATTGTACATACCTGCGACCTCATCATTAAGCTTGAATACAATGCCATATTCTTTAGCGACCTTATTCCCAATATCACTGAGGACCTCAAACTGCAACTCATTCTTTTCTTTAGTGGTCAAGGAATTGTCTGGCAACTCAGGAGTTATAGCAATCAGCTGGGCACCCAGAGATTGATAGTTAGCTAGCTCTTGTTGCAAAGCCTGAAGGGTCATGTTACAATAAGGACACCATCCTCCACGATACCAGTTGAGTATAACGGGCCCTTCCTTAAGAATATCGGATAAGGATACAAGCTTTGATTCCGCATTGTATAGATTAAAGTCGGGAGCAACATCGCCAACTTGTTTAGCCGATGTCGTAATCCCGCTGACTCTCACCTCTTCGATTCCTTGACGATAGGCACGCTTCTTATTGTCATCTGCTTTAAGTGCAAATGCGGCCTTTCTTTCTTCCAATTTGGTTTTAAGACTGTTGTTCATGAGGTCTTTTTTTTAAGTAGTTAGAGAGATAGGATCTCGCTCATCTCAATTAGATCAGCGTCAATAGTTTTCTTTTTAGTAATGGCATCCTCAAATGAGGTATAACTTATCTTGTTATCCACAAGGCCGAGAGCGACATTCGACTTGCCTTCCATAAGTGCTTTAACGGCACTATAGCCTAATCTACTTGACAAGACTCGATCAAACGCCGTTGGCGATCCACCACGCTGAAGGTGACCTATAATGGTAACCTTAGAATCGATATCATATTGCTCTTTCATCTTCTCAGCGATAGTCATGGCATCACCGTTTGTATTGCCTTCTGCGACAACGACTAAGTTGAACAACTTATTACGCTTAGCAGACTTCTTTAAGAGTTGCACTAGGTGATCTAGGGGATTGTCAACTTCAGGCAGAAATATATATCGAGCTCCGGTACCAATTCCGGTATTGAGAGCTATATATCCTGCGTGTCTACCCATCACCTCTACAAAGAATAGTCTATTGTGCGAATCCGCGGTATCTCGGATCTTGTCCATTGCCTCTACAGCGGTGTTAATCGCAGTATCATATCCGATTGTAAAGTCGGTCCCATAAATATCGTTGTCTATTGTACCGGGCAATCCTACAAATGGGATATCATAAGACTCCGTGAATATCTTGGCACCAGTATAGGTTCCATCACCTCCAATAGCTACGCAAGCATCGATGTCCTCGACCATCAAAGATTCATAGGCTTGAGCTCTACCTTCTTCAGTCTTAAATTCCATAGATCTGGCCGTCTTGAGGAATGTTCCACCATATTGGATGATATTGGCGACATCGCCTTTCTCAAGTCTTTTAATCTTACCCTTAATCATGCCATCATATCCTCCACGGATACCGTAGACATGTAGGTCATAATATACCGCTGTTCTGACGACAGCCCTGACAGCGGCATTCATACCAGGAGCATCTCCTCCAGAAGTGAATACGGCAATTCTTTTAATCTCTTTACCCATTGCTATGATAATTTAATAGCCCTTCGATAGCACTCGCTTGAAACGACCCTGCGAGTATATTGTTTTTCTTCAAGAGTTCTTTAAGATGACCCTGAAAATGATAGCCTACCGAACCAACAAAATGAACAGGCTTTTGATGTTTTTCATACAGTGGTTTGATCAGATGGCGATACATGTTGTCAAAACTATCTGACATGATTTCGTGCCTTGTCTCCTCATTCATTTTCTGGACGTGTACGCATTGCTGCGCCATATACCTACGGACATTACCGATCGTGTATAGATGTGTTATAAGCTCTTGAGGGGTTAAATTGATAGCATTCTGAATCAGCGTCTGTTCTGATGAGCTCAAGCGTTGACGTATATAAAGTCTCATCAGACGACGTCCGAGGTCATAGCCACTGCCTTCATCGCCGATCAAGTATCCTCCGCTTGCAATCTTGTCTATGAGCTGTTGCCCATCATAATAACTTGATATGCTCCCTGTACCACAGATCACAATAATTCCAGGCTCATCCTGACAACATGATACTGCTGACCCTATGACATCATCTTTAACAACTATCTGAGACTCCGAAATGCCGAAGTTGTTAGCATATTCGTACCTGAGTCCGCTATTGATGGAGTCATTGATGCATCCTGAACCATAGTGAAAGATGGATTGTATGTCATCATCCAAGTAATGGCCTATGATCTCGTGTAATGCTACTTTATAATTGGGATCAGTTATCGGATTGATGCCTGCTGTTTGAGCACGTTTTACGATTTTACCACTCCTATCAAGGAGGGCGCTTTGGCTACGTGTAGATCCTGCTTCTATGATGAGCTTCATAATAGGTAAAGTTCATCAGATTTTGTGAATTAGCGCTAGACGAGGATTAATTTGATCTGATCAATATTCTTTTTGCTTTACAGCTCTTCAAAAAATAGTATTGATATAAATTATCTGTCGTTCTCTTTTCATATTACTTCTTTGCTCGTACGATACCAGGTGTTTTTGTCTCTTGATAATTTTGCCGATCCGGATGTAGGCGATGATTAAATTGTTTGAGTCCCTCCATGGTCTCAGGTTGATGTATGGAGTCCAGAAACTTCTCCGCCTCTATCCTTAGTCCCTCATCAAGGGGTTCGCCAAATCCCCTTACCGCAGCTTCTTTATCAGTGCGGATAGCAGGCTGGGGTAGGGTGCAGATAAACTCTGCTAACTCTAAAGCACGATTTAATGAAGTTCCTTTTGAAACCACTTCATTTGCTAATCCAATTCTATAAGCTTCGTGGGCATCGATGACCTTGCCAGTTATGATGAGTTCCATGGCTCTGCCCATGCCTACGATTCGTGGTAAGCGCTGGGTGCCACCATCCGCCAGCCCTATGTTCCATCTACGGCATGTGACGCCAAATGAAGCATGTTCCTCTGCTATACGCATGTCTGCATAGCAGGCCCACTCTAGACCTCCAGCATAGGCTACACCGTTGACAGCCGCAATTATTGGCTTGTATATATCTGTCCAGCGGGTTGGACCGAGTATGCCGTCAGCATTACCTCGACGATGTTCTATTTTTTCAGCATCTGAATAATCGACTAGTTCCCCGTTGAGGCCAGCTTTAAGATCTCCACCACTACAAAATGCTCGATCTCCAGCACCAGTGATGATAGCGACTTTTAGTTTGTCATTGGTTTTAAAGTCCCGCCAAGCTCTGATGAGCTCGTCATGTGTATTTGGACCTACACAATTCATGACCTCGGGCCTGTTAAAGGTGATGATCGCTATGTCATCGATGATCTTATATTCTATCTCTTTAAACTCCATGCTCAGATAAGTTTAACACGTTAGTGATCTCTTAAATGTAGGAGAATCGATTGAAAACTGTCTTAAAATATTTCAAGAACTTGCCATAGATCTGATGCCGCTCAGTTTTTAGTGGACTTTTGATAATCGATGATGCTAAATTGGTGGTTTCATCTAATTAATCGGCTAAAGCTAATGTGATCAGATCGATATTCTTATCTTTTGCTATTTATTGGTCAAGTATTCATCCTGGTAGTTATGATTCGCTTATTATTCTCACTTATTATTTTCGCTATTCTCACATCTAGTTGTAAAACAGATCAAGAACCTACCCGTGAGATTCTACAGTACACTATTGATCAGTTTATGGACAACGAGACTGTCTTTGGTAGTTCATTTTCGCACGACGAATCTAAGCTGTTAATCGGTAGCAATAAATCGGGAATCCTCAATGCATATACTGTCGACTTGGCCTCAGGAGACATAAGCCAACTTACAAATTCTGAAGATAAAGCGATTAGACCAGTGTCTTTCTTTCCTAATGATGATCGTTTTCTTTATATGAGCGATAATAATGGAGACGAAATAGATCATATCTTCTTGCGGGATCTCGATGGCAGCTCACAGGATCTCACTCCAGCTGTTGGGGCCAAAGCATCCTTCGGTGGATGGGCTGCAGATTACAAAAGTTTCTTCTATCTCACTAATCAGCGCAATCCTCAATTTTTTGATATGTATGAGATGAATATTGATGATTTCAGTTCTAAGATGATCAATCAAAATGATGAAGGAAAAGATGTCGGAGGTATGTCAAGAGACAAGAATTATTTAGCCTTGACTAAATCCGTTAATACTAATGACAACAACCTCTACTTGCTTAACACTCAGACAGGCGAAGAGATACAGATCAATGAGGGCTTAGCTGGACATAGCGTTGCCGACTTCAGTATCGATAATAATACGATGTACTATACCAGCGATGAGAGTGGGGAGTTTAAGATTCTCGTTGCTTATAATATGACCACCGGAGAGAAGTCCAAAGTATTAGAGAAATCGTGGGATATCGTATACACCTATTTTTCTGAATCTGGTAGATATCGGATCACAGGCATCAATGATGATGGCAAGACGGTCGTCGAGATATTGGATCAAGAAGAGGATAAACTTTTGCCTCCACCCGACCTAGGAGATAAGGAGATTACATCTATCAATATCTCTAAGTCTGAAACTAAAATGGCCCTGTATGCGGGCGGCTCCAATGCGCCGAGCGATTTATATATTTATGACTTTAACAGTGGCGATGTAGAGCAACTAACTAATACCCTTAATAGTGAGATCAACGGATCAGACTTGGTTAAAGGGGAAACTGTCAGATATAAGTCTTTTGATGGTCTGGACATCCCTGCGATACTCTATAGACCGCATCATGCCAGTGCTACTAACAAGGTTCCAGCTATTGTGCAGGTTCATGGTGGCCCTGGAGGCCAGAGCAGACTTAACTACTCATCACTTTATCAGTATCTCGTCAACCACGGTTATGCAGTACTGAGAGTAAACAATAGAGGAAGTAGTGGATACGGCAAGACCTTCTATAAGATGGATGACCAACAGCATGGCGATGTAGACCTTAAGGACGTGATTGAGGGTAAGAATTACTTGGCGGAATTAGACTTCGTTGATCCTGACAAGATTGGTATCCTGGGTGGTTCCTATGGAGGATATATGACGATGCGAGCGATGACTCATGCTCCCGATGAATTTAAAGTCGGGGTTAATATATTTGGAGTGACTAACTGGCTACGGACCTTAAAGAGTATTCCACCTTGGTGGGGTTCCTTTAAAGATGCTTTATACTTAGAGATGGGCGATCCTAATACTGCTGATTCAACACGACTTTATAATATCTCCCCATTATTTCATGCCGATCAAGTCAAAAATCCCGTAATAGTGCTTCAGGGTGCTCAAGATCCACGGGTCTTACAAGTTGAGTCCGACGAGATGGTTGAAGGCATGAAAGCTAATGGAGTCCCAGTAGAGTATGTCCTGTTTCCAGATGAAGGACATGGATTCCGAAAGACTGAAAATCAGATAGAAGGGTGGAGCAAGATCATGGCTTTTCTTGATACGCACCTTAAGCAGAACGAGTTGTTAGATTAAGGCATAGTTCACACAAATGATGATTCGTTTTTATGATTGGCCATGTCACTCATGGACTTCGGTTTCCTAGCTATTGGATGCTGCACATATTCCTTCAAATGTTTTGCCATGTGGTATGGCCTTCTCTGCTTCGTCAACTTGGACGAATACGATCTTATCAATGGATAAGATCTCTTTCTTGCTAAAGATATTCCTCACCAGACAGGCAAAGGTGATTGACGTAGTCCCAACAGATAGTAGCTCCAATCCAATTTCGATGACTTCTCCCTGCTTAGCAGAACTGATGAAGTCGATCTCAGAAACATATTTTGTCACCACTCTCTGAGTATCTAAATTACTCATTGCATAGATGCCCGCTTCTTCATCTATCCATCTCAGTAGTGCACCACCAAATAGCGTATTATTAGCATTTAGGTCACCAGGTTTAATGAGCTTGCGACTGTAGAACTTCATAACGTAGAGATTGAGGTTTAAAGTAAACGAACTGTTGCAATATCTTAAGTCTAATGATCGGCAGTTTGTTTTGAAAGCTATCACACTTAATCTTGCTGCGACATAATATTCGATCCACTGTCAATGGAATTTAGCTATGATCCTGTTAAATGAGGCTCACAATACTTAACGATATCATAAATCATCTCGCAGATTATTTGGGTTTAATAACTTAGAAAATAATCATCAAATAGAGTTCTTATAGCTATACGATATCACAGGTTAGTTCATGAATTTTTTAAAAAGAAAAACACTTTACTATGAAAAAATTGACGTTCTTTTTAATCCTTGCTGCATCATTAATGAGCTGCGTTTATTCTCGAGTTATTCCCTTAGAAAACAAAACTTACCCTTCTATTGCCGCTGATGAAGTGAGGATTTTTGTTGACGAAGAAGACTTGCCTATAGAGTTTGAAAAGGTGGCCATAATTACCGCTGATCTCAGTTCAGGTTCAGATAAGGTCAAATGGAACAGCGTAAGAAAGAAAAGCGCAAAGATCGGTTGTAACGGGGTTTATCAAAAATTTGAACAGCGAGCTTCGGCAGGTGAGAGAATAGCGGGGTCGGTGTTAGGGCATACAGCTTTAGATAAGGCTGAGTTCATCGCCATACGCTATTAACCGATCTCATCGGTCGGCTAATATGGAATATGCTTGACGCAATACCATAAGCATGATTTTGATTAGTTGGTTTTGGAGTTGGTCCATTTTAATGTGCAGAAAAGATCGCAGTAGTTTAAGGCAAAGTTTGAACGGATATTTAAATCAAGCTAAATATTCTAATGATTATATTAGGGCGACAATATCGACCCTGTGCACAATACAGAAAACCAAAATAAACAAGACCTATCGGCATGGTTGGATAAGATTCAGATCGAAAGCTGGCAGTTAGAGCTGATCCTTTCGGGTTTTGTGATTTTTCTATTGCTGGCAGGATTGGAGCCTTACCATGCACTCCATGATGATATTGTTGATTTAGGAAGGCAGAGTATTGGCTTAAGTATATTAGAGCTGCCATATCATATATTTCGTGCAGCCTATTATGCGCTTATTGTGGCTACGGTGTTTCATGTATTTCTACGAGGATTATGGATCAGTACGATAGGCTTGAGAAGTGTTTCGGGAGATATAGAGTGGCAAAAACTGAAGTTTTCCAAAACCTTTGATCGGTTTCTCCAGAAGAAGATACCCTCTTTTGACGGATATGTCTTGCAGTTAGATAAGCTGTGCAGTATCTCGTTTGCCTATATGTTTTTGTTGGTGTTCTCGATACTGTCAGTGGGGAGTTTTTTGCTGGTGGCTATTGCGCTTCAACTCACTACGAGGGTGGCTATGGGTCAGGATGTTTTTAATGACAATACTGGGATTGACTTAGATGATATCGTGCTTATCCTATATTTTGCTTTGGGGTTTATCTATCTGTTAGACTTCATCACTTTTGGTTGGTTTAAGAGATTTAAGACTTGGGGCAAGCTGTACTATCCGATCTATCGCTTTTTTGGTTTTGTCACCTTTGCTAATGTTTATCGCCCCCTATACTATAATCTCATAGACAACAAGTTAGGGCGAAAGCTAGCAATTGGTATCCTTCCTATCGGTATCGCCACGATCATAATGATGTCGTTGAGATATACGGGAGATGCGTATATGTCCTCTTCTTATTCCCAAGACCACTGGTATCTGTATGGATATTATGAGGACAATGCTTCTGGAGAAGTAGATAAGGGTTGGTGTAGTATACAGTCCCAGGTGATCGGTGATAATCACATCCGATTATTCGCACCATATTTACCTAAGTCGCACGATGAGTCGCTCGCCCATTTTTGCCCAGATGTGGAGCCGGGCTATATTACGGGCTTCAAAACACGAGGTGCTTTTAGTGCAGGTCAAATCGATAATCCAGAGTCCGATACGGAGCAATTACTGGATTGCATGAAGGAGCTCTGGCGAGTCACGATCGATGATAGTATTTATACAGAGGTTAATTTCAGATTCTATTATCACCCCTTACGTGAACAGAATGGGCTATTGGCCATGATTCCGATTCATGAGCTGGATCTGTCAGAACATTATATCCGTGTCGATCGACATCGCTACCTCAACGACGAAATGAAGTGGCTTGATGGTCAGAATCTGTGGTTTTATAAGGAGTAAAATCATTGGGTGCTGTGATGCAAGGAGAGGAAGGCGGTATGGAGTTTATTCTATCAGGCAAGATGCTATATTCAATAGTCTATATTATTGTTGGAGTTATCCTAGGGAACTTAAATAAAGAATTTGGCACCATAGAAACCAGTGAGGCTAAAGAGTAGTCCAGAATAACAAAAACTATCAATTCGGTATTGGGCAACAGAGTTGTTGAGTCTACTCAATCGAAAAATCTTGATCACTACCCTTACTTATCTGCGTAGATGGAAAGGAATTGGGATATTAGTCTCTATATTTAAATGCATATAATATGATTTATTTTACTCAAAGTATATGCATAAGCATATAGTATTTAAAATTATTGTATATTTATATGTATAAGCATATATTCTAAAATGATTAGGTCTTTTTTATACGCAAAGACATATAGCAATGCATGATTTGCCAAATTTTGTAAAAATGAGACGAAAAAAGCTAAATCTAACACAAGTAGAATTAGCTGAAAAATCGGGTGTGGCCCTTACCGTCATCAGAAAGATTGAACAAGGAAAAGGAAACCTAAGTATGTCTAAGGTAAATCAAGTGCTCCTGATGTTCGGTCACATACTACAGCCAATTAATATTAAAGAGCATGAGGAGAGGCTTGGTAAAGTATAATGATATAAGAGCAGGGGTTCTAACAGAGAGAGATAATGGGGAGTATCAATTCGCCTATGATATGGGTTATGTCAAGAATTATCCTCAGTTATTCATAACTTTCGAGATGCCTGTTTCATCCCGGGTTTACAAGAGTAAAAGGCTCTTCTCTTTTTTTGACGGATTGATACCAGAGGGTTGGCTACTTAACATCGCCTCTAAAGGTTGGAGACTCAATAAAAATGATCGGATGGGTCTATTACTGGCCTGTTGTCAGAATTCAATAGGTGCTGTAACAGTACATCCTTTAGGTGATATAGATGAGAGGTAAGTGCTTGTATTGCTACGGAGAATTAGCCCATGGTGAAATAGATTACCACAGGAGTTGCACTAAGGCATTTTTCAATCAGGAGAATGCACCCACCTTGCCTTACGATTATTCGGAGATGGCACAGCTAGCCAAAGAGGCTGCATTAGAATCAGTGACAGTGCCAGGTGTGCAGCCGAAATTATCATTGGGTTGGTTTAAGGATGAAATCAATGATACTCATAAAAGCAGGCTGACAATACTGAATGCCCTGGACGGCCAATATATCCTGAAACCGCAAAATGACAGTTACCCAGAAATGCCTGAGAACGAGCATGTATCTCTGAAGTTGGCAGAGGAATTCCAGATCAACGTAGTTCCTTCAACCATGATCAGACTCAGATCAGGGGAGTTATGCTATCTCACCAAACGAATCGATCGAAAACCAAACGGTGAAAAAGCGCATATGATCGACTTCCTGCAGATACTTGAGCTTGAGGATAAATATAAAGGCACTATGGAGGGTTTGGGTAAGAAAATCGGAGAATTGTCTGAGAATATCTTGTTGGATAAGTTGCGATTTTTTGAGCTAACTGTATTCAATTATATAATTGGCAACAATGACATGCATCTAAAGAATTTTTCGATGTTCCTATCGGATATAGGATGGGTATTATCACCCGCCTATGATCTGTTGAATGTGAAACTCATTTTGCCAAAAGATAAAGAAGACACTGCATTGCTGCTAGGTGGGAAAAAAGAGAACTTCAGTAAATCTTACTTTGATAGGTTTGGAGAGGTTTTAAAACTAAATAGAAAGCAAATAGAGGCAGTTTATAAAAGATTAGATAAATGGTTGCCAAAGAGTCAAGAAATGATCAAGAGTTCCTTTCTATTACCAGATTACAAAATGAAGTACAGTGAGCAAGTAATAGAAAGGACTGATATCTTCCTCGTCGGATAAACGAAAATGAGAAATTGATGGCAGGCAGAAAATAGTTGATTAATAGCGAGGTAAAGCAATACAGATGTCAAATAAAGTCCAGAAAAAGAGTTTTCGTGTTAGAATTCTACATTCTAACTTAATCATGGCGTGTAAGCCTGATACCAAAGAAAAGTGATCTTAACTTGGGTGTAAACATCACAATGGAGTGCGGACCATTTTATGCTATTGGAGAACAGGTATATGCAAGCTATACTTTTTGTTCTACTGTGCCCGTCGAAATGAAATATACATATCGCAAAGGAGTTTGGCAGTTTTGGCATCAATCGAGAATTATTAAATGCGATTGAGCGATATAAATGTGAATCAAGAATACAAGGATCGATTCATTAGCTCACTTATCGCCAGTATATACCGCAGCTACATCTCCCCAAAAGGCTTCTTTTTTCTATCTTAAGTCCATCATAAAACAAGAATCATGAGATCTTTTACAGCCCTGTTGCTAAATGTTACAATACTGATAGCCCTATCAAATATAGCAGTCCAAGCTCAATCTACAGAAGCCCTCAAGGCAGAAGTGAAGCAAGCTATTCAGCAAGATGCCAAGCTGGCACAGGTGATGGTGGATAAGGTATTCAGCTTCGCAGAACTGGGTTTTCAAGAGTATGAGACCTCTAAGTACCTGACAGGTTTATTGGAGAAGCATGGATTTACTATTGAGCACGGGATCGCCGGAGTGCCAACGGCATGGATGGCGAGATGGGGTAGCGGTAAGCCCGTCATTGCATTGGGGAGCGATCTGGATTGCATCCCTAAGGCATCTCAAAAGCCTGGTGTAGCCTACCATGAACCAATAGTCGAGGGTGCTCCCGGTCATGGCGAAGGACATAACGCGGGCTCACCATTGAATGTATTGGCCGCCATACATGTTAAGGACATCATGGAGCGTGAAGGGATAACGGGGACGCTGGTCTTATGGCCTGGTGTCGCAGAAGAGTTGGTAGGCACTAAGGCCTTCTTCACGCGGGATGGATATTTTGACGAAGTGGATATCTCCATCTTTACCCATGTCAGCGATAACCTAAGTGTAAGCTATGGTCAAGCACGAGGCACAGGACTGATTTCGGTTGAGTACACCTTTGAAGGTGAAGCGGCCCATGCGGCTGGATCGCCATGGCGTGGTCGTAGTGCTGCTGATGCGGTAGAACTGATGAACATAGGATGGCAGTATCAACGAGAACATCTGGATCCATTACACCGATCCCACTCTGTCATCAAGAATGGCGGAGACCAGCCTAATGTGGTCCCCTCTGAAGCTTCGATCTGGTACTACTTCAGACATGTTACCTATCCTAAGATAATCGAGGTATATAACAAAGCCAATAACATAGCTGATGGCGCCGCACTCATGACAGATACTAAGGTTTCCCGAAAAGTATTGGGCTCAGCGTGGCCTCGCCATTTTAATCAGGTGATCGCCGAGACCATGTACGAGAACATTACTGAGGTCGGACTGCCACAATGGTCTGATGACGATCAGGCGCTTGCCATTGCTGTTCAAAAGGAGGTTGACTCGCCACGAACGCAAGACGGGCTCTCTGTAGAATTAAAAGAATTGGGGCTGCCAGTGAAAAATCCGATTAGCGGGGGTAGTGATGACATTGGCGATATCTCTTGGAAGCTCCCTACGGTCACTATGCGATTCCCATCCAACATACCTGGACTACAGGGGCATCATTGGTCCAATGCAATTGCTATGGCAACACCGATCGCTCACAAAGGCGTTGTGGCCGGCGCTAAGGTGGTGGGCATGACCGTGATTGACTTCTTGATGAATGATCAACTAGTCAAGGATGCATGGACTTACTTTCATGAAGAGCAAGGAATGGAGTTAGAATACGTCCCTATGGTTGGCGAAGAAGATCAACCAGCTATCTATATCAATACAGATATCATGGAGGAATTTAGACCTCAGTTGGAACCTTACTACTATGACGAGACTGCTCATGAAAGCTATCTCGATCAATTAGGGATCAGCTACCCTACACTTAAGAAAGAATAATTTCCTATGGAGTACACGATTGGCTACTATAGCTATCTGATTGCCGCTATCATGACGATCTTGATAGGCTTACTCTACGCTACTCGGAGCCAAGTGATGCCTTATCATATTCAAGCTTTGGAGACTCCTTGGGACGAGATAGATCCTAATTATCAGCTGCTCCTACGAGCCCTGCTTAATGGGGGAGGCTATTATGGTATTTCGTCAGGTGCTTTTATGCTGGTGCTCTTACTTATTCCATATAGCAATCATGAGGCTTGGGCAGGCTATGCAATTGGGTTGATTGGGCTGATTGGAGCGATTCCACTGGGATGGATCGTCTATACCGTTAAGACAAGAACTGAGGGCGATCCACCGCTCTGGATTATTGTACTGGTCAATATGTTGCTGATAGTCGGACTGATGACTTCTACGATATAGCTTAGCGCCGTATATTTTTTATTCGTTCTAATTGCAATAGCCTTTTCTCATTGATGATTATGACATCTTGCCCATTAGAACTCGTTGCATAAAGATCATAGCCAACCGTGTTATAAGCTAATTGAGGGTCAAACTCATATTCAGCTATGTCGACCAAGGGTATGGTCATCGTGGATAAAGAGCATGAATCCGCGTCTTGTGTTGCAAGGCAATCTCTCACTTGATAATAAAGATCCCATAGGGCGGTTTTGATGTATTCGTCAGCAGAGAGTTTAAATTGTCCTGATAGATCAAAGCCCATTGCTACATATCCAAATCTGTCGGGTCGATGCGTGTTATACTCGCCTGTCGGTGACCAAGCGGAGAAATTACCAACCTTGGGGTAATCATGATCAATTGGAGGTCTGGCATAAGCATTATTGATTATATCTAAAGGCCAATCAACTCGACAAAGATTGATCCTCCATAGATTATTAAAAGTGCCCCAACTGCTAAAATCTCCAAATACGCTCTGAGGTATTGCTAACTCAACTGTCCAAGACGTATCTACATCGCTAGGATTATTGATAGTTCCATTTACATGGACAGCATGTTGTAATCCATTGGCTTGCCATCCGCTGATAGCATTTGCTGATCCATCAATGCCATATGGCTGACGCATGTAGAGGTCCCATATTGTATTGTATGCATTGATTTGTAACTCCATATAGTTGTGGCCATCGCCATCCGAATCGATAAAGACTTCAAATGCATTATCAAGATAAATCTTATCATCTCGCTTAGTGAGTGTTGCCCAGATATGGTCTTCTTGTAGTTCTGCGGCTATGTAGATATAATCAGAGTTCCAGCATATCTTAGCACGAGTACGATGATTTGGTACTCTGTGATCGATACCTTCTATATCTACGAAGTCAGTTGTCCATGCGATCTGTTGCCAGATTGGATCATCAAGAAGGCCGTCAATAACTATAGTATCTTCTATTTTTTGGCTGAGATAGTGTGGTATACTATAACTTACCGATGAATCAATTTGGTAAGCTTGACCACCTTGTCCTATACAAATTGATGAAATCATCATAAATGCCAGACTACTCATAAGGCTATACCAGATCCATTTGGTATTTGAGATTTTCATCTTTTTGTAAAACATTTAAGACAATGTTACTCAATTATTAGGTGACTCTTTCTTGGATATTTGACTTGATACTTTAGATCTAACTGTCGCTGCTCATTGGGGTTGAGACTTAACTCCCAAGTACAGATTCCATTCTCTTCGTTGAGATGTGCCCGAGACAATTCTGTTATATCGACTTCAATGTCGTCATTGGTTGATACCGGAACCTGATCTAATACTTTAATATTGATGGCTTGTTCTTTATTATTCTTAATGATTGTTTTCCACCCGACCGACTCGGTTTGCCTCTTGGAGAGGAAGCGTTTATCTATATAATCCGTGTTGCGCTGCCTTGTAATAGATACGGACTTGTCAATACCTAATGATAACTCTAGTATTTCGTCCGCATCACCAAGATCAAGCAATGAAGAGCCGATGTATGTCCCATCTAGAACTACACTTAATTGCCCTGCTAAGAAGTTGTATTGTTCCCAATCATTGATTCTAGCGATGAGATAGGCATTAGTGTTGACCTTCGGTATGGTATGATACTGATAGCCGACAGGTATAACTATGGTGGACATCGTAATGACTGAGGCTTGATTATCTGATTCAATAGTATATGGTAGATCTATCTTAAAACTGACATTAGTCGTTTTTTCGGCTAAAGTAACAGGAAGAGGAGCATTAGGTACTGATGATAATCCTCTGATTTTTATTTCGTGTGCTGACCCTGGATTGCCACCAACTTCGTCTTCATATGTGATGCTACTTTTATTTTGCACACGACCCAATCCTGTTACTACTACTTCCTCTAGCAGTTCTCCATTCTCCAATACAATGTGGGTGAAATCATCTGAGATTGGTACTTCTTTAGCCACATAGCCAACATAGCTGATTTCGAGCGTCTTGTTTCCATTGATTTGTGGCAATTCAAAACTTCCATCAAGATCGGTTATTGTGCCAATCGTGGTGCCTTTTATGATTATTGATGCGCCTATAAGTGGCTCCCCTGATACATCAGTAACAACACCACTTGATCCAGCGGTTGATCCATCATATGAGGGTGGGAGTAATCCATAGTCGAGATAGTAGGTCTGAAGTTCAGGAGCGACAGGGGAGAGCTCAGGGTTATTGGAGCTAAAGGTGAGATTTACGTTTGTCCAGTCTTCTTTAGTGTTTTGGATGACATTGGCCTTATAACTCAGAACCATTGGCTCTTGTAGATCATCCACAATGATGTCATAACTTGGAATCCAACTGGCATTGTCAGTTACGTAGTTGATCAGTATTGGGATGTTACCATGTTGCTTTACATCGACCTTGATCTCGATAAGACCTTTAGCGTCAGATTGGTTTTGCTGCGCAGCTTGCTGGGCATAATAGCGCGATATTTTCCTACTGATTTCATTTTCTTGGTGTTCTAATTCAAGTCTTCTCAGTTTGAGCTTTGTCATAGTTGTACTTTGATAAGAAGCATGATCTTGAATCTCAGAAACTGTAAGAAGTTTTTCTTCATTGACTACTTGGCGGTTTGCTCTGAGAAATTGGATGTCTTCGTTAACGACCTCCTTCATAACCCCATACTTGTTTAACTCACGAGATAAGGAATCAATAGATGTATTCAGAGACAGAGTCAGATCAGAAGATTGATATTCATCATCTATATAATTCAGTTGATAGTTCACTCCGAGGACAGTTACACTTCGATTAGCGCTAAATTGTATACTCCGCTTATCCACATAAGGAGATATACCCTTAAGCTTGAGGACATGTTCTCCTTTTGTGAGATTGATGGTTCCAGTTCTGGCCACTTGGGCCTTCTTGAGAAAAACAGTGACATCAGTGATCTCAGTGTTCAATGTATGCGATTCTTGAGCACTCATGACATGAGTAATTACAGGCAAGAATAATAGGAGTGGCCATTTCATAGTCAGTAGTTTGTGTGCAATTATAACGATGGGATGAGCTATATTGTACACATTATGAAACGCTGCTGCCCGCCAGTTATAATCATTTGTGCCATTCGAAATTGCCAACCGATTATGCTCGAACCGTATTGTCCGGTCAGTATTTTTAACTAAGATGACATGTTCAATATTGAACCGCTGCTATACCCTTCTCCAGTCAGAACAATCCCATTCTAACAATTCTTCGAGACGGCTTATATCATCAGAGTATATGGTGAGCAATTCTTCTTTTTCTTCCCGTGTGATCTCCCGTCTATAGCTTCTCTTGTGGACAGTCCGAGACTGATACTGATACTGTGACGGAGACACTTCCAGAAAGTTCAATATCTGTCGAATAGTGGTTTCTTGGCGATTGACATAGTCTTCATATTTGACAAACAGCAATTGTTCATCACGGAACAATTCTTTCAGTCGCTTTACTTGGATGGAATAATATCCTCTGTCTACATAGGATTTATACATCTTGGTCTGCTGCCTCGATGAGGCCAGTCGTTCTTGTTCATGCTTTATACAGTATAGGAAGTCACTATCCTCGTTGCCTCGTTCCCTCTCCATTTTCCAGTGGGAGTATGCACGATCGATCGGATTGCGCAATAGCATGATCAGTTTGATATCTGGATTGTAGGCATGGATGCGCTTCGGTGCATCAGGTAAATAGGATAGAATAGGAGTCACTTCGCCAAATCGTTTATTTCGATCACCTTGATAGAAGTCCTTCTCGTACCAGTAATAACTCAATGGATGGCTTGAATATAGATACCCATCAAAAAAGTGAGGCTCCTTGGTATAGGACATACGAATGTCAGGATGGAGCTCTAGAAAATATCTTAATGAAGAAGTTCCAGACTTTTGTGCTCCTATTACAATAAAGTCAACCATCTTATGACTAAGATGTCTGACTTGCGAAATGCGATGTAAGAATGTACGAATTGAGAACTTAATCATTGACTTGGTGGCTTCATGCATGATACTATGTAAACATGCAGTTACCAAAAAACTAAAACTGAGTTATAAATATCACAAATGTCGTGATCATGTACTAAGAGTTGATTTTAATGGTTCGACAGAACTCATCACTAGCAATATCGGTTACAGTAACAAATAATCATAAAATAGAGATGAACTTCTTAACAATAATTGCATCGATCTTGATCTTAAGCCAAGTTGATGCTTGCCAGACTGTTCAAGCCAGTGAGCCTACAGAACGAAGGGTGTTAGATCCAATCGTAGTTACTGCGGACAAAGACCTATCGGATTATCACAAAGCTTATTTTGCTAGCGGTTGTTTCTGGTGCGTCGAGGCAATTTTTGAATCAGTCGAAGGCGTCGCCGAAGCAGTGTCAGGATATGCTGGCGGCACCGCCGCCAATGCTAATTATAGAGATGTCAGTAGCGGTCGCACTAATCACGCTGAAGCCGTAGAGGTTTACTATGACAGCACGGTTGTTGATTTTCCAACCTTACTACAAGTATTCTATGGTTCTCATGATCCTACAACTCTTAATCGACAAGGCAACGATAGAGGGCCACAATATCGATCGGCAGTATTCTATCAGAATGATAAGGAACAGGAGATCACGCTATCTTATCAGAAGCAACTGAACGAGTCAGGGATATTCCAAAAGGAGATCGTCACTCAGATCGTACCACTTGATGTGTTTTATGTGGCAGAGGATTATCATCAGGACTTTGAAAGACGCAATCCTAATCAAGGCTATGTCCGAGCGGTTTCTATTCCGAGATTGAACAAGTTCAAGAAGAAATTCCCAGAGCTCTTAAAGAAAGGTGCTGAACTACATTAGGTCCCTATTTTTGGCGTGCATCGTAATATGCATGTCCTACAACGATATACGAAGTCAGGAGCTTGCTCCTGACTTTTCTTATGCCAGTCTGTCTGGATCAGAACAGCACTTGTCAGATCTGCAAGGTGAGGTAGTATATATCAGTTTTTGGGCAAGTTGGTGTGGTCCGTGCCTTCGCAACTTTAAGAAGTATGAGGCTATTCGCTCCCAATTAGAAGCGGCAGGTGTCATATTACTCAATGTCAATATTGATAAGACTGAAGATTTATGGCTCAATGCGCTTGAGATGCAAAATATCAATGGACGAAATGTGAGGACTACAGATATCGAGGGATTGCAAGCCAATTATCAAGTCTATAATATTCCACTCTATGAGATCGTCAATCGCTCAGGGCAATTAGTCTACCTGCCAGAAGACCCTAACCGATCTATTATTGATGCTTTTAAAGGATGGTTAGAGGAGCGCTAATCTATCCAATCGCATTGAATAAGTTATAGATAAATCCCGATAGATAGTATATCAGAATAGCTAAAAAGGCAATTCCCATAAAGATGGTAAACACCTTGTCTGATGTGTTTTGATTATTATTCTCCTTTTTCATGTGCGCTACGAAGAAATAAAAGATACAACTATAGCGAATCTTAATCAATAATGAAGATAATCTTGATCGCTGGCATCATTCTTAACAGTCTTGGGTAAAACTATTTAGAGGGTCTTTATATACTCACAATCACTCTGCGAAGAGCTGATCAATAATGTTTCTGAGTATTAAACCAACAGCGCAGGCCATCAAAAAGCCAATGGCCAGACTATCGTAGGTACAGAAAAAGGGTTTGCATGACATTTTTTCAAAATTCGTCAAGTCTATAGCATATCCGATCCTGTTACCGAGCCATAGCAACAGGTTCCCTCCAACAAGGATGATTAAAAAATAGGTGAATTGATTTCTCCAAAAATCAGACTTACCCGAATAGTTCTTTTTGACATAAGAGATCAAAGCGTAAGTTGGAACAATAACAAGTGCATTTCGGATCAGCAGAGCTGACACACTAGTAGGAAACCACGGAGTCAACCGAACCAAAGTCAAGAAGTAAATAAGAAAGACTATCAGAGCACTATGAAAGACAAGAGTTGTGGTCTTACTTTTAAGAGCTTTCACGAGTACATAAGAAATAAGGTCGATAATCTTAAAGATTATAAAAGCGAATAGACCCAGCACCAAGAAAATCAATGGCATGGTATCTATATAGCCCATGATTCCTGGTTCTAAGTTGTGCTGTATGAGTTGTCTCGCCTCGAAGGTCGTCCCTGAATGAACGATGTCATATCGATCTTCGAATGTCAAATCTTCCAACTTACGCTGGAAGGGTAGGTCATTTTGGAATCCGTTAATGAAGTAATAGTCATTGTCCTCATATGGTATATTGGGCTGGTAATATGAGTAGTTGATAGTGCCAAAATCGTCATGCTCATAGCCGTCGAACTTGTAGATTTCTTTCTTATTATTGGTGCTCTCAATGATAAAGACAATGGGTTCTTTATGAGGCCAAATAGTTTGTGATTGGGCTACTTGAATTAATTGATATCCGTCCTGCTCTAGAACTACTTCATGCTGAAATCGTAGATAGTGAGCACCGAAGAGAAATACCCCTATTAATATGATTATAGTTGATAGATATAAATCGGACCTACGCATCAATCTCTAAGGTATAATTAAGGAAGGCTTGATCCGACTTTATATTACAAAAGATGGTAAACTGATAAGCGGATAATAGATTCGAAGCATTCTATCCATAAGAACATCACATGCCAACCATCGCTCAAGCACCTTATATCTGGCTGTTATTAAGCTGTTTTTCGATAACTCAGATACATGCTCAATCAATAGTAGAAATCTCTGGGTCACCTGTCATAGATGGGTGTGACACCCTACAGTATGATCTGATTGTGAGATCTCCTCAAGCGGATCAAGCCCTCTCCATAAGATTCAGTGAGTCAGTGACGTACATAGCAAATTCTTTAGCAGAGGAAGTCACAGAGTTGTCCGATGGGGTGTATATAGAATTGTCAGCGTACGAAGGCTGTGATTTAATTCGTGGGACAATTACTATTGTGCCACATAGTCTCGATTTTCTATCACCATTTGAGGCTATCGCCTATTTAGACGATGATGTTGAGGAAACATCCCAAGTTATTTCGTTCGTCCGCAGGAGCTTTGTCAATTTGGATTTTAGCCCATATACATATGATGTATTAACTAATCAAGTATCCAAGGTCATCACAATAACCAATGTTACTGATCAGCCGATTAATCAGCTCAGCATAGCGGTCTCGATAGATGCTGATTTTGCAAATGTAGAGGGCATTACAGGTGCATCGGTCTATGGAGATTCCTTAGTTAGCATCTCTCAGGAAGATTTTAACAACTTGGAACTTGCTCGTGGAGAAAGCCATGAGATTCTTATCCAGTATAGCCTCAATAGATGTGATTTGCAGTCCATATCTTATATCCCTATTGGAAATTGTATCGCTCAAGATATTGATGAGTTTGCTTTTGTAGATGACAATATATCTGAGGTCGCTACACTAATCGGGCAATGGGTTGATCCCAATCCACAGGGATTTAATGTTGGATTCTGTGATTATGACTTCGTTGACATGCGTGTCTATCTAGATGGTGACAATATATCTGCTCCAGAGCTTTCTGAAGCATATGATCTGTCTATCTCGCTAGATAGACGAGAGTTTGACCCTAACAATATATTTAGGTGCATGGATGCAGTTGCGATGATAGGTGGTCATGTTCTTGATGCACAGATCGCTAATGGGATGCAATTCTTATTTGATCTACAAGAACTCACTAACTCGGCCGATCTGCCAGCCCAACTTCAAGACTTAGATGGTGACGGGTCCTATGATGACCTGGCTTATGGTGATACTCTGACCCTGTCAATTGGATTTAAGATCAGTGAGTTATGTAGAGAGAGGCTATACAACATATCAGATATGCGGGGCAACTTGACAGTAAATTCATCAGATCGGTGTGATCAAGAGTCCAGAAGTGATGTAGCCTTTTTTACAGTCAGTAGCCAGAGTTTTATAAATACATCGATTCCTTCATTAGAGGAGGATAGTCGTGATGAATTCTTTGTCAATGAAGGGCAGGTAACTGCGCATAGGATCTCATTTAACAATTCTAATGCCTTTTTGGACGATTGCGCAGGCAGCGGCGAAGTGCGATTCACTATTGACGTCCCGACATTTATGAGATTGAATGATGAAGGTCATGTGGCTATTCGGAATAGAACCGATACGATTGAACTTGATCCTGTCGATCTGATAGACTCAGTTACTATTACATTGCCCACAGCCGATTCATGGATTCTGCTCACACAGTATAGAGCTTTCTGCGAGACAACTACACAAACAGCAATTAATTGCGGGGATTGTGTCTTCAGTGATCTACAGCGCATGACGACTCGGGCTACTATAAACTGCGATCAATCACAAGTATGCAGCGTGCCCAACTTTGTAGATGAACGTAGTAATGGTCCATTTAAAGTAGTTTGTGCAGATCAACGTCCTACAGGACAAATTGTACAGGTCGACACAATCATAGTTGATCGTCTCAATACACAGTGGACTGATAGGCGGAGAACTGATCGGATAAATCCTAATAATTACCCCTTGTCTGGTAGTAATTTAGGACGATTGGATTCGCTACCTGGTAATAGGTATTTCTTTGAAGGAGATACGCTGAGGTCACGCTATAGATTTCATATCGACTGTATAGATATGCTAGAAAATTTAGATATACGCCTCCGCTTTCAGAATAATTCTAGCAATACCCAACTTGATGTCATCAGTAGTCAAATCGTCAACATAGCGAGTGGTCAAGAAATAGACGTTAGAAATTTAATCGAACAAATAGGACAGGATTTAACCATTGACTTCGATGATCTCAGTCTATTCGAGGATGGAGATTGGCAGTGGAATCTAAAAGGAGTGGTGAGAATGAATCCGCGATTTTCAATTAGTACTTCATACGTTTTTCACCCTCTCCGATTTTCAATGAGAGAAACATCAGTAAACGGCTGTACTGCCTTAATTGATCAACAGGAGGTCCCGTTCGCCACTTCAGAACATTTCATCGAGTCTCTATTCAGTGGTGTTGGTGACCAACGTATAAGTAATTTGGCTTTGGGTAGATCATCCCGATTCATACAAACATTGCATAGTAATAACCGCTCAACCTTGCAAGCCAATGCTACTGACGAGTATAGAGATTATCCCAATATGAGATCTGTAACAATCTCAGTACCCCATGGATATGATATAGTCGATGAGGCCTATCGCATCCAGGCCATTCGAATCGAAGAGAATGATTTTAATGTCCGCGACCGTGAGGTCTTATTAGAGACCGAGTTCTTTCTGGATGAATCATATGCTCCGACAAGTGTGTCGAGTGATGACACGCATACTCATTATCAATTTGACATAGGAGAAGACTTCAATGTACTGCCAGTAGGATCTCTATCTTTTGGCTTTGTTGACATAATAGCATCGGAGGTGCCGACATCACCCACCAGTGAATTGATCATAAGTGGTTCAATTCTATACAGAGATCATGCTGGTGGAACTCTTGAAGATGTAATATTTGATTTTAGCGATCGTGCTATACTTTTCTATGACGATTATAATTTGGCCTTTGATGATGATTTTATGATCATCAGATCTGACACTGGTACGACGTGGACCTTGAGAAACAATAATTTAGCTATTCCTGGCCTAAGTTTGATTCTTTCATTTTCGGGATTTGAGGTAGCTGATATTGCTCAGGATTATGGTATCGAGCTAACATTAAGAGGGATTGACGTGGACAGTATAACTTTCATAGATGAAGATGATCCATATTTTGCTAATGATACTTATGAGGCGATGCGAATTGATGAAGACACCTGGATATTAAGTGATCCCCTTGAGTTCTTTTTTAGTAATCCTAGCCTCCTCATCCATACCGGCGATGTTGACTGTGGCTATGATACACTATTGGTGAGCTATCAACCTTCTAATGTGGAGCTATCTCAATGTGACGATTGCATTTGGATGGATACTTTGGTAAGCTTTCAGTCTAATGGATTTATGGAGTTAGATCTAATCTCCAGCCCAGAACAGTTAGAAAATTGTGTGGAGAACTATTTTGATTATAAAGTTGAGAATATAGGCGAAGGAGACTTAGATGAAGTTGAGATACTCATAGAAAGTAATGCCTATGATCAATTGGTGATGAGTTATCTCGATCAAAACGGCAACTATCAGTCTGCCACCATCAATCGACGCTCGCCCTCTCAGGTCATTTCTTGGCGTGTATCTGATGATGAGATAGAGGGGTTGAAAGGCCTGAGTGGATCAGCGGGCATGACTGCTATAGATTTTAGAATTGACTATGGAGGAGATTGCATTGCAGCAGAGGAAGTTTATGTAAATGTTTGGTCCGTTGCAGCGCTCGGCTGTGGTGATGAGATAAGCAGTGATCGAGTAGGCTCCACGATCCCTGTTATGATAGCCGAAGATAGGGATCATAGAATGGTTCTCGACGTAAGACAAGTAACACAATGCCAAGATGAATTGCAGATTGAAGTATTGCTTACGAGCAGAACAGCAGCACCCCTTAACAACTCTACCTTAAGCGTATCGCTACCGCCTAACATATCATATTCGCCACAGTCTAGCAGATTAAATGGACGAAGTATGAATGACCCTATAGCGTCTATTGGTGATCGAGGATTGGAGTTGCGATGGGAACGTGACCTTGATGGACTATCAGAAGATTCTTTGTTGGTGACTTTTAATATCGATATCAGTTGTACTAATTCATGTATGGAGTCTGGATTCATCTCTGGTTCTTTAGCTTCAGATTTTATTAATAGTTGTAATGCGAATTGCAGTGTGCGGTCAACACGTGCATATGCTGCTGAGCAAGAGCTTCCGTTAAGTCCAGACTTCCTGTTTAGAGAGCTTTCAATCGAATCAATAGATATTACTCAATCAGGTGAATTGAACCTGAGTTTCAATGTCGAAATCAAGCAAAATAATAGCTTGATCTATGATGTACCTATAGCCTTTGATGTTTATCACGATGTCAATGGCAATGGGGCCTTAGAAGAGAATGAGCCCATACTATTTGCAGGGGATTACGGCTTAGAAGATTTTGAATTTACTGATTTGGTTATCCAGGAGATGTTTACATTAACCGAAGATCAATTATGCAATTTGGCGATGCGATTATCATTTGATGAATGTGCCTGTCGAGATCTCAATCAGCGTGTAGAATTGAATGAGTCGCTTGGACTGAGTAGCCAGCTCTATACCTGTGGCAATCAAGTTGTCCCCTTGACTAACAGTAGATTTGGCTCCTGTGATAGAGTATGGATGGCGCATCAGCGGATCGATCAGAGCGATCCTTCGCAACCGTTTTATAGCGTATCATCTGATGTTGATGTCGATACCATCGTAGGTATATTAGATTGTTTCGGATGTATCATCATGGATACTATCATGGTGATTAATGACACAATTGCTTCAGAGTTGAAGATTCTTCCGCCTGATAGCTGTTTTGGAGGAGTGACCGCCGAGTTAGTTATAGATGAAGATATCAGCCTAAGTGAAATCAATTGGGTGGGTTTTGAGTCCACTGAATTGGTTCTTGACGATATCATGGAGACGAGTGTAACAGTTGAGTATACTACTGATTTTGGCTGTCAAGTGCAGCACACGGCTTCGATAGATCCGAAGTATTTACTGAGTAATGATTGGACTATTTCCAGTACATCGGAAGTGGTCATGTTGGGACAATCTATACTTCTTGAATTAGCAGGAGACTATCCCTTAGGAGAAATTGCATGGTATAGTCAAGACTCGATCCTCGATTGCGCTGATTGCAGAGCCATTGAAATCGACCCGATGCAGGATCAACGAGTATTCGTATTGATCACCGATGACAATGGTTGCACTCAGAAGAGGAGCATCTTCATTGATGTATTTAGTGAGAGCAATGTCTATGTGCCCAGTGGATTTACACCTAACGGTGATGGGATTAATGACTTGTACTTTCCCTCGTTTAACGAGGCGATCACCTATGTCAATGAATGGTCTATCTATGATCGGTGGGGTAATAGAGTGCATCATCGATTCGGGCCCGCACAAACTGCAGAACTTGCTTGGGATGGCACCTTCAGTGGATCTCGAGTTAGTGCAGGAGCTTACGTATTTCGATTAGTGGTAGAGAACTTTGAGGGTAGGATAGAAGAGTATCATGGTAATCTGAGTTTGATAAGATAAGATTATGGTAAACCCTCACTCCAGATGCCTTAGATACATCTCAGGATTATTCAGGAAGTTCTTCGTGATCGAGTAGTGATCGAGATCAGCTAAGGGGGTTTCCTTCATATCATCTGGCGTAATCTCATAGATAGTACTATCTGGGATCGACATCAGGATAGGGGAGTGTGTGGCAATGATAAATTGAGAGGTGTGTGACTTGAGATGCTCGATGATGAAATAGATGAGGGACAGTTGTTTAGACGGTGAGAGTGCTGCTTCGGGCTCATCCAGCAGGTATATGCCACGAGACTTGATCTTCTCATGCATGATCTTGAGGTAGGCCTCCCCATGAGAAAATGCGTCAAGCTCTTGACCGTAATTCTTGCGCATGTGATAGAGCTGCTCATTGGCATTGTCTTTCATCTCTTGGATGATATGTGCAGGCACTTCTCCCTTGAGTTCTGCGAGTTGCTGATGCAAGCCCTCATCTCGTCGGTTCACACTATTGAGATAATCCCCAAAGTCTTCAGCCCTAAAGAAGAATCCCGTTGAGCGGTGAATCTTGAAGTCCAACTCCAGGTATGGCGCAAGCTTGATTGCTGCGGCAAAAGATTTTTTAGCGTAATTGGAACCATCCATATGTGGCAATTGCAGCCTGAAGGCAATAGCCTCGAGAAGGGTGGATTTTCCAGTGCCATTATCGCCGACAATGAAGTTGACATAGTTAGAGAGATCTATGCCTTTGGCATGTTTGATGCCAGCTACATCATAGGGGTAAGGATTAGTCCTATCGGTATTGATGTTTAGTGTTTTGATGTAGGGCATAAGTTGGACTACTTGTTCAGCTCCGCCAGATAAGGGCCCAACATCTCTTTCATGATATAAGTCCAGCCATCTAATGAGCTTTGTCGCTTAAACTCAGGTATGGTCGCATCAAATGGTTCGACAATTACATCGGTGAAAGTAATTGTGTTCTTACCATCAGGTCCAGGAGTGATCTTGTGTGTCACATGGCCCCTACCGGGAAGTCCAGTAAAAGTCCATTCTACGGTATAGTGCGATTGCGGTACAACTTCTATGACTCGCCAGCAATGTCTGAAGCTGCGATTCTCGTGTGTTATCTCGAACTCAGTATAAAAGCCCTCCGTGGCAGAGAACTCTGGGATCACTTCGAAGAACCATTTCTTCATATGTTCAAGCTCAGTAAGGACACTCCAGATCTGAGTGACGCTGGCTGATGCCTCAATGCTTATTTCTATAGTGCTTGAATTCGACAACTTAGGTGATTTTTATGCAGAACTAATATAATCAACACGAACTTATTAACGAGCTACACATGCTTAGAGATATCAATACCAGTCGTCTTACGATAAAACTCTGTGGCATAAGCATCTGTCATGCCCGAGATGAAGTCCACAACCGACATCACCTTGAGGTAGGGATCATCAGTTGTCTCGAACTCTCTAAACTGAAGCGGTATCAGGGATAATGCCATACGATCTGTACCCTTGGATTTTTTACGTAGGACAGCAGGAACAAACAGTTTTAATAGATGTGACATAACGTGATATCCAGTGATCTCAATCTCCACTACCGAATGATGACTGTAGATCTTGGCTACGGACAAATCTATTATGTCAGCAAGTGCTTGGCAGTTCTCTTCTATACTATCTATCAACGTACTTGAATAGGTTCCCTTGATGATATCATCACTATGTGCGGCAAATACTGCTGCACTCTCTAGTGTCAGCGCATTGATGCATTTCGCCCGTAAGTAGGCTATAGAGTCGTTATCGTCGAGGACCTTGCTGAAAGTGTCCTTGATCTTATCGATATCATCTTCAGGCCTATCAACTTGATCTATAATGTTGAGAAATGCCTGGCTCACGATTTCTTTACTCATGATGCCTAAGCGGTGGGCATCCTCCATGTCGATGATACGATAGCAGATGTCATCAGCAGCTTCAACGAGATATACAAATGGGTGCCGAGCACATACGATGGGATCATCTTGCTCACGATTCATGCCGAGAGCCTCTATGATATCATTGAAGGTATCTCGCTCCGTCTGGAAGAAACCATATTTCTTGCGGTGCTTATAGGTCTTATCTACAGCAATTGATTCACAGGGATATTTTAAGATAGCTGCAAGTGTGGTAAGGGTCAGTCTCATCCCTCCGACGGGCTTGTCTCTGTAGGCATGTGTAAGTACCCTGATGGCATTAGCATTTCCCTCGAAGTTGATGAGGTCCTCCCATTGACGATCGTCGAAAAACGCTCTTAGGACCCTACCTTCAATTTTTATTTCTTCGTTTTCTAAGAAGTAGTTGGAGATCGCTTTCTCACCCGAGTGTCCGAATGCCGGATTGCCGATATCATGTGCCAAACATGCCGAGGCTATCACGCTGCTGAGATCATAACGATAGAAGTGTAGAGATCGTTCGTCTGTGCTATCGATGCAATTAGTGGCGATATAATCACCAACTATCTTGCCCAGAGAACGACCGACACTGGCCACTTCAAGACTATGCGTTAATCTGTTGTGCACGAATGTGCTTCCTGGCAGCGGAAAGACTTGTGTCTTATTTTGTAGTCTCCGGAAGGAACTCGCAAAGATCAAGCGATCATAGTCACGTTGATATTCTGTTCGAGGAATCTCCTTAGACTTGGATGAGCCCGATCTACGCTCTGTATAACATGTGTTCCACTGCATCTACAGTCAAAATTAGCAATAGGCGCAACCTTGTCTCAGAATTATATGTAATTATTGTGATATGTTTTTTGATGTCAGCCATATTATGTGAGTGTTATGGTCTATTTTGGCTTGTCTCTCGATATAATTGATTCGACCCAGTGAAGATTAAATATTTAGTTGTTGGAGCAGGATTAGCAGGAGCAAGCTATGCACGCTTGGCAGCAGAGCAGGGAATAGCCATAACCATAATAGACCAGCGAAAGCATATTGCTGGCAACTGTTACACCTATCAAGATGAGGAATCCAAGGTTGAAGTGCATAAATATGGCCCTCATATCTTCCACACTAATTCTGAGAAAGTATGGCAGTTTGTGAATCGATTTACGCGCTTCAATAATTATATCAACAGAGTTAAAGCGAGGTCCAATGGTCGGATATATAGCCTGCCGATTAACCTACATACGATCAATCAATTTTTCAACAAAGACTTCACGCCAGTAGAGGCAGAAGCATTCATAGATAGCATCCGGGTAAAGGATTTAAAGCCGACCAATTTTGAAGAGTTTGTGCTGAGTAATTTGGGTCCTGAACTCTATGAAGCTTTCTATAAATACTATACCATCAAGCACTGGGGGATCGATCCTACAGATATACCCGTTTCAACGGCGAAGCGCCTGCCCATACGATTTAATTATAATGACAATTACTTCAATGATCGGTATCAAGGGATACCAGTCGAAGGCTACACCAAAATGGTGGAGCGTATGCTTGATCATGCCAATATTAATGTCATAGTAGATGAACGTTTTGAGGATTATCGTAGCAGTTGGAGACTAAATTTTAATCACTTAGTATTCACAGGATCTATCGATAATTACTATGACTACATTCATGGTGCATTGCCCTATCGGACTTTACGATTTGAAGAGATCCGAGGTAGGGATATAATCGGCAATGCCGTATTGAATTACACCGACATGACTGAAACATTTACGAGAGTGCATGAACATAAATGGTTTACACCAGAGCAGAAATTTGAGACTTCTATTGCGTTCAAGGAGTATCCTAGCGATACAGATAGTCGAAATAATCCTATTTATCCGATCAGGAACCACAACTCTGAGATGATGTATAAAGCTTATTCAGATTTAGCCAAGGAAGAGGAAGATGTTACGTTTGTCGGAAGGTTAGCTGAATTTAGGTATTATGATATGCATCAGGTAATTGCTGCGAGCATGGCAAAATTTGAGAAAGAATCTGTGAGCTAAGATGAAGGATGAAATAGGGTCGAAGTCTTGGAATGATGAGATGTATGAGAAGCATCCTACCCCTTATAGCGGCATAGCTGGATTTATTCAGCGTAAGCGACTTGGGAGAATCATGAATGCGATCAGGAAGTATCGGCCGTCTACCGACACCGAACTCATTATGGAAATCGGATGTGAAGAAGGGCATCTCATCGAGCATATACATCAGCAGCTAACGGGATATCAATTGTTAGGACTAGATATATCGACTAAGGCACTCGAGCAAGCTCAAAAGACTAGACCCAAGGATATTCATTTTGATCAATGGGATATCACCCAAGGTGCCTATCAATTGGATCATAGTCCTGCTTACGTCATCTGTAGTGAAACTCTCGAGCATATACCAGATGCTACAGCTGCGGTACAGGGCATAGCTGATACGGCAGCGGCGGACTCCGTTGTGATCATTACAGTACCAATAGAGGGCTACAAGAATAGTATCAAAACCTGGTTGACAAGATTCGGGGTTTTTGACTTATTCTTTAAAGGCATCGAAAAGTCTTTATCAGAGTGGCATGTTCAGGACTTCTCTAAGGAAGATATATTGACACTTCTATCTGTACATTTTGAGGTGCTGCATTATGAAACAATCTATCTTATGCATCAGCTCATCGTCGTTAAGAAAAAGAAGCGATGAGCAAAGAATTAGCCCTTGTCATACCCGTTTATAACGAAGCTGATATCATTGGAGTCGTGATCGAAGATTGGACACAAGCCTTGCGCCAGCTCTCTATAGATTTTGAATTGAGACTCTACAATGATGGGTCCAAAGATCAAACGATAAATGTGTTGAGAGCACTTGAAGGAGACTATCCAGAGCTCGTGGTGATTGACAAGCCTAATAGTGGTCATGGCCCAACGATATTACAAGGATATTTAGAGTCGGAGGCGGAATATATCTTTCAGGTAGATTCTGATAATGAAATGAAAGCGAAGCACTTCGAGAAGCTGTGGAAGAAAAGAGAGAAATATGATTTTATTTTAGGGAAGAGAAATTATACTTATGATCATCCATTGGCCAGAAGAGTTGTGAGCTATATCGCCAAGGCTTGTATCAACCTGTTTTATGGAAGAGGTATATCAGATGTCAATGTGCCGTATAGACTCATGGCTAAAGCCAAATTTGAACCAATATTTAGGGATATTCCTACCGACACGTTTGCGCCAAATCTGATCGTATCTGGTATGGCGGTGAGAAATAAGCTAAAGATTAAGACGATTGACGTGCCTACAGATTTTAGGACTACAGGTAGTGTCTCCATCCAAAAGCTCAAACTGCTGAAAGTAGCGCTTAGGTCATTTAGGCAGACCATTGCACATGCCCTCAAATGATTAGGTCATGCCTGGAATAGAACTATTCATTGATAACCTATTATACTTTGCCATAAGTTGTGGGCTATTCTTGGGCATAGGACGACTCATCAATCGTAAGAAGTTATTCTCATACACTGAAGCCTTCTATGCGCTGTTTTTTGGCATACTGTTGATAAGCACCCTGACTGCCCTGATTCATACTAAGGGAGTAACGATTTTGGCGGTCTATCTTCTGATGGGAGCGATATTGTACTATCAGGAGAGGCGATACCCCAAGACTGTAGATAAGCCTTGCATCTATCCATCATCTGGCCTCTTTATGAGCCTGAGTGTGATAGCAGGAATACTATATGTCTATATATGGTCATTCTTAAGTCTGGGGCAGTTCGACGCATTTCCATATTATATTCCAGATGGTACATCATTATCGCCTAATGATTATATCATCAATACCATCCGGTCATTTTACCTTGGTCTGACAGGAGAAGAGAATTACTACCATGTGTTAAATCATCTCGATCCCGCTTATCACGGGACTAAGCCATATCACTATCTCGAGTTTTGGACGACAGTGGCTGTAGATTCCTGCGTCCCTGGCCTGATTGCCGGACGTTTCAGACTCGTCGTTAATAATCTGTTTTATTTGACTTCCCTTATCGGCATACTCGCACTGATGGAGCGATATTATAAGCTTCGATGGTATCATATCGGTCTGGCGATGAGCTTGATGTTTTGTGCTGGGCTCTATCTTCCTTTTTACCAGGGCATATTCAATGACTTCAGCTTGCCGATATTTTCGCATCGATTAAAAATGCCTGTCTACTACCTGTTCATCTTGGCTTGCCTCATTGAACATGTTCGTGGTAATTATGTCAGAGCGATCTGGGCACTGTTAGGCTTATGTGTCGCTACCATCGTCGCTGTACCCGCCATATTTGGAGGGGTGGGGGTATACATTCTATATCACTTCTTTAGAAAGGAAAAAATTGCATCAACACTCATCTTCCAGATTCTTATTAGTGGAGTCGCTATAGTCGTGTTCTATAGCATGACAGGATCACAAGAGCTTAACATCAGGGCTAATGCTGGCACAAGTGAGCTGATCACTAATCTCGGTTCTTTGTTTGCTTCAGATGTACCAGCTAAGCTATTCATCATCCTCAAGACCATCATCGAAGAAGTTATAATCTACGTTCCGTTAATAGTGATTGGAGTAGTCCTTATCAGATCAAATAAAAGGAGTTGGCAGGAGTATCGTGATCTTTCGGTACTTCTGGGTGGTATCTTACTATCAGGAGCGTTGGCTTATGGCTTGTTCTCTCAACAGAAAGATTCGGCACAACTCTTTTACAATGTTATTAATCCAGTACTCAATGTCATGCTGATTTGGTTCATTATCAAGCTGGTCTCCCATTGGGGGAATCCTGTTGATGGTGGTCCAACATTGAATAGGGTAACTTACCTCGGATGCGGCACGCTCATAGTTGCTATGATGAGTCTACAATTCTATACTGCTGTGAAAAGAAACATAGTCCCTGCGAGAACTGCACAGCATTATTCGGATCAATATCTCAACGAGATTCGATCATTCATAATCAGCGATGATAAGATTACACTGGGGGCGGCAATCAAAGGTGGTGAGGATTATGCTTCGTCATATTCATGGCAGACAGCAGCATATACTTTGGGTTACTATCTGGCTTACATGAAGGATGGAGCTATGGCATTAAGCATTAGCGACTACGATATCCCAATACAAGAAGACCATTTGGGAGATCGGGAGTCTGCATTATTTTATCGTTTCGTTCAGCAGCAAAAGGCAGATGAGACCTTTGTTAGTATGGCCTACAGCCAATTGAAATTCATAGAGCAATATGACTTAGATTTTATCATCCTCTCCCAAAGAGGACATCTGCCTCATGAGTTATCAGCAGTAGCAGAGACAATACTTGAGGACTCTATATCTGGAGAACGATTCATTATAGTCAATAGAGCGTTGGTCCTCAGAGAGAATAGAAACTGAGCGATTTTTTATATCAACTGTACTTTATCCGTTATGACACGGCTATTTGCGAGTTATAAATCAACAAAACCATTGCGATTAGGTAACACATCTCCTATGCTTCCTCTTTACTTTTCCTAAGCCCTCATGTGTTTGTTAAACATGAAATATCAAGTTACCAAAACTGGTCAACTTTCGCTATTTGTATTTTATTAGATCTTAGTATAGTGTATTTCTCAGTCGTAGTTGCAAAACGAAGTCAAGAGAATCGCACTTATTCTATCGATTCATAAGTGTTCATGATAGCTAGCAAAAAGAATGCGGCATAGACTATGATATGATCGTATATCTCTTCTCCCCGTTCGAGAGATGACGACTTATCATCTAGCCGTGCATAACAATAAATCAAAAAAAGCTACCACTACAACTCCATTAAGAACTTCTCTCTTCTTTCAGAAGTGCATAGAGAGGAGCATCTAAGAACTCCCCATTCTTATATACGTACTTTCTGCTGATACCCTCTTTGATGAATCCATTTTTGATCAGAACTTTTTCAGATGCAGGATTATTAGAGTACACATGCGCTTGCAACCTAACAAATGAAGTATGCTCGAAGTAGTGCGCCACTAATAATGCCAAGGCTTTACTGGCAATACCTCGACCCCAGGCCTCGACGCCGAGCCAATAGCCGATCTCTGCAGTATAGCGATGTACATCTATCAGGGCATTGCCGCCACAAACCCCTACTAATACGTCGCCTTCGAATATACCGAGGTTTAAGATAGGCTCTTGCTCTGAGACGAATGAGATATATCCCTCAGCATCTGATTGACTATATGGATGTGGAAAGTAATCTCGCAATTTATCTGCGATACGTTTATCATTAGCGATCTCGGCAAGGCGAGGAATATCTGATACACCTAGTGGCTGAAGTGTTATGTTATTACTCATTCATCAGAAAGGTATGAAATCGCTCAATAACTTTGCGAAATCTGGCGCTACGGCGCTACGAAGTAATCAAAATGGTCTACCTGGATCAATAGCCTGTTATCGCCTGATTCCTGACGCCTATTCTTCAGCCAATCATTGAAGTATTCTGGTCGTCCAGGCATCTCATTAATAGCGATTTCCATGTACTCGAGGATGAATCCGTGCATGGCTTGCGCTTGAGGATCTAAGTGCCATATACTGTTGCCTTCAGTGTAGTTTGCCCCGTTATCTGAGTAGTATTTCTTGATATCTCGATGGCAGTTGGGGCCCATCCCGATGCCGAAGTGTTGTGAGCGTAACATATGACCATGGTATAGCTCGATGCACGTATCATCACCTTCCAAAACAGGATTAAATGACATCCCCGTGTAATTCAATACGGACAGTATTGCGCAATTATGCCCGCGTACGATCTGATCAAACTTGGCATACTGATCTATCGAGAATAAATCAAATATTGCCGAGGCGGTTACCAAGTCGATGCTCAGATCCCTTAGATAGGTATCAATATTGAGTAGGGAGTCATTAAGTGTAGTAAGGGTAATGGTTCTGCTATCCGTACTAAAGGTCGTCTTGTTATCTAAAGTCTCAATCTGAAAACCCTCGACAGCGAGCTCTTTGCAAATCCGCTTTACACTATGGTCGATGAGCTTAGCATCTTGCTCCAAGAATGTCCAGTTCTGGTCGTTTTCTATTCTGGCGTAAACGGCTAAAAAAGTAGAGCCCGTACCAGATCCGACATCCATAATATTGATGACATCTTGCTTGTCAAAATAGCTGAAACATGCTTGTTCAACCGACTTGTTCCGAGCACTTACATCATGTACGAATCGCTCATCTAACCAACTACTAAATTCCATATCGTCTTTTTATTTCAGGGATTTTTATAGAGAATGCACTTGAAAAGGTGCCAGTTTCAATTGATTTTGCTCAGCTATGATATCGGGTTTAACACAGAGAAAATCATTCTTAAAACGAAATAAACTATAGTATCTACTAAGTGATGATTTTAGCTCGTGGATTTCCTGGTCTGCAAGATTCAATACTTCGACGAGGATAATATGAGGCCTAAGATCCTCGAGATTAAGTTGTGACAAGATCTTCCAATCATAACCCTCCGCATCAATAATCAAGACATGTATATCATCGATATCATGTTTAGAGAGTAAGGCATTTAAGTTCATACAGGGGACCTCGATTTCTTCGATGTATTCGTCTACTACACCTTGTGACAGCGATAAGACATGCTCCTTAGAGAATGAACTGATCTGACTGTAATTTTCTGGAACTTCAGAGAATGCTGACTCTGGAATATAATAGAACGGTATGGCTCCAGTAGAATCAGATATTGCTGCCATCTCAAACTTAAATCTCTCATGATTGCCATAGTTGGCCTTTAACCTTTCGAAGAGATAGGGTATAGGCTCCACGAACAAACATTGCCAATGACGATTTCTGTTTATTGCTTTATAGATGGGATCATCGGTTTTACCATCATGAGCGCCAATCTGCACAATGTGAGAATCACAGTCTCTGGAGAGCTGTTCAATCCAATATTTAGTGGATTGGTAGTTAGCAGGATAGACTAAGCGACGTAGCCACTCCACAAGATCTCTGGTTAGTGGGTGGCGATCCAAGTATGCTATAAGTTGATTCATTTGTTCGACGGTGTTGATGGGTTTGAAAATGTATGTTGAGATTCTTTCTCAAATACCAAAAAGCAATATTTAATCAATCCTCTTTTTGTCGCTCGTTGTAAGGCATCTCCGCCCCGTAGACTTTCCCAATAAACTGATTTAATGGGCAGCTTATCATACATATAGGTGAACATACCTATAAGTCGATCTCTATTTGAGTATGTATTGAGGTATGGCGTCAGATCCATCTGAGTCACTAATCGCAGCCCTTCTTTATGGGCCATCTTAATCAATTCATCTGCAGTATGCAGATTACCGATATGCCATCCCTCCCTAAAGTCTTGGACGAGTCGAGCATCACGATCAGACATATTATGACTTACTATCATGTCATCACATAGGCAGTATCTACCACCACCTTTTAGTGTTTGGGAGACTTGTTGGAGCAACTTGTGAGGTTGATCGGAGTGAACGAAAGACTCGATCTGATAAATGAGATGTTTCGACTCAAATCGATTGAGATTATGGAAATCTCCCTGATAGATTATTAGTTTATCTCGATTTGCCGATTGATGGAGTAATTGATTTCCTATCTCAGTTTGCCTATTGGATATAGTCAGTCCATCTATGGTGGCGGCACTAGTAGAATGTCTTGCGAGGTATGACATGGTAGCCCCGACACCACAGCCGAGATCAAGGATGTCTGCTGACTCGAGGTCTAATTGTGTTACTTGTTCACTGATCAGCTTATTGACATAATTGATAGCTTCCTCATTATTACTGATGCCTGGCCCCCATACGAGTCGATGTATATTTTGTGCCTCTTTTGACTGCCCCAAATTGAGGAACCAAGAGGTATTGTTATCATAATATTCTTCTACTGTAGCCATAGACTAAATTCAATATCACTTTAGTTAGCGCACTTCAATCTTGTATTGATCAACAAGTTGCTTATTGTATTTCATATAGATAGCGTCCAAATCCTTCCTAATTGACTCCGATACGCTAATCGATGAATTGTTCTGATTGAATTGCTGCTGCAGAATATTACTAAAATCATGCGAAGACAGCCCAAGCCAGGAGACAAGGGTGTTAAGGACTTCTTCACTACCATTACCCTGCAATTTTCTAGATGGAATAACCTTAAGCCCGTTGCCAAATGACTGCTGCCAGTTAGCGAGATATCGACTATAAAACCCCTGCTCTAATATCCTGGTCGACTGCTTGTTGTTGAGTTTGTTGATTTCATCCTCGACGAACTCTGCTAAGCTTCCAACGTCATTACCAGCACGACCGGACTCATCAAATCTCTTGAGCATCTGATAGTGTGAGATAAACCTGTCTGTGGGATTTCGTACCAATGCGATAACCTTTACTTTCGGCAAGATCCGTTTGACAATCTTAGGGTTAGCACGTGCCATCGTGGTTGCTGTAGCCTCACCAGTGATGTAGTCCACATCTGAGCGGATTACCTTTTCAAATTTAGATTCTGACAGTGTTCCATCGCTCTCCAATTCGATCCAATCGCCGATGGCTTTGTCTTTATTAAGGTCTGGAAATTTATTGATATAAGATCTGTATTTCTTAAGTAAAACGAGAGGGTTAGTGAAGTTGAAGTATCCCGGTTCTTTTACTCTACAGGGCAACACTTGTGGATGATCATTGAGATAGCGATACAGTGACGAACTGGCGCACTTGACCCCTCCAATAATTAAGAATGATGGCTTCAATATTCTCTTTGTTTTCATCACAGCCATAATTTTATAAGGAATGAGTTGTATAAATAGTCTCAACCATCTTTCGGGCGCTTAAACCCCAATCAAATTCCTTCAACTGATCTGTGTCAAATTGATAGTTTCCCTTTTGATCAACGGCATTAAGAATGGCTTGCGCCATGGCTTCGCTGTCATATGGTGGTATAAGATGTCCATTAACCCCACTTTGGATCACTTCCGATAAACCTCCGACATCAAAGGCTACAACGGGAGTCATATTGGCAACTGCATCGACCACTGACAAAGAGAGATTTTCCATTATCGAAGTATGTAGCAAGAGATCGTAGTTGCCATAATTCAATTCTTGGACATAGCCCTTATGATCGATGATCGGATAGGACATAATCTCATCGTAGAGATTAGCGTCTTCTATGTTACCATATAGATCAATCTTCAGAGACAAGTTCTCTTGACTTAGCAAGTGCAGAACCTTCAGCAGATGATGGCATTTTCTATAGCTGATATTGCCCGCCATCAAGATGCGATACGGTGTGCTTTCGTGCTGTACCACTGGTGATGAGAGCTGTGTGATTCCATTGCGGATCAATTGCAGTTGATCAGTGCTCTCCTCAATAAAGGCTCTCTTATACTCAGATACGGTGAATACCATTTTGGCATGTTTAAATATATGCCGATAACGATCAATGATATCACGACCCGCTTCACGATCCTCAACATGCCCCAGCATATCAGGCCAGTTGTCATGATAACTGAAGTAAAATGGTAGTCCGTAATCAGCAATGTAATGACACTTATGAAAGTCGCCATAGAGCACTGTGGGTTCACTAATGGTACTCAGATAGTCAAGCACTTCCTGTTTATGGGAGATAAGGACAATGTTGACCTTATCAGATAGGGCTCCATCATGTTGCTCACACAAGATGGTGATCCGATTGAAGCTATTGATCATGTGCTCGATTAACTTACAGGTCGCTAAGGAGCCTCCAGAATAAGATACGCCAAAGTTCTCTGAGATCACGACAAGATCCAATGCGCTGTTATGTCTACTATATCCCTTCATGTTATGGGATGCTTATTATCTAACCAGAGGTAATAGTATGATATCAAAAATGAAATTACAATGAGTATGGAACTCACCATGAGAACGATCTGCTGCAACTCACTCTGATATGCAATAGACCATAGCAAGCTCAGATAAAACAGACCAGCTACATAGCTGGCGATCTTATTACTTCGTTCTTTTTGGACTGTAGGATTAATGATCCTCAGGATGATGATGTAGCTATAGCGCATCAAGCCTGGAATAATAAGCCATAGGGGCATGCTATGGTGGATGATGAGGTATACACAACAGAATAAAACAAACAGCGAATCTACCTCGACATCGAATGCGCGTCCCCAAAGGGATTCTTGCTTAAACCTACGGGCTAGGTGTCCATCAACTCTATCAAGTGCTACGATGAGGATCAATGCACTTATAAGGAGTGTGGTGTGAAGGGATGGCCAAATAGCGATAAGCAGCACTAGCAGAAACAGTCTGATTGCAGTTACCCAGTTGGCATAGGTTCTGAAGGGTAAGAACGTATGCTTAGGCTCCTTATTTAGGGTGATGAAATATATAAAAGAGACCAAAGCTAAGGCAAAGAGGCTGAGCGTATTCCCCAAGTTTAGCGATACTATTGCTCCAGCTACAATCATCAATGCATGGACGACATCCCATCCAGAATCCTCGAGAAACAGATTGTTGAATTCCTTTACTTGAACCATTCCTCCAAGTCTAAGCCAAAAGGGAAAGCCTCATATTCACGCCCACCCTCAGCATAACAGCGTGACATTGCAATCATAAGATGAGAGAAAAATCCAGCATGAGTGAATTCAAACTCGCCCGGTTGTATACCGGTCATGTTCGGCTGAAAGCCAAATGATAAAAACTGATCTATCAATTTTTTGTCTCTGCTGATGACATGTATAGGTGTATCCCAACCGATCTCCTTTTTAGTAATTAGACCAGGTTGATGATCTCCAAAAAGTACATAGATCGTATCCTTATCCTCCTTAGAGTTGATATAATCCGTCACCGCATTGAGCTGATACTGTATCGCTTGTGAGTATCGCTCTTTCACACCGAGCCTCGGATCTACTTCATTATCTGCAGTGTACTGCGCATCTTCAAGTGGATGGTCTACTATAGTCTTAGGGCTATGAAATGGTGTGTGACTGTTAAGCGTGCTGAAGAACATAAAGTAAGGCCCCAATCGCTCCTTAGTTATGATATCTGAGATGCGATAAAAAGAATATTGATCGGGAGGCACGCTGCCTACACCAAGAAATTTGAATCGATGGCCCTTGTAGTCCATGTACTCTGCATCTATGAGTTTGTCATATTGATAGTGCTTGTGTACGGACGTCCAGTCTATCTCATCGCGATAACCGCCAATGGCATTAGCGAGGATATTGGTATAGCCTTCCTTAGCGGTGAAGTGGAATAGCGATCGATAATCATCAAAGTTGGATTCGGTCTTAAAAAAGAGATTATAAAGATGAATGTTCTCGATGTTGATCCCATAGCACATGCTTGCATGACTGAGCCAACTACCCCCGGCAAATGCAGGTGGTATTGAGTAAGTCGACGCCACATGATAACCCTGCTGTTTGAGTTCCTTTAATTTGAGCTCAGCCAGCGGGATGAATGTTGGTTTTAGCTCTTCATCTTCAAATACAACAGAGCCGTAAGACTCTACACTGATCATCTCGATATTAGGCGTATGCTTCAGTTCTAAGTCTTCATATTGATCAAATGCTGAGAAGAATGCAGAGGGCTTTTCTAGTACGGCGCAATATTTTAATGTGCGTGTATAGTTAATACCTAAGTATAAAAACGGGCTCAACACGGTACGTTGATGCCACATATTGTACTCCATGCCTGGCTTAAACAAGCCTAATGCAGCCAGACTTACTAATCCTCCGCCAAGGAGATACCCATTGGGCTCTAGGCTCATCAGATAGGCACTGAGCAAATACATGCCGCATATCATCAGGCATACTATCAGAAACAATGCTAAGAATAAGAGATATTTCCAGGATTTGAGAATAGTTAACCCTGTTCCTATAAACTTCAGATCGGCGATAATAATAGGTGTGTGCTCAAAAAAATAAAGCATCACTCCTGAATAGATGATGATGATCCAGGTAACGACAGCTAATACAGCAAGTACAGTCGCTGCCATGGGACTCTTGAAGCCTATTAACATAAATGCCAAAAGTAGTAGGGCATAATCCATGTTGATCCTAAAGGGATCACTAGAAAACTTAATAAAAGGCATTTTCAATTTCTGCTTAGTAGTGGTGGTCGTATCTACCAGAAAGTGGAAGGGGTTAGGCTGATTCCGAACATTGAGTAGATAGAATGGTAAGAAGAATACCACGTTAATCACGCCTAATAATATTATAAATTCAACTGTACCACTCATGATGCACTGATGCTATATGGATGCTTATCCTTCATAACTCGCCCAAGCATCGTGGGTTTCCCCAAGCTCGATGCTAATACGACCATTGAAAAAGCCAGAAACTTCTTCTTTTATCTGGTCATGTATATGTCGCGCCACGAACTCTGTCGTAGTGAGATGGCCTTTGAAGATCTCTAGTTCATCGAGATTCTGATATTTCAGAGGCTCCAGGATTTTAGCGGTGATATCGTGAGCCTTGCCTATATCGATCACGACATTATGCTCATCGAGATGCTCACTCTTGAATATTACATCTACTACATAGGTTGCGCCATGCAGATTTTGAGCGGGGCCAAAGAATGGATGCGGTAGAGAGTGTGCGATCATGATCGACTTTCTAATCTTTACGCTGTACATATCAATTGTATTTTATTATCCAAATGAGTCCATTTGGGAGCTTGTTTTTTCTTAAGTCGTTATAGAATGCAGGACTATTTTCAAACAGCACAAAATCCGCTATAAGCTTGTCAAACGACTCATCCAATAGGACTGCTTCTGCGAGCTGTTTTCGACTTAGATAAGTAGTATTTACTGGAGCCATTGGTGAGATCTTCGATACTTGACTGCTAATTAGCTTGAGTCTCTTATAATGAAAATCTTCTCCAAGGCTTAGATTAATCTTGGTGGAACCATACCAACTCAATTCAACCACTCGACCTTCTGGATTGAGATGGTCGATGCAATATTGCAGACCTTTTCCACTGGCAGAAGTATTAAATATAACGTCATAATTGGTTTGCTCTGTCACGTCAATCACCTTAAAGCCCAGCTGCTCAGCTTTCTCTTGTCGCCACGTGTTCGACTCAATGACCGATACTTCTTTAAAACCAAAGTGCCGCAGTGTTAATGATAATAGAGAACCGATATTTCCATATCCACAAATGGCTATGTCAGCATCTTCTTTCAGGTCTGCATCCCATATAGCGTTAATAGTAGTTTCTATATTACTGATTAATGTGGCCCGATAAGTAGGTATTGCTTGCGATAGTGGGTAGGTATCTTTTGAATCTACTATTATAGTTTTTTGATGTGGATGCATGACGTGATAGTACTGGTTATCTTGAGACCCAATACTCGAATAGCCATATTTTATAGGAAATGTGAACTCTCCTTCCATATATGGGACGCTCATTGCACTATAAAGTGAAGCTGGAACCTTGCCAGTGCTGACTAACCTTTCTGTTCCTGTTGATATCAATGAATAGTCAGAGCGGAGCATTAATTGATTTTCACCACTTTTTTCAGGTATATCGATGCTGATTAGTTCAGACTTATGTTCATTTATATGCCATAAGGAAGGAGTAATCATGCCGGGCGGGCAGTAATCATCTGGGTGTCGCCTATGGAATGCCAGACATGGTTAGAAAGATTTTGCCCATCTCCAATGCAGTTGACATCAGTAAGGTTTATACAGCTCTTTCCACTGCCCAATATAAGCGGAGCCATATGAAACTGTACGATGTCAATAGATTTGTTTCGTAGGAATGTACTCGCCGTTTGAGGCCCTCCTTCAATAAGGATAGATTTGATGCCTTCACCTTTTAGTTGATTCAGAAGATGCACAATCTTCTGAGCTTCACTTGACCCATCATAATAGAGGATCTTCGTAAAGGCCTCATGGCTTGCGATATGTTGATATTGCTTATCTCTAAGCAAGAATGTTTTAGTCTTAGGTGTTTGAGGTAATGAATCAAAATCCTCAGTGTGATTGCTCAATATCAACCTAATTGGGCTATTGCCTTTTACATGCCTAACGGTGAGGGTAGGGTTGTCGGTAAGGACAGTTTTAGCACCTACCATGATGGCATCTACTAGTGCTCGTAGTCGATGAGCATGCACTAAGTTTTCATCGTTACCAATCCATTTAGAGTCTCCATCGAGTGTAGCTACCTTTCCGTCTATGCTACAGGCCATATGAAGAAAGATGAAAGGCACCTCGTGGGCGAATGAATCAATCAGGGAGAGCGGCCAGTATAGGGATAAAAATTTGGACACTTCCACATCTATGGTATCCCTAACGTACATTAAGCAATTGTCGAAAGGTAACTTATGGATATGCCATTCATTGTCTAAGGCAATATCGCTGGCATCTTTTGAAAGCACTATGGCACTTGACTCAGTAAGGTCTAGGTTGTGCAGTTCGGTATATAATTTAAATTGACCTGCGTGATAACTGCATGCTATAGCGTTATCAGGACTGTTTTTTAAACGATCTCTCAGGGCTACGAGTCTTTCCCAGAGTTGGTCGATGGTTATCATACTTTCTCTAATAAATGTCCGAATACCTCCTTTTTGGTATGTAGATACTTATAATTAATGTCATTTGGTGTGATCTCAAGAGGTATTCTTCCAATTACTCTTATGTTACTTTCATCAAATGCTGAAATCTTTTCTGGATTGTTAGTTAGAAGGTTAATCTTTTGAATGCCGTAAAAATCTAATATCTGGACGGCCACATCATAGTTTCTTTCATCTAATCCGAATCCGAGATGTTCATTGGCCTGAGCGGTATCCAAACCTCTATCTTGCTCTACATAAGCTTTTAGCTTATTGATGATTCCAATTCCTCTACCTTCTTGTCTGAGATAGATCACCATTCCTTCATGTGCCTGAATATACTCCATAGAAGCTTGGAGCTGCTCACCGCATTCACATCGCTGCGAACCAAACAAATCACCAGTTATGCATTCTGAGTGAATACGCACATTGGCCACATTCCAATCACTTGCCTTCCCATGGCTCAATACCAAATGTGGCATCCGATCATCTTGATCACTCGAAAAGGCAGACATCATAAAGTCCCCATGATGCGTGGGAATAATGACTTTGCTCTGCTCTCTTAGTATCGAACGCTTCATATCAGACCTCTTTATTGCATACATATTAATCCTCGAGTTTGGATTTATGTTTGAATTACGCATATAACCTTGCTAAAGGTTGCTTCTCAAGACATAAATACGCCTCAAAGTTTTATTTTTTGATTGAGCCTTTAGAATAAGAGAATTGGTAATGACCTTAATAGGTGTAAAGTTAAGATAAATAACTCTCTGGATTATCTATTGTGATGGAAGCCCAATTAATCACCTTTCTCAGCCGCAATCAACTTTAATAAACCTGGCAGGACTGATAAAGTCGTGCCGTCTCTTGACTGCTGGCGACTATTTTTTACAGACTCTATATAGCTTAGGTCTCTATCACCCAAGTCACGTCCTGAACTTAGAACAGCATACATTTTAGACAGATCCGACAATACCAATGCATGATATTCTATACCACTTAAGTCAGGATGATCGATAATCAGGGATTTTAGTTGGTCGTACATGCCAGACCACTGCGCAATATTCCTGATGATCTCAGACCTGTTCTCGTCCGTAGGATTATCCAAGTGTTGATTAACCAGCTTATTAAATTCGTAACCATCTATCGACTCGGCCTGAACAATATCTGCAACTCTGGTCATGGCTGTCTTAATTGTATGATTGGGGTGTGCTTGCCAACGGTTATAGTATTTCACCTCTTCCAGTAAATTAAGGAAGGAGAACAAACTGCGCAGTTGATCTGGGTCACTTGACCACTTAGATAAGGTTGATATTACATTGTCATCGTCAATGGCATCGATCTCAATAAGTATGGCTATGGAATGTGCTACTCTCCTATATAGATCTTCAGTATCTGTGGTATGATTTTTAGGGCTCCAGAGCTTTTCCGCTACTGCTAAAGTTCGAGGCCAGATCCTTGAATTTACATTGGTCTCATCTACCCATTCAGACCACATAGCGGCCTCGCCTCCAAGTATCATGTCGAGTTGATCTGACCTTGGTTCTGGTGGTTTGTGAAACTTGGGTAGTACCATACCATCGACCATGTCATGTCCACCAACTTTAGAGCCTGTGACTGGGATGCCAACGAACGATAGATTAATCGAACCATTTAGTTGATTATCAGAGGTCTTGAGTTCCACATTGAGCGGTCCTGCAGCATTAGTAAATGAGAAGTTCATCGCATTATCGTTCCAGTCGATCTCATTGATAATGTGTTGTTGGCCCATCATATTTAGTATGCCTCTGGAATTCTCCTTTGACCCGAATAGAAACATCATACTTCCCTGATTGACAAGATCACTGGGCGAGCTCAATTCATATGCACTCCAGTTGTCCCTATCGATTTCGATATTCATATAATCGGGTTGATCTGACGGATCTACCTCATATAATTCTGACATGGGCAACTTGTGATCGAGATACCAACCATGAGAGAGTATCGCAGGGCTATTGAGGGATATAGCGCTGAAGACCGCATCCTTACTGCGCCAAGCTTGGATGGTCGTCCCCGATTTAGCTAACTCAGGACGTATCGCCTCATCCCAAGTGATCATTTTCTTCTTCGCTCTAAACATGATATCAGACATGCGTAGATTAAAATAGGTCTGAAGATCATTGTAGGAGTTGAGACCTTTGTCATCCATAAATTGGGTGATCTCATCACTTTGTTGCCATTCTGTAGGGATGACCTCATCACTGCCTATGTGTATATATCGATCGGGAAACAACGCTGTCATCTCCTTAATGAATGATGCCAGAAATAAGTAGACATCCTGATTAGTAGGATCTATGGCATCGGAGAATACTCCATAGCCCTCTTTAAGATTGTAATTATCCGAAACCCCATATTCTGGATAGGGCGTGAGCCATCCTGAGGCATGACCAGGCATGTCAAATTCTGGTACAATTCTGATCCCTCTTTCAGCAGCGTATTGGATCAATTCCTTCATCTCGGCCTGCGTATAGTATTGTCCACCAGAGCCCAACTCATGTAGCTTTGGGTAGGTCTTGGACTCTATTCTAAATCCTTGATTATCTGTGAGATGGAGGTGAAGCACATTCATCTTGGCAATAGCCATGGCATCTATATTTTGGTAAAGTATCTCAAGAGGCATGAAGTGCCTGCTGACATCGATCATTAAGCCTCTCCAGCTATACCTGGGATTATCATATATACTCGACCTCGGAATAGTATGCTTATTGTTTTGGTTAGAGATGAGCTGTTTGAGCGTCTGTAAGCCCCGTTCGACACCGATACCTGTCGCAGCTGTCAAGGTAATTTCATACTCCTCGACTTCCAAAGTATAGGACTCATCCATATGGAGATGGGGCACATCGGGAGCGCTATTCTCTGCTGATAAAGTGATCGTCCATGTTTGATCACCTTTCTGTAATAGCAGATTGTCAAACCAACTGGATGTGGTGCTAAAAGCTTGTTTAGAAACTAGGTCTGTGGCACCCTCAAACACCCAGTTGATAGGTTCTGAAAGGGTGAAAGATTCGTCTTTTAAGTCGACATGATAGGGTAGGGGTACTATCGATAGTTGACTACGATCTTCAGCTGATAGGAGCTCCGTATATGATTTATTAGATTGATCCGATTTACAAGCTATAAGGCTCGCAAAGCTTAAACAAAAAAAGACTTTTTGGTACATAGAATGGCATTCTCACGTTAGGCTTGTAAGGTACGTAATACATATAGAATTTGTTAATAGGATCGGGTAGAAGTGAGTAATCTCTGAAATTGAATGGATTTATGAAAGAAGTAAGTCCAGGAGTAATTCTGATTTAGAAATCTTAGAAGCGCTTACCTAAGTAGATCCCGAATCTTGGGACAACATCATCGAAGAAAAAATTGGTATCGCCATAATTGGAAATGACACCAAGTACTATGCTGACGGTAAAACTTTTCTTGTTGATAAATTTCCATCCAACAGAAGTTCCGAATCCGATGGCTTCTGCCGGTACAAATCCTTCACTAAATCGACGATCTCCTATATAGAAGACCCTTTCATAGCTGTAGCTGACATATGCTCCTAATATTTCTACAAAAAACAGATTTTTCTTTTTTGCAGGAAAGTATCTGCGGATGAAAGGAGCCAGACTGTAGTCTACATCTTCCCCAAAGCTAAATATCGAAGTACCTAAATCAAGTCCAACACCTAAGTTCGTGTTCAAATTTCTTTCATAAGAAATACTTGTATAACCACCAATTACATAAGCCACATTGGCACTTAACTCATTTTTAGTCACTACAGACTCACCAGTTTCATTTTGCGCAGAACAAATGTTGATAAAACTAGTTATCGCAAATATTAATGACAATGCTGCTGTTTTATAGGACCTTCTTTTCACCATAACCTTTTCCCTATCATTATCCCTACTCGCAGAAACACATCTTCATTAGAATTACTTTCAATTGGTACAGTGTTTCTCCCAACTCCGAGAACAATTTCTCCAAACAGACCATTATCAGACAAATATTTTAATCCAAGTGACGCCCCTGGACCTCGAATTTTACTATTCATTTCAAGAAATCCCATAAAATTGTCAAAGAATCCGACCTCTTCGAATTGCGCTAATGCATAATTAACTTCAAGAAAAAATCCATTATGGCTCTTTCCAAAGTAAACTCGAGCATAGGGCAAGATCGTATAATCGAAATTAGTATTGAGCACGTCAACAAAATTGGTTCCAATTTCCGCGCCCAAAGCGAAATTGTACTTATAGAATAGTTGCTCGTAAGCTAGACTTGTATATCCCCATTGAACTCCAACAAGATTAATCTTCACCTCTCTTTTCTTGAGCTCGTTATCTTCGAAAACAATCTCGTCAGATTCTTGCTCTTGAGAGTAAGCAAGAGTTGCGGAGAATAAGAAGGCCAATATGATGATACAGTATTTCATATGATTACTTAGAGCCAATATAGTGATTGAATGCTAACTCTAAAAGTCTTCAAATGCCATACTTTTATGAGAGTTGACCTTAGATTTACATTAGATAAGAATCTATTCATATCTTAAGGTCAAGGAATCAAAGAATGTAAATCATGGCACAATACAAACTCAATGTTAATGGAGTCGAGCACCAGGTGGATGTGGACTCTGACACACCTATTCTATGGGTACTCCGTGACACACTCAATTTAGTCGGTACCAAGTTCGGATGCGGTATCGCTCAATGCGGAGCTTGCACCATACATATCGATGGTAAGGCTGCACGATCATGTTCAGTTGCTATCGGTGCCGCCGAGGGCAAAGACATAACAACCATAGAAGGCTTATCAGAAGATGGCTCACATCCTGTGCAACAAGCATGGATCGAGCATGATGTGCCACAATGTGGCTACTGTCAAGCTGGTCAGATTATGACCGCCTCCGCATTTCTTGCTGAAAACAAAAGCCCGTCAGATGCGCAGATCACCGAAGCCATGCATGGCAATATCTGCAGATGCGGAACATACACACGTATCCGTGCTGCCGTAAAATCCGCAGCTAAAAACTCATAACATCAACTTCTTCTAAACAGTAGATCATGACTAAAAATATAGACACGAATAGACGCTCATTTATCAAAGTAAGCGCTGCAGCGGGAGGAGGAATGGTTTTAGGGTTCAACTTCTTTGCTTGTAAGGAGGAGGCCAAGATTCCGGAGTTTATTGCACCAGCCTTGGAAAATCCAAGTTCTTGGACAGAGATGAATGGCTTTCTGAGTATTGGTGATAATGGAGTGGTGACAATCATGTCGCCCAACCCAGAGATCGGACAGAATGTAAAAACATCTATGCCCATGATTGTAGCTGATGAGCTCGATGTAGCTTGGGATCAGGTCATCGTAGAACAGGCACCACTTGATGCAGAAAATTTTCAGCGCCAGATAGCGGGGGGAAGTCAATCCATACGATTTGGTTGGGAGGGTCTCCGTAAGACAGGTGCTACCGCACGGGCTATGCTTGTTGCCGCAGCAGCAGAACAATGGGGAGTGCCGGCAGATGAAATCACTACTGCCGCAGGAATGCTCTATCATAAGGCTTCGGATCAATCAATGGGCTATGGCGAGATCGCTTCAGCAGCAGCGGGAATGGAAGTCCCAGAAGAGGTGACGCTAAAGGATCCAAAAGACTTTGCCATCATAGGTCACAGCACTCGAAATGTGGATGGCTGGAATATAGTTCAAGGCAAGCCACTATTCGGTTTAGATGTGCAAGAAGAGGGGATGAAGATTGCGATGATCGTGCATCCTCCAGCCTTTGGTCAGAAGATTAAATCTATGGATGATGCCGCCGTCAAGAGTATGGCAGGCATTACAGATGTACTCAGAATCAATGTCGAACCAGAAGGATGGAATCCACAGTGGTCCGATGTCAATGCCTATCCAGAGCTTGCCGTTGTGGTAGGTGAATCGACTTGGCAGGTGATGAAGGCAAAGAAAGCACTCAAGATTGAGTGGGAAGAGGAGACTCCACTAGAGAGTACTGCTGATCACGAAGCGCTACTAGATGATATGCTTGCTAATGGCACAGTTGAAGTGGCTCGTAAGGATGGTGATCCCGATGCCGCATTTGCAGCAGCAGACCAAATTATTGAAAAGACTTACTCAGCACCATTCTTGGCTCACAATACGATGGAGCCGATGAATTTCTATGCAAATGTGACGGCTGATCGTGCAGAGTTGGTAGGCCCTATACAGACTCCGATATTTCTCCAAGGGACACTGGAAGGAGTGCTCGGTATCCCGAAAGAAAATATACACGTCATGATGACCCGCATGGGTGGCGGCTTCGGTCGCCGACTCTATGGTCATTTTGGCACAGAGGCGGCCTTGATATCACAGGCTATCAAGTCACCAGTAAAACTGGTGTATACCCGTGAAGATGATATGACCCAAGGTACTTATAGACCAACGTATAAGGTGTTGTATAGAGCAGGTCTGGATGCGGAGGGCAACCTTACAGCTTTTCATATCAGAGGTGCTGGATTGCCAGAGAGTCCAGTATTTGCCGACCGATACCCCGCTGGAGCGGTGGACAACTACTTAGTAGAAAATATTAAAGGTACCACCAATATCTCTACGGGTGCATGGAGAGCACCACGTTCTAACTTCATCGCCATGGCGGAACAATCCTTCCTGGATGAAGTAGCTGAAGCGGCTGGAAAAGATCCTGTAGAGTTCAGATTGGAGCTATTTAAAAAAGCAGAAGAAAATCCAGTTGGAGAAAAGAACGATTACGATGCCGCTCGATATGCGGGTGTCCTTGAACTCGTAAAGGAAAAGGCGAGATGGACTGCTGACAATGAGCTACATCGAGGAGTGAGTGCTTACTACTGCCATAACTCATATGTGGCGCAAGTTCTTGACATAGCTCTTGAGGATGGGCTTCCTAAGGTTAAGAAAGTCTATTGTGCGGTAGACTGCGGGATAGTCGTCAATCCAGAAGGTGCTATCAATCAAATTGAAGGAGGTATTGTTGATGGCATCGGACATGCGATGTTCAGTG
>CAZFWJ010000006.1:0-87730 GCA_964522505.1 uncultured Saprospiraceae bacterium
TATGCCTGCTGGAGCGCCATTCGATAGATCGGATAAGAGTAGATCACTCACTGAAGTTAGTGATGTTGAGTACTGGGATATAGATGGGAATAACCCAACACAAATCACCCTTACATGGGATTTTGATAGTCGAGTTGCTCAATTAACAAATAACGATATAGACAAATTAACTATAGTAGGATGGGATGGTTCCATGTGGATTCCTATTCCTTCTACTGTTGATGTAATCTATCTAGCTGAAGATACAAGTTCACCAGAATTTACTGGTGGAGTATCTAACCAGTTTTTTGGATCAATCACAACCAATGCTAACATCATTCCAAGTAACTTTTTAGCTTATAGCTTTGGAACAGTTGGATTGAGTATCATCGGAGATTATGTCTGGGAAGATTTAGATCGAGATGGCATCCAAGAAGATAATGAGCCACCTCTTGCTAATGTACTTGTAGAGTTATTCGATTCTAATAGAGAATATGTTACTTCGACAACTTCAGATATTAATGGTAGATACCTTCTCGAAGGTGTAGAACCAGGTATCTATTTTGTTAAGTTCAATGCTCCATCCGGATTCTTGCCGACCTTGCCTGGTCAAGGCGACTCAAATATAGACAGTGATGTAACAATTACAGAGTTTACACCGCCCGTACGATTGGATGTCAGTGAGACAGAGTTCAGTATAGATGCTGGATTCTACACCAATGGCTCTATTGGAAACTTGGTTTGGGTTGACGATGGCGATGGAGTTAGACAGGACAATGAACCTGGTTTAAGCAATGTTGAGATTGAATTATTAAATCCAGATTTGGAGATCCAAGCATCCACCATCTCGGGTGATGATGGCAGCTATGTGTTCACCAATTTACCGCCCGATCAATACGTACTCAATTTTGTATTACCAGAAGGGTTTGATTACTCACCACTCAATGCTGTTGTGGATAGAACAATAGATAGTGATGCAGATCCATTAACTGGAATGACAGAAGTGATTACCTTAATTAGTGGTCAAGTGATCGAAGATTATGATGCTGGATTCTCTGCACCATGCGAGTATACTGCAACCATAGAGTCTACTGATCCAAACTGTGGCTCCCAAGATGGTGAAATTAGCGTATCGGTTGATGGAACATCGGGGCCATATGACTATGTATGGAGTACAGGTGATATTACACCTGCGATCAATAATTTGGGTCCAGGGACTTATGATCTAATTATAACAGATAGTAGGGGTTGTCCTCGCACATTCATAGTAGAGTTATCTCTGATAGGAGACTGCGATCCAGTATGTGCTCAGATTGATGCAAGTGTATATATCGAGGGTAGCTTTGATTTACAAGCTGGTGAGCATAGAGCAGATTTAATGCCTTTAGGATATCTACCAGGTCAGAGGCCTCGAGCATTCTTTGGTATTGCGACGGAGCCTGGACATCCTTATAAAGCTGAACCATGGTTCCATAACGGTACAGAAGGCTTGACAATAGATGAGACAAAAGATGGTAATACTGAATCGTATTCCGATGAGGCTGTAGATTGGGTGCTGGTGAGCCTCAGACAAGATAGAAATGTAGAGTATGAATCATGTACTCGAGCTGGAATATTACAAAAGGATGGAAGCATAGAATTTACAGGATCAGAGTCTTGCTGTGTATTGGATCCATCACTTGAGTATTATGTAGTCGTGGAACATCGTAACCACCTGATAGTGATGTCACGAGAACCAGTTCCTGTCGTGGATGGCAGAGTGACTTGGGATTTTAGAAATCAGCAATCTTATCGAGAGCTATTTGGTTTCGGTCAGAAAGAAATTCAACCAGGTGTTTTTGCGATGTATGGAGCTAACAGTGCTCAATCCCTTGGAGATGGTTCATCAGTAAATATTACTGTCGATGACTTGGATCAACTTCAGCAAGAAAATGGACAAAACAGTAGCTACTATCTTGGAGACTTCAACCTTAATGGTGATGTCAATGTCCAGGATGTAGGATTCTACTTAGAAAATATCGGCGTGTTCTCGGATGTGTCTAAAGACTAATTGTTTTTTGATTATATTATGCTGTAATCAGGGACCCGAACATTGTTTGGGTCCTTTTTTTATTTCAGGAGCTTATTAGCATAACTTTGCGGAGTGTGGATACGACCTATAATCCTGAGTATTTCCTTGATATGCGCTATGACGACGTTGCATGCGCAGTTCCCTACCGGAGGCTCCCAGGGAGGCTTTGGAGACGCTAGTCGGTCAGGTCGACCCGGACCATCAGGTATCATAGAAGATACAATAGATCGTCCTCAGCTCATGATTCTCAAGAAGAGCTTGTCAAACGAATTTAGCCCGACTGTAGTTGATACCCTTTACAAAGATGTTCATGTCGTTGAACCATTTTATGCAAGCTCTTTCTTCGCTCCAAATCTGGGTTCTGAGAATTCTGCAGCACAAGCGACTCCTATAAAATTTTATAATCAAATAGGCTTAGAGTTAGGCCATGATCAGTATCACCCGCTATCGGATCAGTTTGATCCAGATGTCTATTATGATACAAATAGGAGCTATTGGGGTATTCATTATGGGCGTGGAGCTTTCTTACAGAGAGTTTCTCCTAACGGCCAGAGTTCTGACAATTTACAAGTCGACTTTTATCGGCGCTTTGCTAGAGGTATAAAGCTAAATTTTGAGTTTGATACCTTTTCCGATGATAGTTGGATCGGCACTCAGGCGAATCGACAACGAAATGTGGCTGTAAGATTGATCCAAGAGGCAAAAAGAGGGAATCGATGTTCCTATATATCCATACAGAACTATGCCATCAATGAAGCACAATCGCGATCATTTCTGCCTGCCTCTGGTGTAGCTTCGGACGATGCGAACTCTGACTTTTCAGATTTTCAAATCGTATTAGGGAATCAAGTAACACTCAAGGATAGTTTGGCGAATAATAGTAGGCTGAGTCTACGGAGTTCACTTCAGTTTGCGTCCAACCGTTATTCATTCTTGGATGAGTCAGTACAACCTAGCGAAAGGGAAATATATATAGCAATTCCCGACCAACGCTCGGTTGTCGATCTAAACAACCAATTACGCACTATCCAGTTCAGGAATGAACTCGTTCTTAAAAATGATAATTCAGAAATTTCCGCGTTTCTCACTTATAATAACAAAAGCTTCCGCAATACTCGTGATACCATTCCCATCAATGAATTAATACTTGGATTAAACTATGAGCGTAATTTAAATGAGTCTATCTATTTAACGAGCAATGGACAATTAGGTGTAGGAGACATTTTTGGCGAAGTGTCATTGGCCGTTGCACTTGAGAGTAAGGCAGATAAATGGCCATTCGAGCTGACTGTTGATTTCAAACTGCTTAATCCAAGTCTTAGTCTGCAGGACCAAGTGATTGACTCGATTGATATCTGGCAGAATGAATTTGAAAAATCGTCCTACTTGGATATAAACCTAAGTGGTAGCCTGGCGGGGTTTGATGTTAGTCTTGGAGCCCTTCAATTGGGCAACGGTGTCTTCTTAGATGCAGATGCTACTCCAACACAGTTGAATACTGCGGTTATGAGTCTTTCTGCTATGATTTCACGGGATATAGATTTTTGGATCTTCAAGAGTCAACATAGATTGATCTATAACCAGATCAACAATGATATCATTCTTGCACCAGATATACAATTAGCAGGAAGGCTGTCCACTGGAACTTTCCTTAAAAAGTATAATGCCCACATAGATATAGGGTTGGATTATTATTTCATACCCTCTTATACCGCTCCAGCTTTTCATCACGTTTTTGGGCGATTTTACAATAATGGACTTATCCGACAAAGTGGAGATGTCGCTATAGTAAATCCTTACCTTACTATACAGATAGATAACTTAGCATTCTTTGTCAAGTCCGTTAATGCTACAGCTATTGCTCTTGGATCACAGCGGACAGTTAACTTAACTCCCGTACAGAGTCGAGGCTTATTTAGTTCTCGAGTAGTATTTGGCCTGAAGTGGCGGTTATTAGATTAAGCTGAGGTTTCGTTAGGTTGGATAGCAGCAGAATTAATCCCCATATTGGAAAAACCACCATCATGAAATAGATTCTGCATAGTTACCATTCTTGTTAGATCTGAGAATAGTGTCACGCAGTAATCCGCACAAGAATCTGCATCTGCATTGCCTAATGGCGACATCTGTTCTGCAAAATCATAGAAGTTTCCAAATCCCTTTACACCACTACCAGCAGTAGTCATAGTAGGCGATTGCGAGATGGTATTGACTCTTACGTTGTTCTTTACTCCAAAATGATATCCAAAGCTTCGGGCAAATGACTCTAATAAGGCCTTAGACTCTGCCATCTCATTGTATTCAGGGAAAGTACGTTGTGCCGCCATATAGGTTAAGGCGACTATAGAACCCCAGTCATTCATGGCATCCTTCTGGTAGGCGACTTGCATTACCTTGTGAAATGATACTGCAGAGATATCAAAGGTCTTGAGCATCCAGTCATGTTTTATATCAGTATAGCCGCGCTTCTTTCGGACATTGAGCGACATGCCTATCGCGTGCAGAATGAAGTCAATTTTGCCACCTAAGTGCTCCATGCTCTGATCGAGGAGCACTGAGATGTCATCCATGCTCGTCGCATCGCAGGGAATTACTATAGTGTTAAGTTCTTCTGCGAGCTCGTTAATTTTTCCAAATCTAAGGGCAACAGGAGCATTAGTTAGCGTGATCATAGCACCTTGCTGCACACATTTTTTTGCTACAGCCCAGGCAATTGATTTTTCATCAAGTGCACCGAATATGATGCCTCTTTTACCTTTTAGTAAGTTGTTACTCATGATTATAGGATTTATGTCTGTTTTATTCAGCTTTCATTTGAGGAAAGAACAACACATCTTGAATTGATGTGGAGTTGGTCATAATCATTGCTAATCGGTCCATACCGATTCCTACTCCTGCAGTTGGTGGCATACCATACTCCAGGGCTCTCAAGAAGTCTTCGTCTAATACCATAGCCTCATCATCACCTCGTTTTCCTAAAGTTAATTGATCTTCAAATCTAGCTCTCTGATCGATAGGGTCGTTTAGCTCGGAGAATGCATTACTGATTTCCTTACCATTACAGATCGCTTCAAACCGCTCTACAAGACCATCTTTTTCTCGATGCTTCTTAGCCAGTGGTGACATCTCGATAGGGTAGTCAGTTATGAAGGTTGGTTGAATCAATAAAGCCTCGCACTTCTCCCCAAATATCTCATCGATAATCTTTCCTTTGCCCAGGCTCTTGTCCACATGTACGCCCATGTCTTTAGCCGTGGCTCTCATTTCATCCTCGCTCATCGCTGATATGTCAACTCCGGTAAACTCTTTGATAGCACCATACATGGTATATCGCTTCCATGGTCGTTTAAAGTTGATCACATTATCGCCGACTTGTACTTCCGTTGATCCTGTTACATCGATGGCAACCTTTTCAATCATTTCTTCAACCAGATTCATCATCCATTCGTAATCCTTGTAGGCTACGTAGAGCTCTATCTGTGTAAACTCTGGATTGTGAAAACGGCTCATGCCTTCATTTCTAAAGTCCTTAGAAAACTCATACACACCATCAAATCCCCCTACGATTAACCTCTTCAGGTATAGTTCGTTAGCGATTCGCATATAGAGCGTCATATCCAAGGTGTTATGATGTGTCTTAAATGGTCTGGCAGCAGCGCCTCCATAGAGAGGTTGGAGTATAGGCGTCTCGACTTCTAAATATCCTCGCTCATTAAGAAATGAACGAATACTATTATACATTTTTGTGCGCTTGATAAATGTCTCCTTTACGCCTGGATTAACCACAAGATCTGCATATCGCTGGCGATACCTAAATTCTGGATCAGTCACAGCATCATGAACTTTTCCGTCAGCGTCAGTCTTGACAATAGGTAGAGGCTTAAGAGATTTACTCAGCACAGTCAACTCCTTCACATGGATCGTGATTTCACCAGTTTTAGTGTGAAATACAAATCCGCTGATTCCAATGAAATCACCAATGTCAAGCAGCTTCTTAAACACGGTGTTATACAAGGTTTTATCCTCATCTGGGCATATGTCATCCCGACTGACGTATGCTTGAATTCGTCCGGAGCTATCTTGCAATTCTGCGAATGAAGCTTTGCCCATAATTCGCTTCATCATCAATCGTCCGGCGATACTTACCTTCTGGAAATCATCTTTGTTATCCTCTGTAAATGAGCTTTTTATATCAGTAGCATAATGACTGATATGATACTCTGCACCAGGATAAGGATCTATCCCAGTATCGATGATTTTTTGAAGATTTTCTCGTCTTATAACTTCCTGCTCACTTAACTGCATTAGCAATAATTTGCCACAAAATTAGCGTATTATTTTACTTATTTTTCGATTAGCATCATGCTTTGCATCAATCAGTGAGATCTTAGATAGGGGGCAAACGTCGGTTAATTGTCATATGTGTAACGCATGATCTCATAAACAATGAACAATTTAAAATTTCTTTTAATCGCTGTTTTATGCTTCTTGGCTAATTCGGCATTCTCCCAAACCTTTGAAACCATTGATCGAATAGATTGGTCAACGCAAGTTGGCCTGGATGGTACTACACCTAACGGTACTACATGGGACGCCACTGGTAATGATTCTAGGGACTGTGATTCTGATGGATTCTTCGGAGTTCAGAATGATGCCTTTGTCATTAATGCCTGGGAGGGCACTTGTGGATGTCCATGCGGACCTGACGACCCAAGTGCCAATTGTGGGCAGAACAATAGTGAATTAACGATTGAATTTCCGACTAGCGTAGTCTTTAATAATTGTATGGTCAGGCTACAGATACCTGTGACGGCCTCGGCTACTTTAGATTGCGATGATATGACAGCTGCAGATATGGCCTTTGGTACTTGTCAAGAACCAGGTACGGATTATATGCGTATTACAGTCACTTCATTTAATGGAGCTACGAGTAATCAGGATGTTGAAGTTTTTAACATTTGTGGAAGTCAAGGTATTCCGGCTAGCGGTATCGTTGAATTCTTAGTTAATGATCCCGTTTTTGTTGAGGTGACGATAGAGTCAGGAAATCAAGAAATAGATGAGTTCTATGAGTTAGGTGATATATTAGTAGAAGGGGTGAGAAGAGATCTCGCTGATGTCACTATCTTTCTTACTAACCACGATAATGGATTTATATGCGAAAACTCTTCTCGACCATTGATTATGCGCACTAATGCAATTAACCCTGAGCAGCTTAGCTTTGTCTGGTCTGGACCCAATAATTTTATTTCGACTGACGCAGAAGTGAGATTTGATCAAGGCGATCTTGATCTTGTTAGAGAAGGTCAATATTTTGTAGAAGTCACAGATATCAATGGTTGTGTGCAGGAGGAATCTGTCGATGTATTTATACTTCCAGCAACCGACGGTTTGTGTACCTCTATGCCAGAATTTGATTTGTTTCCAATTTTATGTTCTGATTTTGATTTGCCTTTAGTTTCGGATAATGGAATTTCTGGTACTTGGATACCAGGATCTGATTTAGATCAATTTGCTGGTCAAGTATTAGATTTTACGTTTATACCTGATGACCCAGCTATTCAGCAAGTAACACGCCTTATAGAGGTTGATGATATTACAAGATTGGACAATTTCGCAATTCAACCAGATCCACAGCCAGTCTTTTGTAATACATCTTCTGAGCGGTTTGATTTCATAGAAATATTCCAGATGGATTTAAACCTACAGTTAAGTGTTAATGGGGAGGATGATGTATTTTTCTTTATAGATAATAATGAGGTAGTACAGGATGTAGAATCTCAGATGCGTTCAATTTCGCTTCTTGGCTTGAGGGCATCTCAACGTACCTTCTTTATAGAGGCAGTTAGTCCATGTGGTGAGATTAATTCTTTGACATTCGACTTTCTGATAGTAGATGATACAGAACCAGTAGTGATAGATACAACCCTCTGCGAAGGTGACGCCTTTGAATTTATGGGTATGGATATAACGGAAAGTACTTTTGTTCCGTCTACGAGTGGAGAATGTGGAGGCGGTATGCAGATTAATATCAATCGATTAGAACCGCAAAGAAATATCGATCTCTTTTTTCAGAGCTCACTTTGTGCAGGTGAGGCAGTCTACGTCTATGACACTATTGATCCCAACGGAAATATATTAGGGGGAATCACTACTGAGTTCATTCCAGAATTAGAAGGTGCTATAGATACGATCTTTCTAGAAAATACAGCATTTGATTATGTGTTACCATTTCCAGCTTCCAATGGATGTGATAGTATTCAACCAGTAAATATTTCCTTTCGACCAAATAATGTTATTGACATAAGACGATTTTCATTATGTGAGAACAGAGATACACTAGTTCCGGCAGGAACACAAATGATTAGAATATCTGCGAGCAACCCAACCCACTTCGAAAGAGTGAATTGCGAACTTGCTATCGATATAGAGGCCACAATTCTACCGGTACAATCCGACACCATCAGACGAACTTTCTGTGCGGGTCAAGACACACTTATTGCTGACTTTGATGGCAATATGGTACTGTTTAATCAAGCTAATCCTACTGCTACCTTTATGGCTGCAGCAGGAGCCAATGGCTGTTCAGAAAGTCTTCATGTAGATATAACTTTCGAAGCATCAGGAATGTCTGAGGTGAATGAAGTAATCTGTGTAGGGGGATCAGTGGTTATCGGAACTCAAGTATTTACTACTGCTACAAGCGAACTAGTAACATTGCCTGGAGCGAGTGCTGCAGGATGTGATAGCATTGTAATGCTCAACATCGAGGTAATCCAAGCGACTATAGATGCGCCAGCGATAACATGTGATAATCCAATGTCGATCTTAACTCCAACTCACAATGGAACTGTTGTTGAGTGGATAGGCCCGGATGGATTTATGTCTACAGATGAAACTCCAGAAGTATCAACTCCTGGCATATATACATTAACTGTATCTGGACCAGACGGATGTACTTCAAACTTTCAAGTCAACGTGACTCAAGATCTAATGACACCGACTGTAGATGCCTTCGGAGGAGAAATAAATTGTAATAATAATGGTGAGCTGATGCTCAGCGTAACAACGGACGGAACATTCGTCGAGTGGAGAGGGCCTAATGGATTTACCTCCACAGATCAAACGCCGACTATTACTGAGCCAGGTATGTATGAGGTCGAGGCTGTCGGGTCTAATGGATGCCCTATGATAGATATCGTTGAAGTGACAGCCGATACGGTTATGCCTATTGGTACTACGACATCTGATACAATAGGATGTGCAGGTGGACCTGAAGTCGTACTTAATCTGTCAACATCTGACATATTTGTCGAATGGACAGGACCAAATGGATTTGTTTCAACAGATATTAATGCAACTGTATCATCAGGAGGTCTATACCAAGCTACGATACAAGGAGCAAATGGTTGTGAGGCACAAGTTGATTTAGAAATCATCGAAGACTTCACAGTACCATCAGTTACCGCAGTAGATATCACTCTTGATTGTGATGGAACACCTGTTAATCTTATTGCCGACACAGACGGTATGATTACAGGATGGACAGGTCCTGACGGCTTCAGTAGTGCAGACGACTCACCAACAGCTACTACACCAGGTATTTACATGGTGACAGTAGTAGGTGCTAATGGTTGTGATACCACAGCTATGCTCGAAGTATTCGAGAGTGGACCATTTCCAGAGGCAGACGCCTTAGGCGGCGATCTAAACTGTTTTAATCTAGGTGCTTTAGAATTAACACTAGTCATTACCTCTGGAGCCTTGGTTGAATGGTCAGGACCAGATGGATTTACATCAACTGAAGAAAGGCCAACAGTTACTGTTGGAGGAACATATACAGCATTGCTCGCAGGAGCTAACGGATGTCAGGACAGTGTACAAGCTATAGTGAATGAAGACCTGAATCTGCCTGTAGTCTTTATCGATTCAGTTGCGTCAATAACTTGTGCTACTCAAGGACAAATCCAGTTGGAAGCAGCAACAGATGGTATGATAATAGAATGGACTGGACCTAATGGATTTTCTTCCACAGATGAGAGGCCATTTGTTACTGAGGCAGGTACTTATACCATATTAACCATGGGGGAAAATGGTTGCGAAGAGACAGCTGATATAACTGTATCTGTTGATACAGATACAGTTATGGTAGAAGCCATAGATCAAATAATTAATTGTGCTACATCGAGTGCTATTCTTGAAGCGAATACGGCAGGAACAATCATCGAATGGATTGGGCCAAACAATTTCAGTTCTGCAGATCAAAATCCAGAAGTAACAGAACCAGGAGAATATACCGTATTCGTCATCGGAGATAATGGTTGCGAGTCAAGTGATGTGGCAACTATAGGCCCTGCAGAGAGCGGCCCGGAAATAAGCTCTGTTGATCTTCAATCAGAATGTGGTACCAATCAAGGAACCCTGAGCGTAACTTCTGATGGGATGGTAGTCGGATGGACAGGCCCCAACAACTTTATGGAAAATGTTGTGAGTCCAACAGTGACTCAAGAAGGTGAATATACGGTAACTGTCATTAATGATGCCGGTTGTAGAACTACAGAGTCAATCATAGTTATGTTTGACAATACACAACCTCAATTAGTTGTCAATGATGACGTACTAACATGTAATAATGATACGATGTTGATGCTCAGTGCTACGACCGATGCGGCAATAATTGAATGGACAGGTCCAGGAGGATTTAGATCTGAAGAATTAAATCCAGTGGTAGACTTCCCAGGTACTTATGTGATTACCGTGACGTCGGCAAATGGATGCTCAGCATCAGAATCAGTAGAAATAACAGAAGATTTTATCTCACCACAAGTGAGTGTAAGAAATGAAATATTGAGTTGTAGCAATGACTCAACGACAAGATTACAATTCACAGCTAATGAAGGAACTTTCCTAGGATGGACGGGTCCAGGAGGATTCTCATCGAATGAAGAAAATCCTGTTATTAATATCCCAGGAGAGTACATAGTGACGATTCAAGGTGATAATGGATGTATTAATGAGACTCCAGCAAATATCATGGCTGCCTCTGATCAGACGACAGCAACAGCTGAAGTAACTGGAATGCTAACTTGTGATATTTCAGAAGTGAGAATTTCAGCAACAACAGATGGTACTATTGTCGAATGGACAGGTCCTGACGGAATGATCATCAATGATATTGCCCCGCTGGTCTCAATGCCAGGTACTTATACGGTGATGGTTGAGTCAAGCACTAATTGTCCAGGTTTTGCATCTGTAGAAGTGATAGAGGATATTAATCCACCAACTATCACAGGTGATGATGTTACGATAGGATGTATGAATAGCACAGCACAATTATCTGTGACTACAGATGGTGATATAAGAGGATGGAGAGATCCAAATGGAGTATCAATTGTAGAAGAAAGTCCAATTGTTGATATGCCTGGTACTTATCAGGTAGAAGTAGTCGGAGACAACGGTTGTGTTGGCACTTTTGAGGTAGAGGTAATTCCTGATGGAGATGGGCCAGAGTTGACAGCTTCGATAGTCGGAGATTTGGATTGTGGTTCAACTCAAGCACAATTACTTGCTGTATCAACCTCAACAGATATTACATGGACAGGACCTAATGGATTCACAAGTACAGAAGCAGATCCTATTGTGTTTGAACCAGGAGATTATACAGTGACAGCTATCGGTAACAATGGATGTCCAAGTACTCAAACAATAAGCATCAACTTTTCAAATATAGACATCGAAGTCGGAGAAGTTATTGGATCATGCGAAGGTGTGGCAAATGGCATGTTTGTTTTACAGAACGTGTCTGGCGCCACACCACCTTTTACAATCAATGGAGTCGGAAGTGACCCTGAGATAGTAGACGCATTTCCATTTACCTTTGACGCATTGCTCCCAGGAGATTATAATGTTCAAGTTGCGGGATCGGATGGCTGTATGTCAGTTGTGACTGTAACCATCCCTGAAGTACCTGCCGGAACTCTCAGTGTAGATGTTACCACGATAGATCAAGGAGCTGGTGAGTTTGATTTAGATCTAAATTACGATGGAGTTATAGTAGATGTGTTATGGGCTTCTAATCCTGCTTTGAGTTGTACAGACTGCCCTGATCCAATGGTTACGCTAACTGAGAGCAGCAATTTCAATGTGTCGATTATAGATGATTTAGGATGTATCGCTGATGCACAAGTGACGCTAACTTTTAATACTGAAATTCCAATTAATAATATATACGTCCCTAATGTCATGACGACCAGAAGTGTAAGTGGTAATAATAGATTCTATCCACAAGGCAACTTTGGACGTACTACAACCTTCGGCATGAAGATCTTTGATCGCTGGGGCAACAAAGTGTTCGAATCCTTTAATGAGTTAGTAAATGACCCAACTTCTGGATGGGATGGATCATTTAGCGGAAGACCTGCTAACTCTGGAGTATATGTTTACCTTATAGAGATAACCAATGAACAGGGAGCAACTGAAATTATCCATGGAGATATTACTCTAATAAAGTAAGGTTGTAACAAACAACTACCTAAAATAATATGTTATGGGAGCATGCTAAAAATAGCATTTGCTCCCATTTACATTTATGACCTTCCCGAAGGTCATCGGTTTCCAATGATTAAGTATCAGTTGATTCCTGAGCAGCTATTGCACGAGGGAGCTATATCTGAAGCCAACTTCTTTGAGCCTGCATTTCTGCCAGACTCCAGCCTGTTGAGGACACATACTGATGAATATATCGACAGCTTATACAATTTACCTCTAGAGCGTAAGGCAGAGCGAGATATTGGATTTCCAGTTAAGCCAGACTTGATACAGCGTGGTCGACATATAGCTCAAGGAACTCTAGACTGCGCCTTGCATGCTATGGAGTATGGCGTTGCATTGAATGTAGCTGGAGGTACTCACCATGCATTTGCTGATAAGGGAGAAGGGTTCTGTGTATTCAATGACTTCGCTATTACCGCTAAAGAACTTCTATCACAACGGCTGGTCGATCAAATATTAATTGTAGACTTGGATGTTCACCAGGGCAATGGAACTGCCAAAATATTTGAAGAGGAACCAAGAGTATTTACCTGGAGTGTTCATGGCGAGCGCAACTATCCACTACGTAAGATGAGATCAGATCTCGATACACCTTTGCCAGATGGAACTGAGGATGATTTATATTTGACCATGCTTCGCAATGAACTACCACGGTTAATAGATTTGGTCCAGCCTGATATGATTCTGTATTTAGCAGGAGTAGATGTCTTAAGTTCCGACAAATTGGGAAGGCTCTCTTTGACACGTGCAGGCTGCAAAGAGAGAGATCGAATCGTCTTCGATGCTTGCAAAAAGAATAAAATTCCAGTGGCTGTAAGCATGGGAGGAGGATATTCGCATCGGGTATCCGATATTGTTGAGGCACACGCCAATACGTTTAGAGTCGCGCAAGATATCTTCTTTTAATTATGGGATTTAGCACGGAGCAAAATGGCATGTACGCAGGAGTGCTATTGCCTTTACCACTCCCAGAGATATACACTTATGGAGTCCCTGTTGAGTTCCATGATTCCATTAGCGTAGGACTAAGAGTTGAGGTGCCATTTAATAAGAAGCTATATAGTGGCATCGTGACTCACTTGTCCAATGTCAAACCTGTTGTCAAGACTCGTAACATCATATCCCTCTTGGATGAGGGTCCTATAGTTGGTGAACGCCAGTTAGAGTTTTGGCAATGGTTGTCTTCGTATTACTGCTCTCATCCTGGAGAGGTGATGAATGTGGCTCTTCCAGCAGGCCTGAAACTGTCGAGTGAAACCAAGCTGATGCTCAACCACGGAATCGAATGGCAAGAGGCTGATCTCAGCGATCAAGAATATCTGATATGTGAGGCCCTCAGTATACAGCAAGAACTCACAATAAAAGTCATCCAAGAGATCCTCAACAAGAAATCTGTCTATCCGATCATTAAGTCCTTAGTACAGAGTCGCCTGGTGGTTGTACAAGAAGAATTAATCACGAAGTACGCCAAGAAGAAAGAGTCATTTGTAAGAGTGAAAGAGCCATATGATAGCGTAGAGTTGGCGCTGGAACTGACACAGCGTAGTCAGAAACAATCCAATGCATTATTAGCACTTTATAGTCTACGACAGAAGATGAAAGAGGTACCCAAAAAGGCGATTTATGATATGGCTGGTGTGAATAGTGCAGTCATCAATGCTATTGCCAAGAAAGGCATTGTTGAAATCTATGAGAGAGAGGTGAGTCGATTAGATGTTCTGGACATACCTGTAGAGCAAAACATCCATCCGCTGTCGGATCAACAGACAAGAGCCCTAGAGCAGATTAAAGCGGCATTTAGCAATATGAAGCCAGTGCTATTACATGGTGTTACTGGAAGTGGTAAGACAAGGGTCTTTATAGAGCTGATTAAAGAAGTTCTGGATGATGGAGGACAAGTCCTGTATTTATTGCCAGAAATCGCCTTGACAGGACAAATAGTACAGAGATTACAAGATCAACTGGGAGATCGAATCTTAGTTTTTCATAGCCAAGTAAATGATTCAAAAAGGGTAGAGGTCTTCAACGCTTCGAGGTTTGATAATAAGCTGTTCATTGGGGCTCGGTCATCGCTTTATTTACCTCTAGATAATCTGAAGTTGATTATCGTAGATGAGGAGCATGATGGCTCTTATAAACAAGATCATCCTAACCCCAAATATCAAGGACGTGATGTTGCCATGGTGCTCGGCAAAATGCACCAGGCGAATGTTATTCTTGGGACGGCTACACCTTCTCTTGAGTCATACTATAATAGCATCCAAGGGAAGTATGCCTACGTACAGATGACTGAGCGATTTGGATCTGCTGGACTTCCATTTATACAAGTTGTGGACCTCAAAGAGTGCTATAAAAAAGGCTTGGTCAAGAATGGAATATCGAACGATCTCAAGGAGGCTATTGAATCAACAATTGAGCAAGGTCAGCAGGTCATTCTATTTCAAAATCGACGAGGCTTTGCACCTACTATCAAGTGTATACAGTGCGGATGGACAGCAGAATGTGTCAATTGCGATGTTACCCTCACTTACCATCAGAAGATTAATGAGCTTAAATGCCATTACTGCGGTCATCGAGTCTATAAAAAGGATACCTGTCCGGCATGTGGTAGCTATGAGCTGCAATTGATGGGCTCTGGGACTGAAAAGATCGAACAAGTCGTAGGAGAGTTATTCCCAGACCTTAAAGTTGATCGCTTCGATCATGATACGACTCGATCTAAGAAAAACCAGTTTAAACTCTTAGAAGACTTTAAGCAGGGGCGTATCCATATCTTGATAGGTACCCAGATGATCACTAAAGGATTCGACTTTGATAATATCGGATTGGTTGGGGTCCTCAATGCCGATAGTCTGTTGTCATATCCAGATTTTAGAGCGTCAGAGCGCAGCTACCAGCTCCTTAAGCAAGTCAGTGGAAGGGCGGGGAGGCGTGACAGGAAAGGCCGAGTGATTATTCAGGCTTTTCAGGTTGAGCATCCAGTCATCCAAGAATTACTTAAGAATGATGACGATAGATTCTATAGCCGAGAGTTAGCAGAGCGCAAGCAATTTAAGTATCCACCATATTACGGGCTGATTACAGTTTGGTTTCGACACAAGGAGTTTCAGAGAACCAAGGGGGCTGCGCAGTATTTCTTTAAGGAAGTTTACAAGAAGCTTGGCGATCGCTGCACCAAGCCTTTTGACCCTGTGATCATCAGAGTAAGAAACAAGTATCAGCAGCAGATTAATATCAAGACAGAGAAGGATGCTAAAACGATTAAGACAATCAAGGATATTCTACTCACCACCAAGGGCCTTATGAAGACTCACAGGGACTTTAAGCGGGTCATGATATCTATTGATGTAGACCCGCAGTGATCTAATAGAATTAATTATTTTCGCAATCTCTTCAGAGATGGGGCCTTAGCTCAGTTGGCTAGAGCGCTACACTGGCAGTGTAGAGGTCACCGGTTCGAATCCGGTAGGCTCCACTTTTTGAACCACCCATCACATCTTTAGTCTATTTCGGTTGCATGTCATAATTAAATCAGACTTCTGGCCTGTCATGCATCATCTCAATTATAAACGCATTCTACTTCTGATGAATGTTAAAGTACTCAGATTACACTCTCAAAATATTTTATAAATGAAAGTAGAATGACAATCAAAAGTAATTTCTGCTAACTTGCTAAAAACGTCTAATCATCAACCAATACTATGATAAAACTCGCTATAGTCGATGATCATGAGATATTTTTAGAAGGGCTCAGGAGATTACTGCAACAGCTGGCAGATATTGATATTATTGAATCATTTCAAGACGGTAAATCACTACTATCAGAAATTAGTAATTTGGAAATTGATGTCCTGCTATTAGACTTGCAGCTGCCAGATATACAACCGGAAGCATTACTTATCCAGCTCAATCAGCTCCGACCAGATTTACCCATACTTTATTTAACGATGATGAGAGGCAATCGTCTCTTTAGAAAACTGGAGAAGCACAAGATCAGCGGCTATGTTTTAAAGGACTGCACCTTGGATGAGTTGCACAATGCCATCAAGACAGTAGCAGATGGAGGAACAATATTTAGCGAAAACAGATATATCGGGAAGGAGGGACAACATAATACAGTGACTATACCGCCTAATCAAATAAATAGCATACTCAGCCCAAGAGAAAGAGATGTGCTTGTTCTGATATGTCATGAGTATAGTAGCCATCAGATCGCCGATAAACTATTCGTCAGCACGAGCACAGTGGATACTCATAGAAAAAACATGCTAAGTAAGCTGGGTGTTAACAATACTGTCGGCCTCATCAAATATGCGATTAAGCATGGCATTGTTGAGGTATAACTATATCGTTATCTTCCTAATTGGGATTGGCCCCTACTTACACGCTCAATTAACAATTGAAGACATTGATGACTGGATCGAGAACAAGCCTTACCAAGATCCAAAATTAGTTGACTCGATTCTTATTTGGAGTGCTCAATTAGAGGAAGCAGGGGGTAAACTGGGATATGCAAGAGGTGTTTATTATGCTGAGCGATTCAGAGGTTTTCACCATGATTTTAACGGAGACATAGATAAAGGTATCAACTCTTGTCTCAAGTTCTTAAGAGGAGCACAAGAATCCAATCATCAAATCGATATTACTTCGGCCATCAGTGACCTGGTATACACCTATATAACCATTGGACAACATGACAAGGCCAAACCACTCTTGTTGAAAGTAATAAATGATGCTAAGACAAATAATCTTGATCAAAAACAACTCTCTGCATATCACAATAATCTCGGTATCGTCTATAAAAGGACGGGGCAGTTAGACAGCGCTGCATGGGCTTATAACAAGTCCTTGTTGATTAAGGAAGCAATCGGCGATGACCGGGGATTAATGGACCTAAAGATCAACCTTAGCTCCCTGTATGAAGCACTTGGGGACTATGAGAAAACCATTACTCTGTCCAAAGAAAACTTAAAAGCTCTTGGCAAAGATGGCAACGCTCAAGATATCATTCATAATCTGAGTAATCTAGCATCAGGTCTGTCTAATACGGGTCGTAATAAGGAGGCTGAAGAACAATTGATTAAAGCGGATAGTATATCTACATCTCTCGATAATATCCAGCTTAAAGAGCAGACGAGTAAACAGTTATCCATATTCTATTACCATACGAAGCAACATGACAAGGCATATGAAGAGCTACTAAAAAGCACAACACTCAAATCAGAAATCCTCAATGAACAATCCAACCTCCAGATAGGAGAATTGAGAGAATCCTATGAAGCAGAGAAAAGAGAACTTGAAAACGAGCAGCTGTCATCAGAACTTGTGACTCGCAATAATCAGATTAAGCTTTCAATAGCGGGGCTTCTAAGTTTATTATTCATTACATCAGTTATAGCTTGGTTTTGGAGGGCTAACAGAAGAAAGAATATACTGTTAGAAGAGCAGAACACTCAAATCAATCAACAAAATGTAAAGCTTAAACAACTCAATCAAGATAAGAACAACCTCATCTCACTTGTATCACATGACTTATCAGGCCCATTCACTGCAATCAAAGTCTGGGCACAAGGAATCACGAAGCAATCCAGTGCCTCGTCAATAGAAGAAACAAAGACGGCTCTTGTCAAGATCTCGGACCGAGCCTTGACATCAATAAACCGAGTTCTTTCGATTGATAAAGCTGAGCTTCACAGCTTAGAAATTACGACTTCTAATCTTGCAGAGTTAATCTCCACCGCCAGCGCAGAGGGTGTCGTCATCGCTAAAGAGAAAAGCATAAGTGTGAATTTTATTTTTGGCGATCAGGATCTCGATATAACCACGGACAAATCAATGCTGACTAGAATAATCAAGAACCTCTTGTCCAATGCTATCAAATATTCTGAGCCCAATACTGTGATCGATATCTCAACAAGATCAACTGAAGATCTGGCTATCGTTGAAATAAAAGATCAAGGCATTGGTATGAGTCCAGAGGATCAGAAAACTATATTCAATAGATACGATCAAGGGTCTGCCTCTCCTACTCGAGGAGAAGAAAGTCGCGGTCTTGGCCTCTCTATCGTAGAACGCCTCGTTGATGAAATTGGTGGAATGATATCTGTCAAGAGTGTTCTAGGGGAAGGATCAATATTTACCCTCAGGCTTCCGCTTTAGCGCCTACAGTACATAAGTGTTGTTACACCTTGTTTCGCTTCTTTCAGAAATTCAAAAGATCTTGGAGTACATGACGATTCCATGTGTAGGTCATGAACAGAATTGATGTAGATGTAGGATCCAAAATTCACAATCCGAGATCTCATCCTGTATTCAGGTATTCTTATCGTGTAAATAGGTATTGTGCGACCTGAGATTTGTAGAGGTGTACTGTAACTAACCATCTTTAGTTCATATACAAGAAAACAGTGATTAATTAATCTTATCAATTCACTCCGTATGTTTCTATTTGGCCTTATCTCCATATTTATTGGATCTTTTAGCACGGTTGATGCACCAACCACGGTGACAACCGAACCTTTTATCACCACTTGGAATACCAAGAATCCGGGCTCATGTAGTGCTTGTGTGGTGATTCCTACTAATTCTGTGTTGATATATGATTATAATGTTAAATGGGGTGATGGGACCGAGTCCACTGACTTGACAGGTGATGCCTCTCATACCTATAATCAACCTGGAACGTACACTATAGAAATCAGCGGAACATTCCCTGCCATTCACTTTCTTGGGGCTCAAGACAGAGAGAAAATCATATCAATCGATCAGTGGGGTGACATCAATTGGGAAGTCATGTCTAACGCTTTCCAAGGTTGCTCAAGATTAGCTGGACAGGCCAGTGACACTCCAGATCTGACTGATGTAGACAATCTTTCATTAATGTTTGATGGAGCGAGCTCTTTTAACCAAGATATAGGTGATTGGGATGTCAGCTCAATTACTCAGATGGCAGGTACATTTAATAATGCCTCATCCTTCAATCAGGATATTGGCAATTGGGATGTGAGTGGCGTGTTTGATATGTTCGGCACTTTTAACAATGCATCATCCTTCAATCAAGACATCGGAGATTGGGATGTGAGTAATGTGGAAGACATGGTTCTAATGTTTGAAGGTGCCTCATCCTTCAATCAAGACATCGGAGATTGGGATGTGAGCAGTGTAAATGGGATGGCTCAAATGTTTAGAAATGCAACATCCTTTAATCAAGACATCGGAGATTGGGATGTGAGCAGTGTAAATGGTATGAGTGGTATGTTTGACCATGCTTCCTCATTCAATCAGGATATTGGTGAATGGGACGTAAGTGCAGTAACTAATATGAACATGATGTTTAACAATGCCAGTGTTTTTAATCAAGACATCGGCGAATGGGAGACAGCTGCACTTACAACTATGATTGGGATGTTTATTGAGGCTACTAGTTTCAATCAAGATATCAATGGGTGGAACGTTAGGTTGATTTCAGACATGACTAACTTATTTAACGGTGCCACGTCATTTAATCAAGACATCAATGACTGGAATGTAAGTGCAGTTGAAGACATGACGAATATGTTTCTTGGTGCCAGTGCATTTAATGGGAATATTGAGAAATGGGATGTCAGTAGTGTGGTTGACATGAGTCAAATGTTTGCTGGCGCAACTTCTTTCAATCAAAAGATCGGTGATTGGGATGTAAGTGCAGTTGAACTTATGAACGACATGTTCGCTCAAGCCCACGCTTTTAACCAATCGCTTTTAGAATGGGATGTAAGTGCAGTGACCAATATGAATCGAATGTTCAATTCGGCCAGCTCTTTCAATAGAAATATTGGAGATTGGAATGTGAGTAATGTGGAGAGTATGAGTAGCATGTTCAGATTTGCTGAAGATTTTAATCGTAGCCTAAGAAACTGGGATGTCAGTTCAGTGCGAAATATGAGTACTATGTTTGTCGGGGCATCCTCCTTTAACCAAGATCTTAGTAATTGGGATATTTCCTCAGTAACAACAATGATTGGAATGTTGTCTAACTCTGGATTAGATGTCAATAATTACGATGCTACTATCAATGGTTGGGCTAGTTTGAGTAATATACCACCTAACCTAACAGTAGGAGTAGAAGGCTTAGAATATTGTAATTCAGAATCTAACTGGTCAGACCTAGAGAATAATCATGGTTGGGACTTTCAAGGGCATAGTGATCAAATCGCTGTCGAAAACACCATTAATGTAACCCATATCCATTGGTATGGGATTGTGTCCGCATGGTCAGAAAGAAGGTTTCCGTCAAGTTGTGACGACGTTGTAATTCCCGTAAATATAAATATCGACATTGAAGCTGGAGATACAGGCTTGGGCTTGACCTTGGATGTTGAGTTAGGTGGATCCTTAACGGTTCCAGTAGGTGCAGAGTTGATCATTTCTGGATGGCTTAATTAGGTCAAGAATTTTTGACTTTTAGCCTTACAAATTATTGAATTATAGCGTGCTTGATATTCTGATGGTATGAACGAAGAAGTTATTTTTAACGTTCCTTAGGCCTAAATGAGTACCATCCAATATGAACATCTCCATAGACACCCCCGTAGGCGACCTCATGAGCTATCTAATGAGCTTAGGTTGGATTACTAATGAACAGATCACAACTATAGTATCAGCAGGCGAAGGCAACATGAACGTAGTCTTAAGAGTCACCACGAATCAACGATCTTTTATCCTAAAACAATCAAGACCCTTTGTACAAAAATATCCTGATATCCCAGCACCAGCAGATCGCATAGATGTAGAGGCACAGTTTTATAGTGCATTAAGCCAAACTAACATTAGCAATTACCTCCCCAACGTGATTAACTATGCTCCTGAAGAGTATCTTCTCATGATGAGTGATTTAGGTGATATAGTAGATATGACCAGCATATACAGTTCCAGAGCAGTCAATGATGATCACCTCGCCCAACTGGTAACGATCGCTTACCAGTGTCACCAATCAGGTATCTCGCCTGATTTTCCTGACAATATGGAACTGCGACAGCTCAATCACCAGCATATCTTTTTGTTGCCATTTGATGCGAACAATGGATTCTCTTTAGATGATGTGCAAGAAGGTCTTCAGGAACTTGCTCGTCCCTATCAAGAAAACCACAAATTAAAGTCTGTTGTCTCTGAATTGGGCGAGATCTATCTGTCAGCAGGAAACATTTTAGTTCATGGCGATTACTATCCGGGTAGTTGGATGCATTCTGGCAAAGATATCTATGTGCTTGATCCAGAGTTTGCCCATCTCGGTCATGCTGAATTTGACCTTGGTGTTATGTCGGCACATCTGATTATGGCAACCCATGATATAGATTATCTGTCAACAATCACTACTGCATATCCTGACGATATTGATGACTTACTGCTTAGCAGATATGCAGGTGTCGAAATGATGAGAAGGTTGATTGGCCTCGCTCAATTGCCATTGACACGAACGGTACAAGAGAAGAAAGAACTGATGGCGATGGCCCTACAGTTAATGCAGTTGTGAGCCTGGTGCAACAGAATTCCAAAAGTTTTCTTTCATAGCGAGTACATCTATATCAATGTACGCATCAATAACCCTAGAGGGAGTATTAGATGGTGCTTTAAACGGTCGCTTTTCTGCCGACTCGGGATGGATCAGTGCTTCTATGATGGCCACATCCCACATGATCCAGCTCTTCTTTTCTGGATCTTCCTCAGTCCACCATCGAGTATAAGATTCCCAACGGTTAACCAGATAATCTGCGATCCCACCTTTACCTTTCAGACGTTGATCTACCTCTTCTTTAGTGAGTACTAGATGCTGGCAAGTCGTCGCCGTCATTACATCGAAATCCAATCCTTCCGTATCCAACAAAACCTGAACGGCCACGGTATCATTGCCTGAGTTGAATTCCTTAAGGTCGAATACCTGTGTTAGGGTGTCATGCCAAAATCCTATGTAATGGACCTTGATATTAGGGATTATATCTGGTGCATCAACAATGGCAGATGCTACGTTAGTGCAGGGTCCTAGGACAGCTATATGTAGCGGGTCGTCGGAATTGTGTGTTCTGGCAGCATCGATAATATATTCAGAAGCTTCAGACGCAGCGGGTTTCGATGCTGATGCCATAGGATTGTTTGCGCCAAGCGGTAGGTCAACATCCGCTCTATCCATGAGTCTGATAATATCTTCGTTGATGGCTTGACTCTCGTATACCGTGCTATCTGTGGCAAGGGGAGAGGTGTGAAATTGTGCCGAGGTGATCCCTTGTACATCAAGCTCATCTGCATTTAGCGCTCGGACGATCGCATAGAGATCATCGACTTCATTAGCAGTGTCAGCATCGATGATGAGTGCAATGCCTTTTGATTCCTCAGGAATAGAGGTACAGGAAACTCCTATTAGGAATCCTATCGAGAATATAGTAGTCATCAGATGAGTTCGGCTCAATAGAAACAATTTAGGCTGAAAGTTACTTGATTTGAATCAAGTCTTGTGCATCAGAGATGAATCAGGTTTAATTGTTCTTTTTATGTAATAAACCTTTTGTTCTTCGCAAGTCTTGGTTATTCCTTAATGACTATATGATATGGAAAACCTACATTCTCAATAATAGTACTAGAGTAAATTATACTCTTAGAGTGTGAGGTAAATTTGTCATTAACCGTGTTAAAGCTCACCTTGCACTCGCCAGGGTTATCTACCTTGATCTGGTAATATATCTCTACGCTCTGTAACTTTTTAATCTCTATGTTAATATCATCAAACCTAGAAATTGTACTATTTGAAGGTATGGATATCAATTCCATTAATACATGATCACCTGAGATGATATATAGCTTTTCCTCTGTGATCTCACATCTACTGAGCTTTAAGTTATGTTGAATCGACTTTAGGAGGTAATTATTTGGTCGAGGAGATACTGTTAATTGAAACAGCGTAGAGCTAAACGGAGTGAATTGATACTTTGTGTTGAAAATCGATCCTGATTTCTTAAGTGTTTTCTTTTTTAGTTTGTCTGCACTTATTTCAACTGGATCTATGGTTTGACTTAGTTTATGCAAATACAATGAATCGTGGATTTCATTTGCTGCGACATCTAACAAATGATAACCAAACTTGTAGATTTTCAGAGAATCATACTGAGCTAAGTCTTGGGCTCTAAGTCTCATTTCATCACTAATCAGAAATTCATTATGCATCGATGAGATTATCCAGCCAGATATTTTCTCGTGATTGTCTTGGTCGTAAATGTGGAAATCAAGGTCATTCTGTGCCCTTGCACTACAAGCGACGCCTAACAGAATAATTATGGAGAGTAAAACCACTGATTTCTTCAATACAATCAAATTAGACCGAAAGTTACTTGATTTGAATCATCGTGTCGGCGGTATCTGTCACTTGATAAATTGAATCGGCCTTATTTGTTGATAATAAGCGCTGATATTCCACTACCCATAGAATTAAGATTAAGGCCGTGTGAGTAACCTGTTATAAGAATTAGCCAATAAAACTAAGCTCATCATTATTGAAAGAAAGTTCATCCATTTCATAATCATAGGTTATAAGAGAAGTTAGGTCAATCTACTCATCAGGGTCCATACCCGCTTCTATCTTAGCCAATCGCTCTTCGTGCTCTTGTCTAATTTTCTGAGACTTGATAATATATCCTCCGACAATAGCCACAATAGGGATGAGGAACACTAATACTTGAGGTTGTAATAATCTGTATAACATATCTAAGATTTTAACTCAATATAGGATTGACTTGCAGTCATTTGTGCGATTGATCGACTATGTCAAGCATTTTTTCGATGAACTGAGTCTTATTGATCTCTTACCTTCGCCTGTAGAATTGTACAATGGGAGAAATAGTAAATGATATTATCGGCTCACTTCAAGGATTCTCTGCCTTAGAGTTTGCAGGATTAGTATTTGGGGTGATCAACGTATTACTCCTAATCAAGGAGGATATACGCAATTGGATTTTTGGCATTCTTTATATCCTGGTATCCTTCGTGATATTCTGGCAGAGCAGACTGTATGGAGATTTTATCTTACATATACTCTTTTTGGTCCTCAACGTATATGGTTGGTATAATTGGACTAAGCCTAAGGAAGCAGAGACACTGTTGGTAACTACACAAACCTCACAGTTGCGCCTTGTTTGGATCTTTGTTACGGCTATAGGCGTCCTGTTTTTCGCGCAATTCTTATTGATACTGCCTGCTATCTTTCCAATTCTTGATCCTCCATCTTTGCCCTACTGGGATAGTACGACTACTATGATGAGCGTGACGGCTATGTGGTTGACTGCACGTAAGAAATTAGAGAGCTGGATGTATTGGTTTGGGGTAGATATATTGGCTACGGGTATATATTTTTATAAGGGACTCTATTTTTATTCGCTGCTCTATTTTATATATATCGCCTTTGCGATCATGGGTTATAGAGCATGGCTCAAATCTTATAAATCTTGAAGGTCGTCATCACAGGTATAGAGTGCTCAGGCAAGTCTACTTTAGCAGAAGGTCTTGCTGCTCATTATGGAGTAGCCCACCTACCAGAGTATGCCAGAGCGTATCTCATGGAGCATGGGCCCGCTTATTCTGAAGGTGATCTATTAACTATTGCTCAAGGACAATTAAATCAAGAAAAACAGGCTAATTCTAATGGCATGGATCCAATCATATGCGATACCAGTCTGTTGGTGATAAAGATCTGGTCAGAGATTCGATTTGGTCGATGTCATCAGTGGATCATTGATCGTATTGCCAGACAGGATTGGGATCTCTTTCTACTCTGTGATCATCATATACCTTTAGAGGCCGATCCGCTCAGAGACTACGACCTCGATAGAAATGAGTTTCATGAGCGATACCGTTCGGGCCTAAAAGAACTCGATATTCCTTATCACGAAGTCCGCGGCAATATCAATGAGCGGATTAATACCGCTATCGAGACTCTTGCAACATATAAATGATATTATATTTGTGTCGACTTTATGATGGGGTGCCTTATTCATCCAGTTGATGAATGTAATTACAGGCTGAGATTATACCCAATAAACTTGATCCAGGTAATGCTGGCGTAAGGAAATTAAGGATACGTACACTTATAGGTGTAAGTGATCTCATACCATCATATTTTATCAAACTAAAAAAATGAGTTATGAGAATTCTATCCCTTATGTTCACACTTTTTGTCGTTTCTGTATCTGCACAAGAGTTTATCTCCAGTGTTGACAGTGTCGATATCGAGAACGTAATTATTTCGGTATCTCGAGTGGCTGACAATGCTCCGGTAACTTACACCAATGTTGATCAAGCTCAGATAAATGAGATATACATAGGGCAAGATCCCGCTGTGCTAATCGAGCGGTTGGTGCCTTCTATAGTGTCTTACTCTGATGGTGGAACCGACATTGGTAATTACTCGCAGTTCAGACTAAGAGGGATAGATCAGGATCGCCTGAATATCAGCTTGAATGGTGTGCCGCTCAATGACATGGTTGATCATGGTACGTTCTTCTCTAATTTTTCTGACTTTGGCAATAGTGTTGAGAGTATCCAGGTGATCAGAGGCGTTGGCGCCAATAGTGTCGGTGCTGCTTCATATGGGGGTTCTGTTAATTTCGAATCTCCCAATCTCTTTAAGGATGAATCTAATTATGGTGTACAGCTTACAGCAGGAAGCTTTGGTACGTTACGTGCCAGTGCAGAGGCGCAATCTGGACTTATCGATGATAAGTTTGGAGTTTATGCGCGGATGACGCGCACAGAGACTGGAGGATTCAAAGACAACTCTGGCTCAGACTCCTACTCGTTCTTTTTCTCAGGTGGGATCAAGGGTGATAATGATGTATTAAAACTGACGGCTTTTTCAGGACGCACCCAAAATGGTCAATCATATCTACATGTACCTCTATCGATAATCAACGAGAATCCGCGTACTAATTTCAATGACCTTAACGATGTCGATGATTTCGAGCAGAGCATGGTACAGCTGCAATATGCTAAGTCTTTACCGGGATTCCAATACTCTGCTACGGCATATTTTCATGGAGCAGGCGGAGAGTTCCCGTTTAGTTTTGGTGGAGAGCAGTTTATGTTTGGACTTGAGAATGATCAATACGGCCTTCAGCTAAATGGGACGAAACAATTGGGTGAAGGAGCATTATCGTTTGGCGCTAATGGATACACCTTTAATAGAGTGAATTTCGATTTCATAACGCCATTAGAGAGAGAGCCATTCAATAGAGATTTTACTGATAAGAATGAAGTTAGCACTTATGCTAAGTATGACGGTAAGCTCAATAAATTCGGTTATTTCGGTAATGCAGAGCTGCGCTTCATAGATACAGATATAGATGGTGATGAATCAGTTATTGGAGCCGATAATGACTTTTTTATAGAAGAGGATTACGCATTTTTTAATTTTTCATTAGGTGTTAGTCTTCAGTTGTCTCAGCGAGATCAATTTTATATCTCCTTTGGCGAGACTAGCAGAGAACCGACTAGGTCAGATCTCTTCAATGGAGTAACGGAGTCTGAGCGTGTTCATGACCTAGAATTGGGGTATCGTTTGCGAGGGAACAAGCTTTCATTTGAGGCCAATTTGTTTCATCTAAACTTTGACAATGAGATCAGTCAGATTGGAGCGCTCGTAGATATGTCATATATGGAGATCAGACAGAATGTTCCAAATAGTATCAGACAAGGAATTGAGCTAGTAGGTTCTTATAACATATCCGATCAGGTCAAGTTAGGATTGAACCTGACTTATATGGATAGCAATATTGATGAGTACGTAGATCCTGGAACAGGTGAGAGCTTTACCGATGTGGAGCATATCTTCGCTCCTCAGTTTCTGATTAATCCTTCTGTAGACATTGCAATATCTGATAGAATCAATCTTAATCTGAACGCTCGACACGTCAGTCAATCGTTTACCGAGTTATCTAATAATGATAGCTTTGTTCTACCTAGCTTTACAGTTTTTAACAGTCAATTGAATACACAGATTACAGACAACCTATCATTAAGTTTGGTGCTTAATAATGTGTTTGATGTGCTCTATTTTACGGAAGGATCTCCGATAGATGTTGACTTCGATGGTACTGTCGACGACATAGGATTTCGTGTGCAGCCACCAAGAAATTTCTATGTTCTTGTGAAGTACCAATTTTAGCATGTTTATTATCTTAATAGGATCATTTACTATCTTAAATTATTACAGCAATGCCTTCTAACTGGTACTTATTTTTTGCAACTGCATTGATCCCACTAGCAATTGGATTCTTTTGGTATGGAGCTATGGGATTCGGTAAGAAGTGGATGCGCATCAACGGATTTACTGAAGAGAGCCTGGCTGGGGCTAATATGGGAGTCATCATGGGCTTGTCGTATGTTTTTGGCATAGTCCTGTCATTAGCCTTATCTGGCGTTGTTATACATCAGACCGGCGTCTTTCAAGTGATGATGCCTGATGTCGGCGAGAGTGGTAGCGCCGCTCAAGCACAGTTCAATGACTTGATGACCACTTATGGAGATAATTTTAGAGACTTTGGCCATGGGGCTCTCCATGGAGGGCATTAGCAATGATGCTTGTATTTCCGCTGATATCGGAAGGATTGACATTGGATAGTACCACATCACTTCTGAGTCCATAAAGTGATAGAGTAGATGTGTAGATAATCTGTTTTAGATTATCAAATCCTATACGTCTTCTTGCCTCCTCTTAATGAAAGATAAAGTATGTGCTAACTACTATAACGCATATTGCAATTCCGATTGAATAAACATATTTCCATGGAGTTGTATCGATCTCTGCAATATTAGGAAATTTAAATTCTTCTTTCAGAGGTTTCCAAGCACCCAAAGCCAACATGATAGTGACATTGAGAACGAATAATATCGCCATCACATGAAGAAAATGAGGATATGCACCAGCCTCGATCAAACTAAGTTGCCCTGCGTCAGTAATTCCGTTTATCTCGGCTTGCGTAAGTGCCTTGGCCACCATTATAGGCTTGATGATAAATTGACTGATAGAGTATAAAATCACCCCTGAGAGCAAACCGATTTTGGCTGCAAAGGCTGGTACTCTCTTAGTAAAATAGCCAATCACGATCATCGATAATATTGGGATGCTATAACAGCCGTTGGCCTCCTGTAGCCATGAGAACAATCCATCTGGCGCATTTGCAATAAATGGGGCTATGCTCATACCTGCTATCGCAAGACAGATGCCAAATACCTTGCCCGCTCTTACCGCTTGTTTTTCTGTAGCGTCCTTCTTGAAGTACTCTTTGTATAGGTCAAAACCAAATAATGTGGCCGAACTATTAAGTGCACTGTTAAACGAGGATAGTACTGCACCAAACAAGACTGCGGCAAAGAACCCTACTAATCCAATAGGCAATACGCTCTTAACGAGTATTGGATATGCGGTGTCAGGGGTAGTGATCTGATCGCCATAAAGATGAAATGCTATTATACCTGGTAGAACCACAATTAATGGTCCTAAGAATTTTATAAATGCCGCTATCAGCAATCCTTTCTGTCCTTCTTTTAGATTTTTAGCAGCAAACACCCTCTGGACGATTGCTTGATTGGTGCCCCAATAAAACATCTGGACAAGCATCATTCCCGTGAAGATAGTTCCAAACGGAATTGAAGCATCGGCGGCTCCTCGTGCATTAAATTTCTCTGGATGTTCGACCCATAGAGTCCGCACACCTTCGATTATACTCCCATCTCCTACTAGAGATAGACCAAAAATAGGAATGAGTATTCCTCCTATCAGGAGACCTATTGCATTGACTAAGTCAGATACTGCAACTGCCTTTAATCCACCAAATATGGCATAGATCATTCCAATCAACCCAATGCTCCAGGTACAGATCCATAGAGTCGCAGTCTTAGAAACACCCAGCAACTCAGGTAAATCAAAAATATTGCTAAATGCCAATGAACCAGAATACAGTATAGACGGCAACAAGACGATCATGTATCCTGATAGAAACAGCACAGTAACGATACTCTTAGTAGCAGTATCAAACCGCTTTTCAATAAATTCTGGAATTGTCGTTAGCCCATCCTTAAGATATCTGGGCAGTAAATAAATGGCTGTAACAATCATGGCAATTGCAGCCAAAGTCTCCCATGCCATAACTAATACGCCTTCTGTAAAAGCCTGTCCATTAAGGCCTACAATCTGCTCTGTTGACAGGTTAGTGAGGAGCAGAGAGCCGGCAATAGTATACGCGGTCAAACTTCTACCTCCTAAATAAAATCCGTCTGCTGTAGACTCATCTGTATCCCTTGTAGAGAAATAAGCAATTGCTGCCACTAAAACAGTAAATCCCAAAAACGTAGCAATACCCATAGTTATATTTTATTGATATGATGGGGTCATAACGACTATCCGACCAAAGTAATAAAAATCAAGTGGGTGGAAAGTAAGTCTTCAAAACAATAAATCATTTTTTGAAGTGTAACTTTTTCTCCTTTTAGTCTGTCCTTTTACTGAGTTCATCTAATAATAGCGATAGAATTCGTTTGATATAAATTAATTCGTTGTCAGAACGAGACAGGTGCATGATTAAACTAAAAAACCTCAACAAGTCCTATTCAACTGATTTCAACAAGCTTCATGTCCTAAAGGGCATAGATCTTGTCATTGGAGAAGGACAATTGGTGTCCATTATGGGGTCTTCTGGGTCCGGTAAGTCAACGCTGTTGAACATATTGGGTATCTTAGATGAATATGACAATGGTGAGTATTGGTTGAATGATCAACTCATCAACAAGGACCTGTCAGAATCCAAGGCAGCATTCTTTAGGAATAAATTCATCGGCTTTGTATTTCAATCATTCAACCTTCTCCCTTTTAAAACCGCTAAAGAAAATGTTGCGCTACCGCTATATTATCAGAAAGTTTCTCGGGCTGAGCGTCAAGATCTGGCGTTGAAGTATCTCGAGAGAGTAGGACTTAAGGACTGGGCAGATCACTATCCCAATCAGATGTCTGGAGGTCAACAGCAACGGGTGGCTATTGCAAGAGCACTGATTAGCAAACCCAAAGTTATACTGGCCGATGAGCCTACTGGAGCGCTGGATTCGATTACCACTCAGGAGGTAATGCAGCTCTTTAGAGATTTCAATCAACAGGGCATGACCACTATAATAGTAACGCACGAAGATGAAATTGCCAATCAAACAGACCGAATTATTCGCATCAAAGATGGCCATATAGAAAATCACGGACTATGATCGATGTGGATAAGTGGCAGGAGATTTTAGAATCCATTAATCGTCATAGGCTCAGAACTTTGTTGACGGCCTTTGGAGTAGCTTGGGGCATATTTATGCTAGTCATGCTCTTAGGTATGGGCAATGGCCTCCAGAATGGGATTCAGCACCAATTTGAAGGTGATGCGCTCAATAGCCTATGGATCAATACGGGCCGAACGAGCAAGTCTCATAATGGACTTGGTGAAGGTAGACTGATCAGGCTCAATAACGACGATTATAAATACCTGATCAGCCAGTTTGATGAAATCAGCCAAATTAGTGGCAAGTACTTTCTCAGTTGGAGTTCTGTAGTTACTCATGGGCAAAAGTCACAAACGTACTCTGTACAAGGAACCCACCCCGATGGTGCTCATATCGAGAGTTTGGAGCTGTTATCAGGGCGATACTTTCATAATGAAGATCTTAACAAGCTGCGTAAGGTAGCCGTGATCGGTAGAGATGTGAAGGATGAATTCTTTGGAGAGGAGATCGATCCAATTGGTCAAAGCATAGTGATCGATGGCAATTCGTATCAGGTCATTGGCGTATTCTATGATAAAGAAGAAGGCAGAACAATGCAGCGAGTCTATGTGCCAATCTCGACGCTTCAGACGAACTACTCCAACTTCAGACGAATAGATCAGATGATTATTGATCTTGGAGATTTGGGATATGAAGAAGTCATCGAAGTGGAAGAAGCTGTAAAGCGAACACTACAAGAACGTAAATTAATACATCCCGAAGATCGTCAAGCCATACGCATTTGGAATATGGCAGAGGAGTTTCAGGGCTTTAAGAGTCTCATGACAGCCATCAAAGGCATCATGTGGATAGTAGGTATATTCTCCATCATTGCAGGGGTGATAGGTGTGAGTAACATCATGCTCATCATTGTCAAGGATCGTACTAAAGAAATTGGCATCAGAAAGGCCCTCGGAGCAACTCCGAGATCGATAGTCTCCATGATCTTCCAAGAGTCGATATTCATTACAGCAATAGCTGGATATGTCGGTTTAGTCTTGGGAATTGCTGCTTTAGCTGGGTTGAGTTTTTTAGAGACAGAGTTTTTCAGGAGGCCTGAGATTAATATTTGGATAGCCATCACGGCAACCTTGATCTTAATCATGGCAGGAGCCCTTGCCGGACTCTTACCTGCTATTCAGGCCAGCCGCATAAATCCTGTTCAAGCCATTAAATCTGATTAGCATGGGAATATTTGACAGAGATAAGTGGCAAGAGATATTCGCGACCATCATGAAGAATAAGTTGCGAAGCTTCCTGACAGCACTAGGTGTATTTTGGGGGATATTTATGCTCGTCTTCTTGCTCGGCATGGGCAAGGGATTGGAGAATGGGGTATACAAAGATTTCGGCGCTCGCGCTAAGAATATCATGTATGTCTGGGCATCACGAACAACAATTGCACATGACGGCCTGCCTCAAGGCCGCAGAGTCCAGCTCAACTTAAGCGATATAGACTACCTGAAGGAGAAAGTAGAAGACATAGACTTGATAGCACCACGCAATGAGGTTGGGCCTTTTAACATTGAATACAAGGGCGAAGGGGCAAGTTATAATGTGCGTGGTGAGTTAACTGACATGCCCATAATTGAAGCATTCAAGATTCACGAAGGTCGATATATCAATGATGGTGATATCACAGAAGCACGCAAGGTGGCAGTTATTGGTACGACGACTAAAGATGTGTTATTTGGCGAGAGCAATGTTATAGGAGAGCATATCACGATTAAGGGAATTGATTTTAAAGTAATCGGAGTATTTGGTCCTGACCAAGTAAAAGAATGGACTCGAGAGGATACTGAGGTGGCTGTTGTGCCTTTGACCACTATGAGTCGGGCATTTGGAACAGGAGATCGTATCGATTATATGGTAGTATCAGCTAAGCCTGGAACACGTGTCGCTAACATGGAACCTAAGATTAGAAAACACCTCAAAGAGATTAATAGAGTCCATCCTGATGATCCGCAGGGCATTGGTGGCTTTAATCTTGAGAAGGAGTTTCAACAGGTTCAGGGCCTCTTCCTTGGCATTAAGGTGTTCCTATGGTTCGTAGGTATCGGAACCTTGTTAGCTGGTATCATCGGGGTCAGTAATATCATGCTGATTATCGTGAAGGAGCGAACTAAAGAGATCGGCATACGTAAAGCGCTCGGTGCGACACCGGGCTCTATAATCAGTATGATTCTAACAGAATCAGTCTTCATCACTGCACTATCGGGATACCTCGGTATCCTCCTGGGAACAGGGATGATTTGGGTGATTAACTATGCCCTTGGTATGGCTGGAGATGTAGAAAATTTTCATAATCCTGAAATAGACTGGTACGTCGGTGCTTTTGCATTGCTCGTGCTCGTAATTGCAGGCACTATAGCCGGCTTTATACCGGCATTACAGGCTGCCAAGGTAAATCCTGTGGTTGCATTAAAAGATGAATAACTCTATTACGAAATATAAATAATCGAAAGATGAATAAAGGATGTCTATTTGTAGCCCTTGGTTTTTTAGTGCTCACAGTTGCTGGACTAGGATACTACTTCTATAATCAGAATGGAAGTGGCCCCATTGAGTATGAAAGTACTAAGGCCGAAGTGCGCACGATTCTTAATAAAGCGGTAGCTACTGGATCCATTAAGCCGAGGCTTGAGGTGAACATCAAACCACAAGTGTCTGGTGTCATTGATGAGCTCTATGTCGAAGCAGGAGAGATCATCAACAAGGGTCAGAAGATAGCCCGTATCAAGCTCATCCCTAATGAGGTGAATATCAATAGTGCTCGATCCAATGTCGAGTTGGCTCGGATCAGAGTCCGTGAAGCAGAGAGAGAGCTGACCAGACAGTCAGAAGTCAACAGCAGCCAACTTGATGTGAAAGAAGCCGCCAGAAGCCTCGAAGTAGCCAAAAAAGAAGAGGAGCGTAACCGTCAGCTGCTCGACGATGGCATTATTTCGGAGCAAGACTATCTGCAGTTTAAGTTGGATCTTGACTTGCGTCAAAATGCTTATGATAATGCGGCATTGCTATCTTCCAATAACCTAGGGCAGGTCAAGGCGCAGCTCGATATCAGGAAGCAAGAACTCGATGCTGCCGAAAACAACTTACAGCTCCTCCGTGAGGGGCGTACCAATCGCTCCAATCAGGTCAACAATGTCGTGGTTTCAACAGTAGATGGTATGGTACTCGATGTGCCAGTAGAGGAAGGCAGCTCTGTTATAGAGCGCAACAACTTTAATGAAGGCACCAACATTGCAGTGGTAGCAGATATGAAGTCTCTCATCTTCGAGGGCAAAGTCGATGAGTCAGATGTTGGAAAGCTACAAGAAGGTATGGAGTTAGAACTAACAGTTGGAGCAATTCCCGAGCATAAGTTTGATGCACTGCTGGAGTTTATCTCCCCCAAAGGTACGGAAGAAGAAGGCATCGTAAAGTTTGAAGTCAAAGCAGCCCTAAAACCATACGGAGAAGACGTCTTCTTGCGAGCAGGATATAGTGCCAATGGCGATATCATCATCGACAAGAAAGATGATGTCATCGCCGTGCAAGAGCGTGACGTGATTTATGATGGTGACTCCGTTACCTATGTTGAGCGAGTCGTTGGAGATCAAGAATTTGAGCGCCATGAGGTTGAATTGGGATTGTCAGATGGCCTCTATGTAGAGGTTGCGAGTGGCATAGACACCTCTACCCAGATTAAGCTGCAGTTAGATCCGACGGCAGGGGAGTAGGCTTCTTTTTTATCGACCGTAACCAAGTAGCGTGGGAGCCTCAAGGGTTTTGATGATACTGGATTCAAGGGGTTTAAACCCCTTGGGATAGTCGAAGGAGGGAATGATCCACGATAGTATGAATTGTAATAAAATCGCAAGTATGACTATGATTATACACATGTGCCTGTCTCTTAGAGTTTTGTCATTTCGATTGAGGCACGAATGAGAAATATTCAGACTTAATGGCATAAAACGATAAGAAGCATGACATAGAGATATGTATTGTACATCGACTAATAAGATATCTCAGTCGTTCCTTCCTAAATATGAAAAACAGAATTGTTTAGGTGATGATCCTTCTTCATGAAAAAGTGACTTTAATTTTTTCATATCGACTCGTAACGGAGTGAAACGGAGATATCTAATAGTATAGCCCTCTGAGAGAAAAGCTATCGCCGACAGCTCGCCTGTCAGGCCAAATAAGAGAACACATATTCTTATAGTCGCCACCTTGACTAATACTCATTGATATTGAGGTGGATTGAACTAGTATTCGTCTTTTCATGTTATAGAAATATCAAATACGAATGGGAACATGAAAAAGAAAAAAGCAACTTTCAAAGACATCGTAAGATCATCTAAGCCCACACTTGTTGACTTCTATGCGACTTGGTGTGGTCCATGTCAAGCGATGATGCCTGCCATCAAGGATGTATCTCAGCGAGTCGGTGATTCTGCTAAAGTGATTAAGATCGATATTGACAAAAATCAGAAGCTCGCTAATAAGCTAAATATCCGAAGCGTTCCGACTCTAATGATATACAAAGAGGGGAAAGTAGTGTGGAGGCAGACTGGTGGTATGTCAGCTAAGCAATTGGAGCGAGCTATTAATGAGTTCGTCAATTAGGTAGCTTATACAGCCTTTCTGATCCGATAGTATATATCTATCATTCTTAATTCTCTTTTTTGTCTCGACTCCAGAGGCCTAAATAGTCCGTGCCTTATTTTTCTCATCAGAGCTATTTTTTTCTTGTGTAAATGAGAGTATGCTGTCATGCTTTTTGACGCTTTAGCTATTTTTAATCTATGGTATTGAGAATAGCGATTGTAGTGATAATCACACTAATGACTAGTGCTCTACAGAGCCAAGAGCTCGTGATTAAACCTGTGGTAGGATTTCAAATATGGAGCACCTTATCCGAAGGTACAAGCTTTGTAGATCCTGAAACTGGCTCGTTTGTGGATGTTGACAGTAGGTTGGGATTTCAGTTGCATCGCTCCCGCTTGGGAGTCAAAGGTAGCCTTGGCGATAGATTAAAATTCACCTTTATAGCAGCTCATGACTTCGCAGGTAAAGACATTTTTGACGGCACGGTTGGTGCACCAAATAATACTGCCTCACCTCGCTTTCGACTATGGAATGCCCATATAGACTATGATTTAGATCCTAACAGTGACTGGTTCAATCTACGTGTGGGTTTCTTCGGGATTTCGCTCAGTAGAGAATCTATTACCTCTCCATTCAATGTGCTGGCATCTGAAAAATCCTGGTCGCAGAATTATATCCGCAGACATACGGTTAATGTAGGTCCCGGTCGGACACCTGGCGTGAGCATAGGTGGCTTTAAGGTTTTTAAAGAAAACACCTTTGCTTTGAGCTATGATATAGGCGTGTTCAACGCAAGATTCGGCGATTTTAATACCAACAGTGCTGGTATCCAAGCATCCAATGTGATCGGTGCTCGGGTGAGCCTACAGTTTGGACAACCCGAGAGTAAGAGTTATTTGGATGGCGCTAAACAAGTTTCTTTTGTCAAGAGAAAAGGACTTACAATAGGCCTGTCGCAAGCTGTACAAGGCGCTACAGACTTTTATGATAGCAATAGCTTGTCGGGGGTTGACTGGCTCTTGCAGTGGGATAGAATTATTTTGTCAGGGGAGTGGGCGCTGTTAGGTCGATCTATTGATAATGTGAACACATCTGCTGCAGCAGGTTACGTGCGTGGTGCCTATGTGTTTCCCTTGCAAAATGACAAGTTTATTAGCCTCGCATTAGGCCATACCTTTCTTAATGGACCAACAGATCAGCAAGAGATCAATCTTGCTAATAGGGTACGTACTTTCTCAGGTGAGGATCGATACACAGAAGCGACTATAAATTACTATTTGACTAAGAAAAGTCGCCTTACCTTCTCGCATACTTGGCGTTCGGGCTCAAGTGGCGATGCTGAAGCAGTGGAAGTCAATAATAATTACTTCCGACAGAGCGGTTTTACTTTTATGCGGCCTAATTACTTCGTCTTAGGCTGGCACTTTACGATTTAATCCAAATCTTTTTTGGCGATGAGGCAGACCACTTGGTGCTGCTGCTTTCAGAACTCAGTACACGTGCAAAGACCGTGTTCCCTCCTGCTTGCAGGGGTATGGCTCCTTCATAGAGGACGGCTTTATTAGAGAGCGTGTTATCTATGGATCTTGGATCACTGCCGTCAAGCGTATAGTATATCTCACCAGTCTTATTAGGATTCTTCAGGATCACTATGCTACGCTTTAGATTAGCCTTGAATTTAACAGGTTCGAGAGTACCCGCATATCCATTCTCTTCAAAATGTGCGATGAGCGCCTTAGTCCTTTTGGGAATGAAGGTATTAAGGACTCGCTTCTTTTCATTTTTCCACTCATCATTTACTTCCCAGTTATCGACGGAGACATGCCATCCGTAACTTTGGTAGGGATGACCGCCCCAGCGTGCTTGTTCAGCTATCAAGGATAATTCTACCTCTGCTGCTCGTGCTTTATACAGTTCAGTCACATGATCTGGGGTCAGTATTCCGTCGCTATCGATGCATAGGTCATAAAGCTCATCCAACAGGATGCTCTTAAAATGTTGATTGACAAGAAAGCTTGATGGAATCGGCCCACTGTTCACAAATGGAGCGTGAAAGAACTTATAATCACTGCTATTGTCGGGATGCCACTTACCTCCATTGGCAAGACTATAGTCAATATCGTAGAGCATGAAACGATAGCCTTGAGTCGAGTCGTCTGGACCGCGGTAGCCGATCATATTCTTGTATTTACCCCAGTCGTGTCCTGAGGCATAGGCCATGAAGACGAGGTATCGAGCAGCCATCCATGGATCTATATGATCTGTTAGCTCCTTGATATCCATATTGGTATAATCAACGCCGTCTATTTGATGCCACATTGTATCAGCATCACCACTCTTGTGCCAGATAACTCCAGCTTTTACAACTTCCATGTCATCCTTGTCTACCTGGAGATAATCTTCAAAGAAGCTTTCATCAGGTCTCTCCATGAGATGGTACTGACCCCAGTATCTTCCATTGAGGAATAGATGCACGAATCTTCCATGTGGGGCTAACATTCCTGCTTCCAAGCTTAAATCATACATCACTCGATTACGAATGTATTGAGGGGTGAGCTCATTACTGAATTCTGCATTTAAACCATCTTGAGAGCCTGCCCGTAGTAATAGCTTGTCATACGATTTTACAGCAGGTATATATCGATCACCTTTATTGGTACTGTCTTCATGAAAGATGTCTGCATTTAGTTTTTTGGCACCATACTTCTTCTTAAATTCTAAGCGAAAATTCTTTTTAGGATTGGTAGGACTATCTCCCCATATCTGCAATCCAGCGTTGAGGATGATATTCTGTATTCGTGGGTTATTCCAGATCAGCTCTGCAGATACAGGTACTTCCTTGCGCTCAGGATCTACTGGATCGATTGTAGGGCCTGATATAGCAACGATGGGTAGCGCATTGAAGGCAGCTTTTAATTCAGATTCTGATACAGAGATGAGATTCTGACCTTGTCGAATATCTTTAATATTTAGGTAGGTGTAGCTGAGCGTCTGAGTCGAGTCTGAATCGTCAAACACCTTGATTTTTACAATCTTGGATTTGTTGATCTTAAGTTTATCGGGAAACTCCGATGAGCTGTGATTGGGTTCACTGAGATCATCAGTATAGACAATTCTCGCCGATTCAGAAGATGGCATAACCCTAAGATTAAATGCTTCTTCAAAGAATCCTGCTGGTCTGCTTATTGCAAATTGATGCTGTGCAATTTGGCTTAAGCCAAATTGTAAACTGATAATTGTTAGTATAGTCGTATATATTATTCTTATCATTGATGCGAGCTGTGCTCAAAACTTTGACAATGTAAAGATCAACAAAATAGTTTCATAATGAATGAGATCTATGTCAAGGATGAGTTAAGTATTTATGAAGATTGAGATAGACAATTCCGTATTTGAACATCTATCGAGTCAGCTTGAAGGAGACTTGCTCTATGACCAGACGATAAAAGTCTTGTACGCTACAGATGCATCCGTCTATCGAGCAATGCCTCAGGCAGTAGCATTTCCACGATCTGATAGTGACATCATCAAGCTTGTGCAGTTTGCAGTGGAACATCAGACTTATCTCATTCCTCGAGCGGCAGGCACGTCATTGGCTGGACAAACAGTCGGAGAAGGTATCGTCGTGGACTGTTCTAAATATCTCAATAGAATCATCGAAATCAATCCAGAGGAACGCTGGGCATTGGTGCAACCAGGAGTAATCCGCAATGAACTCAATCACCATCTCCAGCATACCGGGCTGTTTTTTGGGCCGATCACAGCCACAGCCACAAGGGCTACCATAGGCGGTATGGTCGGCAATAATTCTGCTGGTACAAATTCTATAGTTTATGGCTCCACGAGAGATAAGATTCTCGAAGTGAGTGGCGTGCTGAGTGATGGCTCAAAAGTGACATTCAAGGCTAATCAAAACATTATTCGAACCAGTGGTAAGTTTGAAAGTGTTATACGCAAGCATCTTTTAGAGTCTCTCTCAGATGCAGCATTCCGCCAAACCATCATAGATAACTATCCAAAGTCTTCTATACACAGACGTAACACGGGTTATGCCTTGGATGTACTGGCTGCCTCAGAAGCTTTCAATGAGAGTGGGGAACTTTATAATATAGCTAAGTTGATCTGTGGATCTGAGGGGACGTTGATGATGATTACTGCGGTGAAGGTGCGATTAGACCTAACACCACCAGAGCATCAAGCTGTTGTAGCGGTTCATTGTGAATCAATAGATGAGAGTTTGCGGGCCACTCAAATAGCAATGACTCATCAACTCTATGCTTGTGAGCTAATGGATAAGATCATCTTAGATTGTACTAAGGAAAACGAATTGCATAATGCTAACCGATTCTTTGTAGAGGGAGACCCTGAGGCTATTTTATTATTGGACGTCAGAGCTGACAGCAAAAAAGGACTCCATAATCAATGCGATAAGATTATTGCCGATCTCAAGTCTCATAAGATGGGATATGCTTTTCCCATTGTTCATGGAGCTGACACTAAGAAGGTATGGGAGTTGCGCTCGGCAGGATTGGGCTTATTAGCGAATATAAAGGGGGACACCAAAGCGGTCGCATGCATTGAAGATACTGCAGTGGCACTCGATGATCTGCCAGAGTATATTGCTGATTTTAACAAGATGCTCGACAACTATGGTCAGCGCTCAGTACACTACGCACATGCAGGAGCAGGCGAGATCCACTTGCGTCCGCTACTAGACTTAAAAAAGTCTATTGATCGCAAGCAATTTTATGAGATCAGCCGAAAAACAGCCGAACTTGTTAAAAGATATAAGGGATCATTGAGTGGAGAGCATGGTGATGGTCGAGTCAGAGCACCTTTTATTCCGATGATGGTAGGTGAGGAGATTTATCAATTCTATCATGAGCTCAAGGCAGTCTGGGATCCGAAGAACATATTTAATAGAGGCAAGATCTTAAATGCTGATCCTATGAATGAGTCTCTGCGTTATGAGGCTGATCAAGAGACAAGGCAGATTGATACGGTATTTGATTTTGGGAGTACAGGTGGGATGCTGCGTGCGGTGGAAAAATGCAATGGCTCAGGAGACTGTCGCAAATTGCCACTCTCAGGAGGAACGATGTGTCCCAGTTATCAAGCCACAAGAAATGAAAAGGATTCAACCAGAGCTCGTGCCAATATCCTTAGAGAATATCTGACCCGCAGCACTAAGGAAAACTACTTCGACCATGAGGAGATAAAAGAAGTTCTTGATCTCTGCCTGTCCTGCAAAGGATGCACCTCGGAGTGCCCGTCTAATGTCAATATGACAATGATGAAAGCAGAATTTCAGCATCAATATTATAGCACAAATAAGCGACCGCTCAGATCACGGATATTTGGGCATATCAATGAGATAAATAAGATTGGTTCGGTTGGACCTTGGCTCTATAACTTAGGGGTGACAGGAAGATTATCTGCCTTGTCTAAAAAGATTGTTGGCATTCATCCTTCACGGTCATTGCCGAAGATGGATCGCATATCACTGCGTCAGTGGTATAAAGAGAACTATAAAGCCCCGTCACAGCCTATGGCGCAAGTAATCCTATTCATAGACGAGTTCAGTAATTACAATGAGACGCATATTGGAATACAGACAATTAAGCTGCTAACGAGACTCAACTATGAGGTTATAACAGTCGATCATCATGAGAGTGGGAGAGCGGCCTTCTCTAAGGGCATGCTCGAGAAGGCTAAATGCCATGCGGAGTATAACGTAGAATTATTAAGCGAGTTAGTCACTGAGGAAGTGTTATTAATAGGAATTGAGCCATCCGCTATTTTGAGCTTCAGAGATGAATATCCTTTGATTGTTGGAGAGCACTTAAAACCACAAGCGGAGCTATTAAAAGAACGGACACTAACCATAGATGAATTCATCGCTCAGGAGTATAGAGTAGGACATATCAATTCGGAGCAATTTGGACAGGATTATGCCTACATTAAATTGCATGGGCATTGCCATCAAAAAGCACTATGTGATATTTCTGACACCGTGACGATGCTGTCCATTCCTGAAGGTCATCATGTTGAAATGATACCAAGTGGCTGCTGTGGCATGGCAGGATCATTTGGGTATGAAAAAGAGCACTTTGAAGTCAGTAAGCAGATTGCAGACCTAGTGCTGATGCCAGCTATCAAATCTGCCAAACCAAATCAAGTTATCTGTGCACCAGGAACATCCTGTCGTCATCAGATAAAGGATTTTGCAGATATAATTGGCTATCATCCCGTTGAGTTGCTTTATAAGGCGCTCAAGAGTTAAATTTGGAAGGGTATAAATTAAATTAGCTACTATGCAGATCTTCAGACAATTCAGTATCGCTATCATTGTTTTGATAGCCTTCACTCTTAACAGTAACGCTCAGACATCTTTTGATTTCAGTCATTATGAATCATTTCTACAGAAACATATTGATCAGGGCAAGATTGCTGGTGCAGTTAGTCTTGTGAGCCAAGGTGATGAAATAGTTCACGATCAATCCTTCGGTTATGACAACAATGTAGAGAAAACACCGATGACATCTGATAAGCTATTTTACATACAGTCGATGACCAAGCCGATTGTTTCAGTGGCCTTCATGACGCTGTATGAGCAAGGGCTTTTTAGCTTGACAGATCCCGTCTCTAAGTTTATACCTGAGTTTGAAAACCTCAAAGTTATTGAAGTACAGACTGGTGAGGATGGCACACCTACGGGTGTGGAATATGTAGACCTGGTGCGCCCTGTTGAAATCTGGCATTTGCTTTCTCACACGGCTGGATTCTCTCACGGGCTCGGACCACATGAATATGATCAAAAGCTTTCTGCGCTACTTTATCCAGAGATGAGAGAACAGCCGGGACATCCCAATATCGAATCAAGGGTAAAAGCACTTATGTCATATCCACTCATGGGACAACCTGGCGAGCAATGGAATTATAGTGCTTCACCAGATGTATTAGCTTACCTCATCGAAATAATTACTGGCAAGAACGCTGAGCAATATCTTCAAGAAGTAGTCTTTGATCCACTTGGTATGACAACAGCGGGTTATAACGTAAAGGATCAACATGTAGATAGAGTAGCCGGTCTGCATATGATGAGTGAAACCGGTGAGCTAACACCTTCTCCTCAATGGAGCCCATTGCAGGGTAATACGGTTTTTGGCGGAACTCATGGTTTATTTTGTTCGGCTGAGGACTATATGACTTTCTCTAGGATGCTTGTCAATGGCGGGAGCTATAGGGGGGCTCGTATCCTCAGTCCAAAGACTATTGAATTGATGACTGAAAGTTTCACTAGTGAAGTGCAATTTAGACCAGGCCACGAATTCGGTTTAGGATTTGGAGTTCGTACCGACATTGGGCAAAGCAAGTTAAGCGGTTCTGAAGGTGCCTATTATTGGGGTGGAGCATTCAACACCTATTTCTTTGTAGACCCTGAAGAAGATTTAGTGGCAATACTTATGACGCAGTCATGGCCCTACACGGACTTTTATGCGAATAAGCTTCGTCAGATGGTATATTCTGCCATGTCTAACTAACTTAGCTTCCGACATCCCATTTTGCCCGATAAGCTCCGTTTGATTGAATATTAAAATCTTGTGTTTTTGGATTTGCCTTGCATGTCTATTTATGGCGTGCAAGGAAGATAAACAGATCATCATCGACCCAGAGTACTATCCGCGAGATAACCATTTAGCCTATAGTCAGTCAATGGTCAAGCTCGGCATAGGTGATACTCAACTATATAGGAACTGGAGAGAGGCTCATGATAGAGCGATGGCCAAGCCAGTGAGGATAAAAGCCCCTTTTCAAGAGACTTTTTACTTCGATGATGTTAGTACTGATGCGTATGCATATCGATTTTCGATTGATAAAGGTCAAAAGGCTACGCTAAGCATTAATCAACTCAAGGGAGATACAGGATTGATATATATGGACTTGTTTCAGGTGGTGGCTGATACCATTCAGCCTTTCAGGCATATCGCCTCGTCCGACACAATTACTAACCAATTAATATTCGAGCACAAAGAAACTGGTGATTATATATTAAGAGTGCAGCCTGAGCTATTACGCTCAGGAGTCTATAATCTAAAGATACTTGTAGAGCCATCTTTAGCATTTCCTGTGAGTGGTGGTGAGGAGCAAGATATCGGCAGCATATTTGGCGTGCCAAGAGATGCAGGAAAGCGTGTGCATGAAGGCATAGATATATTCGCTAAGCGGTACACACCGATTGTCAGTGTATCAGACTGTATGATCACCTTTGCTGGTGATAAAGATGGAAGCCTGGGAGGGACTGTAATCTGGGCTCGTGATACACTCAGGGATCTCACCATGTATTATGCTCATCTCCAAGAGGTGTCTGTTGAGAAAGGGGATTATGTACAACGTGGAGATACCATTGGAACAAATGGCAATAGTGGTAACGCAGTTACCACCTATCCACATTTACACTTCGGGATTTATGACCGTGGTGCGGTAGACCCATTTCCATATGTGGTAGAAACGCGCAAGAAACCATCCCCCATATTAGCCGATAGTTCATGGCTTAATAAGTCTATCAGGATTGATAATCCTAACGGAAATAATAGAAACTTATATAGTCGTCGACTTGATCAATATATGAGTCATGACGAGTATGCCAATGTAATAGGGGTTACCTCGACTTACTACAAAGTGAGAAAGGCCACAGGTGAGTTGAGTTATGTGTTCTATGACCATATTGAAGGGCTTAATCGACCCATACAGAAAGTTAAACTTGAAAAGGAAATCAAATTATATACTAGCCCTGAAACGGATGTAGCGCATTCTACAGTGCTTACTAAAGGGACATCATTGCGAATTCTTGCTAAGTCAGCAGAGATGAGTTTTTGCGAGCTTGATAATGGCAATCAAGGGTGGGTAGAGATTTGATAACTGATCTTATAATTATTGATTTAGCGAACACAATTGTGCAAATTGAATTATACAAGTAGGCTCTTTCATATGATTGATCTGCACATTACATGACACCTTAATTTGATTTATGAAGTACTTATTATTCTTTGTTACAGCAATTCTCCTCCCGATTATGGTGACTAGTCAAAGCGATAATACATATCAAGAATTCTTTGCCGACATATCAGAAACTCCTGATACCTACGAAGCTCATACAGTAGCAGTACGTATGATTGAAGGACTCGGCTTTAGATTTTACTGGGGGACTCATGATCTATCGGATGAAGACTATTTATTCAAGCCTACCGAAGATACCCGAGGAATTGGGGAGACCTTGGATCATGTACTTGGATTGTCTAACATGATACTCAATGCTGTTCATGGCCGAGCCAATGGTGCTTCAGATCATGGAGATATAGATTATCATGCCAAGCGCCTGTTGGTGCTAAAAAATCTACATGAGGCCAGATCTGTTTTAATGACTTCTTCAGATGAGGATATGAAGAATATGGGAATCATCTTTAAGCGAGGAGATACTGAGCGAAAATTCGATTTTTGGTTTGCCATCAATGGACCAATTTCAGACTCCTTGTGGCATGTTGGTCAAATAGTATCCTATCGCCGAATGGCAGGCAATCCATTTAATGGCAAAGTGAGTGTCCTGACAGGTACTGTCCGAAACTGATATATAGAAGAATGACACTGTTCGAGGATCACAAATATCTAATCACCATTATAACGACGGCAAGCTGACAGATCAAGCAACAATCGATGTAATTACATTGTAGCTTACTGATTTTCTGACGATTTAGCCTAGCATTCTTGGTCAATTGCCTTGCAAAAACTCAATCGTTTCTGTTTTTAAATCATATACTCAATACATTGAAAATTCATAAGTTGATTTTAACAATGGTACCCCAACCGTTTATAATAGCCTTTTGAATCAAAACGGTTATGAGCCGCCGAAAGGCGGCTTTTTTTTATATCCTTATGGTAAAGCTCATATCTGCATAGCCAAAGGTGAACTTCATGCTTTCTGAAGGCCCTTTGTCCAGATAGAGTCGGATTCCTGCTCCCCGCAAGCGCCAATGATCGATCAAGTTGGGGAGTCTTAGTTGAGGATTATACCATTGGTCTATAGGATATGTATCTTTCAATTGAGAACGTAGTATTGCTTGTCTCACTTCATTTAATCTACCACTTTTTGTGAGTTTTGGCCTGCTCTTATGAACACTCTCATAGCAAATCTTGAGTAGGAAAAGTTGTAGAGCCTTCTGAGGTAATTTTCGGATGTTGGCAGGAATTGTATCAATAATACCCAGCTTTAATCGACGTTTCATGAATGGTGTAGAACTCACAACGTCGTGCTCAAATTGAGCAAATCGATTGTTGCAATTACTACAGACTTTCCCCTTTGCCAGTACATAATGGATATTACCTAATGAGTGTGGGACAATATGCTCTACTGTTTCGATATGGTGTTCTTGGAGGCATATAATGCATTGTGACATTAGATTTATTATCTACTCAGCAGGATATTTCAATCCGATTTGTCTGCGTATTGTATCTAAACTATTACTGAGATCAAGGCTGAATTGATGAGCTAGGACTTCTGACTCGGTCTGACTGGTTCTTAGACATTTGTGTACTTCTTCAATCTCGTAGAGGTATCCGTTATGATCATCTGGGTATTTCCAACTGTCGACGATGCCTGACTTATTATAGAGAGAGACTTCTCTGCATTCATGCCATCTACGATGTAATTGAATGTAGCCCTTCGGACCTGAGATGGTTGCCGTAATTGGAGTATCTGCAGAGATGGTTGAGTTTAAGGATGCCACTGTACCATCTAACCAAGACATCTGTATGGCATTGCTTGCATCCACACTAGTGTCGGTCATGGTTGCTACTGCGCTTATGTGATCTGGGGTGCCTTTTATTAGATGAGCCAAGAAGACTGGGTAAATCCCTATATCCAATAATGCTCCACCAGCGAGAAGAGGATCGAATAGGCGGTGATTATGATTTGTTGTAGCGGTAAATCCAAAGTCAGCTTCGATCATTTTGATGGGGCCAATGGCATCTTCATCGATCAAGGCTCTAGCCTTGGCGATAGCGGGAAAGAATGCTGTCCAGATGGCCTCCATTAAGAATAGATTTCCATTTTCTGCATTGGATATCATTGATCTTACCTGGCCCGAATTAATTCCCATAGGTTTCTCACAGAGGACATGCTTACCATGAGTTAGACAATTAATTGTGTTTTCATAGTGTGCACTATGAGGAGTGGCAACATAGATCACATCGACTTCAGTAGATTGTACTAATGCATCATAGCTGCCAAAAGTTAGAGGGATCTCATATTCTTGGGCAAAGGCTTGCGCTCGCTCTATGGATCTCGAACCAACTGCCATAATCTTGGCATCATCAACCTTAAGTAGATCGGCACAAAATCTATGGGCTATTCTCCCTGGGCCAAGGATTCCCCATCTAATAACTTCACTTTGCTTCTTCATTAACTATTATAGTCGGATTGTGCACAATTTCGAAGTTGAGGCTATTCGCGATAAAACACATTTTGTGTGCTACGCCGTGCAGGGTTTTTGCGAGATGAACTTTGATACCATCTGTTATTTCGACCTTTGGATTTAGAGTGGCCTGCTCAAATGCACCAGAACCATCTTTTTGCTCGATCATGGTGGCCTCAGGCTGATCTTTATAACTAGTGACAACTATACCATTTGCGGAGCACAGGTGCAAATACCAGAGCATATGACAACTGGCTATTGAAGATAACAATAATTCCTCTGGGTTATGATATCTTGAATCACCACGGAAAGAAGTGTCGGATGATCCCATTATGTCATCCTTGCCTTCCGATCTTATTACATGTTCTCGACTGTAGGTATCATATGAATCTGTGCCGTAACCTAGATTGCCTGTCCACTTCAGCGCTATACTATAGCGATGTTCCTTCATTGGTATTTTGGTTAAGATTTTGCTTGATGCAAAAGTTAAGATAGGGAATTATAAACTCACTGTTAACATCTTGACCAGATAAACTGCAAGCTATTGGCAGCAGATGAGATTCTTGTATCGGTTTAATAAGGCTTCTCAACCGTTTAATAGTCCCTTCATTGCCATCCACAAGCTTAATATGCTTAGGAAATATGTCATAGAGTAGCGGCTTAAAGTAAATAAAGTGGGTGCAGCCGAGAACCAAAGCACCAACCTCTGATAAGTCGATTCCAGACAATTTGTCCGTCATTATCTTTCGAAGATTATGAGAATCAAAAATAAACTCCTCTGCCGAGTGAACTAGCTCTGGTGCTGGTATAAATATGACTCGGTCTTCAATATCGAGTTTCTGAATAAGTCGCTTGAGTTTCTTTTCTTTCAAGGTTAGAGACGTAGCCAGTATTATTATCTTCTTGCCTTCAGATATTTCTTTGGCAGGCTTAATGGCAGGCTCCATGCCAATGATAGGATAATCGTAAAGAGTTCTTAGATCATCTATGACTATGCTCGTTGCTGTATTACATGCGACAACACAAGCCTTGATCTCATTCGGGTCAAATCGCTTAAAAGCACTGAGCACAATATTCTTTACTTCTTCAGGCGATTTCTCGCCATAGGGTGCAAACTTAACATCTGCATAATAGGTGTAATGCTCATAGGGCATCATCTGCATAGCTTGATGTAACACAGTAAGACCACCTACGCCACTGTCAAAAAAATAAATTGACTGTGCCATTATCAAGATTTAGAGGGAGGAGTAGTTACATGTTTAATAGCTCTATGCACATTCATATGATGTTCCTTATCATCCATAAGATTGGACTTCTGCAGCATATCTCTAACAGGGCCAATAGCCCTAGCAATATGCATTTCTATATCTCGCCTTTCCAGCCATTGATTCATATCCGCGATCGCTTTAATACCGGACGAATCAACAAAATGAATATTACCTGCGTCCAGAACGAGATGATGAATAATCCGATCACAACACTCGACATGATGCTCTATAGTCGTAGTGAAATGATTGCAATTGCCGAAGTATAACTGATCATCAAATCTGACGATAATAACGTCCTCGATGTGCCTCGCCTTTGGGTAGCGCTGTACATTACGATAAAAGTCCGTAGATGGAAGATTACCCAGAACATTAACCTCAGGTCTTGAACTGCGATGAAGGACAGCTAAAAGAGAAAGTACAACGCCAAACATTACTCCATATGTAATCCCGGCAGACACTGTGGTGATGAAGGTCACCAACATCATCAAGAAATCAGCTTTAGAAATATTATACAACTCCTTGATCTCGCTGGGCTTTATCAATCCTTTTACCGAAACGATGATAATCGCTGCTAATAAAGCCTTAGGCAAGAAATAAAAGTACTCAGTGATGAATAGTAAAGTTAGAATAATGAGTGCCGACGATATTAACAAAGAAATACTAGTCTTAGCACCAGCTTCATCATTAATCGCTGAACGACTGAAGCTGCCAGAGGTTGGCATAGATTGAAAAAATCCCCCCACCACTTTAGATGCTCCGATGGCGATTAATTCTTGGTTGGTATCAATTTTATACGATCTATGTTTGGCCTCGAGAGTACGGGCAATACTTAGGTTTTCGACTACGCCAATGATTGCTAGACTAAGTATAGTTACCCATTGATCGACGAGCACCTGCAATGTGGTCTTCGGGATTTCAAATGAAGGTAATCCAGTTGGGATGGTACCTATGTAATGTACATTTTGATGTTGGAAAAAGTAGTAGGTGGCGATTGTGAGTCCTATCACTAAGATTAAGGCTGAAGGAATATGTTTGCTTATTTTTTTAGCCACTAAAATGAATAGCACAGAACCTCCAAATAGACTGACTGTATAAGGATTGATGGCTGAGGCCTGCTGGACGACCGCCACAACTTTCATAAGTCTATGATTGACATAAGATAAGTCTAATCCTGTAGCATCAGTTAGTTGAGATATAGCTATGATAAATGCAGCTGCTGTTGTAAACCCTAAGATCACGGGGTAAGACAAAAAGTGAGTGATGAATCCAAGGCGGAAGAAGCCCATGAGCATCTGTATGGATCCTGCACAGATACCGATAGCTATAGCACAATACATGTATTCACTTGTAAAGGGCTCGATGACTGCTCCTAAGCCACTTAGGATTAGAATAGAAGTAATAGCTACAGGCCCTACTGAAAGCTGTCTGGAAGTTCCTAAAAGTGCATATATAATCAGTGGTGCTATTGAAGCATATAAGCCATAGATCGGCTCAAATCCGGCCAATTGCGCATAAGCCATTGCCTGAGGTATGAGTACGATAGCTACAAGAAGACCTGCATTAAGGTCACGCCTAAGCGAAGTTGAGGAATACCCCTTGAGTTGATGAGATATCGGTATCTTAAAGTTTAGATTCAGGGGAATCGATTATTTGATTACTTCAGCTAAAATTCGACCAGCAGCACCATTAGGTAATGTAACACGGAGTATTGCACTGAGAGTTGGAGCGATGTCAATAATATTTGCCCGCCTGTAGGTTTTACCTGGCTTTATCGGGCCACCATACCACAGCATAGGTACGTGAGTATCGTAAGAATATGAGCTTCCATGTGTGGTTCCTTTACGAAAATAAGTCATCCAACCAGGTTCCATAATAATGAAGATATCTCCCGATCGTCTCTGATTATATCCTCTCTGAGCAAGATGTAGAGAGGGGAGGTGTTCATGCGATCCATTGAGTAAATTTTCATGTGTGATGACATTGCTGATCCCCTCAAAGCGCATAGAATAATTGATGAGCGCTTCTGTGATTTCATATTCTGAAGCTCCTTTATCTGCTAGATACTCATGATTCAAAAATATTTGATCATTGCTGAGATTTTTAAACCAAGGGCCTTCTCCATACAGGGAGTCTAGATGGTTCTTTATGCCATTTTTATATTTCTCTATGTTGAAATACCCTGCTGGTATATTGAAATTTTGAAGATATAATGGAGTCTCAGCAGCACCGTGATCTGCTGTTAAGAAAAGCACATAATTGTCATTTCCTATTCTACCATCTAAAAACGCAATAAGCTTAGCAATTTCCTGATCTAAGCGTAAATAGGTGTCCTCAATCTCAATTGAGCGCGGACCGAATTGATGCCCAACATAATCTGTTGAAGAGAAACTCACAGAAAGTATGTCAGTATGTTCATCGCCACCTAAATTTTCAGCAATGATAGTCGTCTGTACCATTTTTTGGACAAATGAATTACCAAATGGCGTTTTAGGGAGTACGCCATATCCAGTCTTTTCAAAAATCTTAGAGAGGTTATGGGGAAATGTAGGTTTGTCTTCTGATCGGAAGACTTGCTCAAAAGGATTGTTATCTGGCAGGCTCTTAGTGTAAGTTTCAATAGGATAGAGAGTTTCCCAACCTTGCTTAATATATGTGTCTGCAAGGCCTTGTTGGTTATAAGTCTTGAGCCACATCGGAAGCTCATCCATATAGTAGCTGCTCGTGACCCAACCACCAAATGATGCATCATACCAATATGCCGCATCCGCCGCATGTCCTGCTGGCAAAATAGCGCCTCGATCTTTAATCGATATACCGATGGCCTTACCATTCATTCCAGTAGAAAGCTTGATCTCATCCGATATCGTTGAACTAATCATGCGATGTGGAGACATCTTACCTGCTGCACTCTCAGAACCTACAGTTTTTACGCTATCGTCCTGTACACAATAAACCTTTTTGCCAATCTCTTTATCGTACCAGTCATTACCCACTATACCATGCACGGCAGGGGTGGTGCCAGTATATATACTGGCATGACCTGGCGCCGTATAGGTCGGTCTGTAGCTGTAATGAGCATCGACAAACATGTGTCCCTCATTGATAATTTTTTTGAAACCGTCATCGCCATAACGGTCCCAATATCTGTAGAGGTACTCTTGTTTCATCTGGTCCACTGTGATACCTACAACAAGCTTTGGCTGGCTTTGGCTGTAGAGCATATTGGTGCATACGATGCTGATAAGAATAAAGTATAGTGAAGTCTTGAAATTCATGATTGGAAAATATGTGGCAAAGTAACTTGTTTTTAAGTGAATTATTGGATTCAAGAGGTCATCGGCGCTTTATAAGATTGTTAATACATAGCGTATTTCTTGCCTGGAAGCGACCTGATGACACCTTTGAATTCGAGATTGAGCAAATTGCTAGCCAGTTCTGATGGCTTAAGTCGAGTGTGATGATGTATCTGATCTATTGAGATTTCTTCCTGATCCTTGAGGAAGTCTACTATGGATCGCTCGATGTCTGATAGTTCATCAAATAGTTTTATTTGCTTGTTAGGCTTGGGAGCCTCGTCATCCCAGCGCATGATGTAAGCAATGTCTTGGGCTGACTCGATAAGGTGTGCTTTATTGGTTTTGATGAGTTTGTTACAACCAGCAGACATTTCATCAGAGACTCTTCCCGGCAGGGCAAATACATCCTTGTGATAACTGTTGGCATATTCTGCAGTAATCAGTGATCCACCCTTGGAGGCGGATTGAATAACAATAACTGCATCAGAGATGCCGGCGATGATTCTATTGCGCAGTGGAAAGTTCTCTCGATCTGGGACCGTATTAATGGGAAATTCAGTAAGTAGACATCCATTATTTTGCAGTTGTTGAGCGAGCTTTCTATTCTGAGCGGGATAGATCTTGTCAAGTCCAGTACCCATAACTGCAATGTTATCAATGTTATGAGCTATCGAGGATTGATGTGCTATACTATCAATGCCGTAAGCTAAGCCGCTAATGATCTGAACATTGAGATGCTTTAATTCTTCTACGAGCTGTTCAGCTTGGGATTTGCCATAGTTATTAGGTTTACGAGTGCCTACGATTCCTACTGTTCTGATTTCGTTGAGATTACTTGTGCCACGATAGTAGAGTAGTATTGGCGCATCATCATACTGAAGGAGACGCTGCGGGTAGGTCGAGTCATTGAGATAATATGAAATCCGACATTTGTGATCTACTAAGAATTTAACATTGGCTTCTGCTTCATGCAGAGGATCTGAGAGGGTGATACTATCCGCATGACGCTGCCCGATGCCATTGATCTTTAACAGGTTCTTTTTGGACTCCTGAAATACTGCCTGAGCTCCCCGACAGTTGGCGATCAATATCTTAGCTAAACGAACTCCGATATTTGGAACTCTTGTCAATGCAATTTCATAAAGTAAATCCTGAGGACTCATTTGGCTAAAATACCAATATCATATGCTCTTTTGTTATGCCTCAGACTATATAATCAGATTATATTTGGACTCATATGCGAGGGATAAAAGTATTGGCTACTCTGCTCTTCATCTTCATGGCGTGCTCTATCGTGTGTGCTCAGTTTAATGTGAAGATTGCCTACAATCCCATCTATGGATCATTCAATGGTATCAACGCTGTCCAGAATGCTTATATCTCCGATGATGGAGAGATTCTAGATGGATTTGGTGATTTACATTTCATGCACGGCATTCAGTTAGGTATTAGGTATAGAGTAAGAACCTTTGGTGTCGAGTTAGGATGGGAAAGTTTAGCTGGTGACCGAGAAGCACTGGCCTTAAATCCAAATTCAGAGGTCTTTACGATGAGAGAGTATGATTATGATTTGAGAACCTGGTCTCTGGCTTTAGATCAATATTTTAGGCCTCTCGGATTTGGCGCTGCCATCACAAGGACTAATTTTTCTGCAGGGCGTGTTCGGGGGAATAATAATATTCCACTCATAGATGAGTCTAAATGGGGGCTGAGGTTCCAGCTAAACCTAACCATACAAGAGAGCAGTCGAATATCTTTATTACTCAGACCTTATTATCAATTCTATTTCGGTGAATATAATATTGAGCGTTTAGCTACCGATCTCAATAATACAGCCGCCTCGACTGAATCTTTGTCCTATTTCGGCTTGAGTTTGGTGTTTTATAATGGGCGGCATTATTAATTGTTGCCAGATCCGGATCGGTCGGCAACAATTAATAAGCACTAATCGACAATGCCCAAAATTACAGGTCGATACGCTTCTCAGCTAACAAATCATCTCGGGTGTTTTTCTGGACCGCAACTGCTCCAAACATTGATAAGAGAAAGGAAAAAGCATAAAAGCCTTTTTCACTAGGTAGTAAGGTCGCATTCCAAAGACCAATGATCAGAAGAGTGATAGAAAGTACCACGGCAAACCAACAGATGCTGTAGTATATGTCGGTCACCGTTATTCCTTCGAGCCTGTCTCGAACACTTTTCTGCAGAGAGACAACCGAGAATAGACCAAACATGATCAATGTGAAATAGTAGCCTTTTTCATTCAGCTGCATTTCTGCTCTCCATAATCCAATGATGTAACCGATCAATCCTGTGGCCATAGCTACCCATGATGCCATCACAAACGAACTTGATGTTTTTTGAGTCATAGTTGTAATTTTGCGATTAATAATCTTTGAGTTTGAATTTTTAGTATTCTTCTTTCAATGTGAGTACCAATACTTCAGTTTTTAAAACTTCTACACTATAAGTCAACCCTAAGCTGGCCATAGCATCTCTAAATGATTGATCGTTTTCTGGATCAAATGAGAAGTCAAGATCATATAGTTTATCATCTCCTGTTTTATCTATAACTGCCATACCCACTATACCATATTGTTCTAGATATTCACAAAAATCTGAAATGCTGGCTCCTTCATTTTTATATCCATCTCCTCTGGCCTCTGCGGTGCCCTCCGCCTGGACTCTAGTTGCCTTAATACCTTCTTCAGATTTCTTGATTACTAGAGCTTTTAATTCACTAGTAGATGGTTGAGCCATCACTTCTGTATGCTCTCTTAGTTGTTCTTTTAAAAATGGATACAATTCCTCTGGGCTCTTCGCTATTGCATTCAGACAATATCTGTTGTTCTCATCGTCCCAATCTATAAGAGATTCATCGAATTCATAGATTAATCTATAAACTGATGTTCGGTAGGCTATTCTATAGAGCCCCGCTATGCTGAAGTTAAATAAGGTGATCCTGCGCTGCTTAAAAGCACCTTCATTGTAGGTGATGCTAAAGGTTGGAATGCCACTCATATAGGGTTGCAATTGAAAAACCTTTTGAGCTTCTTCGTCAAAATCAAAGTATTCATGTCCTGGATCAAAATCAAAATGATCCTCTTTAGTAGGTAAGCTAATCTTCTTGCCAGCTAATAGTTGTTCAATAACTTGCTCTGTAATATGCTCAGGCGAAGTGATCGCAACGACCGTACCATTTGGATCAATCAGTATACTATGTGGGATGATCTGATATGGGAAGAAAGATCTGAGGATTCCTGTATCCCTAGCAAAGAGAAACTTGTAAGGCCTATTCTCGTGAAATCGACTTATTCTTTCATGTTTTTCTTCACTCACGGAAATCACCTGTAATTTACTTCCAAATTTGTTTTGTAGTCGTTCCAAGTGAGGCATGCCATCGACACACGGTGAACACCACGTGGCCCAGAAGTCAATAAGAATAGCTTGATTAGATCCATCAAAACTGTATTCTAATTGATTGTTATTGACCAACTCGAGCGTAAACGCTGGCACTTGTTCCCCAATCTTGATTTCTTGCCCTACTGCAATATTTGCTAAGAGTAGGAATAATATGGACACATAATTTCTTGTCATGAGATTATTTTCGACCAATGTAGACCTATCAAATTTTTGATTTAGTTAAGCCCATTCTGAAGAAGTGTAAATCTTTGTTAACGGACTTACTCTGGACTTATAGATTGGCTACTTTTAACTCATGAAGGTCAAAGTCTGGCAGCTCATAATTCTTGTCTCTTTATCTTTGCTGAGTATAATAGGCCTGCAGATTTATTATGCCTTGAAGGTTTATAAGCAACAAGCTGAGCTATATAAATCCGAGGTGAATCGCGCTTTTGAAAGGGCAGTTGATCGAACTAATGAGCAAAGATTATTAAAAATAAATAGCTTTTTTGAGCAAGAGATTAGTGACACATCTCAAGTGGACCTAACATATGAAATAACGACAGATGGTCCGAAGTTGTTGGTCCTTGACCCTCATACGGGTTATCGACACTTGTCTATGAGTCACGAGCAATTTCCCGATACACTCCTTGATCATAAGGCATTAACACAGTTCGCTGTCAAGGAAAATTGGAAGCTTCTGAGGAATGAGAGAATTCTCTATTGGACTAATAACATTGGAGATAAAATGAAATCACACTTGGATTCATTGTCTATATCAATGGATTCACTCGAGCAAAATATGAAGGTAGAGCTATTGAGTTTTGGAATCAAAGAGGATTTTCAATTTATTCCAACTGACTCGCTACATTCCTACACTTCAAATGACCGAAGCTTCAAGTTTCAAAAGCGCCCTGTTAAGCTGAATGGAGAGACGTTGCTCTCTGTCAAAATAGACAAACCTAAAATTGCTATTCTAAAGCGATTGACTGTAGTATTTGCACTCACACTGTTGGCGTTAATGTTACTTTTTAGCAGTTTTCTCTATCTCTATATTGTCTTGAAAAGGCAAAGGCAGTTGTCGGTATTAAAGGATGATTTTATTGATAATGTAACGCATGAGTTAATAACGCCAACGGCTACGCTACAGCTTGCATTAGAAACATTAGAAAAGTATGAGCATGAGTCATCATCCAAATATGTCAGCATTGCCAAACAGCATGCTGATAGAATAGAAGGCATAGTAAATAAGATATTGCAGTCATCTCTTAACCAAATAGAAAATGAAACAATCGAGTTAGAAATAGTTGATGTTAGTGCATTACTTGTGGATATGTTAAAAAACTATGCAGTTACATACGGTGATCACATCAAGTTTATCACTAATATAGACCCAATTATTCATGTTCAATCTCATAAAGAACACCTCTCCACAGCTCTTCATAATTTGATCAACAATGCCATTAAATATGGTCATCCTACCGCGCCAAAAATTGAGCTGATCCTAACAGAAAAGGATAGTAATGTTGTCATAAGCATAGAAGATAATGGTCAAGGTATTCCTCAAGAACATCACAAACTCATATTCGATAAATTTCATAGAGTGCCTTCAAGTACCCATGACGTTAAAGGGCTAGGCATTGGTCTATATCAATCTAAAATGCTAATGAATAAGATCAATGGTGATCTCATTCTCAAAAGTTCATCGACGACGGGAAGTTGTTTTTGTGTTTATCTAAGAAAGAGTATTGAATATGATGCCTAAGATCAAGATTTTATTAGTTGAGGATGAAGTGTCTCTAGGGATGCTGATCCAAGAAAACCTTGAGCAAGAGGGTTTTGAAGTATGTTTTGCTCAGGATGGCGAGGAGGCTTTGAAACGATACTATGATGGAGGAATTGATTTAGTCATTCTTGATGTCATGATGCCCAAAAAGAATGGTTTCGATGTGGCAAAAACAATACGAAACACTGATCGACATACTCCGATTCTATTTCTCACAGCAAAAATTAAATCAGACGATGTAGTAAAAGGGTTTGAATCAGGTGGAAATGACTATCTGCGTAAGCCCTTTGCATTCAAAGAGCTATTAGTCCGAATTAAAGCACTTCTCAGCGACGAACGCTTATTGAATGCTATAACATCCAATGAAAATTCAATTTTTGAATTGGGCTGCTATACATTTGATAGTCGACTGCAATTATTATATGATGACAATGGAGGCAAAAAAAAACTCACTGTGCGTGAAGCTGAGTTGCTGAAGTTACTATGTGATAATCAAAACCATGTAGTCTCGAAGACAAATATCTTACTAAAAATATGGGGGGAGGATTCATTCTTTAACTCTAGAAGCATGGACGTATTTATTTCCAGGCTAAGAAAGCACTTTGCGAACGAAGAAAATGTTAATCTGGTGAACTTAAGAGGAGTAGGGTATAAACTTGTAGTCCTTTAGCTTAACACGACAAAGCGTCAATCAACTTATCCTCGAATTAATCACGTTTCATGAACTCTCTACAATTCAGCCGCCAACCGAGCACCCTGATCGATAGCACGCTTAGCGTCCAATTCCGAAGCTTCATCTGCGCCTCCTATTAGGTGTACTTGATCACTTGGATACCCTTTGGTATTTAATTCATCCGCCAGTGATCGTTCAGATAGCTGTCCGGCGCAGATTACAACATGATCAACTTCTAGAGTCTGTGGACCTTCGGGAGTGTTAATGTGTAAACCTCGATCATCTATACTATGATAGGTCGCCATATTAACCATGTTGACCTTTTTCATCTTGAGACTTGAGCGATGAATCCAGCCTGTAGTCTTGCCGAGGTTCTTGCCAAATTTTCCTTTAGATCTCTTAAGCAAGAATATCTCACGTGGTGATGCATCCGGATTAGGTGTTTTGAGGCTGCCGCGATTCTCATAAGTCATATCTACTCCCCATTCATCCATGTAAGCGGGTATGTTCAGGCTTGGCGAGTGATCTTTCTCGGTTGCGAGATATTCCGCTACATCAAATCCTATACCTCCAGCTCCGATAATTGCTACTCTTTTACCTACTTCGACTTTCTCTGTAAGTACATCGACATAGCTTATAGCTTTAGGATTATCGATTCCATCAATTTGCGGCTGTCGTGGATTGACCCCTGTGCAGACGATGATATGATCATAGTCTTTGCCTATGAGGTCTTCAGCACTTACTCGTGTACTGAGTTTTAGATTGACATTGTGCAACTCTATTTGCTTTCCGTAGTACCTGATCGTTTCATAGAATTCCTCCTTGCCAGGTATTTTCTTAGCCATGTTGAATTGTCCACCGATCTCAGCAGCAGCATCGTATAGATCGACTTGATGGCCTCGCTGTGCCGCAATAGTCGATGCGCTGAGTCCTGCAGGACCTGCTCCAACTACCGCTATCTTCTTGGGCGCTGTTGTTTGTACATAGTTTAGTTCTGTTTCATGACACGCACGTGGATTAACCAGACATGAGCACACTTTCATTTGAAAGGTATGATCGAGGCAAGCCTGATTACATCCTATGCAAGTGTTGATTTCATCCTCTCTGCCCTCTATCGCTTTTTGCACTAAGTTTTCATCGGCGAGAAATGGTCGTGCCATACTGATCATATCAGCACAGCCATCCGCCAATACCTGTTCAGCTACATCTGGCATGTTTATACGATTAGTGGTGACGAGTGGGATATTGACCTCTCCCATCATGCGCTTAGTCACCCAAGCAAATCCTGCTCGTGGCACCATGGTAGCAATCGTCGGGATACGCGCTTCATGCCAACCGATGCCTGTATTTAAGATCGTTGCACCTGCGGCTTCTATTTCTTTAGCTAAGTGAACTACTTCTTCCCATGAACTGCCGTCATCTACCAAATCAAGCATCGACAATCTGTAGATGATGATGAAGTTGGGCCCGACTCGTTCTCTAGTGCGTCGTACGATCTCAATAGGTAGCTTGATCCTATTTTTATAGGATCCGCCCCAATCATCAGTACGACGGTTCGTTTTGGACACTATGAACTGATTGATCAAGTATCCCTCAGATCCCATAATTTCGACACCGTCGTAACCTGCACTTTGGGCAAGCGCTGCACAATGTGCGTAGTCTTCAATTGTTCGTTCGATCCCATCAACTGTAAGTGCCTTGGCTGGAAAGGGGCTGATCGGTGCCTTAGTATCACTGGCTGAAACATTCGCTTCAGAATATCCATATCTGCCTACATGAAGTATTTGCATACAGATCTTACCTCCTTCTTTGTGAACGGCCTCGGTGATTACTTTATGCTTGGCAGCCTCTGCCTCATTATCCATAGAATTGCCAAATGGCATTGCATTACCCTCCTTATTAGGTGCGATTCCTCCTGTAACAATTAAACCCACTTGACCACGGGCACGCTCTGCATAGAATACGGCCATTCGATCAAATCCACCTGGTACTTCCTCCAGCCCAGTATGCATAGAACCCATTATGACCCTATTTTTTAATGTGGTAAATCCCAAGTCTAAAGGTTTAAGTAGGTGTGGATATTTATTCATGACTCATCTTTATATACTCTAAGGTAACATCCACCCATTGTGATGGTTTGGCTAATATTGGCATATCATTGTTTCAACCTTAGCAGTCATAGACATGAAAATATCCATTTATATCTGCTGGTCTTTACTGGTCTTCTTGACTGTGTGTAATCTATTTGATGATCTGTGGTGGGTTTTGGATTTGCTCACCAGTTTCAGCGTGCAAATAGCAATTTTGCTGATCGTCTGTTCTGCACTTTTGAGCTTTTATAAGAAATACATCCTGACAATTTTTGGTATTCTACTAGGCCTTTTACTCCTTCACTTAGTAATAGACAAGTACCATTCTACAATTCAATTGGATAATCCATCTAATAAATCTCTGAAGATTGTCTCAATGAATCTACTTTCTTCTAATCACAACCATGAACTTGCTAAGAATTATATAAATCAATCTGATCCAGATCTCATAGTACTAATGGAGTATACATCTCTATGGGACGAGAGCCTTAGTAAGGCTTTTATAGAAGAATATCCACATCAGATCAAGCAAGTCCGCAACCATAATTTTGGTATAGCCCTATGGAGCAAATATGCCATTGACTCCTACCAAATATTAGATTTTACAGATAGAGATTTTCCGATGATAGAAGCTGAAATCGACATGGGCGAAGAAATCTTAACAGTTACATCTATCCACCTGGAAAATCCTGTCGGGAGAACTAATATGGCACTCAGACATCATCAAGTGGATCAATTAATTAACAGGTATAAAGATCGTCAAAACCTGGTCTTGATAGGTGATTACAATATGACCCCATACTCCTATGATTATACGAGATTACGAGATCACCTTGAATTAAAGGAAACTCGTTGTTCAATATCTCCAACGTTTCCTAGCTACTTTATGCCTTTGCGTATTCCTATTGACCATTGCTTGGTTAGTCCATCCGTTGAACATAGTTGTTTGATGCGAGGCCCTAATGTTGGTTCAGACCATTTTCCAATTGAGATTGTTTTATCCTTGTAGTCAGAACATAAATGAGGGCGCAGCATGAATACTGTTGATGAGCTACTACAACTATTGGATCTCGAAGAGATTGATCTCAACTTATATCGTGGTCAGAACTATCAAGCTCCTTGGGGAAGGATTTTTGGTGGACAAGTACTCGGGCAAGCGCTCCATGCAGCCTATGAGACGGTTCCTGATAACCGTATTGCACATTCCTTACACGGATACTTCATACTTGCTGGTGATGTGTCCAAACCAGTGCTATATGATATGGAGACACTTAGAGATGGTGGGAGTTTTACGACTCGGAGAGTTACAGCTAAGCAGCATGGTAAGGCGATATTCAATTTGGCAGCATCATTTAAGACACCCCGTGAAGGCTTAGATCATCAAATCGAAATGCCTGATGTACCAGCTCCTGAAGAGTTGAAATCAGATGTGGAACTCTCGCAGATGTACAAAGAATCTAATCCTATGCTGTATGCAGCGTTTAGCAATGAGCGACCTATAGAGTTTAGGCCTGTTGAACAAATGGATTATCTCAGTGAAACGAAGCGAGAACCTTTCAGGCATGTTTGGCTCAAGGCTAAAGGGCGGCTGCCAGATGACCTTCGATCACATCACGAAGTACTTGCCTATGCCTCAGATTATAACCTCTTAGGAACATCATTATTACCGCATAGACATATTGCTCAGTTTGGTACCTACTTCCTTGCGAGTTTGGATCATGCGATGTGGTTTCATCGTCCATTTAGAGTAGACGAATGGCTGCTTTATGTTCTTGAAAGCCCAAGTGCATCTAATTCCTTGGGATTTAATCGTGGAAGTATTTTTAGTAGGGAGGGAATCCTTGTAGCTTCTGTAACTCAGGAGGGACTGATGGCACCAATCAGAAAGAAAGGGTAGATGTCGGGCTAATAATCCAATTTTTCAGTTGCTTACGTGCTTCATAATATTGACTTCGGTACAACTCTCCGCATAGAGACTTTTATGCGTTTTCCAATGCTTGCCTCGGAGTCGGGATTATAATCAGTGGTAGTATGCCAGGCATTTTGGGCATTCAATTCTTCTTTCATGATTACTGCCATGTCGCGAGCCACTTCTGTAGAGTGTATTACAGTTATGCACTCTGTATTGAGGTTAGCACTGCGTGGATCTAAATTGAATGTGCCAATCACAGCGATGTCATCATCTATGACCATGGACTTCGCATGAAGTCCGAAGATGGGTACATAATCTAATCGCTTTTGCAGCTCACTTTTCATCAACTGTTTTCGTATTTCCGCATCGGGTTTGTACTCATAGATTTTTATTCCAGTTTCTAGGAGTTTATGGCGATTTCGCCTATATCCACTGAATGCTTCTAGGTTATCTGTAGATGAGAGACTATTAGTTAGGATATATACGTCAACACCTCTGTTGATCGCATCTCTGAATAGGTTCATACCCAGATCTGTCATAATCAGATAGGGCGTCTGGATATAGATCGACTCTTCAGCATGATTAACTAGACTTACTAGTTCATCAGTTGTTACACTTCCTCCTTTTAGCCCTTGTGATCCGTCATTCTTTCCTGGCATGTCTGAGACAAATGCTACGCTGTCTACCCAGTAGAGTCTATTGGTACTTTGGATATGATCAAATACATAAGGGACGGTCTCACGTATCTGTGGCCAATAATTGAGGGTGTCTTGAGCATAGCGATGTACCCATTGATGCACCGCATTATAATTATAATCTTCTTTCGGGTAATCTATTAAGTCTTCTATGTCTATCGTGAGTTCACTATCCCAATAATCGTTGAACGCAACTTGGACACCCTCACTGATATCACCAATCAAAAGAACGTCTCTATCTCTAAAGTTGTATTCATGATCATAGTCGAAGTACTCATCAGCGATATTACGTCCCCCTGTAATAACAACTTGATTATCCACAATGAAGGTCTTGTGATGCATCCGTTGATTGATCCCTCTAAAGTCAGTAACTACCTTGGATACCTTCTTGGCCAGACTTTTTCCAATGTTGAGATTGGGATTGTAGATCTTGATATCAATGTTTTCATGCTCATCAAGGGCAAGCACATGCTCAGGATGAACATCCACTAAGAGATCATCGACAATCAGTCTTATTTTAACCCCACGACAGGCTGCTTCAAGCATGTAATCACAAGCAATTACACCAATGTTGTCTTCTGAAAAAATGAAGTATTGGATATCGATGGTTTGTTGCGCTTGTTGGCTCAGCCACGCCCTTGTAATGATGGCTTCTTCTCCCTCTTCAAAGACATAAACACCTGTTTGCTTCAGACTATCCCGATGTGGATTGAGCGAGTCGAGAATGGTAGATAGAGTTGGTACGTGATCGCTTGATTTTAACAAGCATACATCACTGTTAGGCAGATCGGGTTCAGTATCTTCTGGAGAACATGCGCTAAGGATAAGTAGCAAGAAAGATAGAGTAGTCAAGAAGAGCCATAGCGCGTGTCGCTTCATATTGCTAAGATAGCTCTTGTCTGCGGACTGCGTCCAATTAGAGGTCAATCTACCTTTTCATAGGATCGTCTACATTCTTCTATACAGAGTCCATTTAAATCTACCTCACAAGGACCTTGTGCGATAATGAATCGTTGAGTAATAAGCTCTCCATCGGCATCATTAACAAAGATTATGATTGAATTAGTGACTGAAAAAGTGCCACTGTTCATCAATCGTCCTCCTAAGAAGAAGGTGAAACTACTATCGATTGATAACTCCCAGCGTTCAATCTCTTGATTATTAGGAGTCTGTATAGGGCAAGAAATGTCACCTGGGCTGTTGCAGTACTCAAATAGCTCCCAGGTACCGATTAGGTTGAATTCTTGCTCATCGCACGAAGATGAGGAGCAAGCATATAAACATAGCAGTGAAAATAAAATGATTAGATGCTTCATATACCAATAACGACATACCACCAAGAATAGCTGTTTCCTATATCCTTGAGTCTGAATTTGTTTATAATTCTATCACCACCTGATACTCTTCTCCTGGTTTGGTAGGAATAATAATGCCTGCAATGGCCGCTCCATTTACCAAGACCTGTTTAACACCTTGATCTAATCTCTTATAATGGATATGATATGTAGCTTGTCGAAACTGTCTGACGACCTTGACATTATCCCATCCCGATGGCAGTTGAGGACTTATCATCAATCCTTCCTTATGTCCACGTAAACCAAACAGGCCATCTATCAAGCTACGATATACCCAGGCTACAGTACCAGTATTAAACAATTGGCTTGATCGACCTGCAGTACGTGGAAACTCCTTAAAGCCCCCTCGATAATAGTTAGGTATGAAGACCGGGAGCTGACCTCGCTGGAGGTAGTCCGCTTCATCAGGTCCAGGGATCATCTTGCGCAGCACTCGAAAAGCCTTCTCTCCATAACCACTGGAATAAAGGCCATAGATGTAAAAAGCAGCTGCATGATTGTATATTGATCCATTCTCTGCAGAGCCTGGAAACTTTTGAGTGACACGACCGACATCTTCACGCATAGCGGAGAAGGGTGGGCCTAGCATCTCCACACCATAGGGCGACTCAAGTTGATCTTCAACTGCATTGATTAGGGAATCCTGCTGCTCAGAGCTTGCGGCATCGCATAGCAGTGCCCAGGCTTGAGGATTCAGGAAGATCTTGCCTTCTGTATCGGTACTTATGCCAAAGGGAACATTGTCATCAGTAATACCACGAGCATACCACTTGCCATCCCACAGATGTTCGTTTACTGCTGCGACGACTTCTTGGGCCGCTAGTCTGTATCTCTTTGCACGTTCATGTTGTTCGCCTAATTCACAAATCGTTGCCCATGTCTGGAGCGCATATGCCGTTCCTAAAGAAAGCCATCCTGATACACCTTTGCCTTTAGGGCCCACCATATTCATCGGGTCACACCAGTCACCTTGATTGATATAGTTGAGGCCTCGCTCATCTCGGCTTTTCAGGAGCCACTCCATGGCGAGATCCATATGCTCGGCAACTGTGGCTTCTTCATCGGAATCTGCAAATGGTAGGCGCTCTTGGAGAAGACCATAGTCATTAGTCTCATCGAGATACGCCTGCATGCATATCGGAAGCCATACACAATGGTCAGTGTGTGGGACTTGATTGATATATTTTAGTTCCGCATCGGGATGAATCAGAATGCCATCGGGCATCTCACCACTTCTGAATTGTTGGCGTAGAGCAGTGAGATATGTAGTCCGGGCGCCTTCCGGTATGAGGTATCCATAGCCCATATTATCCTGAAGATAGTTTCGAGTCTGTGGGTCGGTAGTTAATCGATTCGTCTCACCATGATAGAACATCTGACGAGGCAGCCAGTGATTCACGAAGTTATTAAGGACAGGATCAGGCGTGTCAATAGTTATATTTCCTTTGCCATCAGCTACATACTTTTGGTATTGCTCACGTGCTTGGTCGAACCCATTGTTATTGAAGTACCTGGCTTTGATTACCTCGACTTCTTCGTTAGTTCTTGCAGGTCCGAATAAGAACCTGTACGGCTTTGAGCTGCCGGGCTCCAAGTCAATCTGATACTGCATGATACAGGCAGGCGTTTCATAGCGTGCGTCACCGTTTTCTAGCTTGTCTTGTACAATGCCAGTTGGATTATGCAATCCTCCTTCGCCCTCGAATGTTTCTTGGTTGACTTCCCATGATGTTGGGATCGTATCTGCCAAGAAGAATGTCTTGTCTTTGAGGGTTTTGATACGTGGATAGTCCTTATATTTCTGATAGGGGGTGACACAACTACAGATGATTCCATTCAGCGACTTTAGGTATTCGCCAGATTGATTCATCCATGACATATAACCAACTGGGAAGTAAGGATAAAGGCTGATTTGTTCAACCTGCTGTCCCTTATTTTTGACGCTTATCTCCCAGAGCTCTATTGGTTCATCTGGCGCCAAACTAAGCTCCATGGTCAGCTCAATGTTGCCTTTCTGAATCTTCCATGCTAAGTCACTTTTTCCTACTGAAAACTCATACTTATCCAGTGGCGCTTTGATGGGTGCATATGGTCCCGAAAAAAGCTCACTTGTAGTTTCATTCTTGATATATACAAATCTTCCTGGATGATGTGCATAGTAAGGCTGCTCGGGCTGCATGAATGTCTTAGCCTCCAGATTCGGGGCATGTGCATACTTTGCGGGTTCTGGTTGCATAAATTGAGCGACAGCATACCCACGACAATTCAAATGAATCATCATATGCTTGTTCCACAGAAAGCCTGAAGCCTTCGGCAATTTGGATGGTGTTGTTAGCTTAACACGCTCTCCATTAGCAGTAGTCTCGATCATAATCTATCCTTTACGCTCTTTTAATTCTTCTTGTACTTGCTTAAGAAGCTTGTTGTCAAGCGTATAGAAGACCATAACGAAGGCAGCTAACAATGCAATAATACCTGGTACGATACTGATGGCCAGTACAATGCCTGTCTGTGAGGCATCAGATTGTGCTTCATTAGCGATATAGCCCATCGATGCCAAAATTGCACCGATGCCGAATGATGCCAGTGCGCCACCCAACTTCTGCGAGAAGATAGCAGCCGAAAAAGTCATCGCCGTAGCCCTTCTTCCAGTCTTCCATTCCGTATAGTCAGCGGTATCTGCATACATAGAAAATGCAAGCGGAGACTTAGGTCCGAGTACGAATCCAATCAAGACATGCACGACAAAAATCAATATGATCGAATCCGATGGTATAAAGAAGAATAGGATAGACAATATACCGGTGAGACTCATGAGCAAAATCATTAAGTTCTTCTTCTCAATAAATCTTGTCATGATTGGTGTGCAAGCTGCTCCTATCGCTAGAGCAATACCATAAGCAGTTAAGAAATACTTGATCAGATCAGGTCGCTCCATATAATATTTGACATAGTATATAGAGGCCCCTGCTCGCATAGAAATCGTGATCATAATGACTAGTGCTAGGGTGAAAAGCACGACCCAAGGTTTATTGTTCAGCAGGTCTTTTATGTCTTGTAAAGCATTAGACTTTTGATCGGCCGGAGGTGTAACCCGTTCTCTTGTGGTAAAAAATACGCCAGCAAAAAATAGCGCTGCCAAAATTCCATAGATCGCCATGGTAATCTGCCAACCTAACTTTTCATCGCCACCACCAAAGTATTCGACCATGTCAAGTGTGAAGAAATTCACCAGTGTTGTACCCGTAAATGCCGCAATAAACCTAAAGCTGATCAGGTCTGTTCGGTCTTGCGATCGTGCTGTGATTACTCCAGATAGAGCAGAGTAGGGCACACTTAGTACAGTATACATCAACATCATCAATGTATAGGTGCCGTAAGCCCAGATTAGTTTGCCTCCCTCTCCAAGTCCAGGTGTGGTATAAGTTAGTACTCCTGCTGCCGCCATAGGGAGTCCACCCCAAAGCAGATAGGGTCTGAATTTACCCCACTTGGTTTTGGTTCTATCAGCAATAGCTCCCATGACTGGATCAGTAAATGCATCAACTATTTTAGTAACCAGCATCATAGTCCCGGCCGCCGCCGCAGAAATACCGAATACATCGGTGTAGAATACAAGTAGAAATGCCGAGATATTAGCCCAAAAAAAGTTGAAGCCCATATCGCCTAATCCGTACCCGACTTTTTCTTTTAGAGAAATAGGAGCGAGGATGTCCTCCTTCAAGGTCTTTGCAAGATCCATTTAGATAGTATATTATTTTCAATAAGATGATGGGGCAATATAGACTTATATCTAAAATATCCGATCTATAAAATCCTTAATGATTTCGCTCAACCAATAATGACCTGTTGCGTTTAGAGCTTATATTATCTTTATTTTTGAATAACCGTCTGCATTAAAGCTCTTTTTGCAACAGTTTGATTAATATATAAACAGAACTCTTCATGGCTCGATACAGCGAAATAAAAAACATCCTAAAGACTCATAACCTTCGTATCACTGATGGTAGGATTGATGTACTTGAATATTTTACTCGTGAAAATCGAACCTTGTCAATTAAGGATTTACAAAACGAACTTAAAGACTCAGATCGTGTCACCCTATATCGGATATTGAATGCATTCACTGAGAATGGGGTGCTTCATAAGATTCCTGATGACAATGGAGTTGTAACTTATGGTCTATGTCATGATACATGTGATGCCGATGATCACAATCATGATCACATGCACTTCAAATGTTCAGAATGTGGGATTATGGAGTGTCTCGATCAGCATATTCCACCTGTTAGTATCCCTGGATATCAGATAAAAGAAGCGAACCTCATCTTGAAAGGATTGTGTAAACGCTGTGCAGCATAGATCAACTCATCAACATCACTACTGCTCCTATAAAGGTCATCAGAATAATGAAATATCTATAGCTGTCATCATTGAATAGCGTCACCAGCCTAAGACCAATAACAAACCCTATCGTAAGGAAAGGTAGTAGCCATAACCCGACATAAAGACTATTAAGATTTATCGTCTTCCACATGAATATGTGAAAGGGTAACTTGAACAGGTTAATCACAAAAAACAACCAAGCAGCAGTTCCAATAAAAGTTTCCTTAGAAAGCCTCATGCTCAAAAAGAAAAGGTTAGCGAAGGCTCCAGCTAAATTGCCAATCATTGTAGTGATGCCGGCGAGAACGCCAAGGATTATACCCAAACCAGTAGATTGACTTTCGAGCTGGATAGTTGAGCGCTCATACCAGACCATCAGTGAAACACTAATGATGATAATTGCTGCCATAGCTTTCTGGAAAATCTCTTCAGGCATCGTATCTCCTATGAAAGCGCCGATTATAACACCGATAGCAACATAAGGGAGTAGTTTAAACAGCAGTTGCCAGTTGCATTTCTTGTTATAATAGATGACCGCAGCGATATCTCCAGTGATAAGGAGAGGTAGTATGATTCCAGTTGAATTTTTTGCACCATAAGCGAGAGCAAGCAGCGTGACGGAAATCGCCGATATCCCCTTTATTCCAGCTTTTGAACATCCGATAAGGATTGCTGCCAATGTAGCTCCAATACTTAATCCTGTCATAAATGCCTTCTCATTGCCACAAAGAAACTATGATATCCTATCTTGCCAAAACCGATAAATACATTTATGATATTTATTCTTCTGGTTCTGTGCAATGTGGCTTTGGCGGTCATATTCAAGTATTTTGAGAAGTATAATGTTGACAATCTCAATGCTATTGTAGTCAACTATTTTACCTGCGTAATTAGCTCCTCCATATTTTTGGGAGTGCAGTCTATTCCGCAAGACTTTTACTTAAAAGCCTGGTTCGGGAGTGCAGTTATGATGAGCCTCTTATTCATCATAGGATTTAATCTCATGGCATTGTCATATCAACGAGCTGGTTTAACCTTGACGGGCATTATGCATAAGATGTCACTGCTTATCTCGGCAGCATTTCCGATTATATTTTATGATGAGATATTAACGCATTATAAGATGGTCGGTTTTGTTGCTGCTATTGTGACCGTGATTTTAGTTAATTATCCCAGCGAGTCTGATGGCTTTACATTACGCAACAAGTGGATCATCGCACTACCGATCATTGTTTTTGCCATGAGTGGCTTGATTGAAATAATCTTGTATTATGTAGAGGTTTCTGGTCAGGTTGATGGGGATGGCGTATTTTTTACCTCTACGTCATTTGGCTTGGCGGGAGCTATGGGTGTCATAATCGTACTGTTTAGACTACTTACAGGACGGTCTAAATTTAGATGGAAAGACGTTCTTGCGGGAGTAATCCTTGGCTTGCCTAATTACCTAACGATTTATCTGCTTATTTACCTTTTGGAACAAGGCTGGGATGGTTCTGTGCTCTTTCCATTAAACAATGTATCCATTTTAGTTGCGATAACAATAATAGCGGCTCTCATCTATAAAGAACGATTGAATAGACTTCAAATAGTTGGATTAGTATTTGGTATCATTGCTATAGTGCTTATTGGAACAGGTATATAATCTTAATTTGAGATGCGAACTACATATATAATTCGATTGATTCTGATTACAGTAATAATGATTTCTTTATCATGTAAAACCAAAGAAGCTGTCGTTGAAGAGACTACTATGATAAAGACTAAAGCTGTAATATCAGAGTTCTTTCAGGATAAGGAATATCATTGTAAAATGAATGAGTCCGGTGATATGCAATTGTGCTTTGGCGATGATGACTCGCAAGGAGATAGACTACGTAAAATATATGCAGTTTTTGATTCAGCATATAACATGATATATGGTCCCAAAAAGGTGCACGGTACTGTGGACTGGTCGGATGATGACAGCTTACTATTAGAAATCCTTCCAAGAGTATTGCATCGAGAGGACCCAGGCAACCCAACGAAGAATAAAATCATAAACATTAGAGAAATTAATAAGAGATGACGAGAAAAATTGTGCTTTTATCGGGTTTAGGGATACTTCTTTTTCTCATCTATCAAAAAGATTTTATTCAGCAATCATCAGATGTCCTCCCTGAGGACGAGCTATATCGCATCTACACAGAAAAGAAGGCAGAGCAGAAAAGAGCTGGACTTAAGAAATTACAGATCACAGAAGAATTTGCTCGCATGAATCGGCAGATACGAACACCAGATGATCTTATCGCCCCTTCTTATACGGGCAACTACCGCATCAAAGAATACAGTAAAAAAGGCAGAACAACCAAGTCAAATAATGTCACATTTACAGAGCGAGGACCGGCTAATGTTGCTGGTCGTACCCGTGCAGTATTGGCATTTCCCAGCGACCCTTCTCTCAACACTTGGTTAATAGGAAGTGTCTCGGGAGGTATTTGGAAAACTACTGATGGTGGATCAAATTGGGAGAATATGACTTCTGATTTGCCCAATTTAGGCTTTAGTACGTTGGCACATTCAGCTGCGAATGAAAATATAGTATACGCTGGTACAGGAGAACACTTTACAAATGATATTGATGGCGCGGGCATGTTTAAATCTGAAGATGGCGGCGAGAGTTGGTTGCAGATCGTAAGTCCAGAGCAGTTTCCAGATTTTAGAAACGTTAGTAGAATAGTGGTAGATCCCGATGATCCTGAAATTGTTGTAGCCACTACAAGAAATAGTATTTGGGCTAGAATCGTAGACGAGGATGGAGTTTTAGAAAATAATCTAAATGCTGCAATTTATAAGTCTACTGATGGTGGTTCAACCTGGCGTCGAACATTGAGTTCAACAGAAGATCGATATGATCATATCGTGGCAGACCCGACAGATTTCAACAATCTATATGTTGCAATTGATAATATCAAAGTTATAAAGTCGACTGATGCTGGCGAAACGTGGTTTGATGCTAGCGTTGGCCTAAATCCTGGAGGGCGCGCAGAAATAGCAATCTCTCCCGTTAATCCGCAAAGGTTGTTTCTATCTACCCAGGGCAGACTTACTGGTACTGGATCTGATCTATATGTTTCGTCAGATGGTGCTGCTTCATGGCAATTAGCATCCACCATTGATGCCGATGACAATATACATTTTCTTGATGGTCAAGGCTGGTTTGATAATACAATTATTGCACATCCACATAACGAAGATATTGTCTATGTAGGTGGAGTAAATTTATTCAAGTTTACTGTTAATGATGGCACTATTTCTACTACACGTTTTGATGTGGTAGAGGATGGAACAGAAGGATTCTTAGATTTACTCAATTTCGGCGGCTCAATCGGTGATGGCGGTATTGATCTTGGCGACGTACTGTCCAAAGATGAAATCAATCCTATAGAAATAAGATTTGGACAAGGTGGACAGATGGCGCATCGATTTACTGTAAACGGTAGAGGCTCAGGAGTTCCCGATAGAGATTTTCAGTATGAAGATTTAGTCGAGATTCCATTTCAAATATGGGATACAGAACTCGATCGACAGTTGATGGTGTCATTTAGAGATCAGCAAAATGATGGTGTATGGAACCTCATAGAGACTTTTACAGGTACTCCAACTTCAGATAACAGTCGTGAATATATCTATGTGCACGATGTGGATTATCTACCAACCAGAGACGTGAATATTGCGCAATCTGGTGGAGGACATGTATTCCGTAATATGTATTTCATCTGGCCAATCTTGACAGATGATAGTCCGTATCAGGATAATAACTTTCCTGAATCAAATTTCCGCATTGATAAGAATGATGTTAATGCTCAGGAGAAAACTATTCAGGTAATTTCTGATGCATATAACGACTTTGACGGCAGAAACACTTTTATTCAGAGTAATCGTACAGCCTCAGGAGTTCATCCAGATCAACATAACATATTTATACTAAACGATTCTCCAACCAATCAGCAGTTTAGGCTATTAGTGGCAAATGATGGTGGTATTTATGTGTCAAGTAGAAGTCGTGATCCTGGCGTGCCAAATCGTTCATGGTCGTATGCTTCACTAGGCAATAATACCACTCAATTTTATAGCGCTGATAAAGCGCCTGGGGCAGATAGATATATCGGAGGCATGCAGGATAATGGCACTTGGTTTACCCCATCATCAGCCAGCACTAGTGCCGCTACCTCATATAGATTTGCATTAGGAGGAGATGGATTTGAAGCTATATGGAATAATCGAGACGGCAATTTACTTATTGCCGGATCACAATTCAATAATTTTTCAAGATCTATAAATGGTGGAAGTACATGGAGAAGTGCAACCAACGGGATTGATGATCAGGGGCCTTTTTGGAGCCAGTTAGAAAATTCTAAAATGTCACCTGATCGGATCTTCACTGTGGGTACTTCGGGTGTGTGGAAATCTGACAATTTTGGTGAATCTTGGGAACCAACCAGGATAAATGATGACCGATGGAGCTTTACCAACTTTATGTCTATAGAGGTGTCGATCGCTGATCCAGATGTGATATGGGCAGGAGGGGCACTGGCAGAGGATAGACGCATATTTGTGTCAAGTGATGGTGGCGATTCATTCAGTGCCACGAATTTTTATTCGGAGGTTGTCTTAGGAAATGCGTCGGGCTTGTCAACACACCCAATTGATGATCAGACTGCATTTGCAATGTTTTCATTTCAAGGCAGACCGAAGATTCTTAGAACTACTGATTTAGGTCAGACTTGGGAGGACATAACGGGATTTGCCGACTCTCAGAACGGAACGAGTACAAGAGGTTTTCCAGATGTAGCGGTCAACAAGGTATTTGTCTTTCCTAATGATATCAATCGCATTTGGGCAGGTACGGAGATTGGTATCGTAGAGTCTCTAGATGGGGGTCAAAGTTGGCAGGTGATGGATAATGATATGGGAGCCGTGAATATATACGATATGATCTTACAAGACGATCAGATTGTAATTGCGACTTATGGTAGAGGAATTTGGACTGCGACGGTAGAAGGCATACAGCAAAATGTAGTCTTTCCACCAATGATTAATTCTTCAACTCTATCACCGGAAGGTGAGATTGTTATAGAGGTTGAGTATTCAGAAGTGTTCGACTCATCGGTAGTCGTTATTGATGGTGATACGATTGCTCAGATTGATAGAAATGAAGAAGGTATTTTTAATCTCGTTTTGGATAATCCTAGGATTGAAGGAGATGTGGAAATCACTGTTATTGGATTTATTGATGGTGTTGCCTACCCTTCACGAGCATTCAGTTTGACGTTGCTCATCCCGCTCGAATCCGTAGAAGAATATTCCAATGACTTTGATGATGAATCTCGCAACTCAGAGTTTATGGGTGAAGGATTTTCGATTTATACAGAGGAATTATTTAGAGATCCCGCAATTCATAGTCTTCATCCCTATCCGAATGATAGAGAATTGACCTATACATTGCTCCAGCCAATAAGGATCAGGGGGCAGCAGTTTTTAAGTTTTGATAATATTGCTATCGTTGAACCTGGGACGGCAGGTTCTGACTTTGGTGATGATAACTTTTTTGATTTTGTAATTGTTGAGTCTTCCTTAGATGGAGAGACTTGGACACCATTACTGGATGGTTATGATGCCCGTAGTAATGAGCTTTGGCTTAGTGCCTTTCAGAATAATACTCAACCAAGACCATTCATGTTCGGTCGTACAACAATTGATTTGTCTGAGTTTCACGATAAGGACGATGTGATATTGATTCGGTTCAGATTGTTTGCCGATGCAGCAGCCAATGGGTGGGGATGGGCTATAGACAATGTGAGCATAGTTCTTGACAATACTACGGCAACTCTGGACATAGATGAATCCGAGAATAAGATATATCCAACGCTTACAACAGGAATTGTTAATGTTGAGATAGATACGAGAATGAATCTTAGCTCCATAGCCGTCTATGACCTAAATGGACGACTCGTAATGAGAGATGACGTATCAGGGTTAGATAGATATCAGTTTAATATTGGAGACCAGTCAGCGGGTTATTATATCGTAGAGCTTGCTAATGAACAAGATAATGTCCTACAGCGAATCGTTAAGCAATAATCAATACGAATAGTTAGGACTTAGAAATAGATACAAAAGGTGGTCTGCTAATTACAGCGGCCACCTTTTTCTTTCTTATGGCGATTTTGATACTAGTACCTTTCTTATGATAAGGCACCGTTACATAGCCCAGTCCAATTCCAATTTGTAAAGTTGGAGATAAGGTGCCAGAAGTGACCTTGCCGATTATTTCATCATCATCGTTAAGAATATCATAGCCAGTCCGTGGAATTCCTTTATTTGCCATCTTGAATCCAATCAATCTACGATTAGGTCTTGCTTCCTTCTGCGCTAAGAGTTCCTTATAATTGATAAATTCATGATTGAATTTGGTGATCCATGATAGTCCTGCTTCGATCGGTGATGTACTATGGTCTATATCATTACCGTATAAACAATAACCCATCTCCAGACGGAGCGTATCACGGGCTCCCAATCCCGCAGGGAGGACCTGGATCGATGTCTTCGCTTCGAATATTGATTTCCAAGCATGATGGACCTGTTCGTTTTTGATATATAGTTCATAGCCTCCAGAACCTGTATATCCCGTTCCTGAGATGATGACATTTTCAATTCCAAACATAGTCCCCTTGACAAAACCATAGTAGGGAATAGCCGCAATATCTACATCAGTCATTTGACTTAGGAGTTCTGTTGCTTTTGGGCCTTGCACTGCCAACAAGCTCATCTTTGGTGATAAGTCTGTCATCTCACAATCCCAAACGTTATGAGATTGAATCCATTTCCAATCTTTCTCGATGTTAGAAGCATTGACAACAAGCATGTATTCCCTCTCATTCATGCAATAGATGATTAAATCATCAACGATGCCACCAGTGGCATTGGGCATACAACTATATTGAGCTTGACCTGGACTTAATACAGAAGCATCATTGCTACTGATCCGCTGGATGAGATTGATGGCCTCTGGACCTGAAATCATAAACTCACCCATATGAGACACATCAAATACGCCTACACTTTCTCGCACAGCAAGGTGTTCCTCTTGTAGAGTCGAATAACGAACAGGCATGAGATATCCTGCGAAGTCCACCATTTTAGCATCATGACTTACATGTACATCATAGAGGGCCGTCTTTGTAGGGTAAGCACTATCCATTGGCTTCAGCGGTTTCATATGCCTCAATAGGTAGGCAGGCGCAGACTAGATTTCGATCTCCATAGGCATTGTCGACTCTACTTACACTGGGCCAAAACTTGTTCTCACGGATATAATCCAGTGGATATGCAGCCTTTGCTCTACTATAAGGATAGTCCCACGCATCACTCATCACAACGGCTGCTGTGTGAGGCGCATTCTTCAATACGTTGTTATCGTCTGGATAGTGATGTTGTTCTACCTCTCTGATTTCCTGTCTGATGGTTATAATCGCATCACAAAAACGATCTAATTCTTCTTTGGACTCACTTTCGGTAGGCTCAATCATCATCGTGCCAGGTACTGGAAAAGATACTGTAGGCGCATGATAACCATAGTCCATTAGCCGCTTGGCGATGTCTGTCACTTCTATACCGAGCGGTTTAAAGTCTCTACAGTCTATAATCATCTCATGAGCACATCTTCCTGCATGCCCGACATAGAGTATGTCATAACTTCCTGCTAAGCGTTGTTTAATATAATTAGCATTAAGAATGGCCACTTCTGTCGCACGAGTCAGCCCTTGGCCGCCCATCATGGCGATATAAGCATAAGATATTGCCAGTATACTAGCGCTCCCAAATGGCGCTGCGGAAATACTATCAGAGGACAATTCTCCACCGCAAACAATAACATCATGAGTAGGAAGGAACGGGCTTAGATGTTGTGCAACACATATTGGCCCCATCCCAGGTCCACCACCACCATGAGGAATGCAGAATGTCTTATGTAGATTGAGGTGGCATACATCAGCACCTATGAGTCCGGGGCTTGTCAAACCAACCTGTGCATTCATATTAGCGCCATCCATATAAACTTGTCCGCCATGATCATGAACTATCTGGCAAATCTCTTTGATCTGTACCTCGAATACTCCATGCGTGGAGGGGTACGTAACCATTAAGCCTGATAGATTGTCGGCATATTCGACTACCTTATGCTTAAGATCATCTATGTCTATATTGCCTTGGTCGTCACACCTTACGATTACAACTTGCTGGCCAGCCATGACTGCACTGGCAGGATTAGTGCCGTGGGCAGAGGAGGGTATGAGCATAACGTTTCTATTATGATCACCTCGACTTTCATGATAGGCCTTGATAACCATTAGCCCCGCAAATTCACCTTGGGCACCACTATTAGGTTGTAATGATACACCATGAAATCCTGTTATCTCTGCAAGCCAAGAGCGCAGTTCTTCAAATAGCTGTTGATATCCTGTAGTCTGTTCGATAGGAGCAAAAGGATGGATGCTATTTACCTCTGGCCAAGTAACAGGGATCATCTCGGTCGTAGCATTAAGTTTCATCGTACATGACCCTAATGAGATCATAGAATGTGCAAGAGAGAGATCTTTATTTTCCAGCTTTTTCAGATATCTCAACATCTCATGTTCACTGCGATAACTATGAAACACTTCGTGGGTCATAAACTTATCTGTTCTCTGTAAGTTTTCTCCCCATTTAATTTCTACATCGACATCTTCATATAAGAAGTTACGATCGATAACTGCACCATCTTTATGCTTAGAGAATATGTTTAAGATCAGTTCGATATCCTCAAGGGTAGTAGTCTCGTCTATTGAGATTCCGACGTATTGCTCCTCTTCAAAGTATCTTAAGTTCACCCCTTCTTGCTCTGCTGTTACTCTTAAGTCATCGATATTTTCACAGGCAATTTTTATCGTGTCGAAGAATGCGTGATTCGTTTGTTCATATCCTATTTTGGTCAATTGGCCTTCTAATAAATGTGTGAGGCTTGTGATTCTACCTGCAATACGCTTTAACCCGTCAGGTCCATGATATACGCCATACATGCCAGCCATGACCGCAAGTAGAACTTGAGCAGTACAGATGTTGGATGTAGCTTTCTCCCTTTTGATATGTTGCTCTCGAGTCTGTAGTGCCATACGGTAGGCAGGATTTCCTTGAGCATCTTTGGAGAGTCCAATGATTCTTCCAGGTAACACTCTTTTGTATTTCTCTTTGGTCGCAAAGTAAGCGGCATGAGGGCCACCATATCCCAGTGGAATGCCAAATCTCTGTGTAGTCCCTACTACCACATCCGCACCTATTGATCCAGGAGATCGTAACAAAGCCAAACTCATCAGATCTGCGACAAATATTGAGGTCACGTCATGCTCTTGAGCAGCGGATACTATGTGACTATGGTCGATTACTGCGCCGCTATTGTTCGGATATTGTACCATCACGGCATAGACATCCTCATCAGTTACATCAGCCTTAAGGATATCACATGATTTGATTGTGATACCAATGGCTTCAGCTCGTGTTTTGATGACGGACAGTGTTTGAGGGAATATCTCGTTATCTATTAAAAGCGTATTAGCTTGTTTTTTTGATTTTGGCCTCTTATTGTAAAGCATGGCTATCGCTTCTGCCGCAGCAGTACCTTCATCTAACAGAGATGCATTTGCTACTTCCATTCCTGTGAGATCGATCACCATGGTTTGGTAATTAATCAAAGCCTCAAGCCGACCCTGTGCAATTTCAGCTTGATAGGGCGTATAAGCCGTATACCACCCAGGGTTCTCCATGATATTACGCAGTATAACCTTGGGAGTAATACAGTCATAATAACCCATCCCAATAAAGTTACTGGCCAGCTTATTATTGGACATCATTGACTTAAATTGGTCAATGAAATCTACTTCTGTCAGTGCTTGTGGTAAATCTAACTCTTGCGGATTGCGAATGGCGTCTGGTACGGTCTGATTGATTAGAGTTTTGAGATCGGGACAGCCGACATAATCTAACATCAACTTTTGTTCCTCTTCAGAGAGTCCTATATGTCTGGTGACAAAAGCTATCTCTCGCTTGCGCTCAAGCTTCATTCGCATGTTTAACAGTTTATCTTAAGGCTGTAAATATATGTTAGTCCCTTATTTATGATTTGTACATAATTGTTCTGATCAGCTCGGTGTTTAACGCAGGAATAAATATTGAAAAAATACCAGATAGTAAAATAATGTTAGTATTACGATATTAATTAAACTATTTAATATTGATATATGGAGACTTTAATTATGAATCTAATAAGTGGTGCACTTGGAGGGAATGCTGCTGGTAAACTTTTCAGTAATTTATCATTGGGCACAATTGGTAATTCTATTGTGGGTATCGTCGGTGGGGGTTTAGGTGGGAAAATTATTAAGTATGGCAGGAATTGCAATTGGGTCAGATGGGCTTGATGCTGCGAGTATTATCGGGAGTATTGCAGGAGGTGGAGTAGGTGGAGGAGCGCTTATGGCAATCATAGGAGTTGTCAAAAAGACAATGAACAAATCGTAAAATCAAACGGAATTTTAACTTGATATTAAAATAGGTGGGGCGTTTGTCCCCATTTATTTTTTTATGACGCGCTGATAGATCTCCTTATAATCTTCAACTTCCGTCTTCATCCAGCGATCCCAGAAAGTAAAGTATAGACCATAGTTAAACATAAACCTCCTGTGATGCAGATCGTGATGGGTCGCACCTATGAAATGTTTCCAGATGACATGTTTATGCGCATTTCTTGGAAATATTTCCACGCCTGCATGGTTAATAATTGCAGATATAGTCATAACTATCAACAATACAATCAGCACATAAATATGCATAGGAACAACGGTCATAATTGCTGGAATAATCAAGGCTTGTAACAAGGATTCGATAGGATGAAAGCTAAATGAAGTCCACACAGAGGTATCGATGCTATCGTGATGAACCTTGTGTATGAGTTTATATATTTTGGGTGTATGTAGCCATCTGTGTAGCCAATAGTAATAAGTCTCATGAATGAAAAAAGCAAACAGGGCACTGAATGGGACGTACCACAGAGGATATGCAGACCAGTCTATATAAATAACGGTCAGATTATACTGCCACATCATGATCATTAAGACACCTATTATCCCAAAAATGAAACTACTGATGCCTGACATCAGAATTTCTTTGTTGCGCTGCTCCGCTGACACCCATGTCGATAGAATTCTATTCACATGGTGAGTTGAGAAATATTTATAGATCCCCTGTAAGTACAGTTGCGATAAGATCACATATCGAATGAAGGTGATGACACTAAATACCATAAAGAGATATAGGAAGTTCTCGGTGATCAAATAATCCTTCTCCAAAAACTCAAACCCGGTCGTCATCTGAAATATTAATGTTAGATTAACTAAGGTAATGGCTATTATGCAAATCGAGCAGCTCAGCAATGAGATAAGGGATACACTAATAGGCGGCGGTGATCAACACTATGCTAAGAGAATGAAGGCATATATGAAAGGAAAGTTTGAGTATATCGGACTTTCAGCTGGTGAACGCAGGGCAATGACAAAGGCTATAGTCAAGTGTTCAAGAGAACTATCTGTTGACCAGAGGGTAGAGCTGGCTGAAAAACTGTGGCAAGAAGACTATCGAGAATGCCATTACACTGCTATGGATATCCTCAGCACGGTAGAATCTAAAATTGATGAATCCTATCTTTCTCGTGTAGAAGGATTGATCACCACTAACTCTTGGTGGGATACAGTAGATTGGTTAGCATCTCATTTAGTGGGATCGATTTGCCGTGACTCTTCAGTCAGTTCAGAAGCTTATCTGGCGAAATGGCTCGGCGATGATGATATTTGGCTCAATCGAACTTGTTTGATTCATCAGCTTTTTTATAGGGATGATACAGATTTTGATAGACTCAAGGATTACATCTATGCTTTAGAGTATAAAAAGGATTTTTTTATCCAAAAGGCCATAGGATGGGCACTGCGTCAGTATAGCAAGAGTAATCCATATGAGGTGGAGGAGTTTGTCGATGATCATCCCATCATGAGCAATTTAGCTCGTCGTGAAGCGATGAAACACATTAATAAGTCGAGATAACTTGGGAAGAATGTTGAGATGGGTGAGGTATGGGCAAAAAAAAAGTGCCATGCTTCTCAAGGCAATGGCACTACTCATCATTTAATAACCAAAACTCAATGTATCGTATGCAACTAATGTGCCAAGTGTAAAGTACTTATCAAATTATTTTTTTCTTTAACATTTCAAGGTGTACGGTATAGGGCAAAAAAAAGCTCGAGAGCATTCTCTCGAGCAAAACGAATTTTACAATTTAATAACCAAAACTTACACAATACAAATATATACATATTATGATAAAATGCAATGTATAAAATGCAGTGAAACTGTTAATTACGTCATATTTTTAATTAAAAATGTGTATGCCTCTAATAATCAGTAATATTGCTTGAGTGAAAATTGAAGTTATTTATGAGGATAATCACCTCTTGGTTGTAAATAAACCTGCTGGATGGCTATCGCAAGGAGATAAAACAAATGATTTATCGATCTGTGAGCCCTATAAAGCTTATATAAAAGAAAAGTATCATAAGCCAGGTAACGTGTTTTTGCATCCGGCACATAGACTTGATAGGCCAGTAAGTGGATGTATAATCCTTGGTCGGACATCTAAAGGACTCCAAAGAATTCAAAAATTATTTGCTTCAGGTGATGTAAACAAAGAGTATTTGGCTGTTGTGAGTGGCATCCCTCACAAAAATCGTGAAACACTCCGAGACTGGTTATTAAAAAACAACTCAAAGAATGTCACAAAGGTCGTATCGTCCTCTACAAATAAGGCAAAGCATGCACAATTGACTTATGATGTCATTGATGGCACAAACAACTCAGCACTCCTAAAAGTCTTGCCTCAAACTGGTCGTTCTCATCAGATCAGAGTACAATTAAGTCACATAGGTCATACGATACTAGGAGATGTAAAGTATGGCGCGAACGCTTCATTGCCTAACAAGGAGATCGCCCTACATTGTTATAAGATGACATTCAAACATCCGACTCTGGAAAAGCAGGTTTTGGTAAGCTCATTACCTAACATAGCCGCCTTTCCTTGGAGTAATTTCAAAAGAAAATTAAACAGCATTTGAGACTATAGTCTAAAAGACTATTTTTGCAGCTGTGAGGGTTGTACGGCCAGCTCCCTTTAAATCCCCCAGGGTGGAAACACAGCAAGGGTAGGAGGTTGTAGCGGTTTGGTATGATTCCTCACTTTTTTTATTTCTCTCAATTATAATCATAAGCTCAATGCGGTTTTTTATAGACACAGCTTCTTTAGATCAGATCAAAGAAGCTCATGACCTTGGTATACTTGATGGTGTGACCACTAATCCATCATTAATGGCTAAAGAGGGCATCAGTGGTGAAAAGAATATTAAAGACCATTATGTCAAAATATGCGATATCGTTGATGGTGATGTAAGTGCAGAAGTGATCTCGACGGATTTTGACGGTATAGTAAGCGAAGGCAAGGAATTGGCTAAGTTGGCACCTAATATTGTTGTCAAAGTCCCAATGATCAAAGACGGAATAAAAGCTATAAAGTGGTTCTCTGACAATGGTATAAAGACAAATTGCACATTGGTATTTAGCGCAGGTCAGGCGATATTAGCGGCAAAGGCTGGAGCTACTTATATATCACCATTCATTGGAAGGATCGACGATACTACGTGGGATGGTATACAACTCATCCACCAGATAGCTGAGATTTATGCAATCCAGGGCTATGATACAGAGATCCTTGCGGCATCGATACGTAACAGTAGACACATCGTGCAGGCGGCACAATCAGGAGCAGATATCGTGACTTGTCCTCTTAAAGCGATTTTGGGCTTACTAAATCATCCATTGACGGATATCGGCTTGGCTAAGTTTCTTGCTGATCATAAGAAGTCTAATTCATAGTGCGATCCTTATGAAGGATACCATCTTTTATCTTGGCACCTGTGATACCTGTAAGCGGATTATGGGAGAGATCAATGACATAGATCGATTCGAACTTAGAGAAATAAAAACCAAAGCTGTATCAAGCTCTGAAATAGAGGGCATTCGCAACTTGTCTGAATTGAACTATAGCGAACTGTTCAATAAGCGAGCGCGAAAATATAAGGAGATCAAAGATCAGCTTGAAGAAGCAGAGGACAAGGAATACAAATCCCTCATCACACAAGAATATACGTTCTTGAAGCGTCCAGTAATCGTCTATCATGATCAGGTGTTCGTAGGTAATGCTAAGAAGACCATTGAGCACATGCTCAATACGGTTAATCAATAACATGGATATAGTAATTCGACAGTCGATCATTGATTGGTTTAAGGGGCTACAAGACAACATATGTAATAGTCTTGTAGAACTAGATGGGCAAGGAGAATTTAGAGAAGATCCATGGGAAAGACCAGAGGGCGGTGGAGGCCGTACCAGAATCATTCAGGGTCAACATATTGAGAAAGGTGGGGTTAATTTTTCTGCTGTGCATGGCAGTATGCCTGAAGTTATTGCCAAAGGACTGGGACTGCCCCCTAACGACTTCGTAGCAACAGGAGTGTCGATAGTGTTGCATCCAGTTAATCCAATGGTGCCTATCATTCATATGAATGTGCGCTACTTTGAGACGGATCAGGGACATTGGTGGTTTGGAGGTGGGATAGACCTGACCCCCCATATCATCTTTGACGAAGATGCGAGAGAATTTCATCAGAGATTGAAGACCGCCTGTGATAGCTTTTATCCAGAAGCGTATTACGAATATAAAGAATGGGCTGATAACTATTTCTTCATCCCACATCGAGATGAAACAAGGGGCATAGGTGGGATATTTTTTGACCGTATAAATTCTGATATAGGACATAGCAAGTTAGATTGCTGGAGATTCGTGCAGTTTGTTGGAAATTCATTTGTACCTATATATAGTTCTATTTTCAATAGGAGATATGAGATGCCCTATACACCAGAGCATAAGCAGTGGCAGCTCATCCGTCGTGGTCGTTATGTTGAGTTTAACTTAGTCTATGATCGAGGAACAAAATTCGGACTGCAAACTAACGGACGTATAGAGTCTATTTTGATGAGCTTACCGCCACAAGTGGCTTATGAGTATGATTATCAAGGTACGCAAGAGTACGAATCAAGGACACAAGCAAAGTTAAAGAAGGGTATAGATTGGATTAAAGACACTGTATAGTGAGTTCATCAGTATTGATAGTATTGCTCATATTACCCGCTCTATCAAACACCTGAATTCCAAATGTCATCGTATTAGTTGCACCCTCAGGATTGGAACAGGCTGGACTGCCATCATCAAACAAACAACAAAGAGTTGGTATATTGAGGATGACGCTGCCTACATTGCCTATGTCAGTCTGAGGTAGATCTGGTATCCGGTTTACAACATGCACCTCACCATTTCTATTGTCGAAGACTTGCACATTATTAGATACACCGCTGAGGTCACCGTCAAGATCGGTAAAACTAAATTGTACCACTAAAGTGTCTTCTAAGCCTAGGTTACCCTGAACAAGAACATCTTTATTCATGCCCATGTAAGTGATCTCTGGTGCACTATTGATATTATTGTCCTCAGAACAACTGAAATAGAACAGAACACTTACAATTAATACCACGAACAGTCTTAGCATAGCATAAAGTGATTGATAGTTATCAAGATATCATTAATAGTTTAAACGCAGAACAGTTCGATTCTGATTATGTGGCAAGGCGTATTTTTAATTATCAAAAAGAGCATAACCCCATCTATCGTCGATTTACTAGGATGATAAACTACAATCAGACACCCCAACAATTTTCAGATTATCCTTTTTGCCCAATCGCAGCATTCAAGCATCATGAACTTAAGACGGGTGGTTGGTCTACAGGAGGTCAATATTTTATGAGTAGTGGGACCGGAGGGAATAGGAGTAGGCATTATGTGAGAGACCTTGCGCATTACCATACTATGTCAAAACGGATTTTTGAGGGGTATTTTGGAGCATTAAAGAACTATCAAATCCTGGGGCTGTTGCCACACTATTCTGATAATCCTCATTCATCGCTTTTAAGCATGGTAAGGCACTTTACAGAGTGCTCAGGTTATGAAGGAAAGATGTTTCTGACAGATTTAGACAATCTAAATCTGCAGATTGATTCCAATAAGGCCAATAGTATTCCAACAGTGATAATCGGTGTGAGCTTCGCTATGCTTGATTATGTGAGCTCTTACCAACATCAACTCGATGATAGCTTTATTATCATTGAAACGGGCGGCATGAAGAAATATAAGCGTGAAATGACCAAAGAGGAGATTCATGATACGCTTCGCATGTCGTTTTCAGGAGCTCAAATATGTTCTGAATATGGAATGACCGAATGCTTAGCACAATCCTATAGTGTTGATTCCACGTGGATTAAGATGAATGATTTTTTTAAAGTAGTGATTACGGATCCAACTGATCCAGGTCAAGTATTAACGCCTGGTCGTACAGGGAGGATTAATATCATTGACTTGGCTAATGTGGCTACTTTGTCGTTTATAGCAACTGATGACATCGGGAAGGTATCGCAGGATGATCCTAATCTATTTCAAGTATTGGGAAGGCTATCTAATACGGATCTAAGAGGATGCAACTACCTGATCTGAGTGATGATTGATAACTCTCTTAGTAATTCCTTCAAATATCCACTTAGCAAGGGCTTCTCGATTAGAAGCTAAGAGTATGCGCTTATGATCAGCCTTGTTCTTTATGTTAGCCAATTCTATTAATACAGCTTTAGGTTGTGTTACTCGTAGTACATGGAGATTTCGCTCGTTAATATAACCTCTGTAGTTTCGCCCTTTCTGGTACTGATTATATTTCTCTTCAAATGTTGTCATAAGATCTGTAGCCAACTGCCTCGATGAATTACTGATAGGGTGGTAATTAAAGAACACATCTTGCCTCTTATTATCAGTTCGAGAATCAACATGTATTGATACCAATAGCTGTTCTTTTACGCCTGTAGTTCTGTGTTTTCTATAGGCACTATTCACGTAAGCCGCCCTACGATTTAACCTCACCAACTGTTTTCGAGTCCTTAAGTTTTCTCCGTTGGCTAAGATTTCGTCGTTGTCACAAGGCAAATATTCACCATCACGAATACCATCATTCTGGTCTTGTACGACGATCTCTACTATAGCACCATGCTGCATAAGCTGCCGTGCTAACCTAAGCGTTACATCATAGGCATATTCATCTTCGCATAATTCTGATTCACATTCTGAACAAACTGCTCCAGGATCAACACCTCCATGACCACTCACGAGATAATAGACTCGTCCGTTTAGACTGTTGTCTAATTTTTCTACTTCTTGGTACTTTTTACCGAATAGTTTATTGATCTGCTTCGTGCTTTTTGGCTTCGTTTTAGCTACTTCATGCACGTCAGGCTCTGATTCTACGACAGGCATATCGTCGAGCTCATGATGAGGCACCCATAATAGTTTACTATCTGTGAAGTGTGTTTGTCGCAAGCCCTTCCTTAGGAGCCATTCATTGTATTCCTTGATGCGTACAGCCTTCTCCCAGTTATCCAATCCGATGGTGCTCCGTATACTTTTCTCATTGTATTTATATACTGTTATAGGGAGTTTATAGGTTTTGTCTCTAATCAGTAAACTGCTTTTGTTGAGCTTGTTGAGATCATAAAATCTCTTAAGATTGTCACTATTCTGGATGAGCTTATACCTTTGCAATAATACTGTGATACCGTCGCCTGCTTTTGCTTTGACTGGAAGTGCGTCATATACTATACTGTCAGCATGGCCGACGAAGGGAGTAAATAGTAAGATCACTATTGAGAGTAGTAGCGTACGTATCATCATAAATGGTTGTAATACAAATATAAACACTTTATGAAAAAACGTAATATATAAATGGCTGAATTCTTTGCACTAATACGATATTTCTTCTCTATAGAGTTCAGAAATCGATCTCATATCGTCGCATTAGTGATGTTTGCATGGATCGTGTGCTACATACTCTACAGAGTACATCCATCATTGGAGACCACAGAGTTTGGATATTTATATTGGCTGTTTTTAACGCTAATGTCGATCAATGTATGCCTGCGATCGGAGTCGCATCATGCTCGAGAACATCGACTATATCTATACACACTGACAGATCCTGTGAGATTGTTTTTATCAAAACTGGTATTCAACTTCTGTTACTTGGTATTTATTTATGCACTATTTTATTTCTGCTTTCATATCTACTTTACGGAACAAGTGCCCTTTGTTATAGATTTTATTCTGACCATCGTAATAGGGGCAATAGCCATAAGTGCATCCTTGACTTTTGTCTCAACGATAAGCACCTACGCTAGTGGGCAAAACACCTTAGTTAGTGTCTTAGCGATACCACTTTTACTCCCTATTATCATGTTACTCAAAGGGCTGTCTGATGAGATCATATTGGGAGAAAGCATAGAATATGCGAAGTTTATGACCCTTGCTGGATTGTCGGCAGTATCAATTGCCGCCAGCATATTATTAGTGCCCGTTATTTGGAAAGAATAAGGACTGGCATAATTATTTTAATTCAATCCATTTACTTGCAACAATATCTACTTTTGTGAGGATTAGAGCCATCTTAAAAAGACAGATCTGTGCTTAGACATTGGTGGAAAATATTGGGCGTGTTAATCTTGTTGTACGCTTTTTCAGCGGGCTTCCTAATTCCGTTAAAACCAGGTGTTTTATCAGTAGAGCCATATACTATATCAACTGGACAACAGGTAGATCTTACAGTAAAGGGGTATAACACTCAATTCAATGATCCAAGAATTGAATCTGTTGATGCTTTCTTAAAGCTCGATTCATTCCATCTCATCAAAGCTAGCAGGGTACACGTATTAGAGAGAAAACAGCTTTCTTTAAACTTTGATATTCCAAAGCGCCTTCCTGATGGCGCAGATTTGAAGCGAGCGACGCTCATATTATATGATGAGCTTGACGGCTACATGGTATCTCCGGCGGCTGTGACTATCGAGCAAGTGGATGAAGTAGATGCAAGTGCTAATCGCTCCGATTGGAATGATCAGATCGATTTAGTTGAGGTGCCGTGGTCATTTTCATTCCCATTCAGGGGTATATTATATGAGACCATACGTAACACATTCTTTCATGTGGCGGTCTGGTTTGCCATGTTCATATTATTGATGGTAAGCCTAGTCTATAGTATAAAATATCTCAGATCGAGATCCCTACAACATGATGCAGTTGCTGCCGCATATACTCATGTTGCGATTGGATTAGGCCTTATCGGTTTAGCTACAGGGTCTGTTTGGGCTAAGAGTGCGTGGGGCGCATATTGGACGAATGATCCTAAGCTCAATATGTCCGTATTATCTCTGATGATATATATAGCCTATGCCATTCTACGATCTTCATTTACAGCAGACGATCGACGTGCACAGGTAAGTGCAGCATATAACATTTTCGCTTTTTGTGCGATGATCCCATTAATCTTTATCGTGCCGCGACTCACAAGCAGTTTACATCCAGGTAATGGCGGCAACCCTGCCTTTGGTGGTGAAGATCTCGATAGTACATTAAGGATGGTATTTTATCCATCAATAATTGGATTGACGCTGCTCGGAACTTGGATTGCATCCTTATTGTATAGAGTGCGAAAAGTAGAACTAAAAAATATTGAACGTCAACTCGATCAATTCTAAGCTGATGAATAAACTTATATCTGTTTTTCTTGTCTTAATCATTA